>NZ_JALJQZ010000100.1 GCF_022968395.1 Affinirhizobium lemnae
GAGAAGACTGATCCCGACCAATTTGACCTGGCGCTGGAAGACCTGGAGACGGCTATGGCCGTGATCCATGCCGAGGATGAGGCGGATACTCCTGCTGGAAATAGGATTGCCAAGGCACGCGCAATCAATCGCGGCTCCCTTCCAAAGTACCTTCCCCGTGTGGAGGAGGTGATCGAGCCGGAAAGCCTGATCTGCGCCTGCGGTGGTTGCCTGCATCGCATTGGCGAGGATGTCTCCGAGCAGCTGGACGTGGTCCCCGCGCAGTTCCGCGTCATCGTCACACGTCGCCCTAAATATGCGTGCCGAGCTTGCACTGACTGTGTCGTCCAAGCACCAGCTCCGGCACGGCTTATCCAGGCAGGGCTGCCGAAGGAAGCCACCGTCGCCCATGTGCTGGTCTCCAAGTATGCCGATCATCTGCCGCTTTATCGGCAGGCACAGATCATGAGCCGCCAAGGCATCGATCTCGACCGATCAACGCTGGCCGATTGGGTCGGTCGGGCAGCCTACGAACTGCGTCCGGTCTTCGATGCGTTGATCGTCGACCTGAAGCGCTCGACTAAGCTCTTCATGGATGAGACCCGCGCCCCGGTTCTCGATCCAGGCTCGCGCAAAACCAAGACCGGATATTTCTGGGCGCTGGCGCGGGATGACCGACCGTGGAGCGGCGGCGCTCCGCCGGGTGTCGCCTTCACCTACGCACCCGGTCGCGGGGGCATTCATGCCGAACGGATATTGCAGGGCTTCTCCGGCATCCTGCAGGTGGATGGATATGCCGGATACAACAGACTGATCGCACCAGACCGCGTGGGGCCGGACATTCGGCTTGCCTATTGCTGGGCCCACGCCCGGCGCAAGCTGGTGGAGATCACCCGCAACGGAGCCGCGCCGATTGCCGAGGACGGCGTCAAGCGGATCAGCGAGCTGTATCGGATCGAGGCCGAGCTTCGAGGCCTCAATCCGGAGGCTCGCCTCGCCGGGCGACAAGAGCGGTCCGCGTCGCTGATCGCAGACATGCAAATATGGCTCGCGCATCACCGTGTACGTGTCGCAACAAAGTCCCCGCTCGGCGAGGCTTTGGCCTACATCGCCAAATACTGGGATGGTTTGAAGCTCTTCCTGACTGACGGTCGCATCGAGATCGACAACAACAGCGTCGAGCGGACCATCAGGCCAATTGCCCTCAACCGGAAGACGCACTCTTTGCGGGGCATGACGCAGGAGCCGAGAACTGGGCGACCATCGCCTCGCTCGTTGAGACCTGTAAGCTCAATGCCGTCGATCCGATGGCATACCTTACCGTCGCACTAACAGCCATTGTCAACGGCCACAGGCAGAGCCGGATTAAGGAGCTGCTCCTGTGGATGCACAAAAGCCGGGAAAGTCGGGTATAGAGGCTCTGACAAAAAAAGACCCGCCACAGGGGGCGGGCCAAGCGCCGCTCCTGGGAGTCCCAAGCGGCTGGGGATGTATGGCACGCTAGCCCGCAACCGGTTCCGATTTGCTCCGCTTTCCGGAGGCGGCGAGCACAAGCCCCACCAGAACGAGCGCAACGCCTGCTGCAAACATCACGCCCAGAAGATCGCCGAAGAGTACGGCGCTGGCGGAGAGGCCGAAGACTGGTTGCAGGTACTGGACGCTGGCCGCGACGCGGGCGGGGACGACCTTGAGAAGATAGAGCCAGAGGATCAATCCGACGACCGTCACCATCACGCCGAGATAGACGATGGCGAGCACTGACGGGGCTGTGAGTTCGATAGAGTGATCTGTCATCTCCCAGGCTGCGAGTGGAAGCATGGTCACGAGCCCGGCCAGCATGTTCCAGGCTGCGACAGGCATGAGGCCGTAACGGTTCGTCAGCTCTGCGCTCCTGATGTAGTAGATCGCAATGCCAACGGCCGAGACGAGCATCCATGCTACGCCCGACGCTGTTGTCCGGGACATGTCATCGACACCGGGACCACTGCCGACGGCCACAAGGGCGATGCCTCCGAAGGCTGCCAGCAGACCGCACCAGTGCACCCAAGTGACCGGCTGCTTGAAGCGTATGGCCGCCAGAATGACCATAAAGATCGGAATGGTCGCAGAGAGAATGGTACCGACCGAGGCGGAAGTTCCCTGAACACCAAAAGACTGCGCGACGTTGCCAAGCGTAATGCCCATGACACCGAGACCCACCACTGACGGGACGCCCTCCCTTGGCAATTTCAGCCCCTTGCGTGCGAGGAACATGAAGAGCGGCACGGCGACCATGAAGCGGAGTGCAGTGAAGGTCATTGGCGGGATTGTGCCAAGCCCGAGTTTGGTGATCGGGATGGAGAGTCCCCACATGAGGGCGAGGAGCAGCATGGCCAGCAGGCTCTTGCCCGAGATCGAGTAGCTCGGCGGATATGTGTTTGCGATGACGACCGCTTCATTCTGGACGTGTGACAAGAGCTGGACCCAAAACAGGATTGGTGTGCGTTCATTCAACGTGTAGTGTTCCTGACGCGTGTCGCACAAACCATTTGTTCTCACAGTACGCGTGAGTGCTAATCACGTATGGATACTCATGTCGGACAATCTTCCTCCGCTGCAGACACTTCGCGCCTTCGAGGCGGCCGCTCGGCGCCTCAGCATGACACTCGCGGCTGAAGAACTGCATCTGACCCATGGTGCGATCAGCCGTCAGATCAAGTCGCTGGAAGACGATCTGGGCGTGCCTCTCTTCCACCGTCTGACCCGTCGGGTCGAATTGACCGAGGTCGGACAGTCCTTCTACGGCACGGTCACGCGGCTCCTTTCCGAACTCGGGCGCGAAGCGGAAGAGATACGGCGCAGAAGTGACACAAACCGTCTTGTCATCAGTTGCGGCATCTCATTCGCCAGCAAATGGCTCACGCCGCGTCTTCATCGCTTGATGGCGGGGCACCCGCATCTCGATGTCCATCTCGAAGTGACCGACGCAGACATCGACTTTTCGTCCGGGCATGTCGATGTTGCGCTCCGCTATGGTGCCGGGCAATACCCATACGCCTCCGCCGAGCGTGTCATGAACGAATACGTCTCTCCCGTCTGCTCCCCGTATTACCGCGAGAAGATGGGTGGATTGCAGCGCATCGAGGACATCGCAAGGTGCCAGCTCATTCATGAGATCGGGATGCTGACCACATGGGAGCGCTGGTTTGCTGCAATGCGCCTTCCGTTTCCAGGCACGCGAGGCCCTGGTTACAGCCATGGCAGCATGTCGATTGACGCTGCCATCCAGGGTGCCGGTGTCGTACTCGGACGCAGTGTTCTTGTTGCCGAGGACCTTACCGCCGGAAGGCTCGTGTCGCTGTTCCCGCAGGCCAAGCTGGATGTCGAATGGGGCTATGATCTGCTCTACAGGACTGGCAATCGAGACCATCCGAAGGTGGCGGTAGTCCGCAACTGGATCGACGGAGAGGTTCGCCTCTTTTCTGGCCTAGAACCTCAGCGTTGGAGTTTATCCCAGCGAAAAGAGACACGCCCGTAGACCGTTTGCGAACATGGCCATCATACTTGACGTGGTGGCGGCGTAACACTGCTCTGATGTCCGTTGTCAATGTTTTGGGCGGGAGGAATCGACCGTCCAAACGAACGGCTGTTCATGATGATGATCGCGTATGGGTGGAGGCGGAACTGAAGGACGTCGGTGATCAAGCTCTGATGCGCGGGTTGGCTACCGCATTCCCGATTGTGCGTCCGGGGCTATTGCGATCTTACTGCGGGCGTCGGTCAAAGTGCCGGCCACAAAGCGTCTGACGGGTGTTCCCCTGCGCTACCGTCCGCTCGCCCATGCGCGAGGTGCAAGTTCGATGCGGCGACCTATGACCTGATCGCCTGCGCCTG
>NZ_JALJQZ010000101.1 GCF_022968395.1 Affinirhizobium lemnae
TGCAAGTCCGGTTCGGAGGGGGGCTGAGCCGCGTCCTCATTGAGGCGCCGCCAGCCTACCCTACTCGAGCAGATCGACAACCTGCCTAACCGCTTCAAGAGCCCGGCCGAGGCGGCGCCGATCGAGCCGGTTCCGGTCATCGACCATGTCGAAACCTTCATTCGGGCCACAGGCGCAAAGATAGCCTATGGCGGAAAGCAAGCCTGCTATCGGCCTGGCCCCGATGACATCCAGATGCCGGAGCGCGGTCGGTTCCTCAGCGAGGTTCATCTTTACAGCACGGTTTTTCATGAGCTCGGGCACTGGAGCGGCGCAAAATCACGCCTTGATCGTGACCTTAGCGGGCGGTTTGGGAGCGAGACCTACGCAATGGAGGAGCTTATTGCCGAAATCTCAGCCGCGTTCGTCTGCGCCGATCTTGGCATTGAGCATGATCCGCGAGACAACACCGCGACCTACGTTGAAAACTGGCTCAAGGTGCTGAAGCAGGATTCACGTGCAGTCATCACTGCCGCCGCGAAGGCTCAGGCAGTTGCTGACTATCTCCGACAGTTCAGCTCTTCCACAGGGTCGGGGCCCTAGCAAAAAATGTCGGGCCTCATGCGCATCGACCCAAAACTTTACAACTGTAAAGTCGGGCATCCTTGATGCGTTAACTTCTTGTTAACGAAAAACGCCTTGAAGAATCGGAGTCAGTCTGGCATTCCTGACGGAAATGATCTCGTAAAGTGGTCAGAACCGTCAAGAGGATTGAATGCTGCAGCCAGCTTCTCAGAGCGTCAGAGACACTGCGTCGAAGATCGAGGTCTACACCTCGAAACTCTCCGCGGAGCTGAACGATATGCGTGAAGCTGTCTATCCACCCTCTGCGCAAAAAACATTTGGCCGGACATTCTCAACCCTTGACCTAGTGAGGCTACTCAAGGTTCCGGAAAGTACTCTTCGCCAGTTGACGCTGGAAGGGAAGGGGCCTTTGCCCGAGCGCGCAGAAAACAATAGGCGAACGTACACGATAGAGCAGGTCAAGGAACTGAGGCGATTCTTGGCCGAACTTCGTCCTGACGAAGCTGGCGAGCTGCTTCCGCATCGTCGCAAAGGGGAAAAGCTTCAGGTAATTGCTACGGCGAATTTTAAAGGTGGTAGTTCCAAGACAACCACTTCTATCCATCTCGCACATTTTCTAGGGCTTCAGGGTTATCGGGTCTTGTGTCTGGATCTTGATCCGCAAGCATCGATGACTGCGCTATTTGGTATTCAGCCCGAGTTCGATCTCGGCGAGAACCAGACAGCCTATGCAGCCATTCGATATGACAATGAGAGGCGGCCGCTCGCTGAAGTGATCCGGCCAACCTATTTCCCAGGTGTAGATCTAGTTCCTGGCAATCTGGAGCTAATGGACTTTGAGTTTGATACCCCGTCCTATCTGACCTCGAAAACCAGAGATGACCTGGGTTTGTTTTTCGAGCGGTTAAGCAGTGCCCTGGCCCGCGTGGATGATCGATACGATATCGTTATCATCGACACCCCACCGTCCCTTGGATACTCGACACTCGCTGCTCTTTATGCAGCCACGTCCTTAGTTATTACCGTTCACCCGGCGATGCTCGACGTTGCATCGTGCAATCAGTTCCTGATCATGATCTCCGATCTATCGGAGGTGCTGGGGCAGTTTGGAGCTAAATTTGAGCATGACTTTTTCCGCTTCCTGCTCACGCGCGTGAACCCGAATGACGGGCCGCAGAAGTACATGTCCGGAGTCATGCGCCGATTGTTTGGTGATGATGTACTCGTTGCGGAGGCGCTCGAATCCACGGCAATCGCCGGTGCAGCGGTAGCGAAGAAGACCCTATACGAGCTTGAGTCGGGTGAGGTCGGTCGTGAAGCGTTGAAGCGCGCAATTGAGAGCGCTGACCGAGTTAACTCCGAGATCCTCGACCTCGTTCACCAAGTTTGGGGACGTAGCACATGAAGAAAAGCATCCTTCAGCGAATGGCGGCCGCCGAAAGCCGGACGGAATCTCCTGTGGTGTCGGACGCGTCCGACAAGCCCTCGCTGGCGCGGCGGCACTCTTCACCTGTCATTTCCAATGTGGGTCGGGCACTGACACAGCTCACAGAAGATAGTGTCATTTCACTCGATCCTGACCGTATCGACCGCTCCCCCTATAGAGATCGCTTTGACAACGACGAGGACGCGGCCAAAGAGCTCGAGGCGCTTAAGATTTCAATCGCAAGTGAAGGCCAAAAAATTCCAGTTCTTGTTCGGCCGCATCCGACGAAAGCGGATCATTACCAGCTTGCCTACGGTTACCGTCGTTGGGCAGCGATCAAGGCCATAATGGCAGAATCGGATCGCCCGGAGACCATAAAGATTCGAGCCTATGTTCGAGAACTTTCCGATCGGCAGTTGATTGAAGAGCAATCGCTCGAGAATGGTGTTCGGGAAAACCTGACCTGGATTGAGCAGGCAATGTGGGCCGTACAGCTGAAAAGTGCTGGCCTTTCTCATCGCGCCATGTGCCCAATCTTGGGAGCTTCAGAAGCGGCAATATCGCATCTTTTTCGAGTGACGGAGGCGGTTCCCGAAGACATCATTCTTGCGATCGGAAGAGCAAAGGGAGTTGGTCGACCGAAATGGACCGCATTTGCCGAGTTGCTGAAAGATCCGAGCGGCGCAGCACGTGTTCGTAAAATAATCGACACGGTCGAGTTTCGAGGCGCTGACAGCTCCAGCCGTATTACCCAAGCGATACGAGCTGCAAGTTCGGCGGCCGACAAAGTGACTACGGAGCCAGCTGAAGAGATTGTTGACTTCGCCGTGGGTGACCGAGTTTTTGGCCGCATGAAGAGTAATTCGGCTGGAACTACGGTCTCAATCCCGAAGCAGGAACGCGCTTTCGCGCGCTGGCTCGCGGACCGAATGCCTGATCTTCTAAGCGAATACAACAATCGTTCAGATCCAACTCACCAAGAGGTGTGATCGAGACACTCGTTAATTGGTCAAGAGGAGAGACCGCGACAAAAGAAAAAGGCCCCCAAAACGTTTCCGTCATGGAAGCCTCTCTCAATTCCTAGCAAGATCGAGAATCGCATTTCCATGAATCCCAGTCAAGAGTCTTTGGCATCGTTTTGGTGAGCGGATTTCTTTTGCCTGAAGAAAGGTGAAGGAATATGCAGACGGGAAATGTGACGACGCCCTTTGGGCGGCGGCCGGCTGTGCTTGCTCTTGTAAAGAGGCAGCTCCAGACGTCCGAGACGAAACCAAG
>NZ_JALJQZ010000102.1 GCF_022968395.1 Affinirhizobium lemnae
GCATAACGCCCGCACAGAAACTGAAAATGGCTGCGTGAATTCTACTGCAGAGCCCCGCTAAAAACGGGGAGATTACCAGAGGTTTTGCCTGAACGGTGCTCGATATCTTTCAAAGTCTCGTTGTCCGGCAGGCCGCGATAAAGCGTATGCGCGACGGCCTTCTTCCAGATGCGCGCGGTTTCGCGTCCATACTTTGCTTCTATCTGGGCGGTCGCATTCTGAAACACACCGAGAAAGTTTATACCGCCTTCGCGGTAGAGCGTGAGGATTTCATAGAAGTTCGAAACATATAATTGCCCCCATTCTTCGCCGACAACGAGTGCCCTCAGCGGGCCATGTGCATCGGCGAAACGCTCGATGATTGCCGCCGTCATCGCGCCAACAAACGTCCGACTGGTATCCGACCTGGCCGAACCGATAATAAACAACGCCGTACGCTCATTCTTCATCTCAGCCGGGTCAAAAGTGTTTTCATCCGTCACCAGCCGCGAGGCTGACCCCGGCTGAAATCCCTGCAGCCGCTCAATGATGACGGAAGAGTAGGCATTCCACTGGTCGGTGGATTCGGTAAGACTGGCGACCTGACGGCACAAGCCAGACACATCTTCCAATCTGCCCTGGCTTGCCCAAACGAGCAGGTCGTCGGCGATATCGTCACGGCCACGCGCGAAAAAATCCCAGAGACCTCCCGGCGTACAGGGAAACCTCTCTGACGGATAAATCGCCGTGATTTTGTTGTAGAGCGCAAACGCCGTGCGGACGCCTTGCCCAATCCAACGATGCGCCGGGTTGGGATCGATTGGGACAAGATACGAAGCGGCATCATACGCCGCATCCCAGACGATCGGCCGCAAGGCTGGCCGCGCTGCAATTTCCAGCAGCCGCGTGTTTATATTGAAGCTCTCGGAAGGATAACCATAGAGTTGCCCCGGATTGATGAAGCGGACGCGGTAGCCTTGCCTCTCAAGTGTTTTCCATGAAATCCATGCGAGTTCTGCGTCCTTCGGGTCGGTGATGATCTTGGTTAGGTGCGCCGTGCGGGGAGACACGAGATTGACACCGAGAAAGCGGGCGAGTTTTCCTTTGCCCGCTTGCGCATCGATGGCGACAGGTTCGGTGCCATCATAGACGAGCGGCTTGCCGCGATAAAAGCCCAGTTCGATCCCGCGCCGCATTCGGCGCGGTACTTGATCCAGAACAACGCCGTTCATAACAGCCCCGACTGATCCAGGGCGTCATCGTCATTGAGCGCCGCGTTACCGAGTGCGCCGGAAGGGTTGGCGTCCAGCATCGCTTGCAATTGCGCCGCCGCCTGCGCTTCGGCACGGACGCGGGCGATGCGGGCCTGCTTCGCGTCCTCCCATGAAAGGCGCTGCTGCGCATGGGATTCGAACATCCAGAAGAACTGGTAGAATTCCATGATCTTGCCGAGACTCATCCGCGCTCCTCCTCATCGTCCCAGCTTGCGAAGCGGAATGGTTCGGTCTCCATGGATTGCGGGGCCTGTTTTGGCGAGGCGGGAAGTTGCGGCGTTGGTGAAATGTACGTCGTGACGGGCGGTGCGCTTACGGTCTGCTCGTCCGCCATAATGATTTCGATGCCGATGGAGCCGAGTGTGTAACCGCCGACAAGCATATAGGAGAGATAGTTCCATTCGATATGGATGTTCAGGAATACATTGACGAAGAGCAGGAAGGCGGGAACGAGAAAGGCACCGAGAATGCCCCGCGTGACAAACGCCCGCGCTTCATGCGGATGCAGTGTCCACTTGCCGAGCGTCAGGGGACTGTTCCATGCGAAGATCGCAAGGGCAGTCAGGACGAAAGCGACGAAGGCCAGCAGGGCAAAGATGAAAATGCCCACGATACCGAGCATGGCGATAGCAAAGGCTACCGCCATCCCTGCGCCGTTGTTATTGTTGGAAGACATGCGTATTCCTCCTTCACATTCAAGGATCAGCGTTCGAGTTTGAGTCCAAGGGATGGGGATTGAGCCACGGCGCGGGACGGGCTTTGCACCTCTTGCCCGCGAGAGAATTTGAGGTAGCGCCCGATATCGGCGCGGAGCGACAGCAATTGTTCCGCCTGCGCCTTTCGCAGTTCCCTGAACTGTGTTTGCAGAACGGCGCGTTGCTCAAGCTGTTTTTCAATCAGCTTTTGCCGCTCTTCCGCCTGCCGAAGACGGTCGGCTTGCGCTTCCATCTCGTTTAGCGCTCGTATCTTCTGGTATTGTCCCGTCAGGCGATGCCACAGGCCGCGCAAGCCTCTCGGCAGGCGCTCCACTCGTTCGCGGGTTTGCTGTTCAAACTCCGCCTTCTGGCGCTCTTCGAGTTTTTGCCGTGCGCTGCGGTGCAGGCGCGTCATCTCTTCCTTGTATTGGCCGAGCTTTTCGGAACGGCCACGGAACTGCTGGCGGGATTCGTCGATATGGCGGCGCAGGGCGGGCGTCATGCGCGCGCCGATGGTCTTGCGCGTGTCTTCGACCGAAAACAGATTTTCGCCGCCGCCTAGACGGGCGCGCACGTCTTTCGTCTTCATGTCCAGCATGCGGGGCAGCGACCAGACCTCGCCCGCATGATCGAGAACGACAAAGCTTCGCTTGTCGCCCTTGGCGAGGAAGAAGCCGCGATCCTGCAAAGCATGCTCGAATGCGCCGAGAGTGTCAGAGCGCTTCCAGCAATCTTGTAGCGTCTGTTTGAGCCAGCGGGGATCTACGCCCTGCCGTTTTGCCTGTTGCCATTCGGCCAACGAAAAGTTGGTGGGGTTACGTTCCGCCGCGTTCTCAAGACCACGCGGCATCGTCCAGCCGTGATCGAGATATAAATCCCGTGCCACGCTCATGAGCTTTTGTTTGAAGAACGGCAAGGTGCGCGCCGTCATGGTGTCGGCATCGATCCGCGACCACACGCAATGCGCATGCCGGCGGCCTTCCTTTTCATGGACGACGATTGCACGCGGCTGGCCTTCCAGACCGAGGCGGTTTTCGATCCGGTCGATTGTTTCCTCGAAGACGGAAGGCGGAACCTTTGCGTCTTCCGGCGGGCTTAGGCGGTAGTGACGATTTAGCTATTTGAGCCAGATGGCGATGGCTGCGAGTTTGACGAATCCCATG
>NZ_JALJQZ010000103.1 GCF_022968395.1 Affinirhizobium lemnae
GATGAAGCGTGAGCGTCCGGTGAGCTATTTTTGCTGATCGGGCAAATCAGGCGATGTTCTGGCATTCGAACCAGCATTAATGCTGACATTAATACCAGAACAAAGAGGTTTCATGGCTCGCATGGAGATCATGTCCGGTACCGAGCGCAGACGGCGTTGGTCGGACGAGGCGAAGCTGAGGATACTTGCGGAAGCTGATGAGCCCGGTGCTCGCATTGGTGACGTGGCGCGCCGGCATGACATTCATCCGGGGCAGATCCGCTTATGGCGGCAATCATTCAGCTATGCCGATCGGCCGACGGTGTTCCTCCCGGTGGAAATCACCGAGGAGGTTGGCGTAAGCCAGCCGTCTACCGCATTGCCGAGGCCGGCGATCGTCGAGATCTTGCTCCGAAACGGTCGGCGCTTGAAGGTTCCGGTTGACGTTGAGTTGAAGCTGCTTGGCCCGCTGGTCGCTTGCGTGGAGGCGACATGATCGGGCCTGCGGGGAATGTGAGGGTCTATCTGGCCTGCGGGGTGACCGATATGCGGCGTGGCATTGATGGTCTGTCCGCGCTGGTCGAGACAGTCGTGAAGGAGGCGCCGGGCTGCGGTGCGATCTTCGGCTTCCGCGGAAAGCGCGCTGACCGGATCAAGCTTCTCTGGTGGGACGGTCAGGGGTTCTGCCTGTTCTACAAGATTTTGGAGCGCGGATACTTTCCTTGGCCGACGGCGAAAGAGGGCGTCGCGCACCTGACGCAGGCGCAGCTTTCCATGCTTGTAGAAGGGATCGACTGGCGCCGCCCGGCGTGGACGTCGGCTCCCGGGCGAGCGGGATAAAAGCCATATTTTGCAGGCGCATCCGAGGCTTATCGCTGGCGCGTCAGAGGCAAATCGGCTAGATTGCGGGTATGGAAACAGCGCCGCTGGACAGTCAGGACGAGCTCACTGCTTTGCGCGCACTGGTCGCCGAACAGGCGGCGAAACTTGAGAGCCAGGAAGCCGAAGTCATCAAGCGTGACTCCATAATCGGGCTTCTTCGCGCACAACTGGAGCTGCTCCGACATCGGCAGCATGGCGCCTCTTCGGAAAAGATCGACAGGAAGATAGAGCAGTTTGAGTTGATGCTGGAGGAGATCGAGGCCTCCCGTGCCGAGGCTGAACTGCGCTCCGGCAAAACTACTCTGCCGGAGTTGGACGATGTACCCGAGAAGCCGAAGCGCAAGCCTCTGCCTGATGGTCTTCCCGCCGAAGAACTGGTCTATGCGGCTCCGTGTAATTGCCCGACCTGTGGTGGCACGTCATTCCTGAAGGCGCCCGACCGGGTGGTCCAGGTGCTCGAGCACGTGCCGGCGTCGGTCAAGATTGTCCGGCATGTCGAAAAGCGCATGATCTGCAGGGAGTGCGATACGACGGTGGCTGGCGAGATGCCGACCTTGCCGATCGAGCGCGGCAAACCCGGGCCGGGACTGCTCGCCCATATCATGATCGCAAAATTCGACGATCACATTCCCCTCTACCGTCTGTCCGAGATGTACGACCGGTTGGGAATAGATATCTCCCGATCCGTGATGGCCGACTGGGTCGGCCGCGTATCTGCTTTGCTGACGCCACTCGTCTTGTTGATCAGGGCCCATATTGCAGCACTCGACCGAATACATTCGGACGATACCCCGGTCGATGTTCTCGACCCCGGGCGGGGTAAGACAAAAACCGGCAGGGTATGGGTCTACGTCTTCGACGGCAGTGGCTACCAATCCGCCACTCCCGCAGCCATCGCCTATTACTATAGCCCAGACCGCAAGGGGGCGCATCCGGCTGACCACCTGGCAAGCTTCAGCGGCGTCATGCATGCCGACGGTTATGGAGGCTACAAAAAACTCTACGGCAACCAGATCGTTGAGGCCGCCTGTATGGCGCATGTACGTCGCAAGTTCCATGATGTGATCAAGCTGAAGCCGTCACCGATCGCGGAGGAAGCGCTGTCGCGCATCGGCGCGCTCTACGATATCGAGAACCGTATCCGCGGCATGTCGGCTAACGAGCGGCGCACTCTGCGCCAACACCATGCCCGGCCCGTTCTGGACGAGCTCAAGGCCTGGATTGAAGCCACCCTTTCTACACTGCCACAGAAGCAGAAGCTGGCCGAGGCAATGCGATATGCGCTGTCGCGATGGGCCGCCTTGAGTGTCTACATCGACGATGGCCGGGTCGAAATCGACAACAACATCGCCGAAAGAGCCATGCGTCCGCTTGGAATCGGTCGGAAAAACTGGCTGTTTGCCGGCTCGGACAGGGGCGGTGAGCGCATCGCCAACATTCTGACCATCATCGAGACAGTCAAACTCCACGGTCATAATCCGGAGGTCTACCTGACAGATGTCCTCACCCGGATCCAGGATCACCCCAAGGATCGACTTGAAGATCTGCTGCCTTGGAACTGGACGCCGTCGATAGACCGACACGAGGCCGCCTGATGGCACGCTCAAGGTTCATCTACACGCTCAGCCAAGTCGCCGGCATGATCGGCGAGAACCTCGAACTGATCGAGGAAATCACCGCAAACTCGGACAACATCTCCGAAGGCGAACTGGTCTACGTCAGCGATGGCAGTGAAGATGGCACGAAGGGTCTGACCGATAATGGCATCGAAGAACTTCAAAGCCTACTCGCCGACATCCGGACATGGGACGGCGGCATCCGCGAGTTCCTCATCGAGACACAATGCGATCCTGATATAATCGACCGCATCATGGTCGATGAGATGAAACGCGGCTAGTAGCTTCCACCCCGAGACACCCAAAAATGCGTTCACCGGACGCTCACGATGTAGC
>NZ_JALJQZ010000104.1 GCF_022968395.1 Affinirhizobium lemnae
CCGCTCATGCCCGATCATCTGGCCTATGTGATCTACACATCCGGATCAACAGGACGACCAAAAGGCGTCGGCAATACCCATGGGGGTATCCTCAACCGGCTGTCCTGGACCCCCGCTAATACGTCGGGCGAGCACCTTGACATGGTGCAGGCCATAACCCGGATTATCGCCAACAGCTTTGGCTTCATCGACTTCCACAACGCAGTGCTGCAAGGACTGATGTCAGGGCAGCGCCTTCTGCTGGTGCGTGACCCTTTGCGGCTGGTCGATGAAGCCCAGAGCGTCATCGGCAGTGATGAGCCTGTATCGATGACACTGGTTCCTGGTCTGCTGCGTTCTCTGGTGTCTCATCCGGACTTCGAGGCCGTGTTTGCAAGGGCCTTTGTGGTCCTGAGCGGTGAGCGTCCGCCTGCCGACCTGGTTGCCGATCTTGGATCGCAACAGCCGTCCGCCGTCTTCTGGAACCTCTATGGCATGTCGGAAGCGGCAGGCGACAGCCTGAGCGGACGACTGCTGCCCGGAAGGGAGAATGTCGGCGCGCCGATCTGGAACACGCAGGTTTACGTTCTTTCTGCGTCGTTGCAGGTTTTGCCTGTAGGTGTCTGGGGAGAGCTTTACATCTCGGGTATTGGTCTTGCGCGCGGTTATGTGGGTCGCTCCGATCTGACGGCTGAGCGTTTTGTTGCGTGTCCGTTCGGTCCTGCGGGCTCTCGTATGTACCGGACGGGTGATCTCGGCCGGTGGCGTGAGGACGGGGTTCTTGAGTTCGGCGGTCGCGCGGACGACCAGGTGAAGCTTCGCGGGTTCCGGATCGAGCCTGGCGAGATCGAGGCGGCGCTTGTTCGGGTCGGGGGTGTCGGTCAGGCCGCGGTCGTGGTGCGCGAGATCGCCGGCGAGGCGCGTCTGGTCGGCTATGTGACGGCGCGCTCTGGTGGGGATGGCGTTGGCGTTGGCGATGTCAGTGGCGATGAAGCCACATCGGCCCTGTCGTCGTCTTCGCTTCGCGCGGCGCTTTCGTCGGTGCTGCCGGATTACATGGTTCCGTCGGCCTTTGTTGTTCTGCCTTCGCTTCCGCTTGGTCCGACGGGCAAGCTTGACCGTCGAGCGTTGCCGGCGCCCGAGATCGGGGGCGTGTCGGATCATGTTGCGCCTGAGACGGCGGATGAGGCTCTGCTTTGCCGTCTGTTCGGTGAGCTGACGGGTGCAGCACGTGTGTCGGTGACGGACAGCTTCTTTGCGCTCGGCGGTCATTCGCTTCTTGCGATGCGTCTTGTTGCGCGTGTGCGGTCCGAGCGAGGTGTTGAGCTTGCGCTTCGCTCTGTGTTTGCCCATCCGGATGTGCGCTCGCTTGCCGTTGTGCTTGGCAAGGCGGGTCAGGCCCGTCTTGGAGCTGTGATTGCGGGTTCGGGCTTTGACGGGACCGGTGGAGCGGTGCTGTCGCTGGGTCAGGAGCGTCTGTGGTCTTTGTCTGCGCTGGAAGGTGGGGCAAGCGCGCAGTACAACATTCCGATGGGTCTGCGGATTGCGGGGGATCTGGATGTCGCGGCCCTTCGTTGTGCGCTTCTCGGCCTTCTTGAGCGCCATGTTGTGCTTCGCACTGTGATCGATTCGCCTGACGGGATTGCGCGTGGGCGTGTTCTTGGGATGTCTGCCTGTGCAGGGGTGCTCGAGACGGTTGATCTGCGGGGAGCGGAAGGGGATGCGCAGGCGGCCGTCGAGGCGCAGGCTGCAGGTCTTGTGTCGGCCTTTGCGCATCGTCCGTTCGACCTGTCGAGTGACGTGCGGCTGCGGTGTCTTGCGGTTTGTGTTGCGGATGGGCGCTGGCATCTGTGTCTGGTTGCCGATCACGGGTCGTTTGACGGGAGTTCTGTGTCTGTTCTGCTGCGTGAGCTTTCGGTTCTTTACGAAGCGGCGCGGTCTGGCGACGGTCTGACGGATGTTCTGCCACCGCTTTCCTGGCAGTTTGCCGACCATGCGGTTTGGCAGCGTGACTGGCTTGGCGCAGGTGGGGGCTCGGCTGCGCTTTCCTGGTGGGAGGATCATCTTCGGGGAGCGCCGCAGGTTCTGGATCTTCCTGTTGACATGGAGCGTCGTGCGGATCGGTTGCGCCGTGCGGGTCATCTGCCGCTTGAGGTGGATGCGGGACTTCGTGGCCGGCTCGAGGGTCTTGCGCTGTCGTGCGCCACGACGCTCTACGGCGTTCTTCTTGCGGGTCTTGGTGTTGTTCTGTCGCGTCTGTCGCGTCAGGACGAGGTTTTGATCGGCAGTCCGAGTGCGGGGCGAGTTCAGTCTGGCAGCGAGGATGTGATCGGTTTCTTCGTCAACACGCTGGCGCTTCGCGTGTCGCCTGGCCTGCACGAAGGGATCGTTGACTATGTGTCAGCGGTTGGCCGTGTGGTTCGCGACGGTCTTGAACATGAGGCAGCCCCGTTCGAGCGTGTGGTCGAGTGTGCGGGAGTGGAGCGGTCCCTGTCGCACAGTCCTCTGTTCCAGGTTATGTTTGCCTGGCAGAGCCAGGAGGGTGGCGCGCTTCGTCTTGGGGATCTGGAACTGGAGGTCGTTGATCCTGCTCCCGGTCAGGCGAAGTACGACCTGACTGTGTCGCTGGCGCCCGGAGCGGATGGGTCGATCGCGGGTGTGATCGAGTATGACGCGGATCTGTTCCACGAGGCGACGATCGGTCGGTGGCGCGCGGTTCTGGTCGGTGTGCTTGAACAGTTCGTGTCGGGCGCATCGGACATGTGCTTGTCGTCGCTTCGTCTTGCGGGGTCTTCGGATGTCGCGCTGATCGGTGCGTTCAACGGGACGGC
>NZ_JALJQZ010000105.1 GCF_022968395.1 Affinirhizobium lemnae
GTGCGCCGTAACGGCGAAAGTATGGGAGTGTCACGATGAGTGAATGAGCTTGCTGGGATAGCTCATGCCTGCCGAACTCACCTCGATCGGCAACGATTGTGACTCCGAAAGGAGCGGGGAACAATAGCATGTTCGGAAAAGGCCCAAAGCATCAAAGTCGTTTGCGATGCGGCGGGTCAGGGCAAGATGTGTATGGTGAAAGCTGTATTGCCTGAACCCTAGTTTGCAGCGGCCTACAACCGGAGCGGTGTCGTAGAACGACTGACACGGCACACCGAATGGACAGAGGACAGGGTGTTGAGGTCCTCCAACCCCGATATCGGGAAAGCCAGCCCATTCGGCGCATCCTCCATCGGAGGGGTAAGTGAACGAACGGGGCACCTAACCACATCGTATCTCCCGCTTTCGTAATTACGGGATGCCCTAAGCAGGCATCGGCTCTGCTGATGACCTGTATGGGTACGGAGCCGTCATAGTACTCAAATGCCCGGAGTAATGACCGGGACAGCCGAAATCATCGGATGGTCGAGAATATAAGCTCAGGGCAACTTGGGCGAAAATTCTGCGGATCAGGGGAAGGACGGCAGCGACTACGATCCAAAACCTTGCGAAGAGGTGTGCTAATGCTGCCAGATACTATCAAAAGGGCTGTTGGATCGCTCCCGATCATTGTTAGGTCGGGTCGGCGGGTCAATGGGCTCTATCGCCTTATGAAGGCTCCGCTCCTTTGGGAGCAAGCCTACCATAAAATCGCACAGAACAAGGGTGCGATGACGCCGGGCGTTGACGGACAGACCTTTGACGGCTTCACGTCGGAAAAGATACGTTCGATCATCGAGCGGCTGGCGAACGGGACCTATCGTCCGCAACCAGTACGTCGGGTGTACATTCCCAAAGCCAACGGCAAGAAAAGGCCGCTTGGCGTGCCGACGACGGAAGACCGCTTGGTCCAGGAGGTTGTTCGAATTCTTCTGGAGCAAATCTATGAGCCGCTGTTCTCGCAGCACTCTCATGGATTCAGACCGAACCGATCCTGTCATACTGCGCTGGAGAACATCCGTGCGGTGTGGACAGGGGTGAAATGGCTGGTCGATGTCGATGTGGTCGGATACTTCGACAACATTGATCACGACGTCCTCATTGGCTTGCTTGAAAAACGTATCCACGACAGCCGATTTATCGGCTTGATCCGTGGAATGTTGAAAGCGGGCTATATGGAGGATTGGGTTTATCACCGAACCTACAGCGGCACCCCACAGGGCGGTATTGTCTCCCCTATACTGGCAAACATCTACCTCCATGAACTCGACGAGTACATGGAATCGAAGGTCACAGCCTACCATAGGGGCGGGAAACGTGTTCCATCGGTCGAAGGCCGACGGATCATGAATCGTCTGACGCGGCTTCGTAAGCAAGTGGATCAGCTTCGTCTTGATCGAGGCGATGATGATGCAGAGATCAAATCCAAATTGGAGGAGATCAGTCGGCTGAAGGCGGAACGTTTGACTGTGCCCGCCACCGACGCATTCGATCCGAATTACAAGCGGCTCCGCTACTGCCGTTATGCTGATGACTTCTTGATCGGCATAATTGGCAGCAAAGACGATGCGCGACAGATCATGGAAGAGGTGAGGACATTCCTCTCCAAAAACCTGAAACTGAGCGTATCGGATGAGAAGAGCGGCATCCGCAAGGCTTCGGACGGAGCGCGTTTCCTTGGATACGATGTCAGGACATCGACCAACCGCAATCCGCACAAGGCGACCTTTTATGGTCGTCCAGCACTGCGGCGAGGGTTGGCAGATCGTTTGAAGCTGAATGTCCCAAGGGAAAAGGTGGTCCGGTTTGTCAATGGCAAAGGATGGGGCGATTACGATGCCTTTCGTCCTCGCCACCGTCCCGCTTTGACATTGGCGAGTGACGTCGAAATTGTCATGGCCTACAACGCTGAATGGAGAGGCTTCGCAAATTACTATGCGCTTGCCGATGATGTGAAACGCAAGCTCAATAAGGGCGGGTACTTTGCCCTGATGAGCTGCGTCAAAACCATCGCAGCAAAGCACAAAACGTCTGCGAGGGAAATCTTCTCCAAGATGCGCCGAGGGCAAGACTTCTTCGTTCGCTTCCAAGTCGGAGAGGAACCCCGAGAGATCAAGATCTGGCAGCTGAAGGACCTGAAGTGCGAACCGCGAAAATGGGGTGACATTGATCGCCCACAATCATCAAAGTTCGTGTTCAGCAGGACAGAAATGGTCGAACGCCTCAACGCGCAGAAATGTACCAGATGCGGTCGAACAGATCTTCCATGTGAAATCCATCATGTCAGAAAGATCGCGGAAATGGAGAAAGCAGGGCTTGCCCGGTACATGCCGGCGGCACGATTACGCAAGCGCATTGTGCTTTGCCAGCCCTGCCATCGCTCCGTCCATGCTGGTGGCCAAGTTGACCAACGACGAGATGGAACACGTAGTCGTGGAGAGCCGGATGCGCTGAAAGGTGCAAGTCCGGTTCGGAGGGGGGCTGAGCCGCGTCCTCATTGAGGCGCCGCCAGCCTACCCTAC
>NZ_JALJQZ010000106.1 GCF_022968395.1 Affinirhizobium lemnae
CTCCGCAACTTTCGGAGCGCCAAATTCCATGCCTATGGTCAACATACGGTTAAGCCTGAAAATTTGCGACAAGCCCCAAATACGGCTTCGGATGGATCGATGAACTTTCCCTGTTCGATCCTGTCGAGCAGCCATAGAGCGAGGGTAGGGGGAAGATAGGCCTCGAATTTCAGGCCACCCTTTGCGGTCTGATCCCGTAGTTGTCTTGCCTTCTCGACGGCATGAGCCTTGTCGAGCGGATTTGGCCATTCTGGTGTTTCGTTCATCGGGCCTTCCTCAATGTGCTGTTGGTTTCGGCAGAGGCAGCATTTTCACTGCATTCCTTATGATCTTGCCCAGCTTTCGCCATTCAGGCAGATTCTGTTCGTTTACACGGCCCCTGAACATCAGGGGCACCTACCGTATATCTGTGCCCCTTTAATGTTCATGGCACCTTTATGATGAGAGCGGGCCGGTCGAGGGCTACTGTCGAAGGAACACGACATGACCAGAGGATTGGAAAGGGCGCTCGCTGCCGTCCGTCACGACAACAAGGGGTCGGTTCAGGCTGGGGGCGGAATCGTACGTTAGCGCGTGTTCCTACGGTTTCGGCCATCGATATTCGCCGGTGAGCAGAATGTGGGCCCATCCGAGTGGGGAGATATGAGCGAGAAGCTCTGGCGGCACATCGAGTCCAGCCTTCTGGCGTTTGGCAACGGCATGGCCGAGATGGACGCTATTCCAATAGATCACGATGGCGGCGAGCAGATTGAGACCGGCCATGCGATAGTGCTGCCCTTCCGTGGTCCGGTCGCGGATTTCGCCCTGTCGCCCGATGCGCAGGGCATTCTTGAGGGCATGGTGCGCCTCGCCCTTGTTGAGGCCGATGCGGGCGCGGCGTTGCATATCGACATCGAGGACCCAATCGATGAGAAAGAGCGTGCGCTCGATCCGGCCGACTTCCCGCAAGGCCACTGCCAGATCATGCTGGCGCGGATAAGAAGCGAATTTGCGCAGCAACTGGCTTGGCGGCATGATGCCTGCGACCATGGTGGCGGCGCTGCGCAGGATATCGGGCCAATTCTGGACAACGGTCTCCTCGCGGATTTTGCCGCCGACCAGACCGCGCAGTTCCTGCGGTGTGCCGGCTGGATTGAATACATAGAGGCGCTTGGATGGCAGGTCGCGGATATGGGGAATGAACCGGTATCCCAGGATCGAGGAAGCAGCGAAGACATGATCGGTGAAGCCACCGGTATCGGCATATTGCTCACGAACGCGTTGCCCGGTTTCGTTCATGAGCAGACCGTCAAGAATATAGGGCGCCTCGCTGACTGTCGCGGGAATGAGCTGAGTAGCGAAGGGAGCATACTGGTCGGACAGGTGCGTGTAGGCTTTCAGGCCCGGCTCGCTGCCATATTTGGCGTTAATCAGGTTCATGGCCTCACCCTGCCGGGCGGCCGGAAAGAACTGGCCGTCACTGGAGGCGGTTTCTCCCAGCCCCCAGAATTGGGACATGGGCAACCGTCCCTGGGCCGCGACGACCATGGCCAGGGCATGATTGATGGCGTCGCTTTCGACGTGCCATCGCGACAGGCGCGACAATTGCCAGTAATCATGGGTATTCGAGGCTTCCGCCATCTTTCTCAGCCCGAGATTGAGGCCTTCGGCGAGCAGCACGTTCAAAAGGCCGATCTTGTCCTTGCAGGGAGCACCGGTGCGCAAATGGGTGAAGGCGTCGGCAAAGCCGGTTGCCGCCTCGACCTCGAGGAGGATGTCGGTGATCCGCACTTCGGGTAGGCGCCGGTAGAGATCGAGGATGAGTTCGTCGGCATCTTCGGGCACCGCTGCGGTCAAACGCTCGATCCGTAAGGTGCCGTCTTCGATACTACCCTTCGAGATGGTGCCGGTGCGGACGGCCTTGGCGAGCCGCTTCAGTCCCTCAGTCATGCGAGCTTTCCGGTCGGCGAGCCAGGCTTCAGGTTCGAAGGGAACGGTCAATCGGGCCGTGGCCCTGGCGGCGGCCATGGGCACCAGCGTCTCCCTCAGATCGGCGTAGCGGCGGGAAGCGCCGAGCCAGATATCGGCAGAACGAAATGCATCCCGCAGGTGAAACAGCACTGCCACTTCCCACAGCCGGCGGTCATTCGACCCCATTTTGAGATGACGGCTCCATTTGGACGATGGTCGCAGAAAGCCCGTGGGCAGCGAAGGGCAGTCCCGTCCATCCCGGATCAAGGCAACCGCCATCATGAGAGGCGTGGCCACAGGAGTGGCCCGAATCTCAAGGCAACGCAGCATGCGCGGCACATAACGGCGGAACCGATTATACCCCTGCACGGGGCTTGTCGCAAACATATTCGGAGCTCGCGCTTATCCCCTAAGCATCCTCATTTTCATGCTTTGTTAAACTTTTTG
>NZ_JALJQZ010000107.1 GCF_022968395.1 Affinirhizobium lemnae
ATCTCCAAAATCAGCTTTGAATCCGATTTGCGCTCTTTTGGGAATCCCAATCCTTAAATCATCACCACGACCTAGAAAAGACCTTCTATTTGTCCTTGCTCATTCAACATGATCTTCTCGGCCGAGGGCAAACGTGGCAGACCGGGCATGGTTCGGATCTCGCCTGTGATTACGACTACGAAGCCAGCTCCCGCTGAAAGCCTGACCTCCCTGACCGGCAGACTATGTCCCGTCGGCGCGCCAAGAAGAGCGGGGTCGCTGGAAAAGGAATACTGCGTCTTGGCGATGCAAACCGGAAGACCTCCATAGCCCTGGGCCTCGAAGGTCCGTAGCTGTTCAAGAACCGGCGCTTCGGCTTCAACCCGGTCGGCGCGGTAAATCTCTCGGGCGACGGTCTCGATCTTGGCAAGCAGCGGCAACTCATCGGCATATAGGGGACGAAAGTCTACGTCACCTGAACTCGCAAGCGCGACCACTTTTTCAGAAAGTTCGGAAATACCCGCAGACCCTCGCGCCCAATGACGACACAGTACGGCATCAACGCCCTGACCCTGCGCATAATCGCGAATCGTCTGAACTTCCGCATCGGTATCAGAAGAAAAATGATTGATGGCCACGATAACGGGAACACCGAACTTGCGAATGTTCTCAATATGCCGCCCGAGATTAACGCATCCCATTTTGAGTGCATGAACATCCTCTCGGCCAAGATCCGACTTTGCGACGCCGCCGTTCATTTTCAACGCACGAATCGTTGCCACCACGACGGCGGCCGCAGGCCGCAGACCTGCCTTCCGGCACTTGATATTGAAAAACTTTTCGGCGCCAAGATCTGCGCCAAAGCCCGCTTCGGTGACTACAAAATCCGCAATTCTCAAGGCCGCCTTTGTCGCCACGATAGAATTGCAGCCATGCGCAATATTAGCAAAGGGCCCACCGTGCACGAAAGCCGGATTGTTCTCCAGCGTTTGTACGAGGTTCGGCTGCATTGCATCTTTTAACAGGACTGCCATTGCGCCGTCGGCTTTCAGATCACGGGCGAAAATAGGCGTCCTGTCGCGGCGATAACCGACGATGATTGCGCCGAGACGCGCTTCGAGATCCGCAAGATCTTCGGCTAGACAAAGGATAGCCATGACTTCCGAGGCAACAGTTATGTCAAAACCGGTTTCGCGTGGAAACCCGTTGGACACACCGCCGAGCGAACCAACGATCTCACGCAGGGCCCGGTCGTTCATGTCCATCACGCGACGCCAAGCGATGCGCCGAAGATCAAAGTCTAGGGTATTACCCCAGTAAATATGGTTATCAATCAGCGCGGCCAACAGATTGTGTGCCGCGGTGATGGCATGAAAATCGCCCGTAAAGTGTAGGTTGATATCGTCCATGGGAACCACCTGGGCATATCCGCCCCCGGCAGCTCCACCTTTAACTCCGAAGCACGGCCCCAGAGATGGTTCGCGCAAGCAAATCATGGCGCGCTTGCCGATCCTGTTGAGCCCGTCGCCTAGACCTACCGTGGTGGTGGTTTTCCCTTCTCCAGCAGGCGTTGGATTGATCGCCGTGACCAGAATCAGTTTCCCCTCGGTCCTCTCGTCCAGCGAACCAATGAAAGACGCCGATACCTTTGCCTTATCATGACCGTAGGGAACCAAAGATTGCACTGGTATTCCAATAGCAGAGCCAATCTCCGCGATTGGCTTCATGGATGCAGTACGCGCAATTTCGATGTCAGACGGCACGATCACAGCAAGTCTCCGATAGAAAAGGAATCCGCCATGCATAGCGCATCAGCACCGCAGCGCATACTCTCGGGAGGCATCTGAATACATATGAAATGCGCACTTGATAGGCAGCGCGCATACAGTAATGGGTGGAGCAGAAGAATATCCGTCCTCGAATTTAGTTAGTTGAAATGTACCTGCCTGTGATGTGTCATCCGCAAAAAATATTCCGATATTCATAGTTAATCTTGTTATTTGGAAACCGACTGTACTTGATTGTATCAACATGATTCATACAGCCGGGCTTCCTCGGACGAATCAATGCGCAAGCGCCATCAATTTGAGCAAATGCCCTACAAAAACCGATGATGTGAACCAAAATGATACGGATTGAACGGAATAAAATCGCTATCTCTATAGTCCAATCTGAGTATAGATGTGAAATTCCGAAAATAACATTTGCATGCCTAAGAGTCTGACTCGAAAAGCCTTCAACGATATCCATACCTTGCAAGTCGCCTTGTGATCAGGCGAATGTGGGCGA
>NZ_JALJQZ010000108.1 GCF_022968395.1 Affinirhizobium lemnae
TCTGCTTGCGCCCGCGGACGCGGCACACCGAATGCGCCGAGCCCTGGGCGAACTAACCGTACCGGTCTTTGCCGTATTGGACGGCGGCATGCATGAGGATCTGCCTGACCTTTTGAAACAGCAAGGTATTCAGGCGCAGTCTTTGTTTCGACAGGAGACGGCAACGGATGTCATCCGGGCCGGACCCTGGCTGGTTTCCTTGACCGATGTTCTCCAACAAGGGACCGTCGAACGGCTGGATGCCACGCATCCTTGCGCAGTCTACTGGTCGTGCGGACACCCGCAAGAAGAGGTGCGACGACATCTCAGATCGATCAACGAGATTCTCATCCCCGTCGAACAACCCGATGGAACATTCTCGCAAGCTTTTGAGCGCGTTCTGTTCCGCCATTGGGATCCCAATGTGCTGGGCGCGGTTTTACCGCTCCTGACCGGTGAGCAACTATCGCGCTTCCTGGGTCCGGCGGATGCGGTGATCTTCAACGCTCCCGATTACGGCGGGTTGAAGCGAGCACGCGTGACGGCGGATCTACCAGCCGCACTAGCCGGACCGCTTCGGTTCGAACCGGATCAGATGGTGAGGCTGAAAGCCGTCATGCTGCATTCGTCGCGGCTGCGCATCGCCCGCTTTTTGAAAGGCAATGTACCTGCGCATTTCTCCGGCGTCGATGACAGCTTCATCTGGGGCGCGACACTGGCCAGTGAGACATCCGCCGATGAACTGGGCATCAAAACCGAGCGCGGGCGGGCGCGCTGGGCCTATGTCATGATGATGTCCGACGGCAAGGCCGCAAAGGCTCCAGAGGTTTGCGGCTATATCCGCGATGGCGGTGATACACCCGACAACCGGGTCAAATCACTCATCCAGCACGCAGCCGACGCCCTGCGCTCCAACCCCGCTCTGGCCGGAGGCTCGGCATGAGTACGGCGGGCACTGTTGGCGAATATGGCGGTCGCGCCGCGGGAGGCGTTCTCGGTGGCCTGGTTGGCAGCGTGTTCGGGCCCATCGGCACCTGGATCGGCCGTGCTGCGGGCTCCCGTCTCGGCGGTCTGGCCGGACGCGCCGCCGGTGAGGCCCTCGCCTCCTACATGGAAGATGCAAATGCCGATGCGGAGGAAAAAACAAGGGAAGCCGAACAGGCAAAACCATGTGTCGATTGCGGAGATATTGATTGCTTCAACCCACCAGAAGGTGCCGATGATAAGCTGAAGGAAGAGTTCAGGCGACAACTAAAGGAGCAGCAGGATACCATCAATGGCATGAAACCGGATGATCTCATCCAGAATATGGATCACTATGCTAAATACGGACGTCCCAAAACTGATGCTGCAGATAGGAGACTGGCGAGGGAAGATTATCGCACGACACGCGCAGACGAACTGTCGGAAGAGTACCAAAAACAAGGTGTCATGGACTACAAAGAAAGAGCGGCGGCCGATGTTGCGGCGGAAATGGCCAAACTAGCAGCAACACATTCATTGGATCTGGTCGCTGGCGGGGATGGCTCCATTTCCGGTCTTGGCAACAAAACCATAAACAGTTCGCTCGGTTCACAGTGGAAGGGCCGTCGTGCTACCCAATTGAAAGCGCATGCTCAGAAAGCTAAAGAACAGGGCAAAAAACTAAACGCCAAGCTTGAAGAATGCCCGCCTGACGGTGAAGCATCTTCCTCCCAGAAACAGAAATCAGGCACTTCTTCGACAAAGGACACTCAAGGCATAGGCGACATCCCGACCTCTTAGCAGCCTATTGAGATTTTTGGAGCACACATGACTGAGCTATTCATAAACTATAGACGATGCCTGGAAGAATTCGGCGCCCCATCAGATGGGGAACGCCTCTCTGAGGAGACGATTGCGGGTTACACGGGACGCATTCCCGAAACATATCTGGATTTCCTGAGAGCGTATGGCACAGGAAAATGGCTCAATGGTTACTTTCAACTGTGTAATCCCGACGCATACCAGTCTGTTGTAAACATGATCTTAGAGCACGATCCCGATTTTTCGGCAGATAATACGTTTGCCTTGGGCTTTTCGTCTTTCGGAGCATGGCCGAACTCTACGGCGTGATCGACGCAGCGGAAGCAAAGCGAGCTGGCAAGGCGTGAGGCGGCCAGTCACGTGGGCGCGCGAAGCCCTGGATGACATGCGGGAGCAGATCGCATTTATCGCCGAGGACAATCCTGCGGCGGCACGACGTGTCGCGGATCGACTCCGCGACACTGGCGAGGCCCTTGGTGAGATCGCGACCGGTAGGCCTGGACGAGTGACCGGCACCTATGAGAAGTCCGTCACCCGCCTGCCTTACATTATTTCCTATGAGTTGCGGTCGATCGCCAGCCGTGAAAGCGTGGTCATCTTGCGCGTGATCCACACGGCGCGGTACTGGCCCGTTGAGGAATGGCCGCACTGAATTAAAGACGTCTTAACGTCTTTAGATTTATGCTTGAATACGTATTGGCGCACAGAAGGATTAACGCATGAACGTGATTGCGTTTTTAAGTCAGAAGGGCGGAAGCGGGCTTGTCGCAAATTTTCAGGTTTAACCGTATGTTGACCATAGGCATGGAATTTGGCGCTCCGAAAGTTGCGGAGC
>NZ_JALJQZ010000010.1 GCF_022968395.1 Affinirhizobium lemnae
ATCGGCACCGAAGCCGCGCCCGCCGTGCTCGCCTATCTGTTTCACCGGATCGAAGACCGGCTCGACGGATCGCCGACCCTCATCATCGTTGATGAAGGCTGGCTCGCCCTCGACGACGAAGGTTTTGCCGGCCAGCTCCGCGAATGGCTGAAGACGCTGCGCAAGAAGAACGCCAGCGTCATCTTCGCCACGCAATCGCTCTCGGACATCGACGGCAGCGCCATCGCTCCGGCGATCATCGAAAGCTGCCAGACCCGGCTTCTCTTGCCGAACGAGCGCGCGATCGAGCCGCAGATCACCGCCATCTATCGCCGCTTCGGCCTCAACGACCGCCAGATCGAGATCGTCGCGCGGGCCATGCCCAAGCGCGACTATTACTGCCAGTCGCGGCGCGGCAACCGGCTGTTCGAGCTGGGCTTGTCCGAAGTGGCACTGGCGCTTTGCGCTGCGTCCGCCAAGACCGATCAGGCCGCCATCGCCAAGATCGTCGCCGAGCATGGCGCGGACGGATTCCTCGACGCCTGGCTGCGCCATCGCGGCGTGAGTTGGGCCGCCGATCTCATTCCCAACCTCATCAACAAGGAGAAACTGCCATGAAACTGCGCCGTTCACGCGCGGCGTTGCTTGCCGCGTCCATGCTTTCGATCCCGCTCGCCCTGTCGCCGATCGTCACAACGCCGGCCTACGCCATCATCGTCTTCGATCCGACCAACTATGCGCAGAACGTGCTTCAGGCCGCTCGCGCGCTTCAGCAGATCACCAACCAGATCACCTCGCTTCAGAACGAAGCGCAGATGCTCATCAACCAGGCCCGCAACCTCGCAAGCCTGCCGTATTCATCGCTGCAACAGTTGCAACAGTCCGTGCAGCGGACCCAACAGCTTCTACAACAGGCGCAGAACATTGCCTATGACGTGCAGCAGATCGACCGGGCATTCCAGACCAAATATGGCAACGTCTCGATGTCGGCGACCGACCAGCAGCTCGTGGCCGATGCCCGCTCGCGCTGGCAGAACACGGTCGGTGGCTTGCAGGACGCCATGCGCGTGCAGGCCACCGTCGTCGGCAACATCGACACCAACCGCACTCAGATGTCGGCGCTGGTCGGCGCCAGCCAGTCGGCCACCGGCGCGCTTCAGGCGACGCAGGCCGGCAATCAGCTTCTCGCGCTCCAGGCCCAGCAACTCGCCGATCTCACCGCCGTCGTCGCCGCCAATGGCCGCGCGCAGGCATTGTCGGACGCCGAACGCGCCGCCGCCGCCGCGCAAGGGCAGGAACAGCGCCGCCGCTTCCTGACGCCGGGCGCGGGCTACCAGCCCGGCAACGCGCAGATGTTCCCCGACGGCAATTGAGGGCAGCGCGATGGATGGCAAGACCCTCGCGCGGATTGGCGCCATCATCTTCGTAGCGCTGGCGATCACCGCCACCGCGATCGAGATGAACCGGCCTGCCGACAGACCGGACGATCCGGTCACGGTAGCGCAGCCCGTCGCGGCGCGAGATCCGCTGCGCGCGGAACTCGCCAGGTGCGGCGCGATGGGGGAAGCCGGTGGCCGCGATCCATCCTGTCTGCGCGCCTGGGCTGAGAATCGCCGCCGGTTCCTGGGTCAGCCCGAACCGGCGACTGCCCCGGCTTCGGATACACCGACGACGCTGTTCCCGTCCGCGCCAGCCTCCACCACGCCTGACCAGAACGGGAGCCGCTGACATGCAGGGCGCCGGCGTCATCGACCATTTTCTCGATGTCTTCACCCGCTACATCGACAGCGGCTTCGGCCTGCTGCGCCCCGAGGTGGCGTTCATCGCCACCACGCTGATCGTCATCGACGTAACGCTGGCGGCGCTATTCTGGTCGTGGGGTGCCGACGAGGACATCATCGCGCGCCTCGTCAAGAAGACGCTGTTCGTCGGCGTCTTTGCCTACATCATCGGCAACTGGAACAATCTCGCCCGCATCGTTTTCGAGAGTTTTGCGGGTCTTGGCCTGAAAGCATCGGGCACGGGGTTCACGACCGCCGATCTCCTGCGGCCCGGCAAGGTGGCGCAGACCGGCCTCGACGCAGCGCGACCGCTGCTCGATTCCATCTCCGACTTGATGGGCTGGGTCTCGTTCTTCGAGAACTTCATCCAGATCGCCTGCCTGATGTTCGCCTGGGCGCTGATCCTGCTCGCCTTCTTCATTCTCGCGATCCAGCTCTTCATCACGCTGATCGAGTTCAAGCTGAGCACGCTCGCGGGGTTCGTCCTCATTCCCTTCGGTCTGTTCGGCAAATCCGCCTTCATGGCTGAACGGGTGCTCGGCAATATCATCTCGTCCGGCATCAAGGTGCTGGTGCTCGCCGTCATCATCGGCATCGGCTCGACCCTGTTTTCCGAGTTCACCCAGGGCTTCAACGGCGCGACGCCCTCGATTGACGACGCCATGACCATCGTGCTCGCGGCCCTGGCGCTGCTGGGCTTGGGCATTTTCGGCCCCGGCATCGCCAATGGTCTCGTCTCCGGCGGCCCGCAGCTTGGCGCTGGAGCGGCGGTCGGCACGGGTCTCGCCGCAGGCGGCATGGTCGCGGCAGGCGGTGCGGCGGTTGGCGCCGTCGCATCTGGCGGTGCATCGCTCATCGGAGGCGCCGCCGCTGCCGCCCGTGGCGGAGCCGCGCTCGCGGGCGGGGCGTCCACCGCCTACAGCCTCGGCGCGGCCGGTCAGTCCGGGGCATCGGGCGTGGCTTCCGGTCTCGGCAATGTCGCCTCGACCGGCGCGTCGAAGGCCGGGTCAGCGATCACCAGCCCGTTTCGCCGTGCCGCCGCCTCGATGCGAGAGAGCTTCGATGCTGGAAGCCGCGCCGTCTCCGGTGAAGCCGGCGCAGTCGAGGCCGAAGCCTCGTCCGCCGCTCCTTCCACCGCCGCAGCTTCCGCTGATGGCCCGCCGGCTTGGGCCAAGCGGATGCAGCGCTCCCAGAAACTCTCCCACGGGGTCCAGGCGGCCGCCCACGCCGTCAAATCCGGCGACGCCCACGGCGGCGGCGCTTCCGTCAACCTCTCCGAAAGCGACTGATCATGTTCAAGCGACCGTCCGCCCATTACGGCAAATCCCCGCAACCCGAGACGCCCTACCAGCGCGCGAGCCAAGCCTGGGACGACCGCATCGGTTCCGCCCGCATACAGGCGAAGAACTGGCGGCTGATGGCCTTCGGATCGCTCGCTTTGTCGGCCGGATTGTCCGGCGCGCTGTTCTGGCAGTCGCTGAACGGCTCGATCGTGCCCTGGGTGGTGCAGGTCGATCGGCTGGGACAGTCGCAGGCTATCGCCCCGGCGACCGCCGACTACCAGCCCTCCGATCCGCAGATCGCGTTCTACCTTGCGCACTTTATCGAGCAGGTCCGCTCGATCCCGGCCGACGTCATCATAGTGCGGCAGAACTGGCTGCGCGCCTATGACTTTACCACGCAGGCCGGCGCGCTGGCGCTCAACGACTATGCCCGCGCCAACGACCCCTTCGCCAAGGTCGGCAAGCAGCAGATCGCGATCGAGGTATCGAGCGTGATCCGCGCCTCACCATCGAGCTTCCGCATCGCCTGGATCGAGCGCCGCTATCAGGACGGATCGCTAGCCGCGACCGAACGCTGGTCCGCCATCCTCACCGTCGCCGTGCAGCCACCGCGCGATGCCGACACGCTGCGGAAGAACCCGCTCGGAATCTACATCAACGCCATCAACTGGTCGAAGGAGCTTGGACAATGACACCAGCACTCCGCAAAGCCGCCCCCTGGAGTGCAGGAAGTCCGGCCTTCCGAAATGCCTCACTCGCGGCTTTGCTGATTTCCGTATCCGCGCTCGCCGGATGCGCGGGGCACATCCCACCGCCGGAGATTTCCTATGATGATGCCGCGCCGGCCGTCATCGCCGCCGATCCGCCCAAGCCCGTGCAGATCGTGGAACTGCCGAAGCCGTTGCCACTTCCCGGCCAGTTGAAGCCGGTCGGCAAGGACGGAAAGCCGACGCCCGAACTGCCGGACCCGGCCGCGCGCGTGAACGAGGCCAATGCTGCCGCACGGATGCAGCCCATCCGCAACGGCTTCATCAACTCGATACAGGTCTATCCCTTCGTCGATGGCGCGCTCTATCAGGTCTATGCCTCGCCGGGGCAGATCACCGACATTTCGCTCCAGCCCGGCGAACAGCTCGTCGGCTCCGGTCCCGTCGCCGCCGGTGACACCGTGCGCTGGATCATCGGCGATACCGAGAGCGGCACGGGCGCGACAAAGGTCGTGCATATTCTTGTGAAGCCCACGCGGCCCGAACTGATGACCAATCTGGTCATCAACACTGACCGGCGCACCTATCACATGGAACTGCGCTCCACCGAGAAGACCTATATGGCCTCGGTGTCCTGGCAGTATCCGCAGGACCAGCTCATCGCGCTGCGCCGCCAGAACGCTCAGGCCGAGGCTCAGCAGCCGGTCGCGAATGGCGTCGACCTGTCGAGGGTCAATTTCCGCTACGACGTGTCGGGCGACCGTGCGCCGTGGCGGCCGTTGCGGGCGTTCGATGACGGGCGGCAGGTGTTCATCGAGTTTCCGCGCGGGATCGGACAGGGCGAGATGCCGCCGCTCTTTGTCGTCGGGCCGGAAGGCGACACGTCCGAGCTGGTGAACTATCGCGTGCGCGGCAACTACATGATCGTTGACCGGCTCTTCGCCGCCGCCGAGCTGCGCTTCGGAGCGGGCAAGGACCAGAAGCGCGTCCGTATCTCCCGCACCGACGGGAGGCCGGCGTCGTGAGCGAGGAACACCCCGAGAAGGAGGACGGGCAGAAGCCCGATGCCCCGCGCGCCGTCAATACGCCGGAGGTGGATGATGACGCCCGGCCGCTGACCGGCGAGCCGGTCGCGCCGATGCGGCTGCGTCCCGAGCCGCCGCGCGTCACCCGCCTGTCGCGCAAGGTGCTGGCGGGCTTAAGCCTCGTCGCCAGTGTCGGTATCGGCGGCGCGCTGGTCTATGCGCTCCAGACCCGGCATGGCGGCGATCAGGGCCAGGAACTGATTTCCACCGACAACCGCGCCACCCCGGACGGGCTGGCCGGCTTGCCGAAGGATTATAGCGGCGTGCCAAAACTCGGCCCGCCGCTGCCTGGCGATCTCGGCCGTCCGATCCTCAATGCGCAAAACGCCGGTCAGCCGGTCCCGACGCCGGCGATTGCCACGCCGTCCGGGCCTGTCGGCCCCACACCGGAGGAACAACGGCAGGCGCAGGAGAGGGAAGCGGCGCGCAACGCGAAACTGTTCGCTTCCACCGAGACAAGGCCCGCGAATACGGGAACGGTCCCGGCCACTACGACGCCGACGCCGCAGACCGACCTCGCCAGCCTCGGTCTCGCGCCGCAGCCGGCAACGCCCACGGCGCAGGATCGCCAACTCGCCTTTCTCAACCAGACGCCCGACAAGCGCACGGCCTCGCCCGATCGCGTCGCAACACCCGCATCGGCCAACGTGCTTCAGGCCGGCGCGGTGATTTCCGCCGCGCTCATCACCGGCATCCGTTCCGACCTGCCCGGCCAGATCACCGCCCAGGTCACGGAAAACATCTATGACAGCCCGACCGGCAAGATCCTGCTCGTGCCGCAGGGCACACGCGTCGTCGGCCAATACGACAACGGCGTCGGTTTCGGCCAGAAGCGCATCCTGCTGGTCTGGAACCGGCTGATCTTCCCGAACGGCCGCTCGATCGTGCTGGAACGCCAGCCGGGCGCGGACGCCGAAGGCTATGCCGGTCTTCAGGATGGCGTCGATTACCATTGGGGCGAGCTGTTCAAGGCCGCAGCTCTCTCCACTCTGCTGTCGATCGGGAGCCAGATGGGGTCTTCGAGCGACGAGAGCGAGATCGCCCGCGCATTGCGCCAAGGCGCGTCGGACAGCGTTGCCCAAGTCGGGCGGCAGGTCGTCGGCCGTCAGCTCGACATAGCGCCGACTTTGACCATCCGCCCCGGCTTCCCTGTCCGTGTCCTCGTCACCCGCGATCTCGTCCTCGAACCCTATGGAGGCACGCCATGAGCAAGCTGAAGCTCGGCCCGATCACCGAGACCAAGCCGGTCAAGGTCACTCTCGAACTGCCGGCCGCCTTGCATCGCGATCTCACAGCATATGCCGAGATCCTCGGACGCGAGGCCGGACACCCGCCGACCGACCCCATTCGCCTGATCGTCCCCATGCTGGAACGCTTCATCGCCACCGATCGCGGCTTCGCCAAAGCGCGCAAGTCAGCGCCGAATGCGGACCGTTAAGGAGGGGGCATGTCTGCAAACGTCAAACGCCTCCGCAAGGAACGCTCGCGCAAACCAGCGCAGATGATCCTTCCCGCCGATCTCTATGATTATCTCATAGAGAGGCCGTCGCATCGTCGCGAGACCCGACATGCTGGTGAGAGCATCGACGGCATCGACCATGTGACCGTCGTCGATGACTGGCCGGACAGCATTCCCGTGACCGAAGCCGAGGTCGATATCTTCGAGCGTTATTTCAGTGATGTCCTCGACCGTTTGTTCAGTTCCTCCGCCGCCGACCATCCAAATCCGGCCTTGTCATTATTAACATCTGATGTTAACAATAAGCCATGAGCGAGGATCGTGACCCGAGCCTCGATACGCTGCTGAACCTTCATGGTCAGGTTCTCGTCGTCGATCCCGCGGGCGGTCATTGGGTGAAGTTCATTGTCACCCGCGTCCCGGTTTCGTCGGAAAAGCCACACGGCCTCGATTACTCGCTCACGCTTCACGGGCCTTCGGGCGAACGGCTGGTCGGGTTCGATAATGCCCATCCGGTCGGTCGTCAGAAGAAAGGCGAGCCGCAGGATCATCGCCACCGGTTCCAGACCGTGAAGCCATATGCCTACGAGAATGCGGCCACGCTGCTGGCCGACTTCTGGCAGGTGGTGGACGCGGTGCTGAAGGAACGAGGCGTGTTATGACGACACTGAAGATCGGGATTGCCGACTATGATGAGATGAAAGCGCGCACCATGCGGATCGCGCGCGGCGAGGAGAAGCCGGCGGCCGATGATCCGAAGGTGTGGTTCACCTCGACCGAATCCTTTGCGCAGGTGCTCTCCAGCGGGAACCGCGAATTGTTGCGTGTCATCGACGAGCAGGCGCCGCGTTCGCTGGACGAGCTGTCGCAGATCACCGGCCGCGCCAAATCCAGCTTGTCCCGAACCCTCAAGACGATGGCGGGCTACGGCCTCGTCAGTATGGAGCCGGGCCAGGGCCGCAAGCTCATGCCCAAGGTGCTGCACGATCGAGTGGCGCTTGAACTCCCCATCCTCGAACGGCGTGAAGCGAAGGGAGGCCGCGCATGAACATGCAATCGCCCTCCATCGCCCAGCGCGCCGCTCTTTATCTCCGTGTCTCGACCACCCGCCAGGCCGAACATGACGTCTCCATCCCCGATCAACGTAAACAGGGCGAAGCGTATTGCGCCTCGCGCGGGTACGAACTGGTCGAAACCTTCGTCGAGGCCGGCGCATCCGCCACCAACGATCGGCGTCCGGAATTTCAGCGCATGATCGAAGCGGGCACGACCAAACCGGCCCCCTTCGATGTCGTCGTGGTCCACTCGTTCAGCCGCTTCTTCCGCGATCACTTCGAACTGGAATTCTACGTCCGCAAGCTCGCCAAGAATGGCGTGAAGCTCGTCTCCATCACGCAGGAGATGGGTGACGATCCGATGCACGTCATGATGCGGCAGATCATGGCGCTGTTCGACGAGTACCAATCGAAGGAGAACGCCAAGCACGTCCTGCGCGCCATGAACGAGAACGCGAGGCAGGGCTTTTGGAATGGCGCGCGGCCGCCGATCGGCTATCGTATCATCGCTGCCGAACAGCGTGGGTCGAAGACCAAGAAGAAGCTGGAGATCGACCCGCTGCACGCGGAAACGGTCCGGCTCATCTATCGCCTGTTCCTGGAAGGCGATGGCATCTCTGGCCCGAAAGGCGTCAAGGCAATTACCACCTACCTGAATGAACGCCGCATTTTTACCCGCGATGGCGGGAAATGGGGCTTGGCGCAAATCCACGCCATCCTGACCCGCACGACCTATATCGGCGAGCACAGGTTCAATACCCGGTCTTTCAAGAATCGCGAGAAGAAGCCGGAGAGCGAAGTAGCGATCATGGCGGTTCCATCGCTGATCGATCGCGACATCTTCGATGCGGTTCAGGCCCGCCTCAAGTCCCGCAACCCGATGGTGATCCCATCGCGGGTCACGAGCGGTCCGACGCTCCTGACTGGCATCTGCTTCTGCGCAAAGTGCGGCGGGGCGATGACAATGCGTACCGGCAAGGGCAGCGCGGGCGGCATGTATCGCTATTACACCTGCTCCACCAAGGCCCGGCAGGGAAAGGCTGGTTGCGAAGGTCGCTCGATCCCGATGGACAGGCTCGACCATCTGGTCGCCAGCCATCTCGAAGAACGCCTGCTACAGCCAAAGCGGTTGGAGACGATCCTTTCCAGCCTTCTCGACCGCCGGCAGGAGCGAACCGAACGCCGTCGCGAACATCTGGCGGATCTCCACCGGCGAATCACGGAGACCGATCAGCGGTTGGGCCGGCTCTATGACGCGATCGAATCAGGCGTGGCCGCGCTCGACGATGTGGGCCTCAAGGACCGCATCGCCGGCCTCAAGGCGATCCGGGACCAGGCGGCGGCCGATGCCGAGCGGATACGGGCGACGCTCGACGGCTCGGGCGACAGGGCCGTGACACCGGACATGATCGACACGCTGTCTGCCGCGGCGCGCGGTAGCCTGCGGATCGAAGGAGGCGGCTATCGGCGGGATTACCTGCGCGCCTTCGCGCAACGCGTCGAGGTCGCGGACGATGAAATTCGCATCATGGGGACGAAATCGGAACTGCTGCAAACGCTCGTCGCCGCTTCCAGCGTGGAATCGGCGGCAATCGGCGTTCGCAGTTCTGTACTGAAATGGCGCACCCGAAGAGATTCGAAAACCTTCAGAGAGCGCCCATTTCACTGATTTCGTTGGAGAATTTTCCCTGCCAACTGTTGTCTGTGTACCAATGTGGTGGACCACCCGTCAAGGGTTGACGTGCCTTATTCCGGTCCTCCCGCAGCCGCCTTCTTCATCTTGGCGGCCTCACGTACCTCTTGAATGTAGGTGAATGCCGTAAACGCCAGCCTCACTGGAAAGTCGGCAGGCCATACATCAGGAAGCTCAGGGGCGGCTTCATAGCGCAAAGCCTCCTCCTGCTCGACGAAGCACTCCACGCCGTCATGCATGGCTTGTAGAGTGTTCCTCGTCTCTTCGAGGATGTTGCTTGCTCTTGGCAGTCCGAAGGCCCCCATGTGGTGGATTGCGGTTAGCGTGTGGATCAACCAGTGTTCCCACTTTTTGAAGCGCTTGTGCTCGGCAGCTTTCATTCGATTTCGAGGGACAATCTTCAGCTCGACAATTTCCGCGTTGTGGTCAGTCATTCTCATGTTGGGCCTTCCTTGAAATTGGTTTCGTTGTGGAACGAGGAGGTGCGCTTAGCGGGTAGCAAGCGTGTCCGATACAGGCTTCGAATGCCTAAGGAACATGGCGTGCATCGTTCGCAGTAGGTGCAGTTCGATGATGAGATGCTTGTGGCCCCGCCACAGCATTACGCCCCCGGCAATCCACATGGCGTCAAAGAAGCGCCCCGGTCTGGAGGACGTTACGTCATCAGACGAGAAGAAAAAGTCACAGATGTAGGGGATGTTGAAGCTGACGATGAATGGACCCATGTTTGCCTCCGTTATGCTGCGTCATGCTGCTGGCAGAGGCTTATGAGTCAAACCGCAAATCCTGTAAAGATAAATAAAATCATTCACTTACGGGTTTATCGCACAGGTGGATAGATCCGGGATTGCCGCACGGGAGCTTAAGGAACGGCTTCGGTGTTGAAAAACTGGCCTCTCAGAGGGCCACTGAACCAGCCCTCATGTGTCAGCTTACGTGGCTCGCTTTGGTGATCTGCCGAAAAGCAATCGATACGCCCGGAGAGAAGCGCGGACGCGATTAAGCGAGCCCCCAAGTGGCAAGCAGAGCTTCAGCCTTCGCGGGGTCTTGCTTGATGCGGAGAACGGTCTGCCTTGTGAGACCCGTCACTCTTGCAATCTCGCTGACGCTCGTCGCTCCGGTTCCGAGCATATCAATGACGGCATTGAACGACTTCCGGTCATAGCTCGGCTTTCTCCCGAGGTAGGTTTTGCCTTCCGCTTTCGCCGCCTCGATACCGGCCCGCTGGCTGGCTTTCGTTGCCTCGTGCTGTGCCTGTGCGGTTGCCGCCATGAACGCAATGAGCGCGTCTCTCACAGCCATCTGAACGGGGTCCGTGGTCGAGCCGTCAAAGGTCATGTTATTGATGACCGTGCGGATGATGACGCCACGCCCCATGAACTCTCTGATGATGTCCGTAACGTCTTGGTAGTTTCGCCCGAGGCGGTCCACCCAGCGCACCACGAGGGTGTCACCCTTGCGCAGCATGTCGAAGAGCCGCTTGCCTTCAGGACGCTCTCTGAGGGCTGTGGATGCGCCTGAGACGCCATGGTCACTTACCACAGCGTCAATGACGAAACCCGCCTGCTCGGCTTGTGTCTTTTGGTGATGAAGGGTCTGGTCCGCTGTCGAGACGCGGGCATAGAGGATAGTGGACATGAAGCTTCCTGACTGACCGTATGGATTGTGTCCGCAGAAATGCATGTCCGTAGAATGAAGTCAACCCTTACGGACGGTCTTTGTGGTCAGCATGAAGATGTACGCTGAGGTATACTTCAACGGTCATCAGTCGAGCCGTGAGTAAGAAGGTTCTCCGTAATCCTGCTGCGAATGGCTTCAGCGACGAGGTCTGCCTCTTTCATAAGATCAAATACTTTTCTCCGAATTTCCCGATAACGCTCCAGTTCGTCCGCCAGCTCATTCTTCAAGTGATCATGGATGTGCTCGGGAGACTTGAGAGGCGCGAGGAAACTTTCGATGCGAGCAGCTCTTTCTGCCTCATCAGGAGGAGCAAGCTTGGCCAACCAGTGCCGCCAGTTGTCCTTACCCTTCCGTTCATTGCAGCTACGACAACAAGGCACTAAATTTCGGATGTAGTGCCCGTATCCCGAGAACTCACCATCAACGACCCTATTGAACACGTGGTCCCAAGTTTGCGCAGCGTCACCGCAATAAACGCAGTTGAGGTCATCTTCAGGGTCTTGGCCCAGCTCACGTAAACCGTCAGCGACTGCTAATGGAGAGTACCTGTCCTGCGGAGCGAGCGCAGAGGCAAATGCATTCGAGAAGGTGCTCTTCCTGCTCATGACGGTGTGACGTTTAAGATACTTCTTGATGGTGTCCATTTTCATACTTGTCTCAATCCTCCGTATGCGAGCGTCGTGTATCGTAGCCGTCTGCGGATTCTAGGCCGCCTCACTGCATTAGGCAGGGCACGGGGGAAACTACAAGCAAGTCCAGTCGAGGCTGACGCTCGGATTTTTGCCGCCAACTAAACGGCCCATTTCGGACCACGTGACGCCCTACTTCGCATTTTCCCAGATGGGGCAATAATAGCTTGGGAGACCACCTACCAACGAAGGACGTGAGGAGGCGGGGTGGTCGGTGAAAATTGCTCAATTGCATCGGAGAATAGGTGTCGGAGGATGCTGGTGGCGGTCAATCCCTCACTCCCCCTTTAGGTTATCCTTTAGGTCTCCTATCTCTCACCTCTATCTGTTCACTCTCACTATCCACTCCCATCATCAGAAATAGGATCAGGGAGAGAGAGGGTATTCTCACATCCCCTCTCCCTCACCTATTTATCACTCTCTCCTAGGGTGGGCCCTAATTGACGACGTTAGGTGGGCCCTAATCACCTGTGGTCTGTCCGTCGTGCGGCAATCAAGCGGGCCACTTGTAGGCATTGTGTCCGATCAAGTCCAACGAACCATCAAGAGGGCGTGTCATATCGACCGTCGTGGCCATCTCACCGCCATCGGTGAAAGCACTTTGAAATGCCGCCATCTCGACGGTCCATCCGCGTTTGTGAGCAATATTGACCAGAGGGATAAAATCGCGGTCGCCTGACGCGATAACAAGAACTCCTGTATTTGGGCCGGTCGCAACGGCAAGGGTCCCCTGAGCGACGAGCTCCGTATCCACAGCCTTCTCTTTGTTCTGGGAGTCGCGGTCATGGGTGATGACTTCAAAGCCACCGTTCTTGGCCATTTCCCAGACATCGTCTTTCGGCGGCGGACGAGAACCTACCAGAAAGGCGGCGTGGATGTTTCGCCCATTCGCAAGCACCTTCAGGAGCTTGGCAAAGTCAATACGCCACGACGGATCGGCGGGACGCTTGCCGCCAGCTTCAGCAGGTAATTGCCCCTTGCGAAACGCCGAAGCCTTCTGGCCCTCAATGAATATATTCGAGTTGTCCACAAGTATGATGCAGTCCATGGTTCCTCCCTACCTGTGTCTGATGGATGTATCATTAATCGAAGGTAAGAAACTGTCTAGCTGCCAGCACAACTTGCACCGACTTTTATTGACACCCTGTTTGTACACGTCCACCCAAGTGTCCACCTTAGGACCACCAGTGAACTTCTTACAGGACTTCCTCAGCTCGGCATTGGCCTCATAGTGGTCTTGAGCTGTCTTCCGGGTGTCCTTGCTATCTCCGCAGTGTCTTCGGAGTGCCAGCTAAATTACCTGTTGATGGCATTCGGCCATCACCCGGCCCCACTCCGCTAGAGTGACTACAAGAACGAGGGTCACGGTAAGCACCACCGTGGCCCTCACCATTTTCTGACGTGTTGTGGGCTTAAGTAATATACCTACGTACCCCCCTAAGCGGCCTCAAACGGTCCATCAAGAGAACCAAAGTGAACCGGGCTTCCTCTTCAATTGCGCTTCCCTGCATTCCTTCCATCTGGCCTTTTCCCTCTGACGCTCCCCAAGATAGCGGCTCACGAGCTGCTGACTGACATCAAGGATCGTGGCAATGTCGGAATGGCTGAGCCTCGGGAAGAAGTGGTTCAGCCACGAGACCATCTCCGTGACCTCCATGTCTGGCGGGTTGTCTTCGCGATGTGCAAACCGTTCGCGGATAGAACGTCTGTAGCTGTTCCGACCGTCTCGGAAGCTTTCCAATGCCGCTTTGGCTTCCGCCACCGGACCATTCTCTTTCAGCTCAAGCGAGCTTGTTGCTTGAGACCACCGCTCCGCTATCCAGTCTCTGGCAAGAGGGCTGATGACATCAAAAGGAATGGTCCCCTTCGCTTGAATGCGTTTGCCCCAACCTTTGGCCGTCACCCATGGGCAGAGCCTATGACGATGTTGTCTTCCCCCGCCTTCGATTTGCAGAAAGTCCATGTGCCGAAGGATGATCCTAATGCGGCGAGGGCCGACTGAGTGAAGTTCCGCCAGTTCAGTGATGGTGATCCAATCCCCGTCTTCGACAAGGACAAGTTCCCCGGTCTTTCTATCGAGGAGCTGGGAGGTATAGAGCATGTGTGATCCTACGGTTGTTGGAAACAAAAAGCCCCCGCTCTGGTGAGAACGGGGGCGCTGAGGGTGGGTGATGAGGAGATGAACGAGAGCTGACTTAGGTGGATGTGGTCGGGCGTCCCATCTCATCGCAGCCCTTGCGCATGGTCAGCTTGCCAGCCTCGTAGAGCTGCACCAGCAGTGCCTTGCCTTCCGCCGTGGGGAAGATGTCTACGCTGCCGAACTCAGCCAGCGCCTTCTCGGTGAAGACGTTGCGGTGCTTGGCATAGACGCGATAGGTGCCGCCCTGCTTGTAGAAGTAGCCGAGCCGCATCAGGTCTTTCTTGATGGCTTTCTGGTTAATGCCGTCCAGCGTGCGGATGAACCGGCTGAGGCTGTGGTTGTGGGAGACTACGCGCTCGGCAATAGCAAGCTGAGGCTTGGCCTCTTCGAACTTTTGCTCGGCTAACTGCTTCGCTTTCCACTCAGCAGCCCACGCAATAGCGGCCTCTGCCGGGTCTGCGAAGTTGGGTATTGAAAGCATGGTGACCGGCTGGTGCGTGTCCTTAGCTTCCAGTTCCATCCACCTGTCGATGATGCGGGTGCGGAGAGTGACCGAATAGCCGGAGACGAGGATGAGGGTTTCCCGCTTGGGGAGTAGGTATTCAAGCGAAGGGCGGCCACCAGTAGAAGGGACGACCTTTTCTTCAAGTTTGAGGGAAAGCTCTTGCGCCATGTTACGAACATCACGGCGAACGTTATCGTGTGTCTTGCCGGTCAGCTCTGCGATTTCACGGCTGGACATGGTGAGAGTGGAAGCGGTGTTCAGGTTCACCATCTGGTTCATTTGCATTTTCCTTGAAGTCAGGTGCGTAAAGACGCTGGGTTCAGTGGTGATTGCGGTTTGCCCACGCGCCGTTCAGGTCACGCAGGGTCGAAGCCGAGGGGATGTTGATGAGCTGTTCCAGAAGCCACGGCAGCGCGGCCCAGAAGGACCACGAGCCAACAGGAAAGAGGCTGGGATGATCAGCACCCCCGGAGCTTTTACTCCGAGGGATGCTTTTGATACTGCCTCACCACGAGGAGCTTCGTGTCCGTTCCGGCTGATGACGGATCAACGAGTTAACCAGAGGCTGAACGCCGATGACGTTCTGGAAAGGCATGATGCGTTGCAGGGCTCTGATTTCGCTCTGCGACCAGCCCCCCTGTCGGATTGCACGACCAATCCCGTGGCTGGCCTTCAAGCCAGTGCTCGCCAGATCAAAGGTAGGATTGCTGAAGGCGTTAGATGCCAGACCTGACGCACGGTCTTCAAACCAAGGCTTGAAGCTCGTCACATACAGGCCCGTATCGATGATGGTGGGCATGATGCTCGACCATTCGCCACGCTGAACCATTGCCTTTGCAATGCCGCTAGGGCTCAACTTCTCCTCCAAGTAGTCCTTCTGGTCCGAGCGGCCCGTAGAGTTGAGGTACTGCTGAGCCGTGTAGACCATGCCACCCACCACCGAAGTGGTCATAAAGGAGGCGAAGGTGTTGAAGTCCATGTGGTGGAGGTTGCGAAGAAGCTGGTTCGTCCATGCATTCATCATGAAGTTTCGGAACTGAAGGATGGTGCGGGCCATCGGATGCGAGAGCATCACGTTCCCCTGCCCCACCACGTTGTCCTGAATGACCATTCGGCTCCACCTCCACACAGCCGTGCGGAAGTGCGAGAGGGCTTCCTGATCATCCCACTTGCCGAAGTTTCCTGCGAGATATTTCCGGCTGGAGATTGCGCCATCCTCAAAGTCCGCGTGCTTCCTGATCTGAGCGAACACGCGATGGGCCATGTCATCGTCCAGTCCGAGGGCACGCATACGGTTCATGTTGAGGCCCTTGACGCTACCCCCTTCGGCTGTCTTCGCGGCTGCGTTGACAATCTTCATGACCGCTGCTGCGGATGCCCAGCGCCGTGAGAACGTGTCCACGGTGCTCATGCCAGAGACCACGTTGGTGATCCGCTTGCCGGTGTGCAGAAGGTCATCGACCTTGTTCCACCGCTGGCCGTTGGCGCTCCGGTTGATCATCTCACCCATGTCGTCAAGGTGATGCCTGAAGCCGTCACGGAACCAGTCCGCACCGAAGCCTGAAAGCTCCTCCATCTCGCGAGCGAACGATGTTTGGAGCTGGCCGGTCTTCGCGTCACGCAACATGGCCCTGAACGAGGGCATCCCTTCGAGTGCAGCCTTGAGGCCAATCTGAGTTCCCACGCCCAGCATTTCACCAAGCTGCGCAAGGCCGACTTGGTTCATGACGCGGGTGTAGTTGTAGCCGTGAACGGCACGAGCCCACTTCGCGAGGTTCGGGAACTTGGTCTGATCCGGCGTGCCGGTGATCCGGTCGTAGATGAACTGGAGCCGAGCCTCGTCCGCATTCGCTGCCTTCATGCGGTCAGCGTGCGGGATGTGGGTCTTGGCATCCCAGACAGAACGCATCTCACGAACGAACTTGTCGAACTCACCACGCGAGGTGATGCCATCGACAAGGAACTCAGCAGCGTGAGGATTATCTGCGCTGTAGAGCGGGTTCTTAATCCGCATCATCGCCATGCCAATCTGGCCGGACATCTGACGGGAATAGCTCTTGAAGCCATAGAGGTAGTCGTCCTGAAACAGGTCGGCCATCCTCAGCTTCTCCATCTCCCCCGTGCTCTTGTTGCGGACCATCATCTCGAAGTTGTTGTCGTAGAGCGCCTTGCGCTTCGACCGGGCCGTGCCGCCTTCCTTCGAGGGCTTGGGCTTCGCCACGCTGATGACCTTCTGGATGTCAGCGTCCGAGAGGTCGATGTCCTGTAACGCCTTCTTCAGGGCCTCCATATCGTTGCCATGAAGCACCCTATCGAGGTTGCTCATGCCAGCCGTAGCTTCTCGGAGGGTGCGCCAGTAACCCTTGCCCATTCGACGGGCCAGCTCTTCGCCCAGCTCGGGCACCTTCCGAAGGAACGCTTGGGCCACGAACTCACGCATCGTATCGTCACCATAACGGACGCTGTGTGCGTCAATCTTCTGGTGGTCCGCGATGTTGGGCCGATAGGGAGCCCGGTCCACGTTCTCGAAGCCTGCCACCGCTCGACGCTCTGAACCATCCAGCAAGCCGGGGTTCTTGAGGTATTCGAGGTAGTCAGCATAGCTCTTGCGGATGAGGTCACCCTGCTTCTTCACGGCAGCGTCCCATTCCTTTTCAGGACGAACGTTGTCGAGATAGTTGGTGACCAGCTTCTTGAACTCCACCTCAGCCTCGTCCTTGCCCGCTCCGGTGATCCCGCGAGAGGTCATGAACTCGTTGAAGTGCTGAACGTGCCCTTGCTCGGCACGCATGGAGAAGTCGAAGTCGAGCTGCTTCTGCCACTCTTCGGCAGCGATGTGGGATACCTTCGTCTTGTCGGCATTGCCCACAACGTCCACCACAGCGTGGCTTGTGAAAGCTCGCGTTGCGGGGTTCTCGGAAGCCTTACCCTTGCCAGCCACATCCCAGCGGATGCGAGAAGCCCATGAGCGTTCAATGGCATTGTCCACCGCACCGTGAAGCCAGTCTTCGCCAGCGTCAGTGAGCACGTCACGGGAGCTTACTCGGGCAGCACCAGCGGAACCGGGAAGGTCCACAGAGCGGAGCATGGTGCCCGCCTTCAGCTCTTCCTCAGCATGGGCCTGAAGGCTCTTGCCGATGCGGATGTACTCGGCACTCTCTTGGGCCAGTGCGGGGTTCTTGGCGAATGCACCGAAGGCACCACCGAGGGCCGCACCTGTACCAGCCGCCCACAGCAGGTCAGTTCCGTTCGCTGATGGCTTGTAGGCCACGCGAGGGATTTCCGTGAGGGTGTTGATGAATGCGCCCTCAGCGGCCTTTATGCCGACCTTAGCGAGCATCCCACCGTATTTCGGGAGGCTCACTTCAGGGGCCAGCAGGAGGAGTGCCAGGTTGTCGATGGTCGTGAGGCTCGCACCGACACGCAGGCCCGTGCCTGTCCAGCCCAGACCCTCCATCTTCTTCTCATAGTCCACGTCAGCGAGGATGCCCTCTTTGATCTGTTCGAGGTGGGCCTGAGAGTGCGCCTTACCGAGCTGGGGCCAGAATTGCTCTGGCACGCCAGCCTTGGCAGCGTTGAGGATGTCGGGAGTGGGTTGCCAGTTTGGATCAGGAAGGAGGTCCGTGCGGCCCTTCATCATCCAATTGATCATGCTTTCGTCCTCGCGAGCGGCCTTGAAGGCATCCCACTTCGAGTCGAACGCAGGTGCCTGAGCGGCCTGCTGTGCATTGAACTGGTTCATCTCGACATCAGTGGTCACCGCACGCGGAGAAATCGGATTGTCGAAGGAGACCTTATCGCCGTTCGGGGTGGAGGAAACGGACTCGCGAGGGATGTTCCCACGGTCAATCTGGGGATAACTCATGTTGCCACCGAAGATGGCCTTAGCGTTCGCCAGACGGCCAGCCCAATTGTGGCCCGCTGTGGGGTTGTTCCGGCTGTAGCCGCTGGGACGTTCGAAGTGCATGAATGCAGCAGCCGCTTCGTCCACTGTAGTGGCAGCTCTCAGGCGGCTGGCCGCGTAGCTCTCGGAAGTCTCCAGCTCGTGTTGCGCGAACTCAAGCTGGGTGTCGAAGTCGAGGTGGTCCCGACCGTTGTTCTTCGCCCACTGGATGAGCTTGGGTCTCCGGTCGTTCCACTGAAAGATGCCGAGGGCTGCACCGCTGTCGCCTACTGCACGTTCGTTTAGTCCCTTGCCGCTTTCGGCCTGTCCGTTACCGACGATGCCAGCGGCCTGTGCAGGGCTCCACCCCTTCGAAACGAAGAAGTCGAATGCCCTTTGGGCTCTGTCGTTGATGTTGGATTGTCTCATGATGATCCTCAAATGAAAAACCCCGCAGCGGGAAGCTACGGGGCCGGAAGGAAAGGTTTGGATTTCTTCGGGTGGGCCCAAATCGATTTCAGGCGACCACCCGAGGGCCGTGTTCGGTTGCCAGAGCGCGGAGCCTGAGACCGTCGAGCTGGAACTCTCGAACCACGTTGGCACCGAAGGCTTTGCTGCGGGCTGCGTGGTGCAGGGCCCGCTCCATCTCATTGAAGCGGGTGATGTAGGCCAGCTTGAAGTGCAGCGCCTTAGCTCCGGTGAAGCCCATGGCGAGGAGCGTGAAGCCGTCTCGGGAGATGTTGAAGGCGCGACTTCTGCGGTATCCGAAGCCGACTTTGACCGCCACTTCAATGGCCCCAAAATTGGGGGCAATGGTGGGCTCAGCTTCTAAGAGCGCGTCGATGTCGCGGAGAACGTGGTCGTGCCGCTTCCCGAATAGCTCAGCCACGTTGGCGCTTGTGGTGACCGGCTGGCCGTTCTGAAGGGTGACGATAGGGGTGATTGCGTGGGTCATTCTGGGGTTCCTTGCGCCTCGCTGTCGCGGGGTTCAGCGTCCAGATTTCCTTGGGTGCGGCCAATTCACTTTCAACCCTGAAGTGACCGGCAAGATACATCGGGGGCCTCAGACTGAGGCGTTGTAGGCGAACACACCCGCCCAAACGGAAGCGGCCAAACACGCCCCTTTGATCACAGGAGAAAAATAGGAAAGCCTGATGAGCACGAACATGGTTCTGCTCACGCCACATAGAAAGCCAGCCAAAATGGCGAGAAGGAAATTGACGGCAACGAATGCGCCGATAGCGGCTAAAACAGGAACCATACCAGGATCAGACCTAATTGAAGATGGTAGTGTCCGCTATCAGACACCATGAGGGCCACTGAAGTCCCCAGATGGGCGCGTGAACGCAACTACGACAGCGGCCAGAGAAGCCGATGGCTTCGCGCCATGAGCCCACCAAGGGGCTTCAGTCCCCATCCTTCCTTCGGGGATCAATTGCCGGTAGTTTCTTTATCTCACGCAGCAGTGCAGGAGGCTCAAACTCGCCATATTTACGCCCCTGCGCAGGCGAAGTGTGTCCGCAAATCGCATCAAGATATGCGTCATCCACCCCTGCCGTCCGTCCCTTGGATTTGAACCAATGCCGCCAAGCGTGGTTCGGGCCTATTCGCGGGTCGGTAACCTTGGCTGTACCTCGCACCCACTCGCCAAGTATCTGGACAGTCTGCACCCAAGGCTGGCCGGAAGTCAGATTGCCGTTGTAAAACAGAGGTCCGGCTTTTGCTCTCTTGGCGTATTCCCAGATGCCTTGCTCTAATAAATGCGGATGCAACGGAACATGGCGGAACTTCCCTGTCTTGATCGTTCCGGCATCAGGGAGCAAGGCGATGCACCGAACGCCATCAATCTCTATGAAATCCTCCTTTCGAAGCTGGCATACCTCGCCTGCACGCGCACCAGTATACGCGCAAATCCACGGCACCCATCGCATGGCTGCGCGATTGGCTTCGGAATAGTTGTTTTCGACGGTAAGCGCATCCAGCGCACACCGAAGGATGCTATGAGCCTCATGAACGAAGAAGCTCTTAGGCCGACTCTGGGTCTTTTTCGGTCCCTCTAGCAGTAGCTTCTCAGCGGGATTGTCCGTGACCAACTTCCCGCCCTGCGCGGTCATCCCGTAAGCGTATATGGTACTGACCGCTGCTCTGTAAGCTTTGATGAAGGTGTCATGAGACACCGCCCCTGATGTCGTCAATTCTGAATGCCAGCGAACAAGGTCCGCATCGGTTACCCGAGAAGCGTCGTCATGCCCTAGATAGGCGATGAGCTGCTTCACAATGCCCGTATAGCGGATGATAGTTTGCGGCTTTGGCTGCTTCAGCCGGTTCGACCAAGCGGACAGTAGCTTGGTGAGGCTTGGCCCTTGGCTCTCTGGTGCTTTGGGTTGGTCCGCTGGGATGTAAGCAGGAAATCGACCGCCCACGGTATCTACACCGAAATCACCCTGTGCCCGCCTTTCCAGTAGGTCCGCGACATCAGCGGCGGCACGGTCGAACTCAACCAAAAGACGCTGATAAGTAGCTTCGGTGACGGTGAGATGATGCTGCGAGAGCGCGCCATCAACCCATGAACCAAGGCGCTCAGAAAGGCTGGGTGCTGTTCGAAGCCTCAGTTCAGATAATGCAGAGCCGATATGACGTTGCTCTTCAGCTTTACGCTCACGTTTGCGTGCAGCCCACAAAGCGGCTTCGCCGGGGTCATCCTCCAGCACCTGCCGGATTGTATGGTACATCTGACCTGAGAGAGCGACGATTTGCTTCAGGGTCAGAGAGACTGGACCTTGCTCGAAGCTCAGCCAAACCCGGTCGAACTCTGCCTGAGCCTCACCAGCCAGACGCTTGGCCTCCAAGGGCACCTTTGTCCGCAATGACACCTTGAGATCGTCTCCAATGGTTGGTGACGATGAATGTCCGTCGATTAAGACGGTTACAACTTTGCCCTTTGCTGCTGACTTAAGTCGCGTCGGCACTCGTTGACGATACCAATAAACGCCAGTCGCCGGGTGCTTATATGGTGAGGGCATAGAAAGAACCATGTGTGCCACCTTTGTGTATCAAAAGCGGCAGGGAATTCATTAGGAAAATCAGATTGTTGTTTCCCATCAGTGAGATGGAATGGCGCACCCGAAGAGATTCGAACTCCTGACCCCCAGATTCGTAGTCTGGTGCTCTATCCAGCTGAGCTACGGGTGCTTGCCTCGCTGACTGTCCGTCGGCGTTGGCGATCCTCTAAAGCGTTACGTTTCGGATTGCAAGCGCTTTTGAAAAGCAAGTCGGCATTTTCTTTCAATACAGATTTATGTCATTGATTTACAATGATTATTTTCACGCTCGCGCTCGATAGCTCTCCAGCGAGACCGGACGATCGGGAATCTCTATGCGAAATTGGGTGCCACGCCCCGGCTTCTCGACAAGCGCAATCGTACCCCCGTGAGCGAGCACAAGCTCGCGCGCTATGGCCAAGCCTAGACCCGTCCCACCGGAACGTGCAGCGCCCCGAAACGCTGTGAACAGGTTCTCCCGGGCTTTCTGAGGCATGCCGGGCCCATTATCGTCGATAATGATGCTGACAACCGATCCTACGCGTTGCGCACTGAGGGTAATGCGATGAGCCTGCCCTTCTTCGCCGAGCTCTGCCTGACTGAGTGCCTGAACGGCGTTTCGACACAGATTGTGGATAACGCGGAACAACTGCTCACCATCGGCATCAACTTCCAAATCCTCCGCAATCTGCTCGACGAAACCAATGGTTCCTTCCGGATCGATGGCCAGCATTTCCCGAACATCCTGACAGAGGTCGGCGAGCTTCAGCAGCCTGCGGCGCGGCGCCGCCTCCGAGGCCTGGCCATAGGCAAGAACTTCATTGGTATAGCCGACTGCTCGATCGATCGTGCGCAGCAGCTTGGGGGCAAAGCTTCGCACCATGGGATCTTCCACGTCTACCAGACGGTCGGACATCAGTTGGGCCGAGGCGAGAATGTTGCGCATATCGTGATTGATCTTCGAAACCGCGAGACCAAGATCGGCGAGATTCTTTTGTTGTTTGAGCGTGCGCTGTAATTCCGTCTGCATCGCAGCCAGATGTTGACCAGCGACTTCAAGCTCGCCCTTTGCCCTACCCGGCTGAAAAATACGCTCCGGATCCTCGGGGCGATCTGAAAAGCGCTGCATGCCATGCGTCAAGCGACGGATCGGACTGATCATCATGCGATTGATCGAGACGTAAATCAGTCCCGCCGTCACTATGGAGATCAAGAGCGAAATACCGAACATGAGCTTCGAAAAACTGATCATTGCTTTGCGCAGGGCATCGTCCGTCATGACAAGCTCTATGAGCATATCGGTCTCACCGATCGGACCAAAGACGCGCATCACCTTTCCGCCACCAAAAAAAAGTGTGCCAAGCGCATTGTGCATGGCGTCAACGGCGCCTTCATTGGCGAGATCATACTGGTCATCGACCTGTGGCGGCACATCAATAGCCGCCAGAAGTCGTGACGTTCCGTCCTTGCGCAGCGCCAGAACCTTCGTCCCGGTCGCAAGCAGCGTATCGTCCTGGACTTCGCGGGGCAATTCGGCTGGCTGCAGCCCATCGATGACAATCCCGGCAGCAGCAGCCGTGTCCAACCTGTCGCGCAGCCAGGTGGTACGCATCACCGAAATGGACGGTATGAAAATCAGAACTTCCGCAAACATGACGAAGGCGACCGTCAACCAAAGAAGGCGTCCTGAAAGGCCGTGCAGTCGGCGCGGCATCCGGCGTATCGCCGCCTCCGCATCGTCGGCTGTCAGCGTCTGTCGGCCGGATAGGTCCGCCAGTCTGTTCATGCGGAACTCCGATTCAGTTGCCTAGCGGCCATCCGGGGCCTCTCATGTTGCAACGAGATGATAATAGCGCCCGAAGGGTTTTTCCAGCCCTCGGACGCTAAACCTGCATTACAGTTCGTTAATTCGGAAGTTCTCAGAACTCTTCCCAGTTCTCGCCGCTGGGTGCAACCGCAACAGCGGCGGCTGGTGCTGAGAGAGCGCGGGCGAGATTGCCCATGATCTTGCGGGCCGGCGATGCCTTCGGAGCAGATCCAACATCGGCGGCTCTCGGCGCACGAGACACAACCGGGCGCGCCGTTGCTTCGGTAACGTAATTCGTAGAGGCAGCAGCGACCATATCACCAATCTTGAAGTGCGACAGAAGTGAGAAAAGCGTTGCAGTTTCGCTGGACAGCTTATGTGTCGCGGCAGAGGTTTCCTCCACCATGGCCGCATTCTTCTGCGTGACCTGGTCCATCTGATTGATGGCGGTGTTGATCTCGTGAAGGCCGGTTGCCTGCTCCCTAGCAGCAACTGCGATCGAATGGATGTGATCGTTGATGCTGAGGACCTGCGTCTCGATTTCGTGGAGCGAAGCGCCCGTCTTCTGCACAAGCTTCACACCGCCAGCAACCTCGTCGCCAGACTTCGTGATGAGCGTCTTGATGTCCTTGGCGGCATTCGCAGAGCGCTGAGCCAGTTCACGAACCTCCTGGGCAACGACGGCAAAGCCTTTGCCAGCTTCACCGGCGCGAGCCGCTTCGACGCCTGCGTTCAAAGCCAGCAGGTTCGTCTGGAAGGCAATTTCATCGATCACATTGATGATCTGAGAAATTTCGTGAGAAGCCTGCTCAATGCGGCCCATTGCGGTGATTGCATCACGAACAACGGTCGCGGATTGGGCGGCGCTCTGCTTGGCTTCGGTCACCATTTCACTGGCTTCCTGGGCTCGCGTTGTGGATGTCTTGACCACAGCGGTAATTTGATCAAGCGAGGCCGACGTCTGTTCAAGCGCGGCGGCCTGCTGTTCCGTCCGGCGGGAAAGATCATCTGCCGCTATACGCAGCTCTTCTGAGTTGCTGTTGATCGAGCTCGTGGCGTTGCGGATCTCTTCCATTGTCTTGCGCAGACCCGTGATGGCCTCATTCACGTTGGTTTGCAGTTCGGCAAAGGCACCGCGGAAGTCTCCGCGCATTGTATCGGTCAGATCACCGATGGCGAGACGTTTCAGAATTGCACCGGTCTGGGTCAGTCCAGAGTCAACCGCCTCGAGCAGTTCATCGACATTGCGAGCAAAGCGATCTAGCGCCGGATCACCGAACTCCTTGTTGATGCGCGAAGAGAAATCACCGCTCGCAGCTGCCGCAAGAACACTGGCCATGCGATTCTGGAGAGCATCGCTCTTGGCGCGATTCGCGTTTTCCTGCGCATTCATGCGATTGACTTCGACACCGTTCGATTTAAACACCTCGACGGCAGCAGCCATGTCGCCGATCTCATCTTGGCGCCCCATCAATGGAATGTCGGCAGAATAGTCTCCGCTGGCAAGGCGCTTCATCGCTTCGGTCAGGCCAAGGATCGGGTTACTCAATGAACGAGAGCCGATAAACAAGCCAACCGCAGCGCCTGCGATAACGCCGACAGCAGTGATCGCAGCGATCATGACGAACAGTGTTCGACCGAAGGTTTCGGTGCTCTTCTGGACACTCTCTAGCTCGGCAAGGTCAGCAGCAACGACGGCATCGATCTCAGCCTGAAATGCCTTGCGATTGTTACGATTTGCCTCGTTATTGCCCTGCTTGTTGGCTGCGGCAGGACCTTCTTCCTTCGCCAGCCGGACCGTTTCGGAACGGAACGCGCGGAATTCTTTCGCGCGCGACAACATAGCGTCGAAGACAGCCCGCTGCTCCTTAGGAACCAAAGGTTGCCAGGAGGCCAAAATCTGATCGATCTTATCCAGGCTCTTCATGAGGCCCGGACCAAACTTCTCCGCGTCTGCGGCGTCTTTGGCAGCATAGATACCACGCGCTTCCATGACAACGGCCGTGACCGCGCGGTTCAGCGCCTCGCCTTTAAAGGCACGCGCGGCAGCATTATCGAATGCCACGATACGATTGCTGTACTCATGAATTGCAAAGAGCGACAATCCGCCGACAACCAATGCAACCAGACTCAGTATACCAACAAGTAAATTGATTTTGCCTCGAATTCTCATTCCGCCCTTCCTGTCTTGCCTGTCGCCGGTTACTGAGCCCCCGCTCCCGGACAGCTTCGATTGCACAAAATTTGCCATCGAGTAATTAAGGAAACCTGAACTTAAATCAGAGTTTGTGTCGCAACCGACGCGTCCAAACGGGTCACCTGAACAATGTCGGACTCAGAGTTACCGTGATGTGAAGGCGGCAAGATTGACTTTGCGCGGCTGATGCCCTTATAAGCCGCGCACGTGCGGCATCTCAGGCTGAAGCGCATCCGCGCACCTGTGGCCGAAACGTTTTCAAACAACGCTCTTGCTCTTCACGGAGCAACTTCAAGAAGGGCCGCACACCGCGGTGTTAAAAAAATGAAGCGTACCTACCAACCATCCAAGCTTGTTCGCAAGCGTCGTCACGGCTTTCGTGCTCGTATGGCGACGCCCGGTGGTCGCAAGGTTCTTGCTGCCCGTCGCGCACGTGGCCGCAAGCGTCTGTCGGCCTAAGTGTCGATAGCCCGAGATCGACCGGGCGATGAAGTCGCAAGACAAAATGCAGCGAACTGTCGGGCGGCTGAAAAGTCGGCCGCAGTTTCTTGCCGTGAGGGACGGTGAGAAGCGGCGTGGACCTCTCTTCCTTCTAGAGGTTCTCGATCGCAAGGATCCCGCAAGCGAGCCCCGCGTCGGCTTTACTGTGACGAAGAAGCAGGGCAATGCTGTTGAGCGAAACCGGATGAAGCGACGGCTGCGCGAAGCGGTTCGTCAAGTCGCCCATTTTGCAATGAAAGACGGTCACGACTACGTCATTGTCGCGCGGCGCGAATTACTCGGAGCGCCTTTCGCCGACGTGACGAAAGCGCTTTCCGAGCGGATCGGAAGCAGACCGAAACACAAGCGGTCCGAGGAGACCCGTTCCAGGAAAGCATGATGGAAAAGAATCGCAATTACTTCATCGCGATCGCCCTTTCAGTGGTGATCGTTCTTGCCTGGCAATTCCTCTATATGAATCCGAGGTTGGAAGCCCAGCGTCGCGCTGAGGAGGCCCGGCTCGCAAGCCAGGGGCAGAGCCAGATCATCCAGCCGCAGAGCCCCGGCGCCCAATCTGGCGTACAGCCAAACGGCACATTGCCTGCCAGCGCACAGGCTCAGGTTCAGGTCACCCGTGAAGAGTCGCTGGCGAAATCCGTACGCGTCGTGATCGACACCCCCGCGCTTTCCGGCTCCATTAATCTTGTGGGCGCTCGCTTCGATGATCTGAGCCTTCGCGAATATCATGAGACGGTTGATCCGAAGAGCCCAACCATTGTGCTCTTCTCTCCGGCCGACACGAAGGACGGATATTTTACCGAACTTGGCTACATCGGCAGCCAGGAAACCGGAACGGTTCCGGGCCCGTCCACCGTGTGGACTGCACCTGCAGGTGCCAAGCTAACCGTGCAGACACCGGTAACGTTGACCTTCACCAACGACAAAGGTCTGGTGTTCAATCGAACGGTCGCGATCGACGAACATTACATGCTGACGGTGACCGACAGGATCGAGAACCCGACCGGCGCGCCTGTTAATCTTTCGACCTATGGACGCGTCACACGCTATAACAAGCCAAGCCATCCATCCGTTTATGTCATCCATGAGGGCTTTCTTGGCGTGATCGGTTCAGAGGCAGGTCTCACCGAACACAGCTATAGCAACGTTGAGAAAGAGGCTACGATCAATCCCAAGGCGACTGGCGGCTGGCTCGGCATTACCGACAAGTACTGGGCTGCAACGCTCATTCCGCCGCAGACGCTCGCTTACGAATCCCAATTCCGCTATCTTGCAGATGGTCAGGCACGCTATCAGGCGGACTTCAAGTCCGACAGCTTCACCGTCCAGCCGGGCCAGCCAACAGAGATCAAGAATCTTGTCTTTGCAGGCGCCAAGGAAGTACCGCTCGTCGACGGCTATGAGGCGAGCTACTCTATTCCGAAGTTCGATCTGCTCATCGATTGGGGCTGGTTCTATTTCATCACCAAGCCGATGTTCAAGCTGATGGACTTCTTCTTCCGCTTCTTCGGCAACTTCGGCGTTGCTATCCTCTGCACCACCATCGTCGTTAAGGCTTTGTTCTTCCCGCTTGCCAGCAAGCAATACGCTTCCATGGCTGCGATGAAGCGCGTTCAGCCAAAGATGGAGGAATTGAAGGCAAAGCATGGCGATGACCGCATGGCAATGCAACAGGCGATGATGCAGCTCTACAAGGAAGAGAAGATCAACCCGATTGCAGGCTGCTGGCCGGTCCTGCTTCAGATCCCGGTGTTCTTCGCTCTCTACAAGGTCATCTACGTCACGATCGAAATGCGCCACGCGCCGTTCTTTGGCTGGATCCAGGATCTGTCTGCGCCCGATCCGACATCGCTGTTCAACCTCTTCGGCCTTCTGCCCTACGACGTGCCGCATGCATTGATGATCGGCATCTGGCCCATCATCATGGGTGTCACGATGTTCTTGCAGATGCGCATGAACCCGACACCGCCGGATCCGACGCAGGCCATGATCTTTACGTGGATGCCGCTGGTCTTCACCTTCATGCTGGCTTCGTTCCCTGCAGGTCTGGTCATCTACTGGGCATGGAACAACACCCTCTCCATCACCCAGCAGGCTCTGATCATGAAGCGTCATGGTGCCAAGATCGAACTGTTCGGCAATCTCAAGAGTCTGTTCCAGCGAAAACCGGCTGGAACGAAATAGCGTGGTTTATCCAGCCCCGGCTTCAACAGAGCCGGGGCTTTTTTTGTTTCAGGAGATTCCGATTGCTGAACGGTGAAACACCGATACCCAACCGTTTTTCGTCTCGCTTCATGGGTATTCTGCTTGTGGCAGCGTCTGCTTTCGTCTGGAGCTATGGCGGCGCAATCCAGCGCTTCATCCAGATCGATGACACCTGGACGATTGTGTTCTGGCGCTGCTTCTTTGCTGCACTCTTCCTGCTTTGCTTTATGATACTGAGAGACGGGCCGCGCGAAACAGCGCGGCTGTTTTCATCGATGGGAGTGCCAGGGCTGACGATTGCCACTGGCTTTGCTATCATTTCTACCTGTTTCGTCTTGGCCGTCAGCATCACGCCGGTTGCCAATGTCGCCTTGTTCATGGCCTCTATCCCGCTCTTTGCAGCCCTGTTTGCTCGCATCTTTCTCAAGGAGCCGATCACACGCGTCACGTGGCTGGCCATCATTGCGGTCATGGCTGGGGTGGGCATAATGGTCTCGTCTTCGCTCGGTGAAGGCCTTTCTGTTATTGGGCTTACGCTCGCGGCATCCATAGCCCTTATCTTTGCGGGCATGACGGTCATCACGCGGCGCCACCCCGGCATCAGGATGACGCCAGCCGCCTGTCTTGGTTCTCTGATTGCGACGCTTGCCGCAGCCACTCAGGCCGGTTCATTCCTTGCACCGACTCAGGATATGGCGCTGCTCTTCGCGTTCGGAGCCTTGAACCTCGGTCTGGGCATGGCGCTGTATGTGACTGGCGCCAGAATGATCCCGTCAGCGCTTGCTGCCCTGCTGGGTACGCTGGAAATGATCCTTGCTCCGGCCTGGATGGTATTGCTACACGATGAGGTCCCCTCCCAGCGAACTTTGATCGGAGGTGCTGTCGTTTTCGCAGCACTTTTTACCTATTTGCTGAACAGGCCGGGACCAAAGGAAACACGAAACCTGACGCGTTCGGCTTGACTCGTGCAGCGAAACCCTGAATTCACAGGAGCTGAAACAAAGGCACCTTTCATGACCAGCGACACCAAAAGCACAAAGCCGATCTTCGGGCACCCCTGGATTTTCATTCGCGGAGTTCCCGCCATGAAGTTCCTGCCACCGGAAGGACCGCTCGAGGTTGCCTTTGCGGGACGCTCGAATGTCGGCAAGTCTTCGCTGATCAATGGACTTGTCGGGCAGAAGGGTCTTGCGCGGACATCAAATACGCCCGGCCGCACCCAGGAACTCAACTACTTCGTCCCGGACGGCTATTCCGGTGAAGGCGACGATCTGCCGCCGATGGCCTTGGTGGATATGCCCGGTTACGGTTATGCGCAGGCCCCGAAGGAACAGGTGGATGCCTGGACGAAATTGGTTTTCGATTATCTTCGCGGCCGCGCGACCCTGAAGCGTGTCTATGTTCTGATAGATAGCCGCCATGGGTTGAAGAAGAACGATGATGAGGTTCTGTCGCTGCTCGACAAGGCCGCTGTCTCCTACCAGATCGTTCTGACGAAGACCGACAAGATCAAGGTTCCAGCCGTACCGAAGCTGGTCGACGAAACGCTGGAGAAGATCCGCAAGCGCCCCGCTGCCTATCCAGAGGTTCTGGCCACCTCGTCGGAAAAGTCCGAAGGTCTTGAAGCCCTGCGCGGGGAAATCCTGAAGACGATCGGGCGTCCGGCCTGACGCATCGGTGAGCCAGGCCGAACCTTGATTTAGCTGTTACATGGTCTTCGGCAGCATAACGCGGTCGATCACGTGGATCACGCCGTTCGACTGCTTCACATCGGCAATCGTGACACGAGCAACGCTTCCATTTTCATCGGTCAGCGTTATGCGGCCCTTGTTCATCTTCGCTTTCAGGATGCATCCGCCAACCGTCTTCACGTCGTGCGTACCGCCATCGTCCTTGATCATCTTGGCGATCATGCCGGACATGGCATCAGCCGCGACAACGTGGCAGGTCAGCACCTTCTGCAACTGCGCCTTGTTTTCCGGCTTCAGGAGGTTATCGACCGCGCCCTTCGGCAGCATTTTGAATGCGGCATTCGTCGGCGCGAACACGGTGAAGGGGCCCTTGCCGGTCAATGTATCGACAAGACCGGCAGCCTTCACAGCAGCGACCAGCGTGGTGTGATCCTTGGAGTTGACGGCATTCTCGACGATGGTCCTGGTTTCGTACATCGGCGCACCGCCGACCTTCGGATTCGCAGCGAAGACGGGAGCGGCGGAGCCTGCTACCAGAGCGACAGTTGCTAATGTATGCATCGCGAATTTGAACATGGATATTTCCTCTTCCTTCGTTCAAACGCCGACGGGACTCTTGCCCGTTGGGTGGCCCGGAATGATCGGTTCATCCGGAAGGACGAAGACTGCGAAGAGAAAGTTTCAGTTGATCGAAAATAAATGAACCGTTCAGCGAGCGAGCATCTGGCCTGACAGCAGGACCGGGCCGGTAGGGCCCAAGGATGGAGAGCCACCCTTTGGTTCCAGACTGACAGCCAGCGTGACACCATTCGCAATACGGCGGCGCATCGTGTCTGGAACGATGACATCGCCGTTCGCGGTGTCCGGGATTACCCCGAGTGAAACCGGCGGCGCATTTCCATCGATCATCCAAAGCTCTAACGACTTGGGCTCCGACTGCGGATTGGCAACTGGCATCATGGTGAGCCTTCCACTGCGCGGCTCGTAATTTGCGAGCAGGCTTATATTCGTCCCGTCCTGCCCTTTCAATTGCGCCTGCATCTGTCCGCCAGTCTTCAGCGAAGACGGAGGCTGAAGACCAAAGATAGCGACACCAATCAGCATCAGGAACGAGGTCAGAGCCAAGGTTCGCCAAACCGGAGCAGAGGACCACAGGCGCCGTCCAAATCCCGAATGCTGCGCTTGTTGCGAGCCTCTCGAGAACAATCGTTGTTGCACTTGCGGAAATACAGCTTCCGATGGTACCTGGGGAACATATTCATCATCCATAGACGACAGATTTTCCTGCCAGCGCGCAACCATTGCCGCAAAGGCACGGTCGCACCGGATCCGCTGCTCGACCTGCTGACGCTTTTCGGCGGGCAAAACACCAAGAACATATTCGCCTGCAAGAACTTCGTCTCTTGCGCGATCACCTTCGCTCTGGTCCGGCTTAGTCATCGGTCCATGCACTCTCTCAGTTTCAAAAGACTGCGTCTCAGCCATGTCCGCATCGTATTCAGCGGTACATCGTATCGTTCCGCCAGTTCCTGATAGCTCATGCCGTCGACATAAGCCGCACGAACCGCCTGCGCGCGATCAGGATCCAACTCTTGCATACACCTGTCAATGCGCCTTCCTTCGCCACTGATCACAGTTTGCGCCTCCGGATCCAGAGCGTCATCGACAAGGCTGTCCATTTCATCGTCCAGATTTTCCGTTTCTTGCTTTCGGCTTCGCAGCATATCCAACGAATGGTTACGCGCAATCGCACAGAGCCAGGGCATCGCGCTGGTCTGCCCTCCGACAAAGCGATCGGCGCGATACCAGATCTTGACGAAGATTTCCTGCAGCGCATCCTCGGCATCATTTCGCACCTTGAGGAGACGCAGGCAAATGCCGAAAAGTTTCGGCGAGACCGCAACATAGAGAGCGTGGAAGGCGACACGATCCTGCAACGCCACCCGGGCCAGCAGATCCGGGAGATCGGTTTCACCCATTGCACTCACCTTCCATGGCACATTTGGCTGCATCACGTCGCTTACGGTCATTTGTTTCAAACGGATTATTTCCTCCGTCAAAAACATGGGTTACAAGGCCGCACCAAGGTTCCAGAGGTGTTTTCATGTCCCCTTCCGAAAGCGAGATGCAGGCCCAGTTGCTGGCACAGGCCCTGCCCTTCATGCAGCGTTACGAGAATAAGACGATCGTCGTGAAATATGGCGGCCATGCGATGGGTGACGCAGCACTTGGTCGCGCTTTCGCTGAAGACATCGCACTTCTCAAGCAGGCGGGCGTTAACCCGATCGTCGTGCATGGCGGCGGCCCGCAGATCGGTGCAATGCTCTCCAAGATGGGCATCGAATCCAAGTTCGAGGGCGGATTGCGCGTGACCGATCAGAAGACGGTCGAGATCGTCGAGATGGTACTGGCCGGTTCGATCAACAAGGAAATCGTCGCGCTCATCAACCAGACTGGCGAATGGGCAATCGGGCTTTGCGGCAAGGACGGCAACATGGTGTTTGCCGAAAAGGCCAAGAAGACCGTGATCGATCCGGAATCGAATATCGAGCGCGTTCTGGACCTCGGCTTCGTTGGCGAAGTGGTGGAAGTCGACCGTACGCTGCTCGACCTTCTGGCGAAGTCGGAAATGATCCCCGTTATCGCGCCTGTTGCTCCGGGCCGTGATGGCGCGACCTATAACATCAACGCCGATACCTTTGCCGGCGCGATTGCAGGCGCGCTGCGCGCCGACCGTCTGCTGTTCCTCACCGATGTGCCGGGCGTGCTCGACAAGGACAAGAACCTGATCAAGGAGCTTTCTGTTGCGCAGGCGCAGGCGCTCATCAAGGACGGTACGATTTCCGGCGGCATGATTCCGAAGGTCGAGACCTGCATCGACGCCATCAAGGCGGGCGTTCAGGGCGTTGTCATCCTCAACGGGAAGACGTCACATTCGGTTCTTCTGGAAATCTACACGGAAGGTGGCGCAGGAACTCTCATCGTTCCCTGATATCGCTCAAACGAAAATGAGACCGAGGATGCCTGTCAGAATGAGCAGGCATCCCAAGACTTCCAGCCGGTTGATGCGCTCCTTGAACAGGAAAACCGAGGCTGCGAATGTAAAAACGAGTTCGATCTGGCCCAGCGCCCTGACATAGGCCACCTGCTGCAGCGTCATGGCCGTAAACCATCCCGCAGACCCCAGAACACCGGCAAGCCCGACCAGAGCTGACGACCGCCAGGACTGTATGACCTTGCCGATTTCCGCACGGTCGGTGAACACCATCCAGACCAGCATATAGAGCGTCTGGAACCCGGTGACGAAGGCCAGCGTGAAGGCTGCCTGCACCACCGCATTGGGTCCGTCCAGAGACAGAGATGCGCTGCGATAGGCGACGGCCGAGATTCCGAAGACACCGCCCGACGCAATGCCGATGAGGGCTGTGCGGCTGAAAAGCGCCGCCAAGAGACTGCGCACGCTGAGTGGCGTGCGGGCAACCGAGATCAGCATGACACCGATAACACCGATGATGATGGCAACAACGGTTCCCGGCTGAAGTCTTTCACCGAGCAGCACCAGACCGAACAGCGCCGCCTGCACGGGCTCTGTTTTCGAGTATGCAGTTCCGACTGCGAAGTTTCGCAAGGAAAACAGATAGACCAGCATGATCGTTGCGTAGATCTGCGCCAGACCACCGAGGATTGCCCAGCCAACGAAGGGCCAGTTCATCTGTGGCAGAAAATGGCCTCCCAGGAAATGCAGGCCAGCGACGTAAAGAACGGCAACCGGAAAACCGTAGCCGAAGCGCACGAAGCTGGCGCCCCACGTGCCGAGGCTGGAACGCAGATGACGCTGCAGGGCGGAGCGCAGATTCTGCAGAAATGCAGCCGCAATGGTGATGGGGATCCAGAGTTCCATCATGCTGGGCTAACATGCAGGGCATGAGCCGCCAAGCCCGCTCGGATGCGTAAGCGTTCTCCCCTTTCAATTCTCCTCGGCTCAAGGCATAAAGCGCGCATGGCAAAGATGACGAACACACCTGACCCCGCCGATTTCTCGCATGTCCGCGACTGGGTCTTCGACCTCGACAACACGCTCTATCCGCATCACGTCAATCTGTTTGCACAGATCGATCGCAACATGACGGATTTCGTCGCGACCCTTCTGCAACTGGAGCCGGAAGAGGCGAGGAAACTGCAGAAGCAGTACTACCACGAGCATGGGACGACGCTGCGCGGCTTGATGATCCATCACAAGATCGATCCGAATGCCTTCCTCGAAAAGGCCCATGCGATCGATTACTCGGCACTCCTGCCGCATCCGGAACTGGGCGAGGCGATCAAGGCTCTCTCCGGACGCAAGTTCATCTTCACCAATGGCACAGTATCGCATGCGGAGGCTGCGGCCCGGGCGCTTGGGATCCTCGATCATTTCGACGATATCTTCGATATTGTCGCTGCCGATTACGTTCCGAAACCTGCGGGCGAAACCTACGACAAGTTCACCCAGCTGAAGCGGATCGACACAGCCCATGCAGCCATGTTCGAAGACCTGCCGCGCAACCTCATCGCTCCACGGGCGCTTGGCATGAAGACGGTTCTTCTTGCACCCAGAAATCTCGGCGAATTCGTTATCGAGCGCTGGGAAGAGGTGCGCGAAGACGACGAGAACATCGACTACGTCACCGATGACCTTGCGACATTTCTGCAAACGCTGAACCGGGGTTGAACTGATCTCGCCACAACCGAGCTTACCAAAGTTTCATATAGCCTTACGGTTCTTTAAGTGGTGTCGGAACGGCTCTGCTCCTACCTTCGATGTCATAAGACAAAAAGAAAGGAAGCAACCCAAAATGACACTCAAGAGAGTTGCACTCGCCGCGCTTGGCGCAACATTTTTGGTGGGCGCGTTGGCGCCTGCAAGCTTCGCCGCGCCCAGTCGCCCGGACAGAGATGGGCATGGCCCCCGTGGCGGAATGATGCAGGAACTGGTGTTCGTGCGGCTGTTGAAAGACGCCGACACGAACAAGGACGGCAAGATTACCAAGGAAGAAGTTGCCGCGTGGGAGACCAAGCTGTTCGATGCCGCTGACGCCAATAAGGACGGCAACCTGACGCCCGGTGAAATTCGCCAGTATCACAAGGCGCGCATGGAAGAATTCCGGGAGCAGCGCAAGGCTGAACGGGCTGCAAATGACCAGGCAAAGCCGGAAGAGCAGGCCAAGGGTGCCGACGCTCCGCCGCCGCCTCCGCCAGGCCCCGACGGCAAACCAGGTCATGGACCAAAGCATGGCGGCCATCACGACATGGCGGAAGGTCGCCACGGACGCGACCATGGCCGCGATCATGGGGGCAGAGACGATTGGGATGGTCCACGCAAGGGACCGGGCATGATGCCGGCAGCTGCCCTTATCCGCTTTGTCGATACGGACGAAAACGGGCAGATCAGCAAGGATGAAGCTGCCAATGCCGCAACGAAGCTGTTTGAGCGCATGGACCGCAACAAGGATGGCGTCATTTCCATCGACGATATCCCGAGCCAGCCGCTTTAATCGCGACCGGTAGTGCAGCGCGCTATCCAGCCGCTGCATTGCGAGGTCCGCTCCTGCCGCCGGGAGCGGACCTTTTCAGTCTCTACTCTTTCTTGCCGTTCAAGTCGTAGAAGTCGGCGATGACCTTCCAGGCCTGATCTGCTGTCTCTACAAAATTGATGAGATCCATATCGTCCGGAGCGATGGTGCCAAAATTGGCAAGCGCTTCGAAATCGATGATGCGGTTCCAGAATTCCGGCGCAAACAGGATCAGCGGAACGCGTTCCATGCGGCGTGTCTGGATCAGCGTCAGCGCCTCGAACAGCTCATCCAGAGTTCCGAAACCACCCGGAAACACCACGACGGCGCGTGCACGCATCAGGAAGTGCATCTTGCGAATGGCGAAATAGTGGAAGTTGAAGCTCAACTCCGGCGTCACATACTGGTTTGGCGCCTGTTCATGCGGCAGAAGAATGTTCAAGCCGATGGTGGGGGCACCGGCTTCCGATGCGCCCTTGTTACCGGCTTCCATGACCCCGGGGCCGCCACCGGTCACGACAACGAATTCCTGATGATTCGAGAGTGCCGAATGGCGGGCGCACAGTGCCGCGAACTTCTCAGCCTCCTCGTAGAAAACGGAAGCCTTCTTAAGATTGTCCCGCTGAACATCGTTCTTGGCAGCCCAGGGTTCCGCGCCGGGTGCGGGAATGCGCGCACCGCCGAACAGTACGACCGTGGATTTGATGCCCATCTCGGTCAGCATCATTTCAGGCTTGAGCAGTTCCAATTGCAGGCGGACGGGGCGCAGCTCCGGGCGGCACAGGAAATCCTCATCCACATAGGCAAGGCGATAGGACGGCGACTCAGACTGCGGCGTCTTGGGAACCTGACGGGCGCGCAGCTTGTCGACGGAACTCGCCTTCAACGGATCCCATACACCATCCTTGCGCCGCATCTTCTTCTCATCGCCTGCTTTCGCCATTGCGCACAATCCCTCAAGATACGAATCACGGAGGGCGCCAATTCGCATTGACGCCCGGATGGCGCTCGCTTAGAGCAAAAGGCACCAATTTGCCAGTCGGCAAGAGAGCCTACCCCATCACGTTACGAGCGACAGCCGCAGGATTTCCGATGACCAGCACAGCAAGCCAGGACTACGCCTCCCTTGAAGCCCTGATTGAAAAGGCTTTCGACGAGCGCGACAGCATTTCAATCAGCACGCGCGGCGAAGTGCGCGACAGCGTGGAAGAGGCGCTGAACCTGCTCGATAGCGGCAAGCTGCGCGTCGCAACACGCGGCGAAGACGGTGACTGGACTGTTCACCAGTGGCTGAAGAAGGCCGTTCTTCTGTCGTTCCGCCTGAACGACATGGAAGTCGTGAAGGGTGGTCCCGGCGCTTCTACATGGTGGGACAAGGTTCCTTCCAAGTTCGAAAACTGGGGCGAAACGGAGTTCCGTTCAGCTGGCTTCCGCGCAGTGCCAAACGCCGTCGTTCGCCGCTCCGCCTATATCGCGCCAAGCGTCGTTCTGATGCCCTCCTTCGTCAATCTCGGCGCCTATGTCGGCGAAGGCACCATGGTCGATACATGGGCGACCGTCGGCTCCTGCGCTCAGATCGGTAAGCACGTCCATCTCTCCGGCGGCGTTGGGATTGGCGGCGTTCTGGAGCCCATGCAGGCAGGCCCGACCATCATCGAAGACAACTGCTTCATCGGCGCGCGTTCGGAAGTGGTGGAAGGCTGCATCATTCGCGAAGGCTCCGTGCTCGGCATGGGCGTCTACATCGGCAAGTCCACCAAGATCGTGGACCGCGCAACCGGCGAAGTCACCTATGGCGAAGTACCGCCTTACTCGGTGGTAGTTGCAGGCTCCATGCCATCCGCCAACGCCACCATGGGCAATGGCCAGCCAGCCCCGCACCTCTATTGCGCCGTGATCGTCAAGCGTGTCGATGAAAAGACGCGTTCCAAGACCGGCATCAACGAGTTGCTGCGCGACTGATTGAGCATAGTGAGCATTGTCGAGATCATGGCTGTTACAGATCCTGTCCAAAACCTGCAGACGCTGATCCGCTGCCCTTCGGTCACACCGAAGGAAGGCGGGGCCCTTTCAGCTCTTACGGCCATGCTCGAACCACTGGGTTTTTCCGTCGAGCGTGTCACGGCTACCGAGCCGGGCACGCCTGACATCGAGAACCTCTATGCGCGCCTGGGTTCCTCCGGGCCGCATCTGATGTTTGCCGGTCATACGGATGTGGTTCCGGTTGGCGATGAAGCCTCTTGGACGCATCCGCCCTTTTCAGCCGATATTGCCAATGGTGAGATGTTTGGGCGCGGCGCGGTTGACATGAAGGGCGGCATTGCCTGTTTTGTCGCAGCTGTCGCTCGCCACATCGAGGCGCATGGCGCACCGAAAGGCTCCATTTCGTTCCTGATCACCGGTGACGAGGAAGGCCCTGCCATCAACGGCACCGTCAAGCTGCTGGAATGGGCGGCGGCGAAGGGTGAGCGTTGGGATGCCTGCCTTGTCGGCGAGCCGACAAACCCGGATCAACTGGGCGATATGATCAAGATCGGCCGTCGCGGTTCGATCTCAGGTTTCGTAACCGTGCATGGGGTGCAAGGCCATGTGGCCTATCCGCATCTGGCAGATAATCCCATTCGCGCCGTCACGGCTATGACCAAGGCATTGATGAGCCCGCCTCTCGATGCAGGAACGGCCGAATTCCCACCCACCAATCTCGAAGTCACGTCGATCGACACAGGCAATTCCGCGACCAACGTCATTCCCGCCAAGGCAAGCTTTGCCTTCAATGTACGCTTCAACGACACATGGACGGCTGATAGCATTCAAGCCGAACTGATCCGGCGGCTGAACCAAGCTGCCAATGATCAGGAATTGCGCGCGGGCCGCCCTGCCATTCGCTATGACATCACTTGGTCTGAGCGACCCAGCCACGTGTTCCTGACCCGCGACGATGCGTTGATCTCTTCGCTCTCCAAGGCGGTCGAGGCGAAGACCGGCAGGCGCCCTGTGCTTTCCACGACAGGCGGCACATCCGACGCACGGTTCATTAAAGATTACTGCCCGGTGGTGGAGTTCGGCCTCGTGGGACAGACCATGCACATGGTGGATGAGCGGGTGGCCGTGGCAGATCTGGAAAAGCTGACTGAGATCTACGCTCACTTCATCGAGCAATGGTTCGAGAATGCCAAGGCTTGAAGAGGTCCGCTCCCTTTGGGGAGGACTGTGGCAGATAGCCCGTGGAGATGCCCGTGGACTGTCTCTATTCGACATTTCCGATGAGGGTCTGGCACGCTCCTTCTGGGCTCTCGCCTACTGCCTGCCCATCTTCCTGCTCAAAGCGATCCTGCTTCGTGCCGCCTATATCGAGGTTCTCGCCGATCCTGCACGCGGACATGTGATCTTTGTGTTTCAGGCGATCGTGCTGCAACTGGCGAGTTGGGCCTTCGTTCTGATCTGCATCATCCTGTTCGGGCTGGCATTTGGTTATCGTCCATTGCTGAGACCGATGGTGGTCATGGCGAACTGGGGCAGCGTTCCCGTGCTTTACGCCATCGCCGGACTTGTTCAGCCGATCCTACATTTGACACGCGGAACCGGCCTCCTGTCCTGGATGCTGAATATGTCATTCTGGATTGTAGCAATCGCAATCCCGCTCTATCTCATCTGGCGTATTCTTCTGACACTTGTGGGCGGCCCAGCGTGGAAGCGTGGCGGTTTCCTGCTTCTGGTTCTGGCTGCGTCGCTCTGGGCCATCCGCACACTTGAAATATCTCTGGGACTCAATATTCCCTATCCTTGAAATTCTGTTCCATCGCGAGGCGTGATTCTTGCCCTCTTTCTCCGAAGTGAAGCTTTACGTGCTTGGTCTCTGGCTTCTGGTCAAAGGCGACCGGGCAGGATTAGCACTGGTCGATTTTACCGACCGTGGAATGATGCGCTCCTTCTGGGCCATCGTCTGGTGCATTCCGGCCATCGGCTTTTCCTGGATCTGGTGGCGGCTTGCCTTTCTGGAAACCATGCCCCCCGGCTTCCGTCTTGGCGGGATATTCTTTTTCCGCATGGCCCTGCTGGAGGCCTCGAACTGGCTGGTGCCGCTCGTTCTTGCCGGTCTGATGGCTCTCACAATGGGGCTTGCCCGACAATTCCCGGCCATTGTTTTCACGGCTAACTGGCTGTCCGTGCCGTTTTCCTATCTGTACGGATTGCTCAGCATCTTGCTGGTGCTCATGCCCGGACTGACCGGCCTGATTGCACTTATCTGGCTTGGCGCGATCGTCGCGCTGGTCGTCTGCCTGTCGCGCATCTTTCGCATGATCATCGGTCCGCAGGGATTGACGATTGCGACGCTGACAATGGTGCTGATCGTGCCGTCATTGCTGCTGTCCGACGTCCTGGAACGCTTTCTCGGCGTCTATCCCGGCTGATCCGGATAATCGACCTGCATGAAGTAAAGTCCTTCCGGCGGAGCGACCGGCCCGCAGGCGGCCCGGCTTCTGGCCTCCAGCGCGGCGCGAACATCCTGCGGGCTCATCTTGCCCTCACCCGCCAGCTTCAGCGTTCCTGCGAAAGAGCGAATCTGGTTGTGCAGGAAGCTCTGGGCAGAAGCGCGGATCTCGATCAACTCTCCCTGCCGCGTCACATCCAGCCTGTCGAGTGTCCTGATCGGGCTTGGCGCCTGACAGTGCGCCGAACGGAAGGTGGTGAAATCGTGGTGACCGACAAGCATCTGCGCGGCCGCATGCATGGCTTCGTGATCGAGATCCTTGGACACCCACCAGGCACGCTTCGCTTCGATCGCCAGCGGCGCGCGACGGCTGATGATGCGGTAGAGATAGTGGCGGCGTAGCGCCGAGAAACGGGCATCAAAATCATCAGACACCCGATCGACATCGATGATCGACACCTTTTCGCTCGCCATCATCAGGTGTGCATTCAGCGCATTGCGCAGTTTGAAAGGCGCCCATTCGCGCGAAAGATCCGCGTGGATGACCTGGCCCAGTGCATGAACGCCGGAATCCGTTCTGCCCGCTCCGCGAATGACAACGGTTTCCGAGGTCAGCGACAGAATGGCCGCTTCGACTGCTGCCTGAACGGAATGGCCGTTTTCCTGTCGCTGCCAGCCCACATAGGGCGTGCCATCATACTCCACGACCATCTTGTAGCGTGGCATCAACCAATCCTCAAACCGGGCGGCAACTGGGTACCGTGCAGAAATTCCTGTGCGTCGAGGGGCTTACCACCGGCTTTTTGCAGTCGCGTCAACCGGACCGCGCCATAGCCGCAGGCAATGGACAGGCGATCATCCAGAACCTCACCCGGCTGGCCATTTCCGTCTGCCATTTCACTCGACAAAACCTTGATACGTTCCGGCCTGCCGCCCAGTTCAACCTCGAACCATGCGCCGGGAAACGGCGAAAGACCACGGATGTGGTTGTGCACCTCAATGGCTGGGCGCGTGAAATCGATGCGCGTTTCGCTTTTTTCGATCTTGGAGGCGTAAAGAACGCCATCCTCGGCCTGCGTGACCAGCGGCAAATCGCCGTCTTCCAACCTTGCCATGGCTTCCACCATGGCCTCTGCGCCCTGCTCCATAAGGATATCGTGTAATTCGCCTGCCGTCATGGTCGCACCAACTGCGACCTCGCGCGTCAGCGCGACAGGGCCTGTATCCAGCCCCTTTTCCATTTTCATCACCATCATGCCGGTCTTTGCGTCCCCGGCCATGATGGCGCGCTGAATGGGCGCTGCACCACGCCAGCGCGGAAGAAGCGACGCGTGGCCATTATAGGCGCCAAGCCTGGTGCCCTCGAGGATCTCGACCGGCAGCAGAAGCCCGTAGGCGACAACGACAGCCACATCGGCATTCAAGGCCCGGAATATCAGCCGATCTTCAGGATCCTTGAAGTTGACCGGGTTGAAGACCGGTATGCCCAGTTCTTCCGCAGCCTGATGGACGGGGGACTTTTGAAGATCCAAGCCGCGCCGGCCACCCGGACGCGGGGGCTGGCTGTAGACGGCAACGATCTCATGACCCGCCTTGGCCAGAGCCTTCAAGGTCGGCACGGAAAAATCCGGCGTCCCCATGAAGATGATGCGAAGAGCCATTCAGACCTCCATCCTGACCGGTACGTATTGAAGATCAGCGCCGTGCGCGCTCAAACCTTGGCTTTGGCAGCCTTGGTGAACTTCTTGATAACCATTTCGCGCTTCAACCGCGAGATATGATCGATAAAGAGCACACCGTTCAGATGATCGATCTCATGCTGCAGGCACGTCGCCAGCAGGCCATCGGCCTCAAGCAGGTGCTCCTTGCCGTCCCGACCGACATGCTTGACCGTCACCGCCGCAGGACGCTCGACTTCCGCATAATATTCCGGGATCGATAGGCAACCCTCTTCGTAAACTGAGCGCTCGTCCGAGCTTCTGACGATCTCGGGATTAATGATAACGATCGGCTTCTTTTCCTCATCCTCGCGCGAGACGTCGACTACGAGAATACGGCGTGCAACACCAATCTGAATGCCGGCAAGGCCGATGCCTGGCGCGTCATACATGGTCTCCAGCATGTCATCAGCAAGCTTGAGAACGTCGGAATCCACCTGCTCGATCGGCTTGGAAACCTGACGCAGAAGAGGATCGGGAAGAATGATAAGCGGCTTGATCGTCATGCGCCTCCCATAGCCGATCTTTTTGCAAGATGGAACATCCCTGCAAGCGTCAGAAGGAGCGCAAATGCAATTTGTTCTTGTTTTGATCTTCCTATCTGGACACGATTGGGCTAGCTTCCGGTCATGCAAAGCCAAGTCTTTTCGAATACAGAGCGTTTCATGCAGTTCGTTGAAAGCAACAGCACTCTCTTCATCGTGCTGGGAGTGGCCGTGCTCGCGCTGCTGTTCTGGCTCATACAAGCCCGTCGGTCTGGAGGCGAGAAGGCATTGGATGAGCGTTTTGCGGAACTGATGCAGGCGCAAATAGAAATGCAGGGACGCGTTTCCGCCATGACGGAAGCCATCGGCATGCGTCAGACCGAGCTCAACCGTGCCGTCAACCAACGCCTGGATGGCATGGCCCATCGTCTGGGCAGCAGTATCGTCGAACAGACCAGATCCACGCACGACAACCTTCGGCAATTACAGGAACGTCTGGCGGTTATCGACGCGGCGCAGAACAATATCCAGACATTGGCAAGAGACGTCGTTGGCCTGCAGGCCATTCTTTCCAACAAGCAGACCCGCGGCGCCTTTGGGCAGGGCCGAATGGAAGCCATCATCGCCGATGCCTTGCCAAAGGCCAGCTATCAATTCCAGGCGACCCTTTCGAATGGAATGCGGCCAGACTGCCTGATCGACATGCCAAACGACACTCCGCCGCTGGTGATCGACGCCAAGTTTCCGCTGGAAGCCTGGCACGCATTCCGGGACGCAACACAGCCGGACCTGCGCAAGATCGCGGCACAACAATTCCGGCGTGATCTGGAAAAGCATATCAGTGATGTCGCGGAGAAATATCTCCTCAAGGGTGAGACACAGGAGACGGCCTTTCTCTTCGTGCCTTCCGAGTCAATCTTTGCGGAAATTCACGAACACTTCGAGGCGTGCGTCGCGAAGGCACAACGTTCGCGCATCGTCATTGTCTCCCCTTCCTTGCTGATGCTGTCCATTCAGGTCATTCAGGCTGTGCTGAAAGATCAGCGTATGCGCGAGCAGGCTCATCTCATCCAGGGCGAAGTCGCAAGCCTGATGGACGATCTCGGTCGTCTGGATGAGCGGACGCGGAAACTGCAATCACACTTCGCGGCGGCGCAGAAGGACGTGGAGCAGATCCTGACCTCATCCGACAAGCTTGTTCGCCGCGGAGATCGCATTGCCTCTCTCGACCTGGCGCGCGAATCAACTCCAGCCGAAGCGACGACGGTGGAACCGAAAAGTGTTGAAAGCAGAACGGGGATGCTGAAGCTGAGGGTGGTTGACGAGGATTGATACTGTCGGGCAGTGTCTCCAAAACCATACGACACGACAGGCTCATATCATGATTACCGTTTTCGGCTCCATCAACATGGATCTCATCGCCACCACCACCCGCTTGCCGAAACCGGGCGAAACCGTTGCGGGACAAAGCTTCACTACAGCTGCTGGCGGCAAGGGCGCGAACCAGGCACTGGCGGCGCGGCGTGCAGGCAGCACTGTTCGCATGGCGGGTGCCGTGGGTGAGGACGGCTTTGCGGAACCCGCGCTCACCTTGCTGAAGGAAGCAGGCGTGCTACTGGATACGGTGCGCCCGGTTTCTGACCCGACGGGAACCGCCATCATTCTCGTGGGCGGTGATGGCGAGAACATGATTGCGGTCGTGCCCGGCGCCAACGGGGCTGTTTCTGCAGAGGACGCAGAGAAAAGTGTTGGTCTGCTGTCGGAACGCGACATCCTGATGATGCAGATGGAAGTGCCCGCAGACGCCATGGAAGCCGCGTTTCGTCTTGCCAAGACGCAAGGAACTACCACCATCTTCAACACCGCGCCTTTAACGGATGATGCAATTCGGCTGGCTTGCCTCGCAAATATCGTCGTTTCGAACGAAACCGAATTCGAACTCCTCGTCGGTCGGTCTGGGCTCTCAGCCGATGAACGAGTTTCTGAGATGCAGCAGATGGCAGAAAGAAGCGGCCAGACGCTGGTGGTAACGCTCGGCGCCGATGGGGTGGTGGCGATCCACAAGGGGCAGATCCTGAGAGCAACCGGCCTCAAGATTGCACCCGTCGATACCGTTGGAGCAGGAGATACGTTCTGCGGTTATCTTGCTGCGAGTCTTGACCAAGGTTTGGACTTTGCCTCGGCACTGCGTCGCGCGGCCGTCGCCGGTTCGCTCGCTTGTCTGAAAGCCGGTGCACAGCCATCGATTCCTACTTCGGACGACGTTGCCGGGCATCTCTAATACCGAGTATGGTTCATCTAGCAGGGAAGGTCGGGAGGCTGCTGCCTTGCAGGATCCAGGCAGGCGCTTGCACTTGCCGATCCCAGTTCCCATATGCTGTCGCACAGCCGCATGCCGTAAGGGTGCGTGATAGGTCGCTTGTTTCAAGGACTGTTTGATGAGCCGGATGACACCGTTTGCCAGCCCGCTTCTCCTGGGCTTCGACACAATGGAGAAGACACTCGAACGCCTGACCAAGGCCAATGACGGATATCCTCCCTACAACATCGAGCGCCTACGCCCAAGCATCGGCGGGGAGCCAGAAAAACTGCGAATCACTCTGGCTGTCGCCGGTTTCGCGGAAGACGATCTGGACGTCACCGTGGAGGAAAACCAGCTCATCATTCGCGGACGCCAGGCTGATCCGGGCGAGAGGGAATATCTCTATCGTGGTATCGCCGCGCGCCAGTTCCAGCGCATGTTTGTTTTGGCAGATGGGATGCAGGTGGCGGGGGCTGGTCTGAAGAATGGCTTGCTTTCGGTTGATCTCGTCCGACCGGAACCGGAGCGAATGGTGCGAAAAATTAATATTTCCGTCTCAGACTGATCTTCGTGGCAGTTTTGCCAGAATCAGTAAGACGGAGGCGTCCATGCTCCTGAAGAACACCTCAGCCCAGTTGACACTCAACGAGCTCGCGCATCTTGGCGCGGGAGAAGTGGGTTACATTCGCAAGATGCGCCTTGAAGATGTGAGCCGCTGCTTTCCGGAAGCTCCGGAAATTGATCCCGGCCTTGACCTCTGGGCGCTTTTCGGGGCCGATGGCACACCGATCCTGCTGACGGATAACCGTTCCAGCACCTTTTTCAAGGCAGCGGAAGACGACTTGAAGACCGTCAGCCTCCACTGAGAGGCAATCGGCCCGTCATGGCATTAAAGCGCGTCGCGATCTTTCAGATTCGCTCCTGACGCTTTAACTCTTTGTTTTCACGCATGTCGTTATCGCAAAACCGCGGCACACTTTTGCGCGACATACTTTAGATGACGGGCTGCCCAAGAGTTATCGCCCCGATTTTCCCGAGCTAAACCGATTGGCACTTCAAGAGATTGAGACGCGCTCGAAGGTCAAGTAAGCGGATGAACGACCTTCGCGGCGAGCCTTCGCCTCGTAACGCGTGCTGGGCCAGTTCGCAAACGGCGTCAGCCAATCGCTTGGCTCTTGCGCCGTCCAGGCGAAACCGCCATGCGAATAGGTATGTTGCAATGTCCAGTTGACGTAAGTGTCAATGTCGGAGGCAAAGCAAAACAGGCCGCCCGGTTTCAGGACACGATGGAACCGGTTGAGGTTGACCTGCGACACGAAGCGACGCTTCCAGTGCTTTTTCTTAGGCCATGGATCCGGATAAAGCAGATCAATCTGATCCAGTGATGCGTCGGGAAGCCAGTCCAGGAGTACCGTCGCATCATCGTCGTATAGCCGGATGTTGTTCACGCCCGCTTCTTCGACATGGGCCAGTAATTTGGCCATAGAATTGATGAATGGCTCGACACCGATGAAACCGGTTGTCGGTTTCTCCTTGGCACGGTGGATGAGATGCTCTCCACCGCCAAAGCCGATTTCCAGACGAATACGCTCAACAGGCTCTGGAAAGAGTTGCCCCAGTGCCGCAGGTGCGGGCTGGGACAAATCCACCTTCAGTTCCGGGAGTCTGGTGGCCATCATGTCGGCCTGCCGCTCCCGCAATGGTTTACCCTTGCGCCGGCCGAAAAACGCCTCGGTGGCGCGCGACCGACGTTCGGAGTCCATCGCTTCTATCCTCAGTTTTTCAGGGCTTCCTTGAGCGGCTTCACGAGATCCAGCTTTTCCCAGGAGAAGGAGCCGTCGCGGCCGGCCTTACGCCCGAAATGTCCATAGGAAGCCGTCTTTGCATAGATCGGCTTGTTGAGATCGAGATGGCGGCGAATGCCAGTTGGCGACAAATCGATCACCTGACGGATAGCCGCCTCGACTTGGTCTTCGGTTACCTTGCCGGTACCGTGCAGGTCAACATAGATCGACAGCGGCTGGGCGATACCGATCGCGTAGGACAGCTGGATCGTGCACTTTTCCGCCAGCCCCGCAGCTACGACATTCTTTGCGATGTAGCGCGCAGCATAGGCAGCCGAACGATCGACCTTCGTTGTATCCTTGCCCGAGAAGGCGCCGCCGCCGTGAGGCGCTGCGCCACCATAGGTATCCACGATGATTTTACGACCTGTCAGGCCTGCGTCTCCGTCCGGTCCACCGATAACGAATTTTCCGGTTGGGTTAATGTACCACTTGCAATCATCGGCAATCTTCAGATCACCGAGCGCTTCCCGGATATAGGGTTCGACAACGGTACGAACCTTGGCAGAATCCCAGCTCTCATCCAGATGCTGCGTTGAGAGAACGATGGACACAGCCTCCGTCGGCTTTCCATCGACATAGCGCACTGTGACCTGGCTCTTGGCATCAGGTCCCAGTTTACCAACATCGCCTTCCCCCTTCTTGCGTGCAGTTGCGAGCAACTGCAAAATGCGGTGCGAATAATAGATCGGCGCCGGCATCAGGTCCGGTGTCTCGTTGCAGGCGTAACCGAACATGATGCCCTGGTCGCCAGCGCCTTCATTGCCCTGATGGTCAGCGGCGTTATCCACGCCCTGGGCAATATCGGCAGACTGAGAATGCAGGAGAACGTCAATCTTGGCAGTGCGCCAATTAAAGCCATCCTGCTCATAGCCGATGTCTTTGATCGCGCGGCGCGCCGCAGCCTTGAACTTGGAAGGATTGATAACCTCGTTGCCGTTCTTGTCTTGTTTCATAAGGCTCGGCGGCAGTCGGACTTCGCCGGCGATGACCACCCGGTTCGTCGTAGCAAGCGTCTCGCAGGCGATGCGCACTTTCCAGGGATCAACCCCGGTCTTGGCCGCTTCACGATAGACGAGATCCACGATTTCGTCGGAGATCCGATCGCAAACTTTGTCAGGATGGCCTTCTGCGACAGACTCGCTGGTGAACAGGTAATTGGCGCGCATGCTGGGATTCCCCTCAAGAACAAACCGCAACTGTCCTAGTCACTTCCAACCGTCATGACAAGGACAGAACCACATAAATATATCTTTATATGGCACAGTCTGGTTTAAGAAGGGTAGCTTTCGCTATTTTTTCTGCGTCAAACGAAAAAAAGCGGCCTTTCAACCGCTTTTCTCTGAACAATGTGGTAAGACGTCAGTCCACATCACCGTCGGCGGCCAATGCCTTCACAAGGTCCACAACCTTGCGACGGACCTTTGGATCAGAAATCTTGACGAAGGCGCGATTGAGTTGAAGACCTTCCGATGACGACAAGAAATCCACCACGTAGTTTGAACTGGAAGCCTCTGCCATGCCGCCCAGGGCGGAAGATTGCTCACCTGGCGCATCTTCGAAAAAGAATGAAACAGGTACATTCAGTATGCTGGAGATATTCTGCAACCGGCTCGCACCAACGCGGTTCGTGCCTTTTTCGTATTTCTGGATCTGCTGAAAGGTAATGCCAAGGCTTTCCCCCAGCTTTTCCTGGCTCATCCCCAGCATCGTGCGCCGAAGTCGGATGCGGCTTCCGACATGTATATCAATCGGGTTCGGCTTCTTCTTGTTTTCCATCATTTCACGCGTCCTAATTTTTTCTCAATTGTCCCCACAGCCCGCAGAACGTGCAAATATACGTTATTGCTAATATCCGCTGCCCAAACGGCTGATTGCAATAAGGCGGCACGACGTGCGCGAGCACTATGCAATTTTAGGGGTTTGCGGTCAATTGAGCTTTATTTTGTAACCTAGGCGCGAAATTACTGCAATCAAAAACAGCGATATGAAAATCAACCAAAAATTGTTATTGCGCGTAAAGCTGTTCCAATCAGAGACATAAGGTCCACTCAAGGTGGAATCAACAAATCCTTTCTGGCCAAAATCGAGACCCTGCAATATGTCACCATGGGGATTTATGATTGCAGAGATACCGCTGTTCGCGGCACGAATCAGAGGAAGACCGGTTTCAACGGCACGCAAGCGGGATTGGAGAAAGTGCTGGTAGGGCCCCGGCGTATCTCCAAACCAGGCATCATTCGTCAAGTTGAGGACGAAAGAGGCCTTGTTTACGTCCGGCGTTATTTCATCCGGAAAAATAGCCTCGTAGCAAATCAGTGGATACAAGAGCCTTCCGTCTGGAAGGGTGATGAGCGAGCGGGTAGAACCAGCAGTAAAGCCACCGGGCATATTAACGATATTGCCGATTCCGACCGAGTTCCAAAACGCCTCATAGGGAAGATATTCGCCAAAGGGCGTAAGATGAACCTTATCGGATGCACCAATGATTTGTCCCTGGTCATCGATGGCGTAAATCGAATTGTAATAACGGGTCGGCTGGCCTGCGCGCGCCCCCTCCGCTCGCACTACACCCGCAATCAAAACCTGCCCATCGCTTAAGACATCTGCAATGCGTGAAAGCGCATCGCGATTTTCCGTCAGCAAGAACGGCACCGAAGTTTCCGGCCAGACAATTATATCTGGCCTTCTCTGGCCCGGCTTCGGGGGGTGCGATGACAAAGACAGGTGCTCTTCGAAGACGGCCTCCCGCTCCCTGTTGTCCATCTTTCGTGCCTGATCAATGGAGGGTTGAACGATCCTTATGGTGAAAGGCGTATCTGAAGCCTTTGGGTCGGTCGGGAGAGGCTGGTTCAAGCGGTAATAGCCGTAACCAAAATGTGCGCAAGTCAACAGAACCGACAGAATGACTCCCGTTGCCAATCCACGACGTGTGCCGAACAAAGCGGGCGTGGATAGAACAAATACTGCGCAGCCAGTCACGCCCAGAATACCTATGGCGTGCGCGGATTGCATCATGATCGGGATCGGCATGACGCCATAGCCGATGGCGTTCCACGGAAAGCCGGTCAGCAGAATTCCACGCAGCCATTCCGCAAGCGTAAAGCTGACGGCGAGCGCCGCCAAACGGCCAAAGCCCTCCGACCAAAGCAGACCTGCCAGCATTGTCGCGAGGCCATAATAAAGCGCAAGAAATGCAGGAAGACCGAAGATGGCCAACGGCAGCGCCCAGGCGAATTCGTCTCCGTCCACAAGCAGTGCGTTGCCCAGCCACCAGAGTCCGGCGACGAAGTAACCAAAGCCAAAAAGCCAGCCGAGGACAAAGCTCGCTCGGCATCGTCCCAGGATGCCGGTTCCGGGCGCACTGGCACATCCATCCATCAACCAGACGAGAAGAGTGAAGGACACGAACAGAGCTGCAACAAACGAGAACGGAGGAAGGGCCAAAGCTCCGAGCGCTCCGGCGAAAATGGCAAGGAGGGCCCGACGAAAGCCCCATAGCAGAATGACCCTATCCGCCAGACGCTCCATTCCCACCCCTTTTCGGATCCGCTCAACGAATCGATTCGGCCGATTTGATGCGGCCTTCCTGGCAACTGTTTAGCAGGAAGGCCGAACGGGTCAAAAGGTCATGGTGATGAGGTCTGCTCTTCAGCACGTGGCGTTGACGCGACTGCCTCGGGCTCGGAAATCGGCGCATCCTGCTCCCCCTTCGGCAAGCGGCGGCGCGCAACAATCTGTTTGCGCCGAACGATCCGCACACGCTTGATCCGCCGCGGATCAGCATCGAGAATCTGAAACTCGAAGCCGGGCACCGCCTGGACCAGTTCTCCGCGCACAGGAATGCGACCGAGCGCAGAAAAGATCAGGCCGCCCAGAGTATCGACATCGTCGAGCTTTTCGGCAATATCGAAATCCGATCCGATCGCTTTCGCTATGTCTTCCAGTTCGACGCGCGCATCGGCAAGCCAGATGTCGTCGCCGGTACGAGAAAACATGACTTCTTCGTCGTCATGCTCATCGTCCACATCACCAATGACCATTTCGACGATGTCTTCGTGGCTCACCAGTCCGTCCGTGCCGCCATATTCGTCGATGACCAGCGCCATCTGGGTGCGGGTTGCCTGCATGGTTCGCAGCAGGTCCGAGGCGAGCATGGATGGCGGAACAAACAGCACTTTGCGGATGAGGCCCGCCTCCGCCACGGTCTTGGTGAGATCGACGCGCCCCAAATCGAAGGCCGACCTTGGCACTCGCACAGGCTTTTCCTTCGAAACTGCATCCGGCGCCACATCCACCTGCACCGTCTTGGCAGTCGACGTCCTGCGTTTGTTACGCGCCTGTTTAGCCAGATAGGACAGAAGGTCGCGGATATGGACGAAGCCACGCGGATCATCCAGCGTTTCGCTGTAAATCGGCATACGGGAGCGCCCCGTTTCTTCAAAGTGGATCAGCAGCTCGCCTAATGTCATCGTGATATCGATGGCCTCGATATCGGCACGGGGCACCATGACATCCTCGACCCGGACTTCCCGGAAACGAAGGATATTGTGCAACATGTCGCGCTCTTCAGGAGAAAATGCTGCACCCACCGCAGTATCGGTCAAAAGCGCATCGGCAAGATCCTCGCGCAACCGTTCTCCTTGCGCCGGACGCAAAAGCCTTACAGCTCTCGCCCAGAAGGAATTGCCGTTGCGACTGCTCGCTTCACGCTTTAACGGACTGCCACCTTCATCAGAAGATGAGTGCTCCGATTCGGTGCCGCTGTGCGCGGCGCTGGTCGAAATCTCGTTCATAGTTCCAAGTTTACACTATCGGGTCCTGTCCCGCATAGGGGTCAGATAGGCCGAGCTCTGCCAAAATGCGAGTCTCCAGCTCTTCCATTTTTTCTGCTTCGTCATCATTCAGGTGGTCGTAGCCGAACAGGTGCAAAAATCCATGCACCATCAGATGGATCAAATGGTCCTCGAAAGGCTTCTCGAGGTCAAGCGCTTCCCGCTCGACGGTATCACGGGCAATGACGATGTCACCCAACATCGGACCCGGTTTCTTGCCCGGCGTGATGGGGAATGCAGGAAAGGACAGAACATTGGTCGGCTTGTCCTTGCCACGCCATTCGGTGTTGATTTCACGAATCGATTCGTCGTCCGTGAAGACAAGTGAAAGCTCGACGGGATGAGAAGGAAAAGGCTGCTTTTCGTGGCCTGCAAGGTACGTGGCAGCACATACCAGCACCTTATCCACCGTCCTCAGCAATTCGTCTTCATTACCCCAGCGTTCATCTTCGACGCTGATCTGTATGTCGAGTTTAGGCATAGAACATGGGATTCTTACGAATCCGCTGCCTCGCTTTCCTCATGCACGGCATATTGCGCGTCATAGGCTTGAACGATCCGGCCAACCAACGGGTGGCGGACAACATCAGTATCCTTAAAGCGGATTACCGAAATCCCTTCCACGCCTTTCAGGATTTGGAGTGCTTCCACAAGCCCGGATTTCACACCACGAGGCAGGTCAACCTGGCTCGGATCGCCGGTAATGATCATCCGCGAATTTTCACCAAGACGGGTCAGAAACATCTTCATCTGCATGGATGTCGTGTTCTGCGCTTCGTCGAGAATGACCGCCGCATTGGCAAGGGTGCGTCCGCGCATGAAGGCCAGCGGTGCTATTTCAATGACACCGGCGGTAATTGCGCGCTCCACCTTGTCCCCGGGCATCATGTCATAAAGGGCGTCATAGAGTGGACGAAGGTAGGGATCGACCTTCTCCTTCATGTCACCGGGTAGAAAACCCAGACGCTCCCCCGCCTCCACGGCTGGACGCGACAGGATGATCTTGTCGACAGCACCTCGTTCTAAAAGTTGCGCGGCATGAGCAACGGCGAGATAGGTTTTGCCAGTGCCAGCCGGACCGACGCCGAACACAAGTTCAGAACGCTCCAGTGCGCGCATATAGGCGTCCTGAGTCGGGGTGCGCGCCGAAATGGTTTTCTTGCGTGTGGCAATCTGCGCCATGGAAAGCTTCGCCTTCCGTTCAAGTGTCGGCAGCGTCAATTGGTCATCGGCGGCCACTGCCATGCGAATGGCTCCCTCTACGTCCGACACGTCTACGGAACCGCCCCTTTGAAGACGCTCATATAGAAAATCGAGTGCGCGGCGTGCCTGGTTGGTCGCCTGCAGTTCACCGGTTATGCTGACAGAATTGCCGCGGGCGCGGGCATCGATGTGAAGGCGTTCTTCGAGAAGCTTCAGATGCTGATCGAACCGACCGAACAGTTCGCTTGCCAGCCGGTTGTTCTCAAACGTCAAAACGAAGTGATTGGCGTCTATCGCAGCGGCGCGGGTGTTGCGCGATGATGAGGGGTGTACCAGTTCACGTTCGTTCAAGTAGGCATGCTCCCAACAGGATCGATGGTCAGAGTTTAACGCTCAATCCGCTCCGCAAACAAGCTGTTTGGTCCGGTGCCGACGATTCGTACAGAAATAATGTCACCGATTTGCGATGATTTTGCATCAACATTCACAGATTGCAGCCACGGAGAACGACCAATCAGTTGCCCTGGCATGCGACCCGGCTTTTCAAGCAGGATATCGATGACTTTGCCGACGCATGATTCGGCGAATTCATGCTGCTGCTTCAAGAGCAATGCCTGCAGCCTTTCCAGGCGCTCCGCCTTGACCTCTTCCGCTACCTGAGAACCGAGCTCCGCGCCCGGCGTTCCCGGCCGTGTCGAATATTTGAACGAGAAGGATTGCGCATAACGAACTGTTTCCACCAGCTTCAGCGTATCCTCGAATTCGGCATCCGTCTCGCCGGGGAAGCCAACGATGAAGTCGCCGGAAAGAGCAATATCAGGGCGTGCCGCGCGAATACGTTCAATAAGGCGAACATACTCGTCTGCCGTATGTCGCCGGTTCATGGCCTTCAGGACCCGATCAGAACCCGCCTGAACCGGAAGATGGAGGTAAGGCATGAGGGCACGCAGGTCCCGATGCGCCTCGATCAGCCGATCATCCATGTCACGCGGATGGCTTGTCGTGTAGCGAAGTCGCGCAAGGCCCGGAATTTCTGCCAGCCGGTAGAGCAGATCGCCAAGCCCCCAGCTTGAACCGTCCGATCCCATTCCATGCCACGCATTGACGTTCTGCCCCAGCAGCGTGATCTCACGAACGCCGGCATCAACGAGCTTGTTCGCCTCATCGAGTATCTGCGCCAGTGGACGGGAAACCTCGGAACCGCGGGTATATGGTACGACGCAGAAGGTGCAGAACTTGTCGCATCCTTCCTGCACTGTCAGGAAGGAGGTTACGCCGCGCGAGCGGATCACCTTCTTGTCCGGCACCGGCAAGTGTTCGAACTTGTCTTCGACCGCGTAGTCTGTATCGACAACACGTTCGCCCTGACGAGCGCGTTTCAGAGCTTGCGGCAGGCGGTGATAGGTCTGCGGACCGATGACGACATCGACTGCGGAGGAGCGGCGTAGAATTTCCTCGCCTTCCGCCTGCGCAACGCAGCCCGTGACCCCGATCATCAACTCCCTGCCTTCGGCATTGCGCTCCTTCTTCATGTCGCGCAAACGGCCCAGAGCGGAATAGACCTTGTCGGCCGCTTTTTCGCGGATATGACAGGTGTTCAACAGTACGAGGTCAGCGTCCTCAGCCGTATCGGTCGTGACATAGCCTTCGCTGGCAAGCGCGTCGCCCATACGCACGGAATCGTAGACATTCATCTGACACCCGTAGGTCTTGATGAACACCTTACGTGCATTGGTGCGGTCAGCGGCCTGAGCCACCGGGTTCGGGATGAGAGCTGTCTGGTCGGTCATGGCGGGTTCTTTACTGCAAGATCGCCCGGAAATGAAGGGTTCTTTCAGCCAGAACGCGGGTAAAGGCGCTGATTGAGCATCGTGCGCAGGCGCAAGACCACCGATGCGCCCGCAACCTTGCGGTTCGTGTCTGCGCGAAACTCGACAGCCTCACCAAAATCCACGTCGACTTCCAGCGCTTCGGCCTTCAGAACGCCCATCAGGTGGGGCGTAAGCTCTATATCACCGGGCCAGGCTGCGATCGGTCGATGATAGCGCCCCATCGGCATTCCGTAGATGCCCGTATAGGCAATCGAAACCGGCTGCACATAGACCACACCCTCTGGTGAGGAGGCCACGGCGGCGCTTGCGGCGCCGAAAAGCGATGACTTCACATCAAGCAGACGGTTGCCATCCGATGTTGTCCCCTCAGGGAAGAGAACGACGATCTCGCCACCGCCAAGCCGCGATGCAATCTCGTTCACTTGGTCTCCGGCTTTGCGCTTCTGTTCGCGCTCGACGAAGATCGTCTTCTGAAGCTTGGCCAGAACGCCGAAGACCGGCCAGCTAGCGACTTCCGCCTTGGCGACGTAGACCACGTCTGCGACGGAGCCGAGGACGAGGATATCCTTCCAGGATGCATGGTTTGCGGCAATCATCAGCGGGCGACGCGCTTCCAGGCTCCCGTGAGTGCGAACATGAATGCCCAGCAGCCGACATGCTACCCGATGCCACAAACGCGGCAGGGTTCGTCGCAGGCGCCAGTCGAACTTCAGCCCCAACAGTTGCACGGGCAGCAGACAGAGTGTGACGACTGCGAGGATGAAAACAATCGCGACGATTCGCAACCAAGCGATCACGTGTCGTCCTTGTCGAGCGGGATACCATAAAGCTCCAGACGATGACCCACGAGCCGGAAGCCATGCTCGCGTGCAATGCGCTCCTGCAGCGCCTCGATTTCGGCGGAATGAAACTCGATCACCGTGCCAGTTTTCACATCGATCATATGATCATGATGCTCTTCCGGCACCGTTTCGTAACGCGAGCGGCCATCGCGAAAATCATGCTTTTCGATAATCCCGGCATCCTCGAACAGCTTGACCGTGCGATAGACAGTCGAGATCGAAATGCGCGGATCAATCTTGCTGGAGCGTCTATACAACTCCTCGACGTCCGGATGATCATCGGATTCCTGCAAGGTCCGCGCAATCACGCGGCGCTGCTCGGTCATGCGCATGCCCTTTTGAGCACAAAGCTCTTCCAGCGATTTGGTCAAATCGGTCATCGTGTCACGGCCTTGCGCGTTCCCGTCATCGCCAAGGGACTAGCGAAGATCACGCTTCATGACAAGCGCCGCGGAACGCGTTCCATCGGCGCTGGCATAATAGGCGGGTCTGCGGGCAACCTGCTTGAAGCCAAGCCTGCGATAAAGCCCGACAGCTGGGTCGTTGGTCTCCTCGACTTCCAGGAACATCTCTTCGGCGCCGCGCTCAACGGCATCGCGAAGCGCTGCCTGCATGAGCCGCCAGCCGAGCCCGGAGCGACCGACTTTTTCGCCAACAGCAATCGTGAGAATTTCCGATTCGCCGCCCGCCTCACGGGCAAGCACGAAGCCACCCAACGGCCTACTGAAGAAAGCATTCGTCTGAATGGCGCAAAAGCCGAAGACACCCGACTGTTCGAGAAGGTTCAGAACCTCCTGCTCACTCCACTGGCGCGCAAAGCGCTGCCCGTGCATTTCCGAAACTTCAGCCGCATCCGCATCGCGCATCGGTACGATGTCGAAAAACGGCTTCCAGGTCAGGTAGTCCTCAAACATGAAGTCTCGTCAGGCACGAAGTAGGGCAAAACCATCCTGCGGTTTAGCATCCGGCCCGCGCAGGTAAAGAGGTTTTGGCCAATCCACAGTCACGTCCGCCAAGGCAGCAAGCCGGGCGACCACGGCGATGTCGAACCGATCGGGTTCGACTGTCTGGTCCGCATCGTCGAGCAAGGCGCAAGCGGTGCCGGTCACTTTAGCTCCGAAATGTGCGACCCAACGTCGGAGTTGCTGAACATCAATGCTTTGCGGTGGATTAAGCGGCTTTCCATCTACCGCAAAGACCTGTGCATAGATCTCGTCGCGTTTGGCATCCATGGCGGCGATGACGGGAAGTGATGCATCTGCATTGAGATGCATTTGCGCGAGCGTGTGCAGGGTCGACACGCCGACCGTATCGACGCCAAGAGCCAGACCAAAACCCCGGGCAGCGGCAACGCCGACACGGATTCCGGTGAAGGAGCCAGGGCCAATCGTTACGCCGATCCGCTCGATGCTACTCAGCGAAATACCGGCAGTGCCCACAGCTTCTTCAACCATGGCCATCAGCCGTTCTGCATGCCCTTTGCCGATCCGCTCTCTTACGACCGACAACATCTGGCCGGTCGCGGCGTCAAGAACCGCGGCGGAGCAATCCACCCCCGCCGTATCGATTGCGAGAACCTTCATCGAGGATCAGAGCGCTTCGACTGCTTGTACTTCAGGCACGAAATGGCGCAGCAGGTTCTGTACACCGTGCTTCAGCGTTGCCGTCGAGGACGGGCAACCCGAGCAAGCGCCCTTCATGTTCAGGTAGACCGTTCCTTCGCGGAAGCCCTTGAACGTGATGTCGCCACCATCCTGCGCAACAGCCGGACGAACGCGCGTTTCGAGCAATTCCTTGATGGTTGCGACAATGGTCTCATCGCCCGCATCGAAGAACTCGCCTTCCTCATCGGTTGCTTCCGCAAAGCTTGCCGAACCACCCATAACCGGCTGACCGGACATGAAGTGCTCCATGATGGAGCCGAGGATTGCTGGCTTCAGATGCTGCCACTCCTGCGCTTCCTTCGTAACGGTCACGAAATCGTAGCCGAAATAGACGCCTGTGACGCCCGGAATATTGAACAGACGTGCTGCAAGCGGTGACGCCTGGGCTTCATCGGACGAGCGGAAATCGGCGGTGCCCTTTTCCATCACGACCTTGCCCGGCAGAAACTTCAGCGTTGCAGGGTTCGGGGTGGCTTCGGTCTGGATGAACATGTCGCATCTCCTTGGCGGCTCTTGCAGCGCCAGTTTAGAATTCTTCAAAAGAAGATAGTCGCATTCAGCTTTATGTTCAAGTGCGCCGTTGCTCAGTAAGGGTCAAGAGCGATCAGCAGAGTGCGTCGATTTCGTCATCGCTGAGTGTATCCGGCAGAACGGTGACCGGAATGGGAAAAGCGGCGGTGCGGCCGGCAAGCGAGGCGACCAGTGGTCCCGGCCCTTCCTTGGCGGAACCGGCAGCCAGAACCAGAATGGCAATGTCCCGGTCTTCTTCGATCGCGGCATTGATCTCTTCAGCCGCATTTCCTTCGCGAATCACGATTTCCGGGTCAATGCCGATGGTCTCGCGCACTTTCTGTGCCACCTTTGCCATGACTGCCTCGGCCTCCTCACGCGCCTCCGCACGCATTATCTGCTCAACACCCAGCCATTGCTGAAAATCACCTTCGGGGATCACATAGAGCATGACCAGAGAGCCGTTGGTATTCTGGGCGCGGCGGCCTGCATAATGTACGGCCCGTTCGCATTCCGGCGTACCATCGATCACGGCCATGAACTTGCGCCGGTGCCCCTCCAGCCGTGACAGTCGCTTTGATACCATGCTTCCCCTCCGCCACCTCGACCGATCCTATCGAGATTGCAAAATCTATACGAAAACCGCCAAATGAAAACCCGCCGGTCATGACACCGGCGGGCTCACATGAAGCTGATCTATCCTATCAGCGCAGGAAGCCGACGATGTCGTAAACGTCGTTCATCACTGCTTCGGCGCGGGCGCGGGCGCGCTCACCGCCATCCTTGAGGATTGCGTCGATATGCGAGGTATCTCCAAGCAGACGGCGCATTTCGTCACTGATCGGTGCCAGAACCTGAACGGCCAGATCGGCCAGTGCGGGTTTGAAAACGGAGAATTGCTGACCGCCGAATTCCTTCAGAACATCGGCTTTTGTTCTGTCTGCAAGAGCAGCATAGATGCCGATCAGATTGTCCGCTTCCGGACGTCCGGCCAGCCCTTCGACTTCCGACGGCAAACCGTCAGGATCCGTCTTTGCCTTGCGGATCTTCTTGAGAATTTCGTCGGCGTCATCCATCAGGTTGATGCGGGACAGGTCGGATGGATCGGACTTGGACATCTTTTTGGTGCCATCGCGTAAGCTCATGACGCGGGGGGCAGGACCGTCGATCAAAGGCTCGACCAGCGGGAAATAGCCATGGATCGGCTCTTCTCCGACCACCATGTCCACGCCCTGACCCGTGGTGCGGATGCGCTCCTGGAAGTCGATGTTGAACTTCTGTGCGATATCACGCGCCAGTTCCAGATGCTGCTTCTGGTCGTCTCCGACCGGCACATGGGTCGCGCGATAGACAAGAATATCAGCAGCCATCAGGCTCGGATAGGCAAGCAGGCCAAGTGAGGCGTTTTCGCGGTCCTTGCCGGCCTTGTCCTTGAACTGCGTCATGCGGTTCATCCAGCCAATACGGGCAACGCAATTGAAAATCCACGCCAGTTCCGCATGCTGCGGCACAGCCGACTGATTAAAGACGATATGCTTGACCGGATCGATGCCGGACGCGATGAAGGCGGCGGCAATGGAGCGGATCTGACCCTTCAGGTCTTCATGGACCAGTTGGGCGGTAATGGCATGCAGGTCCACGACGCAATAGATGCAATCATTGTTTTCCTGAAGCGCCACGAATTTACGGATCGCACCGAGATAATTGCCGAGATGCAGGTTGCCGGTGGGCTGAACACCGGAAAAAACGAGCGGCTTGAAGCTGTTCATATCGTCCTCGATAGGCTGGTGGAGGGCCACAGGCTTTCGGAAACGAGGCATCGGAAAGGGTGAAGTCTTTCCGCGCCGCGCCCCTGACGGCCAGGGTTTGCGCGGCGTTTCTAGTGCGTTTCGGGCAGGCCGATCAAGGGATTATTCGCCGCTGTGCTGGATCAGATCCTTCAAAACGCATTTCCACAGGCAGTCCACAGTCTAACTACTTTCCACGTCATAAATCCCTCAATGGTTAATGGATCTTAGCAATTAAGGCAGCGACTTCTCTAATTTGAGCAAATTTATCCTTATTGACGTCACTTTGAGAAACGAAATGCTCCGCACATTCTTTTGCGGCTGTCCGAGGGCCGCACAGTTACGGAGTTCAAATGCGTTTACTTCTATGTGTCGGGCTTAGCCTCGCCATCGCGGCCACATCCGCCATTGCCGGAGAGGCCTCCACAGAGAGCAACGGTGTCAAGAAGCGCCGCGCCAATCTATTCAAGCACGATTATAGTGCAGCCTATACAGTCCAGCGTGTCAGCGTACGCACCGCCTGTTTTCCGGAAAAGCTGGAAGCAATCCTTGCTCATATTGCGCAGCAGACGGGTCGCAAGCCCGTCGTCACGTCAGGCCATCGTCCCCGCGCCGGGGCCTCACAGCACAGCCATTGCCTCGCCGCCGACATCCGGGTTCCGGGTGTGTCTGATCGCAAAGTGGTGGCTGCGGCCAGCACAGCCCCCGGAATTGGCGGCATCGGGCGCTATTGCAATGGCATCATCCACGTCGATGTCGGGCCGAAGCGTCGCTGGGTCTATTGCTGATCGTCCGCAGTAGAAGCAGGCGCCCGCTTTCCACGCTTCAGATTTCGCCGGATCATGCCGAGATCAGCGCCGCCGATCAGGAAGGCGATGCCGAAATAGGTCACCATCGCCAGCCCGATCAGGCCGAAGAGTGCCGCGAGCTGATGCAGAAGTCCGCTTCCTGGTGTCAGCCAAGGCGCAGCATAGGGCATGGCATAGATCAATCCCGCGCTCATGAACGCGGTCGCAATCAGCAACATCAGCACTCGTCGCGCAAACGACCATTCCCAGGTTAGATCACCACGTTTCCACAGCGTGAAGAATAAGAGGCAGGTGTTGATCCAGCCGGCAGCAGCTTCCGCCGTCGCAATGCCCCTTTCCGCGATCAACGGGAACAAGCTTATGGCGAGCGCGGAGTTGACCACGACCGAGACGATGGTGAAACGCATCGGCGTCTTGGTATCTTCTCGTGCGTAAAAGCCTGGCTGCAGCGCCTTGATCATCACAAACCCCGGCAGGCCAAGACCGTAGATGGCGAGAATAGACGCAACGACAGCGGTATTGTCTGCGCTGAAGGCTCCACGCTCATAGAGAACGCGAATGATGGCTTCGGACAGGATCCAGATACCTGCAGCGGCGGGGAGCGTCAGAAACAGCACGAATTCCAGAGAGCGGTTCTGGATGTTCGATGCCTCCTTCATGTGCCCGCCCTTCAGGGCACGCGCGAGTTCCGGCAGAAGCACGACACCGACAGCCACGCCCACTACACCCAGCGGCAGCTGGTAGATGCGGTCGGCATATTGGAGCGCCGCGATAGCGCCTTCCTTGCCGGACGCAATGGCCTGGCCGATGATCTGGTTGATCTGGGTAATGCCGCCTGTCACCGCAGCCGGAACGGCCAAGACCAGCAAGCGCTTGACGTTCGGTGTCATTTTTGGTCGGCGCAAACCAATGCGGATGCCTGCATGGCGCACGCCGAAATAGACGATAGCGAGCTGAACGATCCCCGCCGCGAGCACGCTCCAGGACAGGTACCAGCCTGTCGTCAGCGGATCGGCGCCGGTCCACAGCGCATACAAGAGCGCGCTGATCATGATGACGTTCAGGAAGACCGGCGCAATGGCTGCCGCGAAGAAATGATGCAGCGAATTCAGCATACCGCTCATCATGGCCGTCAGCGACATGCACATGAGATAGGGGAACATGACGATCGCCATGCGCACGGTGATCGCCGTCTTTTCTGGATCATCGGCAAAACCGGGTGCTATGATCCAGCGCACCAGAAGCGGCATGGAAAGCTGCATGCCAATGGTGATGACGAGAAGCGCCGTGAAGAGGACCCCGAAGACTTCTTCCGAAAAGCGCTTGGCACCCTCGACGCCATTTGCCTCGATCTCCTTGGAGAACAGCGGCACGAAGGCGGCGTTGAATGCGCCTTCCGCGAACAAACGACGGAACAGGTTCGGAAAGCGGAAGGCCGCATAGAAGATGTCCGCCATCGGGCCTGTGCCAAGGGCCGCAGCCATCAGCGTCTCACGGGCAAAGCCGAACAGGCGGCTGCCGAGCGTTGCGCCGCCAACGGTCGCGAACTTCTTGACGAGGCTCATGCGTCAGCCCGCGTCTTGCGCGGCGGGTTGCCTGCACGCACCGCGACCGGATCCGGTGCAATAATGCCGGAAGGCATTCCGCGGCGAAGCTCGTCTTCCTGCTCGGTCAGAACCGTCTTCAGTCGTTGAACGATGGTGCCCTGCCGGTTTTCATTGGTGATTTTCGATCCCACGAGATCCGTCACATAGAAGGTATCGATGACCTTTTCGCCGAAGGTGGTGATGCGTGCCGAATGAATGTCGAGCGACAGATCCGCAAGCACAACGGTGATATCTGCGAGGAGACCTGTTCGATCCAGGCCTTCGACTTCGATCACCGTGAACTTGTTCGACAGTGTGTTCGAAATCGTCACTGACGGGTGAACGGTAAACGTCTTGTTCTTCTTCTTGGCCTTGGCCCGTGTTGCGATAACCTCTGGCAGGCGCTTCTTGCCGGACAGAACGTCCTCTATCATCCGGCAGACGCTTTTGGCACGGCGAAGTTCGTCCTCATCATCCGGGAATTCGCGGTTGATGAGAATCGTATCCAGGGCACGACCATCGGTTGTCGTGTAGATCTGCGCATCCGCAATGTTGGAGCCCGCCGCGGCGCAAGCACCTGCGATGATCGACAAGAGGCGTGGATGGTCGGGCGCCAGGACCGTAATCTCCGTAATGGCCCGGAAACTATCGGTGCGGACCATGGTTGCCAGCGCCTGCCCGCCCTTGTCCGCATCGCGGATGAACTGCGCATGCCGCAACTGGTCTTCAAGCGCAACGGACAGGAGGTAGGGCTGGTAATGGAGCTTGGAATAGGTCTTGCGGTCCTTCTGGCTCCACGAATCCAGTGCATTGGCCAGAGCTTCTTCGGCAGCCTTGGCGCGTTCCTTGCGGGAGACCTCGGAGAAGCCGCCGGACAGGAGGAGCTCCGTTTCGTAATACAGCGTGCGCAGCAACTGGCCTTTCCAGCCGTTCCACACACCCGGACCGACCGCGCGGATGTCACAGATCGTCAGGACCAGCAGCGCCTTCAGCCGGTCAAGCGATTGCACCTTGTCGGCAAAGTCCGTCACGGTCTTGCGATCATGGAGGTCGCGGGTCTGGGCTACCATGGACATCAGAAGATGCTGATCGATGAGCCAGGCAACCAATTCGACCTGCTTCGGCTTCAAGCCAAAACGTGGACCCAGTTTGCGAGCAACACGCGCACCGGCAATCGAATGATCTTCCTGCCGCCCCTTGGCGATGTCATGCAAAAGCACGGCTACATAAAGCGCCTCACGCTCCTCGATCGAGGGCATCAGCTTGTTGGCAAGCGGGTGCTCATCCGCAAAGCGACCCTTGTCGATATCGGAAAGGGCTTCGACAGCGCGGATCAGGTGCTCGTCCACTGTATAATGGTGATACATGCTGAACTGCATCATCGCGACGATCTTGCCGAATTCCGGGATGAAGCGCCCTAGAACACCAGCTTCGTTCATTCGCCTGAGCGTCAAAGCCGGTTCAAGCCGTGATGTGAGGATCGAGAGGAACAGCCGGTTGGCTTCGGCATCCTCACGCAATTTGTCGTCTATGAGATGCAGGCTGCGTGTAATCGCCTGAAGCGCGTCCGGATGATATTCAAGGCCATGGAGATCGGCCACATGAAACAGGCGGATGATGCTGACCGGATCCCGCTTGAAGACCTCGGGATCTGCCAGTGCGATGCGTCCACGATCTTCAACGAATTCCGAGCTTCCGGGGAGCCTGCGCACGCGACGGCGGAAACGCCCGATCACGCCCGTAATGCCGGGGGCAGGTTTTGCCTGCTCTTCCTCAAGCGCGGCGCAGAGGATGCGCGTCAGATCCCCCACATCCTTGGTGACAAGGAAGTAGTGCTTCATGAAGCGTTCGACGGCAGAGAGGTTTGGTCTGTTGTTATAACCAAGATTGGCGGCGATTTCGCGCTGGATATCGAAGGAAAGCCGCTCTTCTGCCTTTCCCGTTACGAAATGCATCTGGCAGCGTACGGCCCAGAGGAAATCTTCCGCCTTCTGAAAAAGATGCCATTCTCGGCGAGACAGGACACCAAGCTTCACAAGCTGGGCGGTATCCCGAACACGGTAATGATACTTGGTAATCCAGAAGAGGGTCTGGATATCGCGGAGTCCGCCCTTGCCTTCCTTGACGTTCGGTTCGACGAGATAGCGCGTATCGCCAGCCTTCTGGTGCCGCTGGTCGCGCTCGCCCAGCTTTGCCGCGATGAAGTCTTCGGCGCCGTGACTGACGATTTCGCTATCGAAGCGATGCTGCAGTTCATCCGACAGAAGCTTGCGGCCGCAGATGAACCGCATCTCCAGCACTGCGGTGCGGATCGTCATGTCCTGCTTGGACAATGCGATGCATTCATCGACGGTGCGGGTGGCGTGGCCTACCTTGAAACCGAGATCCCAAAGGACATAGAGCAGGAACTCGATCGCCTTTCGCATTTCGTCTGTATTCTTGGAAGGCAATAGGAAGAGCAGGTCGATATCAGACCCTGGCGCCAGCGTGCCTCGGCCATATCCGCCGACGGCAGTGACTGAAACCTGCGCCGCAGCCGCTGGATAAAACTTGGCGGTAACCGTTTCGAAGATGATGGCGATCAACTGATCCTGAACGTAGGAAATACGCTCTGCGCAGTTCAGGCCGCTGCCATCCTCTGCCAGAAGCTCCCTGGCCCGGTCACGGCTTTCATTGCTCGCCTTGCGAAAAATGGGTAGCAATGCTGCTCGCATTTCCAGGATCTTGTCGGCTCCCAGTTCCAGAACCGCTTCGCAGTCCTTTCTCAGTTGAGCCGCATCCAGAAGTCCGGAAAATTCTATCTCGTGTCGTGCCATGTTATCCCGCCGGGTGCCGCACCCTGCGCTACAGCCTCAATCGCATCGTGTCGATACCGGATTGAGACGTAACGCCTCATTGCGGCACAGTGGTGCCGCAGTGTTGCCAGAGCGTTTCAGTCCTGCGGATAGATTTCACATCCGGGCCGATTTTCCAATCCTTGGTTTCTCATGTCTTACTGATTGACGAAGTACGCAACCTCAAACGCCACTCGCTGGGGCTCATTCCCATTACGCGGCGAAACTCGCGATTGAAGTTAGACTTCGTCGCGAAACCGGCATCGAGCATGATCGTCGTCAAAGGCTGATCTGTTTCTTCCAGCAGACGGCACACTTCGCGTATACGGCGGTTGTTGACGAATTGCGACACGTTGAGACCCGTTGCACGATTGATTGCTGCGGAGACATCCCGCGCGGGTGCACCCACCCGGCGCGCCAGCTTGGCAAGGCTCAAATTCTCCCGCCGGTAGAGATCCTTGGTATCCAGAGCCTCCTGGATACGGATCAGAAGAGCTTGATCGTCAGCGGAAGGCACCGTCTGTTCGGCTTCCGCTGCGGGCGGTTCACGTCCGAAGATCTGGGGCGCGAATCCGTAGATGGCGACCGTAACCAGCACGGCAATGTTCATGGCCGTTACGACCGTCGGCACTGCTTCGTTTCCGTAAACAAAAGTGAAGGCCGCAAGGCCTGCATCCGTCAGGCCGAAGAACAGCAACAACACAGCACAGAGCCGCGCCGCCCGAAGTGCAGGCAGCATTCGAGGCAGAGGCGTTTCTGCGACCGCATCCGGATGATCATACGTGAAGCGATGAAGCAGAACGCCGTAGGCGATGAATGTCGCCATCAGCAGCAGGTCAGTCAGGAACGGGAAGAAGGCGACCGCCATTGCGACTGCCAGAAAGGGCAGAACGTGCAGCCACGGCTTTTCCGAACGGATCGCCGCCAGCGAACGGAAAGCAAGGTAAGCGAGCGGCGGCATGGCAGCTGCGGTGGCTGGCTGAACCAGATGCAGCCACTCTACTCCGTAACCGAAACGAAGGCCGATAATGATGCCTTGCAAGGCATAGGCGATCAGGAAGACCGTGAAATATCGCTTTGAACCCGGTGTCTCGACGCCTTTAAGATTCCGATACAGCGTGAGTGCAAAGACCAATCCAACGATGAATGGCAGTGGAATGGAAAGCACGGCAACGTCTCGGCAATCTCTTTGAACCGGGGTGGCCTTATCATGAATTGCGAACCGCCGTCACGACACCTGCGTCATGCTCCCAACTGTTTTCGCAGCGCATAAAGCGCATCCAGCGCCTCGCGCGGTGTCATCTCATCCGGGTTGATAGCCTTCAGCGCTTCTTCCACCTTTGAGGGACCGCGCTTTTCCTGCTCCTTGCGCACCGCCACCTGAAACAGCGGCAAATCATCGATCAACTGGCTTGCCGGGTTCTTGCGATCGGCATCCTCAAGCTTGTTAAGCACATCACGGGCACGGGCAACCACCGCATCGGGCAGGCCGGCCAGTTTCGCCACTTGAATACCATAGGATCGATCCGCCGCTCCCGGGCCCACCTCGTGCAGGAAGATGACATCGCCATCCCACTCCTTCACCTTCATGGTAGCATTGGACAAGCGGTTCAGCTTTTCCGAGAGCACCGTCAACTCATGGAAATGCGTCGCAAACAGGCCGCGGCAGCGGTTTGCCTCATGTAGATGTTCCACCGCTGCCCAGGCGATGGAGAGACCATCGAACGTGGCCGTACCGCGCCCGATCTCATCGAGAATAACCAGCGAACGATCGGTTGCCTGATTGAGGATGGCAGCCGTTTCCACCATTTCCACCATGAAGGTGGAGCGTCCGCGAGCCAGATCGTCAGACGCGCCGACGCGAGAGAACAGCCTGTCCACGACACCGATCTGAGCCTTGGTGGCGGGAACGAAGGAACCCATCTGCGCGAGAATGGCGATGACAGCGTTCTGGCGCAGGAAGGTCGATTTGCCGCCCATGTTCGGTCCGGTAAGCAACCAGAGCGCACCGAAGCCGCCCGCCTTCTGCGGCGAAAGATTGCAATCATTGGCGATGAACGATCCGGACGACTGACGGCGCAAAGCCTGTTCCACAACCGGATGACGCCCGCCTTCGATGCAGAACTGACGGGAAGCATCGACCTCCGGCCTGCAATAATTCCATTCCTCGGCCAGCAGCCCAAGAGCTGCCGCGACATCGATCACCGAGAGTGCGCGGGCACCTGCCTTGATGACTTCGGCGTGGGCAAGCACCATACCCGTCAGGCGGTCGAAGGCTTCCAGCTCTATGGTCAGCGCCCGATCGGCCGCATTGGCGATGCGGCTTTCCAGATCGGCCAATTCCGTTGTGGTAAACCGCATGGCATTGGCCATGGTCTGGCGATGAATGAAACGAGCCTTGGCTTCCGGCGTATCGGTCATCGGTCCGGCATTGCCCGCCGTGACTTCAATGAAATAGCCAAGCACATTGTTGTGCTTGATCTTCAGCGACTTGATGCCGGTTTCTTCCGCGTAATGTAGTTGCAGCCCCGCAATGACGCGACGCGACTGGTCGCGCAGCGCCCTCACCTCATCCAGCTCACCATGCGCACCGTCGCGCACAAACCCGCCGTCGCGCTTCAGAAGAGGCAGGTCGTCGCCAAGAACACGATCCATTTCGTCCTCGACGAAGCGAGGAAGTGCTGAAAGATCCTTCAATGCAGCAGACAGCTCTTCGGGCAACAATGCTCGCCCGAGAAAATCTGCGACCTGACGGGCCGCTGCCAGCCCTTGCCGGATAGCACCCAGATCTCGTGGCCCGCCACGATCCAGCGCAAGGCGGGACAGGGCACGCGGCATATCCGGAACATGCTTGAGCGAGGTGCGAAGATCGCCACAGAGAGATGGCTCACCGATCAAAAAAGCGACGCTATCGAGGCGCCGGTTGATCTCGTCCGGGTCGGTCAGCGGCGACATCAAACGCTCCGCCAGAAGCCGCGCACCGCCGCCGGTCACCGTGCGGTCTATGGCTTTCAGAAGCGAACCGTCGCGGTCTCCTGCCAAGGTGCGGGTGAGCTCCAGATTGGCGCGCGTGGCTGGATCGATGAACAGTGTGGACGCGCCACTTTCCCGCTCCGGCGGGTTGAGCGGCGGACGCTCCGCGATCTGTGTCTTCTCCACATAGGCCACAGCGGCGGCAGCAGCAGCGAGTTCAGCCCGCGAAAATGCGCCGAAACCATCCAGTGTGCCGACACCGAAATAGCGCGTAATGCGCCCTTCTGCAGTGGCGCTATCAAAGAGAACAGCTGGTTGAGGCACGGCGACCCGGCCTAACACATCAAATGTTGGCTTCAGTTCCTCATCGTGGAATACGCTATCGGCGATAATCAGTTCCCGCGGTTCGATGCGCAAAATGTCTGCCAGAAGCCTGAGCTGCGTCGTTTCCGCCAATCGGAATACGCCGGTGGAGATATCGATCCAGGCAAGCGCCAGTTGCGGCTCAGAACCGCCCTTGATGCGGGCAAGCGCCATCAGATAATTGGATTCAGAAGGAGAAAGCAGCTTGTCCTCGGTCAAAGTACCGGGAGTGACCAGACGCACCACATCACGCTTGACGACAGACTTCGAGCCTCGCTTTTTTGCCTCTGCCGGGTCTTCCACCTGCTCGCAGACAGCGACACGAAATCCAAGCGAGATCAGCTTCTGCAGGTAATCGTCTGCTGCATGGATGGGCACGCCACACATGGGGATATCCTGCCCCAGATGCTGGCCGCGCTTCGTCAGGGTAATTCCAAGCGCGCGGGATGCCTCGACCGCGTCTTCGAAAAACAGCTCGTAGAAATCGCCCATGCGGTAAAACAGCAGCGAATCCGGGTTGTTCGCCTTGATCTCGATATACTGTTCCATCATCGGCGTTGCCGAAGCACGGCTCTCGGGCGAGGCCAGTTCCGCTGTGTTCAACACGTCTGAGGTAAAGCTAAGCAAGATCATCCAGCCATTTTTTGTTGCGCAGGCTAATCCGTAACTCTATCGATTATGACCCCGGGAACACAATATCGCGCATCCGAAACAGAACGGATGCCCACAGGATGCTGGAGGAAACATGGCGCCCAAGGAAAATCATCCCAAGAATGGTGGGAAACGCTCTCGCCCGAGCGTGACCGAAAAGGAAGCGCTTGATTTTCACTCGGAAGGGCGCCCTGGCAAACTCGAGATCGTTCCGACAAAGCCGATGGCAACGCAGCGCGATCTGTCGCTCGCCTACTCACCGGGGGTGGCGGTTCCGGTCAAGGCCATCGCTGCCGATCCGGCAGCGGCCTACGACTACACCACGCGCGGCAACATGGTGGCCGTGATCTCCAACGGCACGGCAATCCTCGGCCTTGGCAATCTGGGTGCATTGGCCTCGAAGCCGGTGATGGAGGGCAAATCCGTTCTCTTCAAGCGCTTCGCCGATGTCGATTCTATCGACCTGGAAGTCGACACGGAAAATGTCGATGAGTTCATCAACTGCGTTCGCTATCTCGGCCCCTCGTTCGGCGGCATCAATCTTGAGGATATCAAGGCGCCGGAATGCTTTATCATCGAGAGCCGACTGCGCGAGCTCATGGATATTCCGGTTTTCCACGACGATCAGCACGGCACGGCCATCATCGCCGCCGCGGGCCTGATCAACGCGCTGGAACTGACGGGGCGCGACCTGAAGACCACAAAGCTTGTCTGCAACGGCGCGGGTGCAGCGGCAATCGCCTGCATCGAACTCATCAAGTCCATGGGCTTCAATCCGGAGAACATCATTCTCTGCGATACCAAGGGCGTGATCTATCAGGGTCGCACCGAAGGCATGAACCAATGGAAGAGCGCACATGCGGTGAAAACCGACCGGCGCACGCTGGAAGAAGCCATGAAAGGCGCAGACGTCGTATTCGGTCTGTCCCAGAAGGGTGCCTTCACCGAAGAAATGATCCGTTCCATGGCGGAGCGGCCCATTATCTTCGCCATGGCAAACCCGGATCCGGAGATCACGCCGGAAGAGGTGGCCCGTATTCGCGATGACGCCATCATGGCGACAGGTCGATCGGATTATCCGAACCAGGTCAACAACGTCCTCGGCTTCCCTTACATTTTCCGCGGAGCGCTGGATGTTCGCGCGCGCCAGATCAACGATGCGATGAAGATCGCGGCGGCGGAAGCGCTTGCAAGCCTAGCCCGCGAAGACGTGCCGGACGATGTGGCTGCGGCCTATCAGGGCATTCGTCCGCGCTTCGGGCCACAATACATCATTCCGGTTCCCTTCGATCCACGCCTCATCTCGGCCATTCCGGTAGCTGTTGCCAAGGCTGCAATCGAGAGCGGTGCCGCACGGCGGGTGATCGGGGATCTCGATGCCTATGGCCGCGAGCTTTCAGCCCGCCGCGACCCGATTGCCGCAACGACCCAGAACATCTACGCGCAGGTGCGTCGTAGCCCCAAACGGGTTGTCTTCGCAGAAGCGGAAGAAGAACAGGTCATGCGTGCTGCCGTCTCCTTCATCAATCAGGGCCTTGGCACCGCAATTCTGCTGGGCCGCGACGATGTGATCCGCTCGACGGCGGAGCGGGCCGGCATTGAGCTTGACCGACCGGGGATCGAAATCGTCAACGCTCGTATCTCCAACCGCGTGGAAGCCTATATCGATTACCTTTACGCCCGACTTCAGCGCGAAGGCTATCTACAGCGTGATGTTCAGCGCCTGATCCACAACGACCGCAACCACTTCGCAGCCTGCATGGTGGCGCTCGGTGATGCAGATGCCATGGTGACGGGAACGACGCGAAACTACGCGACGGCGCTTTCCGATATTCGGCGCTGCATCGATCCGAAGCCGGGTCATAAGGTGATTGGCGTATCGATCGTGGTTTCGCGCGGGCGAACAGTGTTCGTGGCCGACACCGCTGTTCACGACATGCCAAGCGCGCAGGATCTTGCGGATGTTGCCTGCGAGGCAGCACGTCTGGCACGCCGCATGGGTTACGAGCCACGTATTGCGATGCTTGCCTATTCCACCTTCGGACAACCAAGGGGAGAAAGATCCGAACGCGTGCGTGAGGCAGTTGCAATTCTCGATCAGCGGCGTGTCAATTTCGAATATGATGGCGAAATGGCTGCGGATGTTGCACTGAACGCGGCCCGCATGGAGCAATATCCGTTCAACCGGCTATCCGGCACCGCCAACGTTCTGGTCATGCCCGCCATTCATTCGGCATCCATATCCACACGCATGCTGGAAGAACTGGGCGGCTCGACGCTGATTGGTCCGCTGCTGGTCGGCCTCGATAAATCGGTGCAGATCACATCCATGGGGGCGAAGGATGCCGATATCGTCAACATGGCAGCCATCGCGGCTTATAACGCGGGAAGCTGAACGGATAAACCCGGCGGAGTTGATCCCGCCGGGCTTTTTTTCCTCAAATATAGAGAGTTCATCCACCAAAGCGGCCAGCGTCAGCACCATAGTAATTGATGTAGCGGCCGGAGATCGATTCGATCGGCAGTACGATCAGTACATCCGTCGTGTTGAAGGCTTTGTCGACAACAGCGCCATTGCCGACCATGGCACCCAATCTCAGATAGCCCTTGATCAATGGCGGCATGGACATCAGCGCATGCTTGGCGTTGATTGCTTCCTGCGGCATCAAATCCATGGTGTTGAACAGTTCTTCAAGGGCGGACACTGCCCACTCGCCTTTGGCGCCCACAGAATGATGCAGAAATGAAAGGGCCAATGCATGGCTTTCCGGGCTGGTACCAGGGAAGGATGCGCAGCCGAACATCGCATGGATGCCGTGTCGCAGAGCGTAGGCCCAATTGCCCTGCCAGAGAAGTTCCACTGTACGCTTGGTGCGGTAATGCGGCAAAACGCAAGAGCGACCGAGCTCCATGAACTTCTTGGTCGGGTGACGTGCGAGAAGCGGGGCGATGTCATATTCGCTCGCAGAATAAAAGCCCCCATTGGCGAGGGCGACCTCCTGCCGCAGAAGACGATAGGTACCAACGATCTGTTCCTCCGGCTCGCCGGTCAGGGCCGTATCAACGACGAGAAGATGATCACAAAAATCATCGTAGACATCGAAGTCACGCTTGCGCTTCATCGCCTCAGGCGCAAGCGTCGCGCCCATTTCTTCGACAAAAACCCTGTAGCGGATAGATTGTGCCGCCTGGATTTCCTGAGAATTCCGCGCAAGCCGTGTTTCCATACTGCCAATGCGGCCAAACACATCGGCAGGCAACAGAGATGTTGCAGGCTTCATAACCGTTGCAGATGCGACTTCACGATTGAGCAGATCGATACTCATATTTCCTGTTCCAGCAGCTGGCGCCAATCCCTAATTTCCATAAAGCACCCTTCTGCGACAGGAAAGTGACATGGCCGTGGATCGCAACGCCCGGCAACGAGCAGTGACAGGGGGCCTGATCAGGCAGGTTTACGCCCGGCACTCTGGAGTACCGAATCAATTTCCGCCAGAAGCTGCCGTGGATCGATGGGCTTTTGAAGAATGCATTTGGCGCCGCTGGCCAGAACGCGCTCACGGATTTGCGGATCCGTTTCACCCGACAGGACCAGCACGGGAGCATGCTCGCCGGGCGCTCCGGCGCGCTCACCAAGCAAGGGCAGAACATCGGCAAGATCCCCGCCCGGCATATGCAAATCGGAAATGATGAGGTCGGTGTGCCTGTCCGCAAGAGCGGCCTGATGCAGACCCTCCAGATCTGTGACCTGGTGAACGATGCAGCCCGCCTTGCGTAGGATGGCACCTACCATCATGGCGGACACCGGGTCATCCTCCGCAAGCAGCACGGATAGTCCGATTTCCGAACGCGTGCTTTCCGCAGATGGAACCACTTCGGCACTCATCCGTCCAGCCATACCGCCGAGACGACCGCGAAGAACATCCACCAGCGACTGTTCCCGCAACGGGCGGATAAGCCAGGCATCATAAGCATCCCAACGCTGACTGCTGCGTTCCTCCGGGCTGACGAGAAGGATACGACGGATTCTTTGGGCAACGGGGCCGAGAAGGTCGACACCCAGCACGCGATGATCAACAATCATGTCGGTGAAGGCGAGGTTCTTACTCGTCAGATTGGCAATTGTCCATTCCGCTTCTTCGGCGGATGCTGCATGTCGGCATCGACCGCCAAGGGTCTCAATAGTCGAAATGATTGCCTGAGCTGCCGGACCGTCCGGTGCCAAAAGCAGCACGTGCGATGATCGGAGCAACAACATCCGATCATTACCACCGGCATTCATGTCCGCTGATATGGCAGGCAGCTCGATCGTGAAGGTCGTACCGACACCCTCTTCACTCTCGACCGAAAGCTTTCCTCCGAATTCACGCAGGATGCGCGATGAGATCGACAGGCCGAGACCGGTGCCGCCGCTTCGCTCGGCGGCCGTTCCCACCTGCCCGAATTCCTCGAAAATTCTCTCCCGTGCTTCGGCAGACATGCCGGGGCCGGTGTCTGCAACGGTGATCACCATTGCACGTCCATTCAGACGGACACAGACGAGAACACCGCCGACCTTCGTGAATTTGACCGCGTTGCCGATGACATTGAATAGAACCTGACGCAGACGAGCCGGATCGAAATCCATGAGGTTCGGCACATCGAAAGCGACGGTGGCACCCAGTTCGATACCTTTTTGATGAGCGCGCGGCGCAAGCATTTCCACCACGCTTTCCAAAAGCTGTCGAATATTTTCAGCTCGGCTGTTCAAGCGAAAACGACCGGCCTCTATCGTGGAAAAGTCGAGAAGATCGTCAACCAGTTGAGCAAGGGCAGAACCGGCCTGGGAGATGCCAACGATATAGTTTCTCTGTTCCGGAGTGAGCCCTGTCTGTTGGAGCAGGTGGCTCATACCGAGAATACCATTCAAGGGCGTCCGCAATTCGTGAACAACGGTCGCCAGTTGCCGACTTTTCGCACGGCTTGCTTCTTCCGCATGAAGACGCGCCTCTTCGCGGGCATGTTCAAGGCGGCGATCCTCTGTCACATCGCGCGCGGTTCCGAACACAAGATAATCCCCGCTTATGGAATCGCGTACAACCACATCCTGCCAGCTCAAAACGCGTGCTTCGTGCTGTATGGACATCTCGATATCGCGTGGCGACGCTAGAGGCTGCTCGGACAGTGGCAAGCCCAGATCTTCAAGCGTACGACCTTCCGGCGATTCGGTACCGATAATCTTCTGAAACGTCCTGTTCACAGCAAGTACCACACCGTCGATGCTGCGAACCACTGCCAGCGAAGACAGAATGTCCTGGCTTTCGAGAAAGGCGCGTGGACCGGCATCCACGATTTCCTGATCGGCCTGTTGCGCTGCCTTCGACAACAGGCCACCCTCCCCAGCCGGCTTTACCCTGCTGAAGGTAGATCGCAGTCTCTCATGAAGGTCGGCGAGGTTGCGCATTGATGGCACCTTATCACGCGATTACTTCCGATAGATTTACGACTCCAAGGATAAAACCGCTCAGTTCGTTTTTTTGCGGCTTTGCAAAAGCTCATCCAGGATCACGCAACCTGCCCCTATTGTAATGAAGCTGTCGGCGAGATTAAAGACCGCAAATGACCATGTCTCGGTATAGAACAGAATATAATCGACGACATGTCCGTAAATGAAACGGTCCAGAATGTTGCCGATTGCTCCCGCGATGATCAACGCAAAACCGGTATGGGCGAAAAATCGGTCGTTCGGCGTTCGCCTCCAAAGCCAGATCACGAAAGCGACGATGCAAAGCCGCATGGTGACAATGAACCAGCCGTCCAGATGATCCAGCATCGAAAACGCCACACCCAGATTATAGGTGCGATAAAGGGCAAGATAGGGAATGACATGCACGGCCTGCTGCAAAGGCAGATAGGCTTCGACGGCGATCTTTATGATCTGGTCGGCCAGGACTGCGAGAATGATGAAGGCAAAGATCGGTGCCGGACGCGAGAACAGGGTCGGCTTCAGGTCCGCTAGGGTCATCGTGCCTCCAGGCTCAAAAAGGTTCGGCGCGCTTCGTACAGCATGACCGCTGTCGCAACTGCAAGATTGAGACTATCCGCTCGTCCGGCCTGGGGAATGCGTGCCAACCGGTCAGCTGCCTTTGCTAACTGTTCCGGAAGACCGCTCTGCTCGTTCCCCATCAACAGAATTGTCGGCTTTTTCGCATAATCTATGGTGCGGTAGTCGACAGAGCCTGCCAGGTGAGTGGCCACGATCTGACCATCTGACTGATTTGCCCAGCCCACAAATTCGTCCGCATTTGCACGATAGACTGGCATAGCAAAGACAGACCCCATCGTGGCGCGGACCGTTTCCAGCGAGAATGGATCCGTACAGTCACCGACCAGGATTACGCCAGATGCACCGGCCGCGTCGGCGGTTCGAATGATGGTCCCCAAATTGCCAGGATCGCGGACACGATCGAGAGCAACAAAGGTCTGCCCTTTTTCAAGCGAAAGATGACCAAGGTTTCTCCACTGCTGCTCGAAGACGCCAACGACCATTTGCGGATTGTCACGCCGCGTTATGCTGGAGAGGACCTTCTCGCTGACCTCCAGCACCAGACCGCCCCTCGCGACAGTCCTCGCTGCGACCTGCTCAACCAGCGGCTTTCCCTTCGCAGCCTTCGCGTAAACGAGGGTGCGGATTTCCCATCCCAGCTCGACCGCATCGATGATCAGCTTGAGGCCTTCTGCCAAAAAGGTTCCGCTTTCCTCGCGTTCCTTCTTGGAGGTCAGTCCCTTGATATCCTTGACGATCGGGTTGGTCAGGCTTGTGACTTCCTTGACCTGACCGACACGTTGCGCGCCGGGCTTACGATATTCATAACTCATTGACGCACCCACCGGCTAAACAAGGACGTGGACAAGACCCGGGCCGGTTCTCGTCCATTAAGACCCGCCTCGCGAATGACAAGCTCGCCTGATTCCACCGCGCCGCCTGCGCCGCGCATCGTTTCGCGCATCAATTCATGGATGGAATAGAAACTGGCGCGGATCGAATAGGCCGTCAGCACAAGTCCTATTGCTTTCGGCGACAGGATTTCGCGGCAGACATCCAGCATCAGCGGCAGTTGCTCGAACAGGTGAAAGACCTCGCCATTGGGACCACGGCCGAATTTCGGTGGGTCGGCAAGGATTATGTCATACTGATTGCCCCGCCGCTCCTCACGAAGAATAAACTTCATGGCATCCTCACAGATCCAGCGGATCGGCGCACGTTCCAGCCGGGCAAGTGCCTGGTTTTCCCGCGCCCAGCCGATTGCCTTCTTCGAAGCATCGACATGCGTGACTTCGGCACCCGCAGCAGCGGCAACCAGAGATGCAACGCCGGTATAGCCAAAAAGATTCAAGACCTTGATAGGGCGATCCGTCTTTTCCGCTTGCTCCTTGACCCAGGACCAGTGAACGATCTGTTCCGGAAAAACCCCGACGTGGCGAAATGACGTGAAGCGACCGAGAAAATCGACATCCAGGAGAGACATAGGCCATGTTTCACCAAGGGCCGCCTTTGGAAACCGCCAACGTCCCATACCGTCTTCGTCGGTATCCCCGGTAAAGATGGCGTCGACATTCTCCCACACGCTCTCGGGAAGACCAGGCTGCCAAAGCGCCTGCGCTTCCGGTCGAACGATCCGGTAAGGGCCATATTGTTCCAGCTTGAGGCCAGCGCCACTATCGATCAGGTAAAAATCCCCCGCCCCGGTCGATTCCAGAATGACTGGCACGCGCTCGCGGGGCAATTCGCCTTTGCGTGTGATGAGCCGACGTGTCTCCGCAACCGGGGTCGTAACGCTCTCGGGTTTCACATTTCCCCGGGGAGGATTACGCTGCGGGTGATCCGATCTCGCTGAATTCGATGCCAGCGACCCCACGGCTCCAGGCTTACCGCCCTGGCTTCGTTTTTGCCCACGATCTTGCGTATTTTTCTGCGCGGACCGATCCGGCCGCTGCGGTTTCTTGTTCAAGAGACGTCTTCCGCTGTAATCGAATTGTTTAAACTGCAAATAGCATCGGCATTGCTCTTGGCAAAGCGCTTTCCCTTCTGCGACGAAGCACGCTAATATGGGTTCGTAGAATGCTGGCTTGGGAGGGTCGCATGGAGATCAGTGGAGAAGAACGTATAGCCGCACCGCGTGCCGTCGTGTGGGCTGCCCTCAACAATCCGGATATTCTCCGCCAGTGTATTCCCGGCTGCCAAACCCTGGAACAAAAATCACCAACCGAACTTGCTGCCACCGTGAAACTCAAGATCGGTCCTGTCTCCGCAAGCTTCAACGGCGAAGTTACGCTGTCGGACATAAACGCACCGGAGAGCTATCGCATTTCCGGCGAGGGTAAAGGTGGAATCGCCGGGTTTGCCAAAGGCCATGCCGATGTTGTGCTGGAAGAAGATGGCGCGGACACTATCCTGCGCTACAAGGCAGATGCACAGGTCGGCGGCAAGCTTGCACAACTGGGATCGCGCCTGATCGGGTCGACATCCCAGAAACTTGCACAGCAATTCTTTGCAGACTTCAACGCGGTGTTGACGACACCGGCGGAAACCAGTCTGTAACTGCTCACATCCTGGAGCCAGGCAAAGTAACGGCGTTTGTTGCGGCTTTTACAGGCGCAGAAACGGCCTGCTTTTCTCTAGCGATGGCTGCTCGCGCCTCCAGCCGAGCCTGCTTGCGGTACTTGCCTTGTGCAAACCATGTACCGACAGCGCCGATTAGCATGCCCACCAGCAAAGCCAGAAAAAGCATGAGGAAGAGTGGACCGGTAACAGAGAGCACGGTATCGGAAGGCTGGAACGGATTGAGCGCCAGCCTTACTGGCTCGCGATTGGCGACGCAGAGCACAATCAGCATGATGGCCAGCGGCACAAAAATCACGAGGCTGACGATCTTGCGGACTCGGTTCATGACATGCTCCCGATAACGTGCCTGGACTCAGGGCTGCTGCCTGATGACGTGAATTCACACCCTGCTCAAGCAGGGTTGAGACGGCTCGAACTGCACCGGCTCTTCAAGACCAGAGATTAGTGTTCAAAAGGTTGGTTTCAAGACAGACCAACCCCGACAAGGGCAGCTCAGTCTTCGTCTTCTTCGTCCACCAGATCGGGATTCAGGCGTTCGCGCAGCTCTTTACCAGTCTTGAAAAACGGCACCCATTTTTCTTCGACGAAAACCGTATCGCCGGTGCGAGGGTTGCGTCCGGAGCGAGCCGGACGATTCTTGACGGAGAAGGCACCGAAGCCGCGAAGCTCCACTCGGTTCCCCGCGGCAAGGGCGTCGGTGATTTCATCCAAAACGGCATTGACGATATTCTCGACATCACGGTGGTAGAGATGCGGATTACGGGCCGCAACAATCTGCACCAGTTCGGATTTAATCACGACTTCCCCCTGGAATATTCTGAATTTTCAATCCTTACCAACCTGCCAAACGGAAACAAGACCGTCAAGGAACAACTTGGATCCGAGCAGGCTGTGGGCTTTTGATAGATCCGGGTCGAAGCCCAGGGCTGCGGCGATATAGGGCACAAAAGCACCGAACCCCAGATAACCGGTTTCCCTGCGCTCTTTCCATTCGATGATCGGCAGATCCTTCGAGACGCCGCGCGTGGCAAGGTAGGCACGAATTTCCGGCGTGCCGCCAAGCGTATCGACGAGCTTTACGTTCAAGGCCTGCCGCCCTGTGAAGATGGCACCGTTGGCGAGCTTGAGAACTTCCTCCCTTGGAAGCTTGCGTCGGTCTGCCACCAGATCCACGAACCAGTCATAGCTATCCATGATCATGCTTCTGATCATCGCCTTTGCCTCCTCCGGCGGAGCGTGGAATGGCGATGGTTCAGCCTTCATGGGAGCAGACTTGATCTCTTCCAGAGACACGCCGAGCTTTTCGAGAAGATTCTGGATCTGCGGATACTGGAAGATGACGCCGATCGAACCGGTGATGGAGCTCTCGCCCGCGACGATGGTATCGCCTGCGGACGCGATCATGTAGCCCGCCGAGGCGGCCAGGGTACGAACGTCGGAAACCACCGGCTTTTCGGCCGCAACGGCACGAATGGCCTTGAAGATCCGTTCGCCGCCGAAAGTGGTTCCGCCAGGTGACGAGATTGACACAACCAGGGCCTTGACCTGAGCGTTCTTGCGGATCGTGTCGAGCCTTTCGATCAGTTCGTCGTCATCGGTGATCATACCGGCGATCTCGACCCGCGCCACATGCGGCCGTGCCGATCCCTCTCCGCCGACAACGCTGTAGAGCGAGAAACCGATGGCTACCAGCAGCAAAGCCGCAGCGATCCGCCAGAAAGTAAGCTTGCGTCGAAGTTGACGACGGTCCGCGATCGCCGACTGATCCATTAGAAATCCCTTCATTAAGGCGTCTGTAGATGACTTATTTGCCATCATTGCCGGAATAAGATTCTTCAATACACGAATTTGTGTCGAACGTTATTGTTTCTTGATGGATAAAAGCCATATTGGGAGACCATGTGGTGGGTCCGAATAGCGCGTCCGAGTACGGCCTTCGACCGACACGGCATCAAAAGGTTTCCATGCTGCAAAAGCTTGCATCAAATCATGAAGCTCCCCGCAACAATGGAGCGGCCACTGGCACCTACCAGGCTGCCTTGGTGCATTCACGTCGCGTGAAGCGGCTGCGTATCCTGCTTCCGGTTGCTGCGCTGGCGATTTCCGCCCTCTTTATCGGCATCACTTTTATCCGGTCCTACCTGCCGGAAAATCTCACCGTTCAGAGCGCGCGCATCGAAAACGGCAAGATCGTCATGGAAAGCCCCGCGATCGCTGGTCGTAACGAAAGAGGCATCAGCTATTCGTTGACCGCAACCAGAGCGCTTCAGGATGTAACTGATCCGAACATGCTGTCACTAGAGAATGTGAAGGCGGCAATGCCGATGAGCGGCGACGTTATCGCGCGTGTCGTTGCAACCGCTGGCGTATTCGATCGCTCGGCCGATCGGATGAACATGACGGCTCCCTTCGAGGTGAACCTCAGCAACGGCATCACTGCGAATTTCCAATCGGCACGGCTGGATATTCCCGGCGGCTTCATGGAATCGACCGACCCGGTCAATATCAAAACAAACGACGCCGCCATTGTTGCGAAGTCGATGAAGATATCGGATAACGGCAAGACAATCACGTTCACGGGGCAAGTTCAGGTCAACCTGACGGGCTCCGCTCTCAAACAACAAGACAACCAGAGCCCGGCCCAATGACACCTTGCCGTTCAACTTCTCTTCGTCTTATCTCCTGGCTGATCGCTGGCATCGCGCTTGCAAGCCTGACCGGTACAGCTTCAGCGCAGTCCACCTCCAAGCAGATGGACGGCATGAAGCTGTCTAATGACAAGCCGATCCAGATCCAGAGTGATCAGCTTGAAATCAAGGATAATGAGAAGAAGGCCTACTTCACCGGTAATGTTGAAGTGGTGCAGGGCACGACAACGATGAAGGCGATGAAAATGGTCGTCCTGTACAAGGGTGATCCTGCTGGGGGCTCTTCGGGCGGCTCGGGCGCCGCATCCGGCAAGCAGGATATCGACAAGATCTTTATCGACGGCAAGGTCGTGCTGAACTCCGGTCAGCAGACGGCAACCGGCGATCAGGGCGAGTACGACATGGCTTCACAAATGCTGACCCTTACGGGCAAGCAGGTTGTGCTGACGGATGGCCCGAACGTGTTGACCGGGTGCAAGCTCGTGGTGCGCGTCGATTCCGGTGAGGCCAAGCTCGATAACTGCGGCAAGAGGATCCAAATTCTTCTGGATCCTAAATCCAAGCCGCAACAGTAAGGCGCTCCCCTACTCCATGTCTTTCTTTTCCCGCTCCAAAGCGCCTGCGCCCGAGGGTTTCGACCCGAAGGACAAGGTTCGCTATGAAGGCACGCTGATCGCGCATAGCCTATCGAAGACCTATGACACGCGACGTGTTGTAAACGGCGTTTCGCTGATTGTGCGGCGTGGCGAGGCAGTCGGGCTTCTCGGTCCAAACGGCGCGGGCAAGACGACCTGCTTCTACATGATCACCGGACTTGTTGGCGTCGATGAGGGCATGATCGCCATCAATGGCAATGATGTCACCCGCATGCCAATGTATCGCCGGGCTCGTTTGGGCGTTGGCTACCTGCCTCAGGAGGCATCGATTTTTCGCGGACTGACGGTCGAGGAAAACATCCGTGCCGTGCTTGAAGTGCACGAACGCGACCGGCAGAAGCGCGAGCGCAAACTCGATGAATTGCTGGAAGAATTTCATATCAGCCGATTGCGGAAGGCCCCGGCTGTGGCCCTCTCGGGCGGCGAGAGACGACGCCTTGAAATCGCCCGCGCGTTGGCAACAGATCCGGCCTTCATGCTGCTGGACGAACCATTTGCGGGCGTCGATCCGATCTCGGTGTCCGACATCCAAAACCTCGTTCGCCACTTGACGGCCAGGGGCATCGGCGTTTTGATCACAGATCATAATGTCCGTGAGACCTTGGGCCTCATCGACCGGGCCTACATTATCCATGCCGGTGAAGTTTTGACGCATGGACGGGCGGACGATATCGTCAATAATGCTGATGTTCGGCGCCTTTATCTTGGCGACAAATTCCATCTCTGACAGCAAGCTGGCGAGAATCTTTACCTCAAGCCTCGTCCATGCTTGACCAAACCTCCTAAAAAAGCAATTTTTGGGCCAGTTGGTCTCACCATCTCCCAATTTCCATACCATTGGGCGATCCGAGAGGTTTTTTAGGGAGTTCAGCGTCCGTTATGGCTTTATCTACCAGCCTGTTGCTGCGCCAAGCTCAAACTCTGGTCATGACACCGCAACTGATGCAGTCCATCCAGCTGCTTCAGATGACACACCTCGAACTCAACCATTTCATTGCGCAGGAAGTCGAAAAGAACCCTCTGCTCGAATTCTCTCCATCTGATGGAGAAGCAAGCAATGACAGTTTCGAGAGTTTCGAGGCACCAGAGACGAATGCCAACGAAGATAGCGGACACTCAGCCTCCGGCGATGGGGATGCGGACTGGTTCGATTCCGGTTCGAACGATCATGGACAGCTCAACGAGCGCCTAGACGCGAATTTCGAGAATGTTTTTCCTGATGATGTAGCCGAGCGTCGGCCGGATGCACCTGAACTGATGGGTCAATGGAAGTCCATGCCCGGCGGTGAGGCTGGCGAGGGATATGATCTGGAGGATTTTGTTGCGAGCACTGTTTCCCTGCGAGACTATCTCTCCCAGCAAATCCCCTTTCTGCTGCATCAGGAAAGAGACCGGCTCATCGCGCAGCACCTGACAGACCTTCTCGATGAGAATGGCTATCTGCAGGGCGATACGTCAGAGGTCGCGGAACGCCTTGGTACGACGCCAGCGCAGGTCGATGCCATTCTGAAGTCCTTGCAATCCCTCGATCCACCGGGAGTTTATGCACGCTCGCTCACCGAATGTCTCTCCATCCAGCTGACCCAGAAGGATCGCCTGGATCCGGCCATGCAGGCACTTCTGGGAAATCTCGAACTTTTGGCCAAGCGCGATTTCGCGTCGCTGCGGCGCATCTGCGGGGTGGATGACGAGGATCTCATCGACATGCTGGCAGAGATCCGCGCGCTCAACCCGCGTCCGGGCAGCAGCTTCGAAAATGGCGGCTACGAGGCTATCCTCCCTGACGTGGTGGTGCGTGCCGGGACTGACGGAAGCTGGCTTGTCGAGCTGAACCCAGACACCTTGCCGAGGGTGCTCGTCAACCAGACCTATTTTCAGTCGATTTCCAAGAAGGCGTCCAGACCGGGCGAAGACGCGAATTTCCTCTCTGAGTGCCTGCAAAATGCAAACTGGTTGACACGTAGCCTGGACCAGCGCGCCAAGACGATCATGAAAGTGGCCTCCGAAATCGTCCGTCAGCAGGACGCATTCTTGCTCCACGGGGTCGATCATCTTCGTCCGCTGAACCTGAAGACCGTGGCCGAAGCCATCAAAATGCACGAGTCAACGGTCAGCCGGGTCACATCGAATAAGTACATGCTGACCCCGCGCGGGCTTTTCGAGCTCAAATATTTTTTCACAGTTTCCATCAACTCAGCTGAAGGTGGAGACAATCACTCCGCGGAAGCCGTGCGTCATCGCATTCGCCAGATGATCGCGCAGGAGGCTCCCGAAGCGGTCCTCTCCGATGACGATATCGTCGCCATCCTGAAGAAATCAGGGGTCGAGCTGGCACGAAGAACCGTTGCCAAATATCGGGAATCCATGAACATTCCGAGCTCCGTCCAACGACGGCGCGAGAAGCGGACTCTTGCCAGGATTGCCGCCTGTTGAGCTTAAGACTAAAGCTGACTCAGATGATCAGGAACCGGCGAATCACTTTTTGGCTGCCGAATCACGCCAAAGATAAACCTAGGCTTTAAAATATTATGCGCATATACCACCGTTGACTTTCCCGAAATCGACCGTTAGAAGCGCGCCGCACAATGAGAAAGGACGGCGGAAGCCGCATTTAACGGTCGGTCAGGCCTATCGTTATCAAATCGGCGAAGTATCAGCAGAGACGCTTGGATGAGGGAGCCGCTTGGCGTAGACTGCCACGTGCAAGTCACGACAAGAAGGAAGGAATTCCATGAGTGTGCGTGTATCCGGAAAGCATATGGAAATCGGCGATTCGTTCAGACAGCGGATCGAGGGCCATATCGGGGAGGCGGTTACAAAATACTTCGACGGAGGATATTCGGGTCAGGTGATCGTGGAGAAATCCGGATCCCGATACACCTCGGACTGTAAGGTGCACCTGGACACCGGCATCGTGCTTCATGCCACAGGTGAAGCCAACGATCCGCAGGTTAGCTTCGATGCAGCATCGGAACGGATTGAAAAGCGCCTGCGCCGCTACAAGCGCAAGCTTCGCGACCACCATGCTGGGGCAACCCAGAACGGCTATGCAGAAATCGCCTACACGGTGATGGACGCAGTGTCGGAAGAGGAGGATGAGGTTCCGGATGACTTTGCTCCCACGATCGTGGCAGAAAGCTCCAAGCCTCTGAAGACAATGACCGTCGCAAGCGCCGTCATGGCGCTCGACATGACAGACGAACCCGTTCTGTTTTTCAGGAACCCTGGAAAACAGTTGAACATTGTGTACCGCCGCAACGACGGCAATATTGGCTGGATCGACGCCGCCAGTATCAAAGGATAGCCTGAAGGGAGTGCTTCGGCACTCCCATTCCCCCCCAGCGGGGGCAGAAGGATGGAAAGAATGGCGTTGGCAGATCTGCTGCAGCAAGATGCAATTGTTCCTGCGCTCAAGGTCAATTCCAAGAAACAGCTTCTCCAGGAACTCGCCGTCAAGGCTGCAAAGCTGACGGGACTTCCAGAGCGCGAGATATTCGATGTCATCCTGCAGCGTGAGCGACTTGGCTCGACCGGTGTCGGCCACGGCATTGCCATTCCGCACGGCAAGCTTGGCAGTATTGGGGCAATCACGGGATTATTTGCTCGACTTGAAACCCCTGTGGATTTCGAAGCATTGGATGATGAACCGGTCGATCTGGTTTTCCTGCTTCTGGCACCAGAAGGCGCTGGAGCTGACCACCTCAAGGCACTCTCGCGGATTGCCCGGGTGCTGAGAGATCACGATCTTGTGGCAAAGCTGCGCGCCACCGATTCAGCGTCCGCCATTTATGCGTTTCTGAATCAGGAGCAGGCGAACGCCGCATAATCCACTTCCATCGTCTTAAAATCAAAAAGGTCCGCCTCTTTCGAAGCGGACCTCAGATTGATGATAGACCCTCATGCTGGCGGTTGGACCAGTGGGGTTTGTCAGAAAGCTGGTGCTGCCAATGGCAGGCCGAACTTGTTCAGCTTAGGGCGTTTCAGGGCTCAATGGAATCGTTCTGCCGTGCTCGGTTTCAGTCAGGATCAAGGCTTTTGGCGAAGGGCATACCCGCAAGGTACGATCGAGACAAAAGCCGCAGATAATGGCTGAAAATGATCCGGCCCTCTGGGTTTGAGATGGCGGGTCATCTGCTTTGTCGCAGGGCTTGGCCCTATGCTGAGGCTACGACACGCGCCCTTCTCCTCGCATCTGCTCCCGCCCTCCCAAACAGAACTGTTTCCATTTAACCCTGAAGCGCTCTAACGGCGAATGGACGCCGTGCTGCACGGATCCACGCCATAGGCGGGCGCGCAGGCGCTCTTGTTGGCGGCAACAGTGCCGGGGGCCAGGAACGAGCCTGCAAGAATAACAAATGCCGCACACGCAAAAAACAGTGCGATGGATTTGCCCATGGGGGGAAGCCTTTCGGAGGAGGGTGTGGCAGTCACGGCGATACTCGGGTACTTGGGAGAATGGCGGCGGTGTACGGGCCGTCGCGATCTGTTTCAATAGAGTATTTTGCTGAACCGCCGGTTAACGTTAAGCAGTTGTGCGTTGCGTCATTTACGCCACAACCCTGAACGTCAAAGAGGCAGAACCATGTCCTGCCTCCTGCTTGAGCATATCTAATTGAAGTGGATTTTCGGCCGTCAGGCTGCCTTGCCGGAATTGGTGAACTGCCCCTGCACGCGATACTGGACGAGGTAGCTTGGCAGGATCGCATCCAGCAGCGTAGGACGGATACCGAAGGCTGCAAGCGTGCGGCCTTCCTGCTCGGCTTCCTTCGAAACAACGTTATCAGACTTCAGGAGCAGAACCTGATCGCTCGTCAGCGGCGGCGTGATCAGAGGAACCATGGAGGCGATGCTGCCGATCAACGAGGCAACACCGAAGGGTAGCGTGACCAGCGGACGCTTGCGGTAGGTGATGCGAAGGACAGCCTCGAGACACTGCTTGAAGGTCAGAACCTCTGCGCCGCCGAGTTCATAAATCTTGCCCTTGGCAACCTTGCCTTCGACCGCCTTTGCAATGGCCGTGGCGACGTCTTCCACGAAAACGGGCTGGAACTTGGTCAGCCCGCCACCGATCAGCGGAAGGAAGGGCATGGTGCGCGCCATATCGGCAAATTTATTGAAGAAGTTATCTTCCTTGCCGAAGATAATGGAGGGACGCAGGATGATAGCATCCGGAACGGTGGAGAGGATTGCTTCCTCGGCGCGGCCCTTGCTGCGTGCATAGGAGGACTGCGAATTGGCATCCGCGCCGATGGCCGATACATGCGTCAGGGTTGCGCCCGCGGCGCGGGCAGCCTCAGCTACGGCCTTGGCGCCAAATTCCTGCACGGCATCAAACGAGTTCTTGCCGCTTTCGAACAGGATGCCAACGCAGTTGACCACGTGATCCGAGCCGGCAACCGCCTGATCGATCGATTTCCGGTAACGCAGATTGGCCTGTACCAGTTGAATCTGGCCCACATAGCCAGCCGGACGCAGGAAGCCAGCGAGGTCCGGCCGACGGACAGCCACACGGATACGGTAGCCGCGCTTGGCCAGTTCCCGCACAACATGCCGGCCGACAAAGCCCGACCCCCCGAAAACGGTCACGAGCGGCGGAAGATTGGACATGGTCATGGGAGTACTCCGAAAGCCAAGGAGAGTTGTTTTTCTTTGTCTCTAGCCGAAACCGCGGACGAGGTGAAGGGTTGCAATGCACGCATTCGCTGGCAGCGCATGTTTTCTTCAATGCGCTCTGCGCAACAGAGGATGCCTTAGGGTCAAACGTCTCCGATGCCTTCGACAACCACCATTTCCGCATCGGCAACCTGCTGACGGATCTTGGCGGCAATCTGATATTCGGGAGACTTGTAGCAATCGACTGCGGCCTGCATGGAAGGGAACTCTATGACAACGTTCCTGGCCCGGGCCGTTCCTTCCAGCCGCGTATGATCGCCGCCGCGTGCCAGAAACTTTGCGCCATACTTCTCGAACGCTGGTTTGGCCGCTGCCACATAATCCTTGTACCGTTCGGGATCACGAACATCGACGCGCGCAATCCAGTATCCCTTCGGCATGCCTTCCTCCATATTTAATTTTACGGAATGAAAGGCGCCTTATGCGGAAAGCGCAAGTGCCATTTCATCAAGGATCGATTTTGCCGCAGCGAGAGGATCGCTCGCCTTGATGATGGGGCGTCCGACAACCAGATGGCTCGAACCGTTCCTTATCGCATCGCCAGGCGTCACCACGCGCTTCTGATCGCCCGCGTCAGAACCCGCAGGACGAATTCCTGGTGTGACGAGCGCCATATCGGGTCCGATGACGCTGCGCACAGCAGAGGATTCCTCGGCAGAGCACACTATACCGCCCATCCCGGCGTCTCGGGCCTGTTCGGCGCGCTTGAGAACCAACGAGCGAGGATCGGTGTCGTAGCCAGCGTCCAAGAGATCTGGCGCGTCCATTGATGTAAGGACGGTGACGCCCAGCAGGCAAAGATCCGATCCCTTCGCTGCCGCGACCGCTGCACGCATCGCCTTCGGATAGGCATGCAGCGTCAGCATGTTCACGCCCATCTTGGCAACATTCTCGACCCCGTGGGCAACGGTGTTGTCAATGTCGAGCAGCTTCATGTCGAGAAAAACGGATTTTCCGTTCCGAACCAGATCGCGCGCCAGTTCCAGTCCACCGACAAAAGCCAACTGGTAGCCGATCTTGTAGAAGGAAACCGTCTCGCCAAGTGTGCGGATCAGCGCCTCTGCCTCGCCAACGGTCGGTACATCCAGGCCCAAGATCAGGCGGTCGCGAGCATCCATCACGTTTCTCCTTGCCAGAATTCCATCGGTGTCCACTCGCATTTGAGGCGGCACTCGGCAAGATTGCGCGCAAGAGAAAAGCAGAAAAGATTGCCGCCTCCCGCTGGCTGATCCCAGTCTCGAGCGATGGACCGACCCGCAAGCGCGCATTTGAGGAGCGTTCCAACTCCGCCGTGGCCTACAAACACGATGGGGCGGGCGGGATCATGTTCCAGAATGATCTGCGAAATCGTGGTCACGATCCGCTGTTGCGCATCGATAGCCTTCTCCCAACCCCGAAAGCTGCGGGAAGGATCCGCGAAAAAGCGATCGGCCGCTTCTTCATGGGCGTCATGCGTGAGATAGCCCGTCGCGGATCGATCAATTTCGCGGCTGGCGCTCGCGATTTCCAACTCGACGCCAGCCGCCTCGACCAGGATTTCGGCGGTCTCGATGGCCTTGCGTTCCGGACTGCTAATAATCCGCTGCAGCTTTGTCACCCATGGACGAGCTGCTACAGCAAAAACGCGTTCACGCCCAAGCGGCGAGAGGCTCCAGTCGGGAACCGGAATCTGCGGGTCGATCTGCACCTGAGGATGACTGATATAGAGCCCGAACATTTTCTGATTTAATCAGGACGCGTATAGGTCCACAACTGCGCCGGCGGTAAATTGCGCACCACGAAGTCAAAATGCTTGATGCGATAGCAATCCGGCTTTGCGATGATGGGTGAAACCGGTCCGTAGGTGATCTGCATCACCGGGCGGCCGTGTGGCATGCGATCCAGAAGGTCTTCCAGGAGCCAGATCCGCTTTTCCATCGGGAAGCTTAGCATCGGGATGGCAGAAATGACGGCGTCGAATTTGCGATCCTTGAAGTCGCCAAGAATGGTCTGAAGCTCGAAAGCATCGCCGTTGACGAAGCGCACGTCCGGCATGGTCCTCATCAGATGCTGATAGAAGTCCGTCGAATACTCGATGGACACCAGATCCTGCGGCTTGATGCCCCGTTTCAGGATTGCCTTGGTGATGATGCCCGTGCCGGGACCAAGCTCCAGAACCGGAAGACCGGACTGCGGATTGATGACGCTTGCCATCCGGCGTGCCGTGACGCTGGAGGTGGGCAGGATCGCCCCAACCTGCTTGGGGCCTTCCATCCATCCCTTGAAGAAACGGATTTCCTCATCGAATTTACGGCCCAGTCGTTCCTTCAGGCGCAATTCCATCAACTATCTCCCGCGAATCTATTCAGTGTTCATCGCGCCGACATGACGCAAAATCAAGGAAAAATGTCGCATCTGAAATGCGGCAGAAAAAAGGGCCGCGGCTGCGACCCTTGAAATTTAGATTAAACACGCATCGGCATCAGCACATAAAGTGCGTCATCGCCCGCTGTATCCCGAACGAGTGTCGGCGAACCCGCATCGGCGAGGAGAAATATCGCATCCTCTCCTGATAGCTGCGCCGTGATATCTAGAAGATACTTGGCGTTGAAGCCAATTTCCATCGGGTCGCTTTCATAGCCGACGGCCACTTCTTCCGTAGCGCTGCCGGAATCCGGGTTGTTGACCGTCAGGAGCAACTGCCCGTCGCTCAGTGCCAGCTTCACGGCGCGGCCACGTTCGGAAGAGATTGTGGACACGCGATCGACTGCGCGGGTAAAGCTCTGACAATCCACGCGCATTTCCTTATCGTTTCCAGTGGGAATAACGCGCTGATAATCCGGAAACGTCCCATCGATCAGCTTGGACGTCATGACTATGCCACCAAGCGTAAAGCGGATTTTGGCATCCGAAACCTCGACCGTGACCACGGCTTCCGCATCGTCCATCAACTTCTGCAACTCGCCCACTGTCTTGCGGGGAATGATGATGCCTGGCATGCCTTCCGAACCGGAGGGTGCCTCGATATCGGCGCGAGCAAGCCGATGTCCATCGGTCGCAACGGCTCGCAGCTTCAACTGACCGCCCGTCTCGATCGTATGGAAGAAAATGCCGTTGAGGTAATAGCGCGTTTCCTCCGTAGAGATCGCGAACTGCGTGCGATCGATCAGCATCTTCAGATCGGATGCCTTGATCTTGAAGCTATGCGTGAAACTTCCCGCCGTCAGGTCAGGGAAGTCAGCTTCGGGCAGGCATTGCAGCGAAAACTTCGAACGGCCGGACTGAACCGACATCGTGCTGCCATCCGGGTTGACGGCTAGAAGAACCTCCGAGCCATCAGGCAGCTTGCGCACGATTTCATAGAGAAGATGCGCCGGAACCGTTGTCGCACCGGCCGTCTCCACCATTGCCGGCAGTTCTTCAGTGATCTCGAGATCTAGGTCCGTCGCCTTCAGCGCCAGATCGTTGCCGGAAGCACGCAGCAGGACGTTGGAAAGGATCGGAATCGTGTTGCGGCGCTCCACCACTCGGTGAACGTGATTCAGCGATTTCAGGAGGTTGGACCGCTCAAGAGTAATACGCATGGGATGCTACCGCTTTCGACCGTGCCGGCTTCCGATGAGAAGCCGAATGTTATTCTCATCCGTCAGGCTGGTCGGACGGATATGGACCGGCAAAATGGCAGACAAAGCGGCAAAAAGGCAAGAGGGCCGTCAGATTCTCAGGTCGGAATCAAGTTGGTGCATGAACTACTCACAGCTTTCCACATGGTTGCCGCTTTTGCCTTGCTCAGCATGGTGCGCTCGCCCATAAAGGCGAGATATTCACCAGGCGGGCGTTAAGCATTGACGGAAGATCGACAACAAGCGGCGAAAACCTATCGAATCGGGAACACGGCGATCCCGGCGCGACCGCTGGAACCGGCACTCTATCTGGTGGCAACTCCGATCGGCAATCTGGGCGATATCACTCTTCGTGCCTTGGAAACGCTGGCAGGCGCGGATGTTTTGGCCTGCGAGGACACACGGGTCACGCGTGTGCTGCTGGACCGTTTCGGCATTACGGGCAGGCCATATGCATATCATGAACACAACGCCAACGAGGCTGGACCGAAGCTTCTGGCGGCGCTTGAGGTCGGCAAATCTGTTGCGCTGGTGTCAGATGCCGGAACTCCGCTGGTTTCCGATCCCGGTTATCGCCTGGGCCAATTGGCGATTGAAGCGGGCTATCGGGTGGTGCCGATCCCCGGCGCCTCGGCGCCGCTGGCTGCACTTGTGGGTTCGGGCTTATCGACGGAAACTTTTCTCTTCGCGGGCTTCTTGCCGGTGAAGGAAAAGGGCAGGCGAGATCGTTTGGCAGAGCTTTCCAAGATCCCGGCAACCCTAATTTTTTTCGAATCACCGCACCGGATTTCAGATACGCTCACCATTGCAGCGGATGTTCTTGGCCCGACACGTGCAGCCTGCGTGTGCCGTGAACTGACTAAAACTTTCGAAGAGTTCCGCCGCGGAACGCTGGGCGATCTGGCAGTGCAGTACAAGGACGTGACGGTCAAAGGGGAAATCGTTTTTGTTGTTGGTCCACCAGACTATGATGATGTTCCCGCCGCCGTCGATGTGGACATCATGCTGAAAGAACTCTCCATCGCCATGCCAGCCACCAAAGCCGCAGCTGAGGCCGCCCGGCTTACCGGTCTCTCGCGTAAAGATCTTTATCAGCGCCTGATCGAGTTGAAAGATGCCGAAGACACACAAAAATGACGGCAAACGGCGCAGGCACGCAGAAAGGCGAGGCCGATATTCGGAGTATTTGGCAGCGCTTTATCTGATGGCCAAAGGCTATCGGATTGTCTCGACACGGTATCGTACGCCTCTTGGCGAGATTGATCTGATTGCCCGTAAGGGCAGCGTTGTTGCATTTATTGAGGTCAAGGCGCGCAAATCGGAAAATTTAGCTGTCGAGGCGGTCGGCTTTCAAAGCCAGAAACGTATTCGTGCAGCAAGCGATTTGTGGCTTGCAAAGCAAAGGAAGGCATCCGTCTTATCGCTAAGATATGACATCGTTGCGGTAAGGCCTTGGCGTCTACCAAGGCATTTTGTTGATGCTTTCTGAGTGCTTTTGCATAATTTTGCAAATTCGATGAATCTGCATTAGTAAGTCATATCTATTTCAAGGACCCGTCACGGAACGTCGCTAATCACCCCCCTCATCCTAAACTTAAGGAAAGAGGGACTATCCCCATGTTCAAGAAGCTTGGCCTTGCAGCGGTAGCGTTTGCTCTATCTGCATCCACGTCGCTTGCGGCAACTGAGGTCACCTGGTGGCACGCCATGGACGGCGAACTCGGCAACAAGCTCGAAGAGATTGCCGCGAAGTTCAATGAAGGCCAGAGCGAATACAAGGTCGTTCCCGTTTACAATGGTTCCTACCCGGAAACTCTGACTACAGCCATTGCTGCCTTCCGCGCCAGTCAGCAGTCGGCCATCATTCAGGTTTTCGAAGTCGGAACCGGCACTATGATGGCCGCCAAGAGTGCCGTTTACCCGTCTGCAAGCTGATGAAGGATGAGAGCGAAAGCTTCGAGCCGAAGTCGTTCCTCGGTCCGGTCGTCGGCTACTACTCCGACACTCAGGGCAATATCCTGTCACTGCCGTTCAACTCGTCAACGCCCGTCCTCTATTACAACAGATACGTTTTCAAGAAGGCTGGCCTTGATCCAGAAGTTGCTCCGAAGACCTGGAAGGAAGTCGAGGAGTTTTCAAATAAGATCGTAACGTCGGGCGCGGCCAAGTGCGACTTATGCGGTAGCACCGGTCGTCGCAGGCGTTTTGTGGTGGTTTCTCTTAAATACCTCGACGGGCTTATGCCCTTTGTTCTGGAACGATTCGGCATTCGCTGGGACCATGATCTGATGGCACGCATGCGATGATCCTGATCATCGTTGCGGCTGCCTGGAAACAGATCTCATACAACTTCCTGTTCTTACTGGCCGGTCTGCAATCCGTGCCGTAGGCGTTGATGGAAGCCGCCGCAATCGACGGCTCCGGCCCGATGAAGCGCTTCTTCACTATTTCGCTGCCGCTTCTCTTCCCCACCACCTTCTTTCTGTTCATCATGAATGTGAACTACACGATGTTCGACACCTTCCCGATTGTTGATGCGACGACGGTTGGCGGGCCGACACAAGCAATCATCACCCTCGTCTACAAGGTCTATAAGGATGGCTATCTCGGCTTGAATCTCGACTCCTCCTCGGCGTAATTGGTCCTTCTGATGCTCATCGTCATGGTGCTGACGTTTGTTCAGCCCCGCTACATCGAACGCCTAGCGCTGTATTGAGGAACGACCATGATTGAAGACAAACCCTTCCTCGCCTTTCTCACGCATCTTTTCCTCATCTGCGGCTTTCTGGTCGCCGCGCTGCCTATCTATGTGGCAGTCATTGCTTCTACCCATTATGTTTCGACTTTGATGGTCAGCGGATTCCCCTGTTACCGGGGGATCATTTTATCAAAAATTACCGAATAATCCTGACCAATGCTCCGGCTGCAAATGGCCTGCCGAACTATTCCCACATGGCGCTGACGGCTAAGTCATCGTCGGTCCTTCGGGCTGCGGCAAGTCAACGTTGCTTCGCATGTTAGCCGGGCTGGAGACGATTTCGGAAGGTGAAGTTTCCATCGGTGGCAGCGTGGTCAACCATAAAGAACCGGCCGAGCGCGACATTGCGATGGTCTTCCAGAACTATGCGCTCTACCCGCATATGACCGTCTATCAAGACCTGGCTTACTGCCTGAAAAATCGCGGCACGCCAAAGGTGGAAATCGATGCGCGCGTCGCAGAAGCCGCTCGCATGCTGGAGATCATCCAGTATCTGGAGCGCAAGCCGCGCGCACTTTCCGACGGGCAGCGCCAGCACGTTGCCCTGGGGCACGCCATTGTACGCAAGCCAGCGGCATTTCTTTTCGACGAGCCGCTCTCCAATCTCGATGCAAAGCTGCGCGTGTCCATGCGTGGCGAAATCAAGCGCCTCCAGCGGCGTCTCGGCACCACCTCTATGTCTTGCATGATCAGCTAGAAGCCATGACGCTGGCGGATCGGCTGGTAGTGCAAAACAGCGGAGAGATCGAGCCGATCGGGTCTCCGCGCCAAGTCTATCACGCGCCAGCGTCTGCCTTCGTCGCAAGCTTTCTCGGATCTCCCGCGATGAACCTGTTACGAGCAGAAGGTGCAAGGCTCAAAACTATTGATCGGCTCTGGACAGCTGGATCTATCGACGCCAGGACTGTTATCGGGAGCAGTGACCGTGGGGCTAAGGCCAGAGGACATGCGAGTGGTGAGAGTCGGCGAGAGAGGGCTTCCATTCCGGCTGGACTACATCGAGGAACTTGGCCCGCAACGTCTTGCGGATGGCTTTGTCGGAGACCAGGCTCTGACAGCCTTTTCTGCCAAATCTCTGCTGGCCGAGGATCTTTGCATGGTGATTGACCCAGCATGGCTCCATTTCTGCGATGCAACCAGCGGAAAAAGGCATGCGCTGGAAGGGTCGAGGCCACTTGCTCGATCTTCTGCAAGGGCATGATCAGAATTTTGGGCAAACGATTAAAATGTGAGTGACCGCAGAAACCTGATCGTTGGTTGTACCTGATACTCTCCGCTCGAATATGGTCGTGGGGGAAAGTATGGTATTGAAACTGGCTTTGGCTGGGGCATTGGCTCTGGCTCATCGTAGACGGATTGCCAATAAAGAGACGGTCCCGACTCCGTTCATCGGTGCCAGCAACGAGCACCTCGTCAGGGATATGGTGTCTTCGCCAATTGAGCCGAGCTGGATCCTATCCGGTAACCCGCAGGCGCGTGTCGCCTATCAATCCATAGCGGCGGACAAATGCGCATCGACAGCGATGTGGGATTGTACGGCCGGTAGTTTTCGCTGGTTTTTTGCCGAAGACGAGACAGTGGTTATTCTTGAGGGCGAGGTTTTCATAACAGCCGCGGATGGCACCCAGAAACTGCTGAGAGCCGGGGACGTAGGTTACTTCACAGCGGGTACCTGGGCGACATGGCGTATCGATCACTATGTCCGCAAGATCGCCTTTATGCGCCAGCCACTAGGTCTGCCTATGTCGTTCTTTTACCGGATGCGGCGGCGCATCATCTGGGAGCTTAAAGGTCGGCAACGAAATCTATAAGGTTTGTTTCACGCGTTGCCATTGCCCCTCAGGCATCCTACATCTGCCAGGCAATTCCTTGAGGGGCAGTCATGGCCAGTATTCGCAAAGTCGCGTTCCAGATGGACCACATATCCGGCATCAACATAGCCGGAGATTCGACCTTCGCCATGGCGCTGGAAGCGCAGTCGCGCGGCTACGAACTTTTTCACTATACGCCTGACCGGCTGACCATGCGCGATGGTAAAGTCTCTGCCGCAGTGGAAGCCATGCAGTTGCGTGACGAAAAAGGCAACCATTTCACTTTGGGTGAGCGGGAGCGCGTGGACCTTTCGACCATGGATGTCGTCCACCTGCGGCAAGATCCCCCCTTTGACATGGGCTATATCACATCCACTCATCTTCTCGAGCGCATTCATCCCAAGACACTGGTCGTGAACGATCCAGCCTGGGTTCGCAATTCTCCTGAAAAGATTTTTGTGACCGAGTTCGGAGATCTGATGCCGCCGACCCTGATCACGAAGGATGTCGGCGAGATCGCTCGCTTCCGGGAAGAACTCGGCGATATCATCCTGAAGCCACTCTATGGCAATGGTGGCGCAGGCGTCTTCCACTCTGCTCGTGATGATCGAAACTTTTCGTCGCTTCTGGAAATGTTCGGCCAGATGTATCGCGAACCTTACATCGCCCAAGCCTATCTGCCGGCTGTGCGCAAGGGTGACAAGCGTATCCTCCTCGTGGACGGGAAGCCGGTCGGGGCCATCAACCGCGTCCCTGCCGAGCATGACGCCCGTTCCAACATGCATGTCGGCGGTCGTGCAGAGCCGACAGAGTTGACCCGCCGCGAGCAGGAAATCTGCGATCGGATTGGGCCCGCTTTGCGTGAGCGCGGCTTCCTGTTCGTCGGGATTGATGTCATCGGTGATTACATGACCGAGATCAATGTCACGTCTCCAACCGGCATTCGCGAGGTGAAGAAGTTCGGGGGGGTCGATGCGGCCGCGCTGCTTTGGGATGCGATTGAGGCAAAGCGTTCTGCCGCTTGAGAGTTGAGACCTTTCAAATTTAGATGCAACTTTAACAGGATTTTTGTTCTCTAATTGTTCTTGTTTCCGCCTGCAAGTTGTGCTTGATTGCGCGCGAGCTTCGGTGCTGCTGCCGAAGCGTGGCTGGCAGGTGGAAATGGTCGCGCGTGTTAATACGGTTGCCTTTCAGGGCATAGAGGGCGTCCCTGTTGACGTGCAGGTCATGGTGGGCCCGGGGAAGCTCGCCATGCAGATCGTTGGCCTGCCGGACAAGGCGGTAGCCGAGAGTCGTGAGCGCGTACAGGCAGCCCTGCATGCCTCCGGTCTCGCGCTGCCGCCGAAACGGATCACGATTAATCTGGCGCCCGCAGATCTTCCAAAAGAGGGATCTCACTTCGATTTGCCAATTGCACTGGGGCTCATGGCTGCCTTGGGCGCCATTCCTGCAGAAGCGTTGGCAGGCTATGTCGTCATCGGCGAGCTCAACCTTGACGGAACACTGGCTGCGGTGGCCGGTGCATTGCCCGCAGCCATTGGTGCAAACGCGCTCGGCAAAGGCCTCATCTGCCCGGCTGATAGCGGCGCGGAGGCTGCCTGGGCTGGTGCCGAATTCGATATTCTGGCACCTCGCAGTCTGATTGCGCTGGCCAATCATTTTCGCGGAAGCCAGCTTCTCTCAAGGCCAGCGCCAGCAATTCGTGCAGCTCCCACCAACTTGCCGGATCTCGCCGAGATCAAAGGACAGGAAAGCGCCAAGCGAGCGCTGGAAGTTGCTGCGGCGGGTGGTCATAATCTTCTGATGGTGGGGCCGCCAGGTTCTGGAAAGTCGATGCTGGCGGCGCGCCTTCCTTCCATTCTCCCGCCGCTTTCGGCTGCGGAGCTTCTGGAAGTCTCCATGATTCACTCGATTGCGGGTCAACTTTCGGGAGGGAAGTTGTCGGACCGGCGGCCGTTCCGCACACCGCATCATTCGGCCACCATGGCAGCGCTTGTCGGTGGCGGTTTTCGGGCAAAACCGGGTGAAGCATCACTGTCACATCACGGCGTATTGTTCCTTGACGAGTTTCCCGAATTTTCCCCGCAGGTTCTCGATGCCTTGCGACAGCCGCTGGAAACGGGCGAGTGCATTATTGCACGCGCCAATCATCGGGTCTCTTATCCGGCCAATATCCAACTGGTCGCTGCCATGAATCCGTGCCGATGCGGTATGGCCGGTGAGCCGGGGCATACCTGTGCCAAGGGTCCCAAATGCATGACGGATTATCAGGCACGCATCTCCGGGCCTCTGCTGGATCGCATCGATATCCGTATCGACGTACCTGCTGTCGCGGCAGCGGACCTCATCCGTCCTCGTCCGGCTGAAAGCAGTGCCGATGTGGCTGCCCGCGTCGCGAAGGCAAGGGATCGCCAGCGCCGGAGGTTCATTGCCGCAGGCATGCCTTACATCAGCACCAATGCAAGATGTTCGACCTCGCTCATCGAGCAGGTCGCTGAACCTGACAATGCCGGAGCGCAACTGCTGAAGGATGCGGCCGACAAGATGAAATTCTCGGCGCGCGCTTATCATCGGGTGCTGAAAGTAGCCCGAACCCTTGCGGATCTGGACGACTGCGACCGTGTTGGGCGCATCCATCTCGCGGAAGCCATATCCTACCGAATAGCAGGAGAACGATTGACTGCAGCCGTCTGACGAAAGGCTCTCGAGATAACCGGTGAGACCCGCTGATGAGCAGACCGGATGCTCGCTCGTAGATCTCACGCCCGATGTCGGGCTGACCCCGACCATGGAGATCAGCCCTGACGGCGTAGCGCTAATGCATGTCGCGCTCAACCGGATTCGGTTGAGCGAAACGAACATGCATCATTTCAAAGTCTTACAGCGTCGTCCGCGCGTTCAATCGAACGCGCCGCGCTGTAGTGGTGTCCGGCAAGTCTTATCGCGTTGCTTGGCTTTAGGCACCGAGACCGTCGAACAGGACGGTCGAGAGATAGCGTTCTGCAAAAGACGGAATGATCACAACGAGGTTTTTCCCTTCATTCTCTGGCCGGGAGCCGATTTTGATGGCGGCTGCGAGTGCTGCGCCAGACGAGATGCCGACCGGCACGCCTTCAAGACGAGCCACCAGACGCGCGGTGTCGATGGCCTCCTGGCTGGAAATGGTCACGATTTCGTCATAGACGGATTGGTCGAGGATCTTGGGTGCAAAGCCCGCACCGATGCCCTGGATCTTGTGAGGACCGGGTTCTCCGCCAGACAGGACCGGGGATTCAGCGGGTTCAACGGCGATGACCTTGATGTCCGGTTTGCGGCTCTTCAGAACCTGACCCGTGCCGGTAATCGTGCCACCGGTACCGATGCCGGACACGAAGAAGTCGACCTGTCCGTCTGTATCGTTCCAGATTTCCTCCGCGGTTGTCTTGCGGTGTATTTCAGGATTGGCCGGGTTCTCGAATTGCTGGGGGATAATGGCATCGGGCAGGCTGGCCGCCAGCTCTTCTGCCTTGGCGATTGCTCCCTTCATCCCCTTAGGCCCCTCGGTCAAAACAAGTTCCGCGCCCAGAAGCGCCAACATCTTGCGACGCTCGATGGACATGGTCTCCGGCATGGTGAGGATGAGGCGGTAACCCTTGGCGGCGGCTGCAAAGGCGAGTGCAATGCCCGTATTTCCGGAGGTCGGTTCGACCAGAACTGTCTTGCCCGGCGTAATCGTACCTGCAGCTTCCAAAGCCTCGATCATTGCAACGCCAATACGGTCCTTGACGGAGGCGATCGGATTGAAAAATTCCAGCTTGGCCAAAAGATTGGCCTTCACACCCTTCTCCTTGGCCAGCTTTTCCAGCCGCACAATCGGGGTGTTGCCAATCGTTTCGGTGATCGAGGAATAGATTTTGCCGCGACCCGGTTTTGCATCAGTCATTGCGTATCTCCAAGCATTCGTCAAGCATCGAGTTTGGGGTGATTGAGCCTCAACCTAAGCCGTAAAACCGTGTTGCGCGAGGGGAGAGTGAACGCTGTCCGCCGGACTTGGCGGAATAATTTTTCCCGCGTTGGATCCGGTGCTTACCCTGCGTTCTCAGCGTGCTGCGATGTAAGCCGCTGTTCCCGCCAGAATACCTGCTGCCGAACGATTGAGTGCCTGCAGCGTGCGTGGTTTCTTCAGGAGTTCGCGCGCTTTCGACGCGAGCAAAATATAGGGCAGCAAGACCGCTAGCAGCACGATGAACGTAGTCGCTACCAGAGCCACATAATCTCGCAAACCGATGTCCTGCAACGGTATCAGGGTTGGCACGAGCGCCACGTAAAACAGCATGGTCTTCGGATTGCCAAGCGTGACCAGCAGTCCGGATAGAAATGCCATCATGCCGGTTGCACCCTTTGTCGCCTGAATGTCTTGCCGCAGCAATCCTGCAGTCCACAGCTTCCAGGCGATATAGCAGAGATACAGAGCACCAAGATATTTGATGATGAGAAAGGGCGTCGTGAAATTCTGCGCAAGAATGGCAAGGCCGAGAATGACGGCCGTGAGATAGACGAGATCACCCAGAATGAGGCCAAGCCCCATGAAGAATGTGGGGCGGAAGCCGGATCCGAGGGCCCGCGCGACAATGGCTGTCATGCCGGGACCGGGAATGGCCGCTGCGATGAACAGAGCGCCAGCATAGGTGATCAATGAAGCAAGGGTCATGAACTATCTCCTCATTCGCCATTGCTAATTGCGTTGCGATCCGGGCGCAACGGTTTATACACCGGTAGAGCCGAAGCCGCCCGCACCGCGCGCCGTGTCATTGAACGTATCGGCCTCCTGCACCTGAGCCTGAACAACGGGCGCGAAAACCAGCTGTGCGATCCGCATGCCGCGGTCGATCGTGAAGTCCTCCTGGCCCAGATTGATCAGCAGGACTTTAACCTCACCGCGATAGTCGCTATCGATCGTGCCGGGCGTGTTGAGACAGGTCACGCCATGTTTGAACGCGAGCCCAGAGCGAGGGCGGACTTGAATTTCAAAACCCTGCGGTATCTCCAAAATGAAGCCGGTTGGCACAAGCATGCGAGTGCCGGGCTGCAGGACGAGAGATTCACTCACAGCGGCGCGAATGTCCATACCGGCCGCGCCCGCCGTTTCATAAGCCGGCAGATCAAGCCCCTCAGCATGAGGCAGTCGAACGAGTTTCAGGGCAGGGCCGATGACTTCGCGCATGAGCGTCTCCTTCAAATCAGGCAGGTCAATTGCATAATTGGCCCGAAATCGCTAGATACGCCGCAACTCGAAGGATTTGCACATCATGGCTGAAAGCATTGCCGAGGCGGTATCCCGCCGCCGCACATTCGCGATTATCGCGCACCCGGACGCCGGTAAGACGACGCTCACTGAAAAACTGCTGCTGTTCGGCGGTGCCATCCAGCTCGCAGGTGAGGTAAAGGCGAAGAAGGATCGTATCCAGACCCGGTCCGACTGGATGAAGATAGAGCGCGAACGCGGCATTTCCGTCGTGACCTCGGTCATGACCTTCGAATACGAAGGCAATGTTTTCAATATTCTGGATACGCCGGGTCACGAAGACTTCGCGGACGATACCTACCGCACGCTGACGGCAGTGGATGCGGCTGTCATGGTCATCGATGCCGCAAAGGGTATCGAGCCGCGAACGCTGAAGCTTTTTGAAGTCTGCCGCATGCGCGACATTCCGATCATCACATTCGTCAACAAGATGGACCGCGAGAGCCGCGATACCTTCGAAATCCTGGACGAAGTGGAAGAGAAACTGGCGCTGGACACGGCGCCGGTCACCTGGCCTGTCGGGCGGTCCAAAACCTTCTGCGGCTCCTACAATCTGGCCAACAACACCTATCGTGGTTCCGACACACAGGTTGAGCCATTGAAGGTGAATGGTCCGCAAAGTGTTGCCGAAAACCTGCCGGAAAACGAACGCGATGCTTTCATCGACGAACTGGAGCTGGCGCGCGAAGCCTGCCGCCCGTTCGACCGTCAGGCTTTTCTAGAAGGCCATATGACGCCGGTCTTCTTCGGCTCGGCGCTCAGAAACTTTGGCGTTCGTGATCTCATCAATGCGCTGGGCGATTTTGCGCCTCCACCACGAGATCAGGTAGCCGATACCCGCACCGTTCATGCGGCTGAAGACAAGATGACGGCCTTCGTCTTCAAGATCCAGGCAAACATGGACCCCAACCATCGCGACCGCATTGCTTTTGCCCGCATTTGCTCCGGCAAGCTGGAGCGCGGCATGAAGGCGCGCCTGGCCCGTACCGGCAAGCAGATGGGCCTGACCGCACCGCAGTTCTTCTTTGCCTCGCAGCGCCAGCTGGCAGATACAGCCTATGCAGGCGATGTGGTGGGTATTCCGAACCACGGCACGTTGCGTATCGGTGATACGCTGACAGAAGGCGAAGCGCTGGTCTTCCAGGGCGTGCCGAACTTCTCGCCGGAAATCCTGCGACGCGTGCGGTTGGAAGATGCCATGAAGGCAAAGAAGCTGAAGGAAGCGCTTCAGCAGATGGCAGAAGAAGGCGTTGTGCAGCTCTTCTCGCCAGAGGATGGCTCACCGGCCATTGTTGGCGTGGTCGGTGCTCTGCAGCTTGACGTTCTGAAGGAACGGCTCTCTGCCGAATACAGCCTTCCAGTCTCGTTTGAAATGTCGCGCTTTTCGGTTTGCCGCTGGATTTCCTCGGAAAACAAGGCCGACATGGAGAAGTTCCTGACCGTCAAGCGAGGCGATATCGCCCGCGATCTGGATGGCGATCCGGTGTTCCTGGCTCAGGATGCGTTCTCGCTCCGCTATGAGGCGGAACGCTACCCGTCCATCAAGATGGTTGCAATCAAGGAGTATCACGTCGCCAAGGCGGCGTGATCCCCTTCCGACGTAAGGTCTACCAGGAAGTCGTCGCACCAGCGCTTCACGTCATGAACCAGCAAATGGTCCATCATGCCGCGCCAACGCTGGATACGCTCCTCCTTGCCCATCGTCAGGGCGCGAGCGATTGCATGGCCCGTTCCCTCGATGTCGTAGGGATTGACCAGAAGAGCGCCGTTCAGTTCTCGTGCCGCTCCCGCAAAACGTGATAGCACCAGAACTCCGGGATCTTCCGGGTCCTGTGCGGCGACGAATTCCTTGGCGACAAGGTTCATGCCATCTCGCAAAGGTGTCACAAGACCAACCTTCGCCAGCCGGTAAAGCCCCGCCAGAACGGGACGCCCGATGGAACGGTTGATGTAGCGGATGGGAACCCAGTCCACAGTGCCGAGAGCGCCGTTCACCCGACCAGCCTGCTCTGCAACGGTTCGCTGCATGGCCTCGTATTCCGGCACTTCTGACCGCGATTTCGGCGTGATCTGCAGATAAGTGACTTTGCCCTGATAGGCAGGATTGTGGGACACCAGGCTTTCATAGGCGTCGATGCGCTGGGTGATGCCCTTGGAATAGTCCAGCCGGTCGACACCGATGATCAGATCACGGCCCTCAAGGCTCTGCCTTGCCTTGCGCACCATGGTGGTGGAGGCGGCCCGTTTGGCAAATTCTGCAAACGCCGCTGTCTCGATACCGATGGAATAAAAGCCGCCTTTAAAGGTTCGTCCGTGCGAGGAATAAAGCCCCTCTCCAACCGCATTGCCGAAACCCTCGCGAACCAGGCAGCCACGGAAGTTTTCCAAATCGTGGTCTGTCTGAAAACCAACAACGTCATAATGGGTCAGTCCGCGCATGATCTCTTCATGCACGGGCATGGCAAACAGCACATCTGCTGGCGGCCAGGGAATGTGCAGGAAAAAACCAATCTTGTTCTTGAAGCCCATCTGCCGGAGTTCGGCTGCAAGCGGGATCAGATGATAATCGTGGATCCAGAGAACGTCGTCCTCCTGGATGAGAGGAGCCACCCTATGGGCGAAAAAGCGGTTGACCCTGAAGTAACCGGCCATTTCCTTGCGGCCATACTCTGCGAGATCCAGCCGGTAATGACATATCGGCCAGAGAACACGGTTGGCGAAGCCGTGATAATATTCTTCGACATCGGTGCTCGTCAGATCGGTCAGCGCATAGGTAATGTTGCCGCGCTCCGTCAGTGCCAGCGGGGCTGGCTCTTTTGTGCCGCTCGATTTCCCGGACCAGCCCATCCACACGCCGCCGCGCTCTTCAAGCGCTGCCTGAAGTGCGACCGCAAGTCCGCCGGCAGGTGCCGTGCCGTTTTTCTCCGGCATGGGCACGCGGTTGGAAATGACAACGAGACGGCTCACAATAAACTCCCTCTTCAACGATCGAATTCAATCCGAATGGTGTCAGGCCTGGCGCGCCAGATCGGCCAGAATCTTCCTGAGTGCATCGGGTGACGGTATCGCACACACCGCGGCGGTATCGCGCAGTTCTCCGATCCGGATGGACAGGCCTCCCAACTCGTTGGCGACTTTGAACATCGCCTCATCCGTCAGATCATCACCGATGGCGATGGGTTTGCGCCCTAGAAAGGGTTCCGCATCGAGGAATGCCTTCAATGCCTCTCCCTTGCTGGCACGGGCAGGCCTGATCTCGATCACCATTTTGCCGCGTTGAAGCGTGTAGTCAGCCCCTGCCTCCTCGGCAGCAGATTGCATGACGGCGTCCAGCGCTCCGGCCCATTGCTGCGCCTGACGGTAATGGGCCGCCACTGCTGATCCCTTGTCCTCGATGATGACGCCGTCCCAGTCGGCGGTTACGCGTGCCAGAGATCGTTTAAGGGCCTCGAAATCGTCGTCTTGGGGCAGCCGTTCCAGATCCCCGGCAGAATTTCGCCTTTCTGCACCATGAAGGCCGGCGATTGGCAAAGCCAGCGGTGAGAAAAGCTGGTCTGCAAAGGAAACCGCCCGCCCGGTAACAAGCCCGACCGCGCCGCCCAGAAGGTTTGAGATCCGCGACAGGGTCGAAATCAACCCCTCAGGAACGACAACCGCTTCCGGCGTCTCTGCAAGGTCTATGAGAGTGCCGTCAATATCGAGGAACAGCGCCCAGACTTGAGGCTCTCTTGCAAGCTCTTCAAGCACTGCTGAGTCCGCGAACTGCCCCTTGGCTTCACAAGCTGTATCAGGTGTTAACATGTTTTGGGATGTAGACCGGGGCACTCATAAGGCAAGGTGTCAACCGCGAACTGACTGCTTCGGTGCGAATACGCCTGGTCATTTATTTGACACTTTCCAGGCAAGTTTATCAGGCACGACGTTCGCTAAGACATCGTTTACCAATTCGTCACAAGCTTTACATCGATATCCCGGCAGGTTGCTGGGCATTTAAGTCAGGAAGATCGATCATGTGTCGCTGGGCCGCCTATCGCGGTAACCCTCTTTACCTGGAGGAACTCGTTTCCTCTCCTGCCCACTCCCTTATCGAGCAGAGCCATTGCGCAAGCCGCGCAAAAACAGCCACCAACGGCGATGGCTTCGGTATCGCCTGGTATGGCGACCACCCCGAACCGGGGCGATATCGCGATATTCTGCCCGCCTGGTCGGACTGCAACTTGCGCAGTATCGCCAAGCAGATCCGCTCGCCGCTGTTCCTCGCTCATGTGCGCGCAGCGACCAGCGGTGGAACACGGCGCGATAACTGCCATCCCTTCGTTTTCGGTCCGTGGTCGTTCATGCATAACGGCCAGGTCGCAGGCTTCGACAAGATCCGCCGCAAGCTGGAAGCGCATTTGTCGGATGAACTCTTCCATGCCCGTTCGGGCACGACAGATTCCGAACTGCTTTTTCTGCTCTCCCTGGAAACGGGCATGGCGAAGGATCCGATCGGTGCCGTTTCTCGCGCAATCGCTCTGGTGCAGAAACATGCCGCAGAGGAAGGGGCAAATCCGCTTGTGCGCTTCACGGCAGCCTTCTCGGATGGCAAATCGCTCTATGCAGTTCGTTATGCGAGCGATCAAAAGCCGCCGACGCTTTACGCGGCTCCCATGGGGCCACAAGGCGGCTATTGCCTCGTGTCTGAGCCATTGAACGATGACGTTGATGCCTGGACGGAGATCCCCGCCGGAAGCGCCGTTCTGGTGACGGATGATGGACTGCTGACCTCTGCATTTTCGCCCGCACCTTTCGCGAAAGCGGCTTGATCATAAAACAGGACGGCCAGATCAGTTGATCTGGCCGTCCTGCATTGCAATGGAAATGAGAGTTGACGATGAAGACTGACGGCGCCCCCACGATTTCCTCAGCGCCCCCGACCAGTTTTCAGCTGTTTCTCGGTTTCTTAGGGATAGGCATCATCGGCTTTGGCGGCGTTCTGCCCTTGGCCCGTCGCATGCTGGTGGAAGACCGACGCTGGCTGACGCCCGATGAATTCGTCGATCTTCTGGGTCTTTGCCAGTTCCTGCCGGGTGGCAATGTCATCAATATTTCCGTCGCCGTTGGCATGAAGTTTCGCGGGTGGCGTGGCGCTCTGGCGTCCATTCTCGGCCTGACGGCGGTTCCAACGGCTTTCGTCATCGTTCTCGGCGTGATCTACGATCGGTATCGTGACGATCCGCATGTGCAGCAAGTCTTCGCAGGTCTGGCAGCGGCGGCAGCGGGCTTGCTGATCGCCATGGCAATCAAGCTCGTCACGCCGATCCTCACCAAACCCGCGGCGCTTTTCATCGCCTCCTTACTCTTCTTTGCGGTCGCCTTCCTGCGTCTGCCGCTATTGCCAACCATGCTGGTGCTTGCGCCGTTATCCGTTCTTCTGGCCTGGAGGTTGCGTCCATGATCGGAACCCTTATTGCGCTTGCTTTCATCTTCACCGAGCTGTCGCTCATGGCGTTTGGCGGAGGCTATGCGGTTCTGCCCGAGATCCAGCGGCGGGTGGTGGATGTGCAGCACTGGGTGACAGCAGAGGAATTCAGCGCGCTCTTCGCGCTTGCGCAGGCAGCACCCGGACCAAACATGATGATCGTCCCGCTCATCGGCTGGCACGTTGCCGGATTGCCGGGGCTCGCGGTTGCATCAATTGCGAAATTCCTGCCTTCGTCGCTGATCACCTGCCTGACCGTGTCGGTCTGGGACCGGTTCCGCGACCGCCCGTTGCGCACCGTGGTACAGGCCGGGCTCCTGCCCATCACGACGGGGTTGGTCGCGGCCAGTGCCGTCGTGATTACCGTCGCATCCGCCAATACGCTGCTGCTTGCCGCGATAACGGGGGCTACCGCGGCAATCTCCATCTGGACCCGCGCCCACCCTGTTGCGGTTCTTGGGCTCGGCGCGGCTGTGGGTCTCGCCTCAAGCTATCTCTGACGCTGCTATCCGAGCCGGCGCGCAATCTCGTGCGCAAGCTTCTCGGCAACTTCGTCCTTGCCGAGATCCGGCCATTCCTCGATGCCGGTGGGCGAAATCACTTTAACCCGGTTTCGATCGCCGCCCATGATGCCAGTTGCAGGCGAAACATCGTTCGCGACGATGATGTCTGCTCCCTTCGCTTCGAGTTTGCGGCGGCCATTCTGCTCGACATTCTGCGTCTCAGCTGCAAAGCCCACCACGAAGCGGGGTCGAAGGGCATGGTGACCTATCATCTTCAGGATATCCGGATTTTCGGTGAGTTGAAGTGGAGCCGGAGGTTCACCCGGTTGCTTCTTGATCTTCTGGTCTGAGGAACCCGCGACGCGCCAGTCTGCCACCGCCGCAACCATCACGGCGATATCCGCCGGGAGAGCGGCCAGAACAGCGTGCAACATCTGGTCTGCGGTTTCCACATGGGTAGTAGTAACTCCCGTCGGATCGGCAATCACTACCGGTCCCGAAATCAGCGTGACCTCGGCACCAAGTTTTGCAAGGGCTGCGGCGATGGCGTGACCCTGCTTGCCGGAAGAACGATTGGCGATGTAGCGTACCGGATCGATCGGCTCGTGTGTGGGGCCTGACGTAACGATGGCCTTTTTGCCCGCCAGCGGCTTCTCGCCCGGCAAAAGCAGGGCGGTGACAGCCGCAGCAATCTCCAGCGGTTCGGCCATGCGACCCGTTCCCGCCTCGCCACTTTCCGCCATTTCGCCCTTCATGGGGCCAATGAAATGGATACCGTCCTGTTGAAGTGTTGCGACATTGCGCCGCGTTGGCGCCGCATCCCACATCTTCGGGTTCATGGCGGGCGCAACAAGAACAGGCCGGTCGGTTGCCAGCAGCACGGCGCTGGGCAGGTCATCGGCCAGACCATGCGCCATCTTGGCCATCAGATCAGCGGTTGCGGGCGCGACCAGAACCAGATCGCAATCGCGAGCAAGCCGGATATGTCCGACATCCTGCTCGTCTTCCCGCGAAAAGAGACCGGTATAGACATGCCCCGAAGAGAGAGCGCCGACGGCAAGCGGCGTGATGAATTCCTGCGCGGCCCGCGACATCACCGGCCTGACCTCAGCACCCCGTTCGCGCAGCCGACGGATCAGGTCGAGGCTTTTATAGGCGGCAATGCCGCCCGAAATGATGAGAAGAATGCGCTTTCCCGCAAGCTCCATGACCGCACTCACTCCTGCCCTTTTTTGGTCCTGATCCTAACCCTATTGCCTATGCGAGAGAAGAAGGGCGGTTCAGCTCAGTTGAACGGCGATATAGATCAGTGAGGCAGCAATGACCCAAAGCGCTATGCGTCCCCATCGGCCGTGCTTTGCCTCGGATTTGCCGATCGCTTCTGCTGTCTGATCGTCGAAGCGCACGCCATGTTCCGTCATATGCAGCAGCTGCTGATGAAACTTCTCGGTCTTGGCAGCGATCTCTGGCGCCGCCTCCGCAAGTTTCATCGCGGCTTTCAGCCCGTCCTTCAGATCCGTGACGACCCGCTTTGGACCCAGATTGTCGCGGATCCAGTCTCCCACAACGGGTTCTGCCGCACGCCACATGTTGAAACGCGGATCCAGCATACGCGACACGCCTTCGACAACCACCATGGTCTTCTGAAGCAGGATTAATTCGGGCCGTGTCTGCATTTCGAAGAGATCGGTCACCTCGAACAGAAGGGCCAGTAGCCGTGCCATGGAAATCGTTTCAGCGGGCTGCCCGTGGATCGGTTCGCCAATGGCGCGGATGGCCTGTGCAAAGCTCGCCACGTCATGATGGGACGGCACATAGCCCGCTTCGAAATGCACTTCCGCCACCCGCATATAATCGCGCGTGATGAAGCCATAAAGGATTTCCGCCAGGAAACGGCGCTCCTTTTTGCCGAGACGCCCGACAATGCCCATGTCGACGGCGACAATCGTGCCTGCAGGATCGACGAACAGGTTGCCGGGATGCATGTCGGCATGGAAGAAGCCGTCGCGCAGCGTGTGGCGCAGGAACGACTGGATCAGCGTTTCCGCCAGCTTCTCCAGATCATGGCCCGCCTCTCGCAGACCGTCGATGTTCGACATCTTGACGCCATCGATCCATTCCATGGTGATGACGTCGCGCCCGGTTCGCTCCCAGTCGACCTGAGGTACCCGGAAGCCCGGATCGTTTTTTGTATTTTCGCCTATTTCGGATAGGGCGGCTGCTTCCAGCCGCAGATCCATTTCCAGCTTCGTCGTCTGCTCCAGCGTGCGCGTCACTTCCACCGGCTTCAGACGACGCGTAGACGGCAGGAAGCGCTCTTGCATGCGGGAGATCAGGTACATGCTTTCTATGTCGTGGGCGAAGCGCTGGCGCACACCTGGACGCACCACCTTCACCGCCACCTTGCGCTCACCCTTGGCATAGGCAACACGCGCTGGGTGAACCTGTGCGATGGAGGCCGCAGCAAGTGGCTCCTCGAAACGCGTATAAAGTTCGGTCACCGGTCTGCCAAGCGAGGCTTCGATGGCGCTCTTTGCCGTCTCGGTCGGAAAGAAGGCCATGCGGTCCTGGAGCATGGAAAGATCAAGAGCCCAATCGACGCCCACCACATCAGGGCGGGTTGCCAGAAACTGGCCGATCTTGACGTAGGACGGACCGAGCCTGTCGACGGCGCGTGTCAATCGAACGCTGCGGCTTTCCTGGATGGAGTTCGGCCGTGTGAAAATCTGCGCGAGCGACTTCACCAGTCCGACAACCGGCGGCAGACCCTGGGTCGGGAGTGCCGCCACCACGCCTTCCCGCACGAGAACCCAGCCCACGCGCGCAAGCCGGAAATAAGCGCCGATCGTGCTCATGCTCCGGCCTCCGCAGCAATCCTTGCCAATTTCATGCGATTACAGTTTCCAGCCAGAGTGAAGAGCTGCAATGCCGCCCGTATAATTGGTGTATGTCACGCGGGAGAAGCCAGCGGTCCGGATCATACGGGCAAAGTCCTCCTGATTGGGAAACTTGCGGATCGATTCCACCAGATACTGGTAAGGTTCCGCATCGCCCGTGATCATCTTGCCGAACTGGGGAATAGCCCTGAAAGACCACTCGTCATAAAAGCGGTCGAGCAGAGGCATCTCGACCTCGGAGAACTCCAGCACCAGGAGACGGCCGCCACGCTTCAGCACGCGATAGGCCTCGCTCAGCGCCACGTCGATGCGCGGAACGTTGCGAATGCCGAAGGCGATCGTGTAGGCGTCGAAGCTGTTGCTCTCGAATGGAAGTTCTTCCGCATTGGCTTCGACAAACGTCAGATTGTTGGAAAGCTTGCGGCTGGCAGCCCGTTCTGCGCCGACTTCCAGCATCGAGCCGTTGATGTCCAGAACGGTGGCATGGGCGAGACGGTTGGAGGCCTCCACGATCCGGAAGGCAATATCTCCGGTGCCGCCTGCGACATCCAGAACCTTGTAGGATGGATCCTTGCGCGGGTTGAGCGCGGCCACCATCGCATTCTTCCAAACACGATGCATGCCGGCCGACATGACATCGTTCATGATGTCGTAGCGCTTTGCGACCTTGTGAAAAACCTCGTTCACCAGCCCCTGTTTTTCGCCTTCCGCAACGCTGCGAAAACCGTAGGAGGTTTCCATTCCGCCGTCTGCCGTGACACGGTTCTCAGCCATGGTTGTTCATCTCCGTTTCAAACTTGGCCGGACCATAGCGAAGTTGGATCGGCTATACTATCTCTGTTGAGGCCGCTTGCGGCACTTTGGCGCTGGTCTATAGAGCAAGGACAGCACCGTTGAAACAGGAAGTAAGGTACGCATGCCCGAATTGCCAGAGGTGGAAACGGTGCGCCGCGGATTGGCGCCGGTGATGGAAAACATGACGGTGCTTGCGCTCGAAACCCGCCGTGCTGATCTGCGCTTCCCCTTTCCGGAGGATTTTGTCGCCCGCGTGTCCGGTCGGCGGATTGTCGGGCTTGGGCGTCGCGCCAAATATCTGCTGATAGATCTCGACGATGGCATGACCATCATAGCCCATCTGGGGATGTCCGGTTCCTTCCGCATCGAACAAGGCGGCTCGAGCGATCTTCCGGGTGAGTTTCATCACGCGCGATCCAAGGATGGCAAGCATGATCATGTCGTCTTTCACCTCGACAGCGGCGATACGGCATGCCGTGTCATCTATAACGATCCGCGCCGCTTCGGCTTCATGCATCTGTGGCCGCGAGCTGACCTTGATCTCTATCCGGCCTTTGCCGGAATGGGGCCGGAGCCGACCGGGAATCTGCTGGATGCGGATCTGCTGGCGAGAAAATTCGAAGGACGTTCACAACCGCTGAAAAACCTGTTGCTCGATCAGACTGTCATTGCGGGCCTTGGCAATATCTACGTCTGTGAAGCTCTCTGGCGTGCCGGGCTTTCGCCTCTGCGAAAAGGCGCAACGCTCGTGACCGTGACGGGCAAGGCCCGGCCACCTCTGCAACTGCTGACGCAATCCATTCGCGACGTGATTGCCGATGCCATCGCGGCGGGAGGGTCTAGCCTGCGAGACCATATTCAGACGGACGGCTCTCTGGGCTACTTCCAGCACAGTTTTGCGGTCTACGATCAGGAAGGACAGCCCTGTCGGCGAGAAGGTTGCAGCGGAACGATTGAACGCGTCGTACAGTCCGGCCGCTCAACCTTCTTCTGCGCAACGTGCCAGAAGTGACTCGCAAGACTTAAGGTTTGGGCGCTTTTCGCACAAATTCCTGCGAAATTGCGCGTTGACGGCGGGCGGCATTCCGGCTATTAGACCGCCCACAGTTGGGAAAGCCTTTGACGGCTTCCTCTATTGCTCCCAAATTGCTGGATGACAGGTCATGTAGACCCGGCGCGGCGACGGCGGAGTTTTGGTTCGAATTCGAAGAGAGGCAGAGATGGCCAATACCACTTCGGCGAAGAAGGCGACCCGCAAGATCGCACGCCGCACAGACATCAACAAGGCGCGCCGTTCGCGTGTTCGTACTTTCATCCGCAAGGTTGAAGAAGCCATTGCTTCGGGCGATGCAGCAGCAGCAGCAGAAGCTCTGCGTGCAGCACAGCCGGAAATCCAGCGTGCCGCCACGAAGGGCGTCGTTCACCGCAACACGGCCTCCCGCAAGGTGTCGCGTCTGGCGGCGCGCGTGAAGGCAATTTCCGCCTAATTACCGTCACAAACGGTTGTTTTTAAAAGCCTGGTCTTTGACCGGGCTTTTCGTGATTCTGACCTATAAGAACTTGGACCTAGGGCCAGAAAAGAGTTCCATGACATCGCAGTGACATAAATAATCTTTTATTTACAATAGTTTATCGGAGGATCCTGTCAGGTCTATCGCGATCGGCCAGGGAAACTCGAGAGTCAGTGAGTCAAGCATTTTTTTATTTTTTTGCCCTTTTTCGCCATGTGTCTCTATGCCATTTTCGAATCCCATTGATTCGTTTGAGATTCTGGCTCAAAGCCCGCTGTCCGAGTCAAATTAGGTGCTCTGAGTCAACGCACCTGGCTTAATTTTATGTAAAATTCGTCGTTGATTCCCCCCCCTGATCCTGCCTTAATGCATTTCAACAAGCGGCACGGGGAACCCTCCAGAAAATCGACGCAGAGAACTCGGCGCAGCCGAGAACTTCAGGTTTTCGCCTCTTGTCCGGGCTGTGACTGCAGCGCGGTTCTTCAAAAAGCTTGAGCGTGTTCAGCGGTGCCTCTCCGGCTCCGGGGTTTCTCGTTCGTGCCGAATGGTTGGGCGTCGCCTTCGGATTGAAGTGTAGGCCTTATTTCATCGACGAGGGTGAAATCGGGTTTCTTGGGGCGCACGAGGCGAACCAGCAGCCGGGTAGCCGGCGTCGTGCGACGGGTCGCGCGGCACATGCAACCAAGGCGGATGTTTCCGGTTCTGACGAGGAGGACCGGGTGCGGAGGCCGAACAAGAATTTGTCCTGGCGGGTGGGTATGGCACCCTTCGGCGGGAAACTCATAAGAAGGCGGCAAGGAATGCATATGAACACCGTATCGACCCGGACTTTGGAGAGTGGCAACCTGGTGTCCGAGGCGTTCGAAAGCGTTCAGTCCCAGGCGGCAGGGGAAAAGTCTGAAATGAAGCATGATGCTCTGTTCGAACGGTTTAGTGCCCGTTTGAAGGCGCAGGTCGGCCAGGATGTTTATGCCAGTTGGTTCGGCCGCTTGAAACTGCATTCCATCTCCAGGAGTGTCGTCCGTTTGAGCGTGCCGACGACCTTTCTGAAATCCTGGATCAACAACCGCTATCTGGATCTCATCACCTCGATCTTCCAGGCCGAGGACTCCGAGATCCTTAAGGTCGAGATCTTGGTTCGTACGGCCAGCCGTGCAGTTCGTCCGTCAGGCGAAGAGCGCGCAGCCGTGCCGGAAACTGCCGTTACAGCACCGCAGCGCCGTTCCAGCGGTCCGCGCGAAATCGGCCAAATCGCGGCCTTTCCGGCGCAGTCCCAGCCAGTGCAGCAGGCCGCAGCGCCATCGGCTCGCCAGCCTTCTGCGAGCCCGCTGTTTGGCTCGCCGCTCGACAGCCGTTATACCTTCGACACCTTCGTCGAGGGTCCGTCGAACCGGGTGGCACTGGCCGCTGCCCGCACGATTGCGGAAGCCGGTGCAAGTGCCGTGCGCTTCAATCCGCTGTTCATCCATTCCGGTGTGGGGCTTGGCAAGACACATCTGCTGCAGGCCATTGCCAATGCGGCGGTCGGCTCATCGCGCATGCCGCGGGTCGTCTATCTGACCGCCGAATATTTCATGTGGCGTTTTGCAACGGCCATTCGCGACAACGACGCGCTGACACTAAAGGAGTCGCTGCGCAACATTGACCTTCTCATCATCGATGACATGCAGTTCCTGCAGGGCAAGATGATCCAGAACGAATTCTGTCACCTTCTGAACATGCTGTTGGACAGCGCAAAGCAGGTTGTCGTGGCTGCCGACCGTGCGCCTTGGGAACTTGAGTCTCTCGATCCACGCGTTCGTTCGCGGCTCCAGGGCGGTGTCGCCATCGAGATGGAAACACCTGATTACGAAATGCGCTTCGAGATGCTGAAGCGCCGTCTGGAAATGGCGCGTCAGGATGATCAGGCGCTCGATATCCCGGACGAGATCCTTAGCCACGTTGCGCGCAATGTTGCCAATTCGGGTCGTGAACTGGAAGGTGCGTTCAACCAGCTGATCTTCCGGCGCTCATTTGAGCCTGAGCTATCCATCGAGCGTGTCGATGAGCTTCTTGCTCATCTCGTCGGTGCAGGCGAGGCCAAGCGGGTTAGAATCGAGGATATTCAGCGGATCGTGGCGCGCCACTACAATGTATCGCGTCAGGAGCTTGTGTCGAACCGCCGTACGCGTGTCATAGTGAAGCCCCGCCAGATCGCCATGTATCTGTCGAAAACACTGACGCCAAGATCATTCCCTGAAATCGGCCGCCGCTTTGGTGGGCGTGATCATACTACCGTTCTTCATGCGGTGCGAAAGATTGAGGAGCTGATCTCCGGTGATACCAAGCTCAGTCACGAGATCGAACTGCTCAAGCGCCTGATCAACGAAAACAACGCCTGATGAAACGCGGTGGCATGAGTACTGACGCTGATGCCACCCGATCCTTTTACAGCCGTCGTGCGGCAAGCTATGCCGCAGACACAGGTGATTATTCTGTCTCGTAACATCTGACGCGCTTCAGCGCTATCCTGGCGCAAAATGCGCGGGTGCTTGAGCTTGCTTGCGGCAGCGGCAGCGATAGCGCCTGGATGCTATCAAAAGGCCTTAAGGTTCACCCAACCGATTGAATTACCGAGATGGCAGAGCATGCCTCGGCCCGTCTTGGAATTCCCGCTGCTGTCCTCCCCTTCGCTCAGATCAACGCTCCCGACACCTATGATGGCGTCTGGGCGAATGCCTGCCTTCTCCATGTCCCGCGACTTGACTTGGCTGATATCCTCCAGCGTATCCAGCGTGCACTTAAGCCGAAGGGTATCTTCTACGCCAGCTACAGGGCTGGTCATGCGGAGGGCTTTGATGGGCTTGGCCGCTACTACAATTATCCGGATCAGGATTGGCTGCGCGCGAGCTATGGTCGCGGCTGGTCTTTGCTGGAGACCATAGCGCAACAGGGTGGCGGTTATGATGGCCTGCCGACGCCTTGGCTCCATGTTTTTGCGCAGAAAGCCGATGGCGCTGAGGAGATCGTTTAGATCCGCCGCGCGTGAACGATGATTTCAGGGCTGGGGTCTGCGTTATCAGCAAGCCAGGTCCGCCACCACCGCGTCGAGGATCAGCATCCCGGCTGGCGTGCACCGTAATCTGGAATTTCCGAGACGCTCTATAAACCCGTGTTCCAGTAAAAATTGCTCGCGCGCCGGATTGGGGAAGCGACCGGACAATTGCTGCCAGCGGGCAAGATCTACGCCCTCCCGAAGGCGCAAACCCATCAGTAGAAGTTCGTCCGCCTGTTCCTCGCGTTCGAGGATCTCGTGCTCCACCATGCCATGACCATTGGCTTCTACCTGTTCAAGCCAGCGTTCGGGCATGCGTTCGGTCGCGGTCGCGATCTTTGTGCGGTCACGGCTGATGCGTCCATGCGCGCCTGGGCCAATACCGGCATAATCGCCATAGCGCCAATAGGTCAGGTTGTGTCGGCTCTCGGCACCTGGCTTTGCGTGGTTTGAAACCTCATAGGCAGGCATGCCGAAACCTTCGGTGATGGATTGCGTCGCCTCATAGAGTGCCGCAGATTGATCGCCATCCGGTACGATCAGCTTGCCAGCCTTGTGGAGCCCATAGAAGGCCGTGCCTTCTTCAATGGTCAGTTGGTAGAGGGAAAGGTGATCCACGGCGTAGGATACAGCCTCGTTGAGCTCTCTTTCCCATTCCTCGACAGTCTGGTTCGGCCGTGCATAGATGAGGTCGAAGCTCATGCGCGGGAAAATCTCGCGCGCCAGACGTATGGCTTTCAGTGCATCCGCAACATCGTGCAGGCGCCCGAGGAACTTCAGGTCGCGATCATTCAGCGCCTGAACGCCGAGAGACACACGATTGACACCCGCCGAACGGTAGCCACAGAAACGCTCCGCCTCCACGCTCGATGGATTGGCCTCCATTGTTACTTCTATGCCGGCTGGCGTATGCCAGCGTGCCGCGATGCCATCCAGAATGGCTTCAACAGTGGCGGGATCCATTAACGATGGCGTGCCGCCCCCCAGAAAGATGCTGGTCACGGTTCGCGGGCCTGTCAGGCTTCGCATCGTGTCCATTTCCTTCAGGAAGGCTTGTGTAAACCGCTGCTGATCAACAGGCGTGTGACGAACATGGCTGTTGAAGTCGCAATAGGGGCACTTGGCCGCGCAAAATGGCCAATGGACATAAAGACCAAAGCCCGGTTCGCCGGTATCAGGCAGGAGAGGGGCGTCGGTCAGCAAAGGCTTATACGTCCAGGCAGGTTTCGACAAAAATCTTGAAGGCGCGGGCGCGGTGCGACAGGGCCTGCGCATCACCGGGCTTCCAGCCGTGTTTCTCTTCCGCGCTCATTTCGCCGAAGGTGGTGGAATAGCCGGAAGGCTGAAAGATCGGATCGTAGCCAAAGCCCTGCGTGCCGCGTGGAGCAGGTGCAATCACGCCTTCCACTTCGCCACGGAAGAGCTCTGTATGTCCGTCCGGCCATGCGAGGCAAAGAACGCTGACGAACCGCGCCGTACGCTGTTGCGCGGTCGTGGCGCCACGCTCCTGCAGTACATCCTCCACCTTGCGCATGGCCATGGCGAAATCGCGCGTTCCATCGGGGGTCTCCGCCCAGTTGGCTGTATAAACGCCCGGCGCTCCGTCCAGAGCGTCAATCACCAGACCGGAATCGTCAGAGAGCGCAGGCAATCCGGCAGCCTTGGCAGAGGCCAAAGCCTTGATCGTCGCATTCTCTTCAAACGTCGTCCCGGTTTCATCCGGCTCGATAAAATTGAGTTCTGCTGCAGACTTTGCGGCGAAGCCGAAAGGGCCGATCAGATCCGCAATCTCGCGGATCTTTCCGGAATTGTGGCTGGCAACGACAATGGTGCGGGTGTCGAGTTTACGCATCGGTCTGACCTCGCTCAGGCAATGGCCTGCTTCTGAAGCGCAACCAGTTCGGCAGTGCCCGCAGCGGCCAGATCGAGCAGACCCAGCAGTTCGTCGCGCGTAAACGGCTTGCCTTCTGCGGTGCCTTGCACCTCTACGATTCCACCGGAACCGGTCATGACGAAATTCGCATCGGTCTCAGCAGCCGAATCCTCGATATAGTCCAGGTCGATGACCGATTGTCCCGCGAAGATGCCGCAGGAGATCGCTGCAACGTGGTCCTTGAGGACGCGCTCCAGCTTGATCATGTTGCGAGCCTCCATCCACTTCAGGCAATCGTGCAGCGCAATCCAGCCGCCGGTGATGGCTGCCGTGCGGGTGCCGCCATCAGCCTGGATGACATCGCAGTCCACCGTGATCTGCTTTTCGCCGAGCGCTTCCAAATCGATGACGGCCCGCAGAGAGCGGCCGATCAATCTCTGGATTTCCTGGGTGCGTCCACCCTGCTTTCCGGCGGCCGCCTCGCGCTTCATGCGGTCACCCGTAGCACGGGGCAGCATTCCATATTCAGCCGTTACCCAGCCTTTGCCGGAGTTGCGAAGCCACGGCGGCGTCTTTTCTTCGAGGCTTGCGGTGCACAGAACATGCGTATCGCCAAACTTGACTAGGCATGAGCCTTCGGCATGCTTGGACACATTGCGTTCAAAGCTGACCTTGCGCATCTGGTCGGTTTTTCTGCCTGAGGGCCGCATCGTTCTCTCCTGAAGTTCTCAAGACGCCTCTTAGAACTCCGGGCGAGGCTTTGCAAAGGAAAACCCATGAAAGATTAGCATTCTTGCGGTTAGTAGCTGTCAAAAACCCTTTGGCGATCGCCGGATCCGCATTATATTCGCTTCAATATAGTCAACAGCCAGGTGAAGTGCGACAGATGGATCTTCAGCCAACGCGGGGCAGGGACACCACATCGGTGCTTGACGAGCGATCGCGCGAGATCTTCCGGCGTATCGTCGAAAGCTATCTGGAAACGGGCGAGCCGCTCGGCTCGCGCAATCTCGCGCGCCTTTTGCCGATCTCCCTCTCTCCGGCCTCCGTCCGCAACGTAATGAGCGACCTCGAGGAACTGGGGCTCATCTACGCGCCACACATCAGTGCCGGTCGCTTGCCGACGCAGATCGGCCTTCGCTTCTTTGTTGATGCCTTCATGCAAGTTGGCGATCTTTCCGTTGAAGAGCGCGCCAGTATCGAGCGTCAAATCCGTGCCAGTGACCGTGATCAGCCGATGGAAAGCCTTATGACGGAAGCATCGCTGATGCTCTCGGGTGTTTCGCGTGGCGCAGGAATCGTGATTACGGCAAAAAGCGACCCCGTACTGAAACATGTCGAGTTCATTCGTCTTGAGCCGACGAAGGCACTGGCTATTCTCGTTGGCGATCACAACCAAGTGGAAAATCGCATTATCGATTTACCGGCCGGTGTCACCTCCTCGCAGTTGACAGAGGCTGCCAATTTCCTCAACGCCCATCTAAGCGGCCAGACTCTGCCGGAATTGCGCGGTCAGCTTCGCACTCTAAAGGAGCGCGTCCAGATTGAACTTGATACGCTGTCGCGCGATCTGGTAGAAAGGGGTCTGGCTGTCTGGGCAGGTGATACCGAGGAAGGAAAGCCTTCGCGTCTCATTGTGCGCGGTCGTGCCAACCTGCTGGAGGGCTTGGCTGGCGCGGAAGATCTGGACCGTCTGCGTATGCTTTTCGATGATCTCGAAAAGAAGGACAGTCTTCTGGAGATCCTGGATCTGGCGGAGAGTGGCCCCGGTGTCCGAATTTTCATCGGCTCGGAAAATAAGCTGTTCTCCCTCTCTGGTTCCTCTCTGGTCGTTGCCCCCTATCGCGACGAGGAGGATCGCATCGTGGGTGCAGTGGGCGTGATTGGTCCAACCCGGCTGAACTATTCGCGCATCGTGCCGATGGTGGACTATACGGCGCAACTGCTGACGCGTCTCAGCCGAAACCCTCGCGCGCAGTAAATCCGTCCCGATATGTATCGAAGCCTTGATTTTTCGGGCTTGAACCTCGATATCGGGCTCACTTTCAGACAAACCTTTGACGGAGTACGTCATGACCGACGAGACGAAAAACCACGGACCTGACGCGGACGAGAATCAGGATGCCGCAGCAACTGCTGCCGCTGCTTCAGCTTTTGCGGAAAATGATTCGGAAGCTCCTGGTGAGCAGCAGCCGGACCCTTTGGAAACGCTTCGGGCGGAGAACAATGAGATCCGCGACCGTTTCCTGCGCCTCGCAGCAGAGATGGACAATCTTCGCCGCCGCACCGAGCGCGATGTGAAGGACGCCAAGTCCTACGCCGTAACCGCATTCGCGCGTGACATGCTGGCCGTCTCTGACAATTTGCGACGGGCGTTGGACTCAATCCCTGCCGAAACGCGCGAAGCGGGTGATGCTGGTCTCAAGGCCTTGATCGAAGGTGTCGATATGACAGAGCGCGCAATGCTGTCGGCACTTGAGCGCCACGGTGTGCGCAAGATTGATGCCGAAGGTCAAAAATTCGACCCGAACTTCCATCAGGCTATGTTTGAAGTGCCCAACCCGGCTGTTCCCAACAATACGGTCGTGCAGGTCGTACAGGCGGGCTATGTTATCGGCGAGCGCGTCCTGCGCCCTGCCATGGTGGGTGTTGCAAAGGGCGGTCCGAAGGTTGAAGCATCTACCGCTGCCGAAACAACTGCTGACAAGGTGTAATGAACGCCGGTATTTTGAGTCAAGGAAAAGGGTCTACTTCGAAAGAGGCGGACCTCAGCTTGCTGACAAATCCCACTGGTCCCGACTGCCAGAATAGCATTCACGGAACGTCTCTGAATTAAAAGAAGAACGTATCGGACTTAGAGCGCTTCAGGGCTCAATGGAAACAGTCCTGTTTGGGAGGGCGGGAGCAGATGCGAGGAGAAGGGCGCGTGTCGTAGCCTCAGCATAGGGCCAAGCCCTGCGACAAAGCAGATGACCCGCCATCTCAAACCCAGAGGGCCGGATCATTTTCAGCCATTATCTGCGGCTTTTGTCTCGATCGTACCTTGCGGGTATGCCCTTCGCCAAAAGCCTTGATCCTGACTGAAACCGAGCACGGCAGAACGATTCCATTGAGCCCTGAAACGCTCTAAAGAGACCGAGCTGAAGCCCAAGACAGGGTTTGTCAGCAGTCTGCGGGCTGCCACTGGCAGCCCTTTTCTTTGGTCGACCTGAAGATGCAAAGGCAGGATTTATGCCTTTGCCAGCATCAGCCAAACACGAGTAGGCCGATAAGGCCGGCGGTGCCCACCAAAATGCGCCAGTAGGCAAATGGTGCGAAGCCTCGGGTCGATACGAAATCGAGCAGGGATCGCACCACGAAAAGCGCCGTCACGAAGGCGGCTACAAAGCCGATTGCGATAATTCCCGCATCATCGAAGCTAAGAGCATTCCTGTTCTTGTAGAGATCAAGAACAAACGCACCCAGCATGGTCGGCATGGCGAGAAAGAACGAAAACTCCGCAGCAGAACGCTTGTCCGTCCCCATCAGCAATGCGCCGACGATGGTTGCTCCGGAGCGGGAGGTACCTGGTATCATCGCAAGGCACTGGAAAAGGCCAATCTTGAACGCAAGGCCCGCCGGATATTGCGTGATGTCTGTGTAGCGCGGCCTTAGGCTCATCTTGTCGACTGCCAGAAGGATGAAACCTCCGACAATCAGCATCACGCAGATCAGCATCGGAGTTTCGAACAGCACGCTCTTGATGAAGTCATGCGCCAGAGCACCGATGATTGCGGCTGGCAGAAACGCAAGCAGCACTGTCAGTACGAATCGTCGTGCCTGGGTGCTGTGGGGAAGGTCCAAGGCAATCTGAAGCAGCTTCTGGAAATAGACCAGAAGGATGGCGAGGATGGCACCCAGCTGGATCAGCACCGCGAAGGTGTTACCGGGCGAGCGAAACCCCATGAAGTGTCCTGCAAGGAGCACGTGGGCTGTGGATGAAACGGGGATAAATTCAGTCAGACCTTCGATCAAGCCGAGAACGAGGGCGCCAACGATAGATTGGTCGGCCATTCTTGATCCTTTATTAACGGTGATGGGACCTATAGTGGGAACGGAATCTGCAACCTCACCCTAACAATTGGGCTTGGCCGCCTTATGTCAGCCACATTCCGGCTTTGGTGATCGCGACCGACTCAACGCTTATAACAGCAAACTTCAATTTCGAGTATCGATGCCCACTCTGTATCATCATCCCATGTCCTCGGCCTCCCGTTTTGTCAGGTTGATCCTGGCGGAATACGGCTTCCAGACGGATCTCGTCGAGGAGCAACCTTGGGAGAAGCGCCGCGAATTCTTGACAATCAACCCTGCCGCCACGCTGCCTGTCTATGTGGATGACAATATGCGGGCTTTGTGCGGGCCGAATGTGTTGCTGGAATTCCTCGACGAAACGCACGGCGTCCTGAAGCGGGATAAGCGCCTGTTCGCGGAAGACCCTTTCCAGCGGGCCGAGATCCGGCGCTTGACGGAATGGTTCCTTCTCAAGATGGAACAGGATGTCACGCGGCCACTGACCAAGGAGCGTGTCTACAAGCTCCAGATGACGGCAGCCCAAGGCGGCGGCGCGCCTGACTCCAAGGTTCTGAGAACGGCGCGAGGCAATATCCGCCAGCATATGAAATATCTTTCCTGGCTTGCCGGTTCACGCACCTGGCTTGCGGGCGACCGCCTGTCCTATGCGGATCTCGCCGCCGCGTCCTCGGTTTCCGTTCTGGATTATCTGGGCGAGATCGATTGGCAGGAGACACCCATCGCCAAGGAATGGTATCAGAGGCTGAAGTCGCGCCCTTCGTTCCGGCCGCTCCTGGCAGAACGCATTCGCGGCATTACGCCGGTATCTCATTATGCGGACCTCGATTTCTGAGACTGAAAGAGCAGACACGGATCGACAGGTTGCTAAGGCTCTGGATCGGCAGCGCAAGCTGAAGACGTTCCTGTTGGCTGAAGCCAAGGCGCTTGGCTTCGACAGTTGCCGCATAACCTTGCCCGATTCGATACCTCAGGCGCCTGAACGCCTCGGCACGTTCCTGCAGGCCGGACGCCATGGTACGATGGCATGGATGGAGGAAACGCGAGAGCGCCGTGCCGACCCCCGTGTCCTCTGGAGCGAGGTCCGCTCGATTGTCCTGTTCGGCGTGAACTACGGGCCGGATGAAGATCCGCGCGAACTTCTCGCCAAGACAGACCGAGCAGCCATATCCGTCTATGCCCGGCACCGTGATTACCATGACGTCATCAAGGGGAAGCTGAAGGAACTGGCCACCCGATTTGCGGCCCGCGCTGGCGAAGACGTCAAGGTGTTCGTCGACACAGCACCCGTCATGGAAAAGCCGCTCGCCGCTGCCGCAGGGCTGGGTTGGCAGGGAAAGCACACCAATCTGGTCAGCCGCGAATTCGGCTCCTGGTTATTTCTGGGAAGCATGTTCACGACCGCGGAACTGGAGATCGATACGCCGGAACGCGATCATTGCGGCTCTTGCCGTTCCTGCCTCGATGCGTGTCCGACGAATGCCTTTCCGGCCCCTTACCAGATCGACGCCAGGCGGTGCATTTCCTATCTGACCATCGAGCACAAAGGCATCATAGAGCCTTCCCTCCGGCCAATGTTCGGCAACCGCATCTATGGCTGCGACGACTGTCTGGCGGTCTGTCCGTGGAACAAGTTTGCCTCCGAAGCATCAGAAATGAAGCTGCGCGCACGCGCTGATCTGAAAGAGCCAAGGATTGCCGACCTGCTGGGCCTGGACGACGGTCAGTTCCGCATTCTGTTCAGCGGCTCTCCTGTCAAGCGTATCGGGCGGGACCGCTTTGTCCGAAATGTGCTGATTGCAGCCGGCAATTCCGGTGATCCGTCCTTCATCGAGCCGTGTAAAGCGCTATTGAATGATGCATCACCCGATGTGCGGGGTATGGCTGTCTGGGCCTTGTCGAGATTGATGCAGGCCGATGTCTTTCTCCTTTTGGCGCAGCAAAGAGTGCCTGATGCGGATATCGACGTTGAGAATGAATGGGTAATGGGAGTTCAGGCATGCGGGTCATGATTTTTGGTGCAGGCTATTCAGGACAGGCAATCGCTGCAGAATTCCTGAAGGCTGGCGCGGACGTGGCCGGGACGACGCGTAGCGAGGAGAAGAGCCAGAATTTGAAGGATAAAGCGATCCGGCCATTTCTCTTCGGCGGAACGGAATTGGGCGATGGTCTTCGGACGGAACTTGCCCAGACAACGCATCTCATACAATCCATTGCACCGGCCATCGCACCGGGCAAAGACGGAGACCCGCTGCTCAACGTCATAAATGGAGACTTGCGCGCCGTCTTCCCAAAGCTTCAATGGGTCGCCTACCTTTCGACAGTCGGCGTCTATGGCGATCATCAAGGCGACTGGGTCGATGAGGAAACACCATGCCGCCCCGTCTCGGCGCGCTCCAGGGAACGCGTCGCTGCGGAAAACGCATGGCAGGTAGCGGCGAACCGCGCTGAAGTGCCACTCGCGATCCTGCGCCTCTCCGGAATCTATGGCCCCGGACGAAACGGCTTCATCAATCTGGCCCAAGGGACGGCACGCAGGCTGGTCAAACCGGGCCAGGTGTTCAACCGCATCCGCGTAGAAGATATCGGTCGTGCGACGCTGTTCCTGTCCGAGCGCCACGCCTCCGGTATCTTTAACGTGACCGACGATCTTCCCGCGCCGCCACAGGATGTCGTTACGGAAGCCGCGCGCCTCATGGGCATCCAGCCACCGCCGCAACGGGCCTTCGAAACAGCTGAACTGACGCCGATGGCGCGCTCCTTCTACGGCGAGAACAAACGCGTCTCGAATATGAAGATACGCAACCTTGGATTTAGCTTTCAGTTTCCGACCTTCGAGGTTTCATTGGAGCAGCTGTGGCAATCCGGTCGCTGGAAAGCGTAAAGCCGGTCCTGCAGACGGTGTACGCGCGCCGTTGAAGAAAGATGAAAATTCCATCCAAATTGGGTAGCAAGATTATAGAAATTTAACTTTCATGACAAAGCGCCATATTTTTTGTCCAAATGTGGCGAGCGATTCTGCTTTTTGATAAAATTTTTTCTTCACGATTTCACGCGAATCACGCGTTCGAATCTCAACAGAACAATTTTCCAGAATCCTACTGGAATCACTTAATTTTTCCTGCCTAAACAGTCAATTTCATTAGCCGGCTTTAAATCACGATTGTTACATGTTTTAACATTGCGTGATCACAAGGCCCACGTTTTCGCCTTTTTTGGCCATGCCTAGACCACCTCGCACGCATCTCACCACTTGGATCAACGGGGATAATCGGATTTGAAACTTCCAAAACGCTCAGCTTTCGCAGCAGTCGCTCTCGCATCGTTTTCGATGATTGGCTCTCAAACGGCGCAAGCCGCTCCAGGTTGTGGTCACGCTTCCTGGTATGCACTGGGTTCCAAGACAGCCTCCGGCGAACGTATGAACGCCTCCAAGCTCACCGCGGCGCATCGCTCGCTGAGTTTCGGAACGAAGGTCAAAGTTACCAACAAGCGCAATGGCAAGACCGTCGTGGTTCGCATCAATGACCGCGGTCCTTTCATTCGCGGCCGCGTCATTGATCTCTCGAAGGCAGCAGCAGCCGACATCGGAATGGTTTCGACAGGCACCGCCCAGGTCTGTTACGAGGTCATCGGCTGATCCGCATGGATGACGGATTGCTCCTCAAGCTTGCCCTGATGGCTTTTCACGGTTAAACGCGCCGGAAAGCAAGGAGATCAGGACATGCGACTGGGCGGACGGATGGCTGCAGCCATCGAAGTGTTGGCAGATATCGAGACGCGCAAACGTCCCGTTGCCGATGCACTGAAGGACTGGGGCCTGGCGCATCGCTTCGCCGGCTCCGGAGATCGCGCCGCCATCGGCAACATTGTCTATGATGCCTTGCGCATGCGTCTGTCCCATGCCTGGCTGATGGATGACGAGAGCGAGACGGCACTGGTCTACGCCGTTCTTCTACGTCAATGGGGCTTCACGCGCACAAGCCTCGCGGCAGAACTGGCGGACGACAAATTTGCGCCACCCGCTCCGGATCTGACAGCTCTTTCCGAACGAAATCTGTCGGACGCGCCAGCACATATTCAAGGCGATATCCCGGAATGGGTCGTTGCGAGCTTCCGCTCCTGTTTCGGCGATGCCTGGCTTGCAGAAGCTCAAGCCATGGCTGGTCGGCCAACGCTGGATTTGCGGGCCAATACGCTGAAGGCTAACCGGGACAAGGTCGTCAAAGCGCTGGATCGGGCGGGCGCGCAGCCAACGCAGATCGCGCGTCAGGGCATTCGTATCCCTGCCGGTGATGGCGCATCCCGTCTTCCGAACGTAACCGCCGAACTTTCCTTCCAAAAGGGCTGGTTCGAAGTCCAGGACGAAGGATCGCAGATTGTTGCCGATCTCGTAATGCCATCCGAAGGGCAGCAGGTTCTGGATTACTGCGCAGGTGGCGGCGGCAAGACGCTGGCGCTTTCGGCAAGCCTCAACAACAAGGGTCAGGTTCATGCCTATGACGCCGACCGCAAACGCCTTGCTCCCATCATCGAGCGCATGCGCCGCGCCGGCACGCGCAATGTTCAGGTGCACGACGATGTGCAGCAGATGGATGCCCTGAAGGAGAAGCTGGACGTCGTGCTTGTGGATGCTCCCTGCACGGGTACAGGAACATGGCGCAGGCGGCCCGATACAAAATGGCGCCTGACGCAGAAGAACATTGAGGAGCGCCTTGGGCAACAGCAGGATGCGCTGTCGTCGGCTGCGGCCTATGTCAAACCGGGCGGAACACTCGTCTATGTCACCTGCTCCGTTCTGCCGGAAGAGAATGACCGACAGATCGAGCGCTTCCTGGCAAACAATCCTTCTTACGAGGTCCAGCCAGCGCTGGACGACTGGAAAACATTGTTTGGCAAGGACGCGCCCAAGCCGCATTCCGCCGATGGTCGTAGCCTGACGCTGACACCGGCCTCCACGCAGACCGATGGCTTCTTCTTCTGCAAGCTTAAACGGCGGAGCTAAAAAGGACTGTCGAGGCTGGAATTCCTCTAATCTAGATTATTTGACACCAGTTTCCTTTTGCGCAATGAGGATTGAAACGATTGATCGGAGAAAGGGCAGACACGCCTTGCTCCAGTCACGTTTTGCCGGGAAGGCGTGATCGGCCATCGGCATCGTCATTTTCAGACAGGAGGGGACCATGCTCCGCCGAACTCTCTCGACTATCAGTTCTGCTCTAGCCGCTTCGGTGGCTTTTGTCGCGCTGCCTGCACTGGCTGCAGAGCCCACCGAGGTTCTGAAACACTATGCGGCCGTCGGTCATGCGAAATTCGAAGACGCCCTGAGTACAGCCAAGGCATTGGACAAGGCCGTAGACGCCCTCATCGCAAAGCCATCAGAGGAAACGCTGAAGGCTGCGCGTCAGGCATGGCTTGTGGCGCGTACACCCTATTTGCAGACTGAGGTCTACCGCTTCGGCAATCCCATTGTTGATGACTGGGAAGGCAAGGTGAATGCATGGCCTCTCGATGAAGGTCTTATCGACTATGTCGATGCCGCCTACGGCACCGAAAGCGATGCCAATGCCTTCTACACAGCCAATGTCATTGCCAATCCCAAGCTCAAGATCAACGGCGAGGACATCAATGCCTCGAAGATCACGCCGGAACTGATCCGCAGCCTGCATACGGCTGGCGAAGTGGAGGCCAATGTTTCGACCGGCTATCACGCGATCGAATTCCTGTTGTGGGGGCAGGACCTGAACGGCACCGGACCGGGAGCAGGCAATCGTCCCTTTACCGATTACGACAAGGCCAATTGCACGCATGGCAATTGCGATCGTCGTGGCGACTATCTGAAGTCGGCGACCACGCTGCTGGTTCAGGATCTTCAAGAAATGGTAGAGGCCTGGGCTCCCACCGGCGAAGCCACGAAGGCTGTTCTGGCCGATCCGAAGGCGGGCCTTTCCGCAATCCTCACAGGCATGGGCTCACTGTCCTACGGCGAACTGGCCGGAGAGCGCATGAAGCTTGGCCTTCTGCTGCATGATCCAGAAGAGGAGCAGGATTGCTTTTCCGACAACACGCACAATTCGCACCTGAACGACGCCATTGGCATCGCGTCCGCCTATCGCGGAACCTACACGCGCACTGACGGAACCAAACTGGCAGGGCCTTCCCTATCCGATCTCCTCAAGGCCAAGGATGCCGTTCTCGACACGGAACTGAACGTCAAGCTCGACAAGACGCTTGCCGACATGCAGATCATGGCGGAGCGCGCTCAGAAGATCGAAGCCTATGACCAGATGATCGCCGAGGGCAACAAGGAGGGTAACGCAGTTGTGCAGGCCCCGATCGATGACCTTATTGCCCAGACGAAATCAATCGAGCGCGTGATCGCGGCGCTCGATCTTGGCCAGGTGAAGCTCCAGGGTTCGGCGAGCCTCGATAATCCGAACGCCGTGTTCAAATGAGATCAGGACGGCCCATCGAATGTTCGGTGGGCCGCTACTCCCGATGCAGCAACGCGCACTCGTCCTTGCTCTCCCCATCCTGCTGACCTGTCTCGTGCCAGCGTCCGGCATTGGACAGCAGGAGTTGCTGTATCAGGGTCAACGCGGGGATTTGACGCCGAAGGATCAGGCGCGTGTCACTGCGGTCATTCGACCAACCGGTAATTTTGGCCAGGCAGAACCATTTGAAGCGATGGCCGCCGGTGCCGCGACCTCGACGCGTACCGTCGATGCCGGTGCTTTCTCGCAGTTCACACCCGGCATCACCTTCAGCCAGCAGGAAGAGTTCAAACTCGGAAATGCGCTTTTCACCAAGCTATGGGTCGCCGCACCCTCCTCAACACAAGCCTCCGACGGATTGGGGCCGCTCTACAATGCACGCTCCTGTGTCAGCTGCCATGTGAAGGACGGACGCGGCCATCCGCCCGAAGGGGGCAATGACAGGATCTCCATGTTCCTGCGGCTGGCGCGCGCCCCTGCAACACCGGAAGAGAGAGCACGTGTTGCCGATCATCGTGCGCTCAATTTTCCCGATCCGATCTACGGTGCGCAGTTGCAGGATCTTGCCGTCCCTGGACTTGCTGCCGAAGGGACGATGCAGATCTCCTACACGGAAGCGCCTGTCCGCCTCAAGGATGGTACTACCGTTTCGCTACGACGCCCGGCCTATTCGGTCAGCGGTCTGGCTCAAGGCCCGCTTGCAGCCGGAACGACCCTTTCCCCCCGCATTGCCCCTGCAATGATCGGGCTTGGTCTCATCGAAGCCGTTCCTGCGCAGGACATTCTCGCCAATGCGGACCCCGATGACCGGGACGCAGACGGAATTTCGGGGAAAGCGGCCATCGTTCGGGACCATGTGACCGGCAAACTGGCACTCGGGCGCTTTGGCTGGAAAGCACAAAATGCCACCGTCCGCGACCAGACCTCTGCGGCCTTCTCGGGCGACCTCGGATTATCCACGCCCGACCGGCCCGACCCTTACGGCGATTGCACGGCGCAACAAACGGATTGCCGCGCCCTTTCGCACGGGGTCCAGCCGCGTCTTGGCGATACGGAAGCGCCCGATCCGGTCATGGACCTCGTGACGTTTTACTCGAGCCATCTTGCCGTTCCTCAACGACGCGATGTCAGTTCACCCGAGGTGCTGAAGGGCAAGGAGACCTTCTACCGTCTTGGATGCGCAAGCTGCCATGTGCCGAAATTTGTGACGAGCCGCTCCGCTACCGATCCTTCTCAGGCCTTTCAACTGATCTGGCCCTATTCGGATTTCCTGCTCCATGATATGGGCGAAGGACTTGCTGACGGCCAAACCGTCGGTGACGCGACTGGCCGAGAATGGCGTACTCCGCCACTGTGGGGCATCGGCCTGACGCAAACTGTCAGTAAACATAGTTTTTTTCTGCATGACGGGCGCGCCCGCAACCTGACGGAGGCCATTTTCTGGCATGGTGGCGAGGCGGAGAAATCCCGGAACGGTTTTGCGGCTCTTGAAGCCAGAGATCGCAATGCCCTGTTGACGTTTCTGGAGTCCCTATGATGCGCACGAGTGTCCTGTCTATCGGTCTGGCCCTTGGTCTTTCTCTGTTTGCAGCGGATGCGGGCGCGCAGGATGCGAACCCTTCTCCGCCGGTTCTGACGCATGAGCGGACGACGGCGCTGATGGAACGGGTCATCACCAATGTCATACAGCCGGGCTACCGGGACTTTTCGGAGAAGACCGGCCTTTTGAGCGACCGGATGATGCAGCTTTGCACCGTGCCGTCTGCGAACAATCTTGCTCAGGCACAGGCTGCATTCTCGGAAACCGCCAAAAGCTGGGCGCGGATCGAGATCGTGCGTGTAGGACCCGTGCTCGAAAAGAACCGCTTCGAGAGGATACTTTTCTATCCGGACAAGAAGGGTCTCGGGCTTCGGCAGGTTCAGGCCTTGCTGTCATCCTCCGACGAGACGGCGACTGCACCTGATACGCTCTCTTCCAAAAGTGTTGCCGTACAGGGTTTGGGAGCGCTCGAATTTCTGCTGCACGGCACCGGCTTGGATCAACTGACTGCGCAGGCGAAGTCCTATCGATGCCGCTATGGCCTTACGATTGCCGGTAACATGCAGCACATCGCGATGGAACTGGTGCAGGCCTGGGATGATCCGGACGGCCTTGCCAAAGACTGGAAAAACCCCGGGCCGCAAAGCTCTGCCTTCCGGCAGGACCAGGAAGCTGTCACCGAGGTGCTTGGCATTCTGGTTCACGCGGCGGAAGCCCTTCGCGATCAGCGCATCGAGAGCTTCTATAAAAGTGGATCCGCCCAAAGCTTTCCGAAGCAGGCGCTGTTCTGGCGCTCCGGCCTGACCTTTCCGATGATGCGGGAAAATCTGGAAGGGCTGCGGCAGCTCGTCCATGGATCCGGCATCAAGGAGCTGTTGAAGCCCAGCCAGATCTGGATCGTGAACTCCATCGATGTCTATTTCAAATCGCTCATCACACTTGCGCAGGATATTGATCCTGATCTGGAAGCGGCCGTCAGCACACCGCAACAGAAGTCGAAGCTCGATGCCATGCTTTCCGACAGCCGCGATCTGATTACTCTCTTCAACGATGATCTGGGGCAGGCGCTCGGCCTGACCACGGGCTTTTCCTTTTCCGACGGAGACTGACTGGATGCGGACCTTCGAGGTGAGGACGGGCGAGATTGACAGGCGCAGCTTCGTCAAGGCTGCGGGCGTAGGTTTCCTGGCCGCTCTTGCTCCGGAAAAGCTGATGGCGCTTGATCGATCGGATGCAGTTTTTGCGTCCGCCTTCCGCGCTCCCGATGGAAGCTGTGGTGTCGCGACGATAACCGAACGGGGCGAGATCATAGAACGGATCGCCCTGCCCGCGCGGGCTCATGGCCTCTCCTACTGTTTGCTGACAGGCCGCTGCGTCGTCTTCGCGCGCCGTCCCGGTACATTTGCGATGATCTTCGACCCTTCAGGGCAGGATGAGCCGGTTCTGATCAGCACTCCTGCCGGACGGCATTTTTACGGACACGGTCACTTTTCCCCGGACGGCCGACTGCTCTATGCAAGCGAGAATGATTTCGACGGCAACCGGGGCGTGATCGGCGTGTACGATGCCAAGTCCCAGTTTCGCCGGATTGCCGAGTTCGATGCAGGTGGCATCGGCACCCACGACATGACAGTGTCCGATGACGGACGCCTGCTGATCGTTGCCAATGGCGGCATCGAGACACATCCGGATTTCGGCCGCACCAAGCTCAATCTCGACCGCATGCAGCCGTCCCTTGCCATTCTCGATGCCGCGAGCGGCGAGATCATCGAGCGGCACCCGATGCCTGACCATCTGAGGCAGCTTTCCACACGGCATCTGGATGTGGATCGGCGTGGCCGGATCTGGTTCGCCTGCCAGTACGAAGGTCCGCGCGGCGATCATCCGCCTCTGACCGGATATTTCGCTCTGGGCGACGATATCACCTTCATCGATATTCCACCGGAAACGACCGAAAAGCTGGCAAACTATGTCGGTGCCATTGCCGTCAACCGGCGTGAGCGGCTGGTTGGTCTGACCTCACCGAAGGGTGGCTATGTGGTCATTCTCGATGCGCAGACGGGGCAGGTATTGAGGGAGGATCCTGTCCCGGATGCGGCAGGGGTCGCCAGAGCGCCAACCGGCATCGCAGTCTCTACCTATAGCGGCGAGCTCGAGGGAACCCGTTCGAACGTGAACTGGGACCAGCATCTTGTCCGGCTTGGGTGAGCAAATCATGGTTCATAGCGACGCGTTTCGTGAGCATCCGAACGAGTCTGCGACTACACTTTTCCTGACACCACCCTAAATCCGGCATCATGAAAAAGATCCTCATCCATGTCCTCTTCGTCGCCGTTGTCGTCGCGCTTGGCGCCTTGATCGGCATCGCCAATATTCCGGGCGAATGGTATCAGGCTCTCAACAAGCCACCCTTCAATCCGCCCAACTGGATCTTCGGTCCGGTCTGGACTACGCTCTATGTGCTGATCGGCATTGCGGGCGCCCGGACGTGGCTTGCCTCGCCGTCTTCGTCACGCATGCAGATCTGGTTTGGCCAGATGGCCCTGAATTTCCTGTGGTCTCCGGCTTTCTTCGGCATGGAAAGCACGGTGCTCGGGCTCATCGTCATCATTCCGATGCTGGTGCTCATCGCGCTCTTCATCCAACGCAGCTGGAGCCGGGACAGGATCAGCGCACTCCTGTTCCTTCCCTATGTGGCGTGGGTCAGCTTCGCGACGCTTCTGAACCTTTCCCTGTTCATCCTGAATTGATCCTGTCTCTTGCAGCCTTCCCGATGCCGTGCCAGTTTCGCGCCGACATAAGGGGCACAGGATGGATGAGGTCGATCCCGGAGATTTCCGGACAAGGGTAAGGCAGAGTTTCGGGCGACAGGCTTTCATGGAAACGCTTGGCGCGGACCTGACACGCGTCGAGCATGCCATGGTCGAAATTGAAATGCCGTTCGATGCGAAACTCACGCAGCAACATGGCTTCCTGCATGCCGGAGTGATTTCCGCAGGACTGGATGCGGCCTGTGGTTATGCGGCCTATACGGTCATCGATCCGGAGGCGTCCATCCTGACCATCGAGTTCAAGGTGAACCTCTTGTCTCCTGGACGTGGCGAACGCTTTCTGTTTCGTGGCGAAATCACAAAACCGGGTTCCACCATCATCGTCGCGGATGGCAGGGCCTATGCGCTGACCAACGGCCCGGCCAAGCTGATCGCTTCCATGAGCGGCAGCATGATGGTGATCCGCGGGCGCGAGGATGTGACCGGATGACGTTCGAGTTGAAGACGATTGCCGGAAAGCGGCTGCTCTTTGTCATGGCGGCACTGCCAGAATATGGCCCACACCTGAAGGCACGCTTCAAGCCGCTAATCACCGGCATCGGCCCCGTGGAAGCGGCCGTTACGTTGACAAAGGCATTGAGCGCGCTCAATGCCACACAGGAATTGCCGGATCTCGTTGTCTGCCTCGGCTCTGCCGGTTCGCGGACACTGGAGCAGACGGAAGTCTATCAGATCAGCTCGGTATCCTATCGCGACATGGACGCCTCGCCGCTTGGCTTTGAGAAGGGCAGAACGCCGCTTCTCGACCTGCCCTCCGTCATCGAGCTGCCACTTCGCATTCCCGGCGTTCCAGTAGCCAGCCTTTCGACCGGTGGAAACATCGTTTCCGGCGACGCCTATGACGTGATCGATGCCGATCTCGTTGAAATGGAAAGTTTCGCAGTCCTGCGCGCCTGTCATGCCTTCGATGTGCCCCTCATCGGCTTGCGCGGCATTTCCGATGGAAAAGCAGAATTGCGGCATGTCGGCGACTGGACCGAATACCTTCATGTCATCGACGAGAAGCTTGCCACAACAATCGACCGTTTAACGCAGGCGCTAGAATCCGGCACTTTGAGCCTCTGAGTCAGTTGCAAAAATGCCCGTTCTTCATTAAAGGCTCGCCATGACCCAGATAGCCCATCACGACCGCCTCCTCATCATTGATTTTGGCTCCCAGGTGACGCAGCTCATCGCGCGTCGGCTGCGCGAACTGAACGTCTATTGCGAAATCCACCCCTATCAGAACGTCACCGACGCCTTTCTGGCTGACTTCAAGCCGCGCGCAGTGATCTTCTCCGGTGGACCGGATTCGGTGACGCGCGAAGGTTCGCCGCGTCCGCCGCAGTCGGTCTACACGCTCGGCGTTCCGGTCCTCGGCATCTGCTATGGACAGCAGGTCATGATGCAGGATCTCGGCGGCCAGGTCGAAGGGGGAAAGATTTCCGGCGGTGGCGGCACGGCAGAATTTGGCCGCGCCTATGTGACGCCAGCCGATCAGACCGACCCGTTCCTCAACGGCTGGTTTGCGGAAGGCCGCGAGCAGGTGTGGATGAGCCATGGCGATCATGTGAGCCGTATTGCACCGGGCTTCGAGGTTTATGGCACGTCGCCCAATGCGCCCTATGCGATCACCGCTGATCCGAAGCGGCATTTCTATGCCGTACAGTTCCACCCGGAAGTGCATCACACCCCGAATGGCAAGACGCTGTATGAAAATTTCGTCAAGCTGGCGGGCTTCAAGGGCGACTGGACCATGGGCGCCTATCGCGCCGAAGCGATTGCCAAGATCCGGGCGCAAGTGGGCGACAAAAAGGTTATCTGCGGTCTTTCCGGTGGCGTCGATAGTTCGGTTGCTGCGGTTCTTATCCATGAGGCAATCGGCGAACAGCTGACCTGCGTTTTCGTGGATCATGGCCTGCTGCGTCAGGATGAGGCCCAAGAGGTCGTCACCATGTTCCGGGACAACTACAATATCCCGCTGATCCATGCGGACGAACAGGACCTGTTTTTGGGCGAGTTGGAAGGCGTGACCGATCCCGAAGTAAAGCGGAAGACCATCGGTCGTCTCTTCATCGATGTGTTCCAGAAGCACGCGAACACCATCGAGGGTGCTGAATTCCTCGCTCAGGGCACGCTCTATCCGGACGTGATCGAAAGCGTATCTTTCTCAGGCGGTCCTTCCGTCACCATCAAGAGCCACCACAATGTGGGCGGCCTGCCGGAAAAGATGGGTCTGAAGCTGGTTGAGCCGCTTCGCGAACTCTTCAAGGACGAAGTGCGTGCGCTGGGCCGCGAGCTTGGGCTGCCGGAGAAGTTCATCGGCCGCCATCCCTTCCCCGGTCCCGGCCTTGCGATCCGCTGCCCCGGCGAAATTACCCGAGCCAAGCTGGAAATCCTGCGCAAGGCCGATGCGGTCTATATCGACCAGATCCGCAAGCACGGTCTTTATGACGAGATCTGGCAGGCTTTCGTGGCGATCCTTCCCGTGCGCACGGTTGGCGTGATGGGCGACGGACGTACCTATGATTACGCCTGTGCTCTGCGCGCCGTGACCTCGGTCGATGGCATGACGGCGGATTATTATCCCTTCACCCATGAATTCCTTGGTGAGACGGCAACCCGCATCATCAACGAGGTCGAGGGCATCAACCGCGTGACCTATGACATTACCTCGAAGCCTCCGGGCACAATCGAGTGGGAATGATTCAGACCCACTCAAACATACCCCGCGATACGCTAGAATATCCTATAAGCCAATGATATAAAACGAAAATTCTGTCATCGACTTTCGCAGACTATCGAGGGGCAAGCGTCACGAGTGACGGACTTTCCGACGGACTGCCTACGCTTGATCAATTGACCTTTTGAAAGTACCGTCAGCGGAATGGAAGCCGCTGACGGTCTTTTTTTGAGCTTATCACATTGAAAATAAATAAAAAAATTTCAAGCGAAGGGCTCAAAAAATGCTGACGGACTTTTTGGTGGTTTTCCTCCTTGTTTTACCGGATTCAGGAGGCCGAAATGTTGACCGATGCAGCTATCAGGTCATTGAGATCAAAAGATAAAAGCTACAAGGTGACGGACCGGGATGGAATGTACCTATTGGTCCAGCCTTCAGGGACGATGACATTCCGCTTCGACTACCGTTTGAATGGTCGCCGCGAAACGGTCGTTATCGGGCGATACGGGCCAGCCGGAGTGTCACTGGCGCGGGCTCGCGAAAGGCTTCTCGAAGCCAAAAAGGCCGTTCAGGAGGGACGCTCTCCGGCAATCGAGAAGCAGAGCGCGAAACGGAAATTGAAGGAAGCAAGGAGCTTCGGCGAATTTGGCGAACGATGGCTCCAGGAAGGCCGGATGGCCGACAGTACCAGAGCCATGCGTCGCGCCATCTACGAGCGAGATATCTTGCCGAAGTTTCGCAAGCGGCTTCTGACGGAAATAACGGCCGAGGACTTGCGAGCGCTTTGCACGAAAGTGAAGGAACGCGGCGCCCCGGCGGTGGCAATTCATGTTCGCGACATCGTCAAACAGATCTATGCCTTCGCGATCCTTCATGGCGAGAAAGTCCATAATCCCGCCGATGATGTTGGTCCGGCATCGATTGCTCAATTTGTCGCCCGTGATCGTTCGCTGTCACCATCGGAAATCCGGGTCATGTTCGGTCAGTTGGAACATGTCCCAACCCTTCCGACCATCCGCCTCGGCATGAAGCTGCTTCTCTTGACGATGGTCCGCAAAAGCGAATTGCAGGACGCCGTCTGGGATGAGGTCGATTTCGAGAACGCTGTCTGGTCTATCCCGAAGGAACGGATGAAGCGGTCACGTCCGCACAACATCTATCTGTCACAGCAGGCGCTGGACATTCTGATCGCGCTGAAGACTTGCTCTGGCAATTCGCGCTACCTGTTGCCATCCCGCTATGATGCCGACGCGCCCATGTCCCGTGCAACCTTCAACCGGATTACGACTGCCGTCGTGGTTAGGGCCAAGAAGGAAGGTCTGTCGCTTGAGCCTTTCACTGTGCATGATCTGCGGCGAACCGGATCGACGCTCCTGAACGAGTTGGGGTTCAACAGCGACTGGATCGAAAAATGCCTGGCGCACGAAGACGGTCGCTCGTCGCGTGGCGTCTACAACAAGGCGGAATACGAGCACCAACGACGGCACATGATGCAGGAATGGGCCAATATTGTTGACGCCTGGATTGCCGGACAAAAATACGCGCCGACAATCTTTCCGCCCACGATGGACTTATTGTCGCCGGGGACGGACGATTGACCGAATGCGTCAGTGTCTCTTCCAACACGCTGATCTTTGTGATACATATCCTCGGATAATAAAATTTATTCTCCAAGGATTCATATCATGACGGAATCCGTGCCCCAACGCCAGATTGCCCGGAACGTGCTCAAGCTCCATGGTATTGCACGCCTGACCGAGCTGCGCGCCGAGGGCGTAACTGCGGCCACAATGAGCCGTATGGAGCGCGATGGCGAGGTGCTGCGTCTCGCACGCGGGCTCTATCAGCTCCCTGACGCCCCGCTCGATGCACACCATAGTCTCGCGGAGGCCGCCAAGCGACTGCCGAAGGGCGTCGTCTGCCTCGTCTCGGCGCTCGCGTTTCATGAGCTTACCGATCAGATGCCAAGGCATGTGTGGATGGCCATCGGCCATAAGGATTGGGCGCCCAAGATGGAGGTCACGCCGGTACGACTGGTTCGCTTTGCCGATCGGTTGCTCGCTGACAGCGTTGAGATCCATACCGTCGAGGGTGTGCCCGTGAAGGTGTTTGGCGTAGCCAAGACGATTGCAGACTGCTTCCGGTATCGCAGCAAGATCGGCCTGTCCGTGGCGATCGAAGGGCTTCAGGAAGCACTGCGTCAGCGCAAGGCAACTCCGGGCGAAATTGCCAAATATGCCGAGCACGGTGCTGTTGCGACCGTCATTCGCCCCTACCTCGAGGCACTGACCGCCAATGACTAAAGAATTGAAGAATATCGGGGCCTCGGTACGTGCGCGCCTGTTGTAATTCGCCAAGGCGAGCGACCAAAGCTTCGATCTCGTCCTGACCCGCTTCGCCCTTGAGCGGCTGCTCTGCAGGCTCGGACAATCACCGCATGCCGACCGTTTTGTTCTTAAAGGCGCCATGCTGATGATGAGCTGGTTTGATGACCCTCATCGTGGCACGCGCGATCTCGATCTGTTGGGCTTTGGCGAGTCCGAGGCCGAACCCATGCTCGCGACGTTCCGTGAAATCATGGCGCTGGAAGCCGCCGACGGCGTGGAGTTTGACATTGCGGCGCTACGCGTAGACCGCATCCGTGAGGAACTGGAATATGGAGGACTGCGGCTTCGGACAACGGCTTTGATCAGTGGAGCCCGCATCGGTCTGACGATTGATATCGGCTTTGGCGATGCGACGGAGCCCGGTGCCGAAGTGTTGGACTATCCCTCCATGCTGGAGTTTCCCGCGCCGCGCCTTCGGGCCTACGCGCGTGAGACGGTTATCGCCGAGAAATTCCAGGCGATGGTGGCGCTGGGGCGCGCCAACAGCCGGATGAAGGATTTCTACGATATCTGGATCTCAGCCGTTCATTTGCGTTTGATGACGACAGGCTGGCGCGGGCGATCGCCGCGACCTTCGCGCGACGTGGATCCGCAATTCCTGCGGAACTGCCCGATGCGCTGACGCCGGCGTTTGCTGAGGACGACCAGAAGCAACGGCAATGGAAGGTATTTGTCGAAGGCGTCGCCCATAATCCGGGAACGCTTACGGATGTCGTCACAGACATTGCGCCATTCCTCATGTCTCACGCAAAATTGGCGACCGACATTTACGGCGGCGCCAGAAACCGCTGAGCCACAGGCTGGCTCACTTTTGCCTCACCGGCCTATTTTTCCTCAGTTGCACATCTGGCATTGGCGCGCGGGTGATCGCCTTTTGTTTGGATGCGCGCTTACGCGTCTCAAGCCAGGCTTCGACCTCGGCCAGATCCCACACGACGCAACGGGACGTCAGATAAAAGCGCGATGGGAACTCGCCCCGCCGCTCCATTTCGTAGATTGTGGTATCGGCCAGCGGCACGATTTCCTTGAGTTGTTCGCGGCGGATGGTTTTGGTCTGTCCCGTCGAAATTGATCGCATTTTCATGGCCCTCGCTTTTCAAACGAAAGCCGTAGAAGCCGATAAGCGCGGAGCTTCGAAGTCAAAAATGTTGTCGGCGTAGATGCGGATAGCATGGCGTGCAAAACGGATGGTTGTTTGCCGCCAATACAAAAACTCCGGTTGCCAAATTTTCGCCGGGTGCTCGCCGCAATGTGCTGCAACCTTTGATTTTATCTTTATGCACCTGTCTGCAAGGCGGAATTGATCTGAAGAAATACGCGTGCCCGGATCGAGTATCGAACTTCGCCACATCAGTTACGTTGTCGCCGCTTCCGAGCACGGTAGTTTTCGTCGGGCGGCAGCGGCACTTGGGGTTCAGGAATCGGCGATCAGTCGACGGGTACGGGATCTGGAAATTCGGCTTGGAACGGCGCTATTTGTCCGCTCACATTCTGGCGTCACCTTGACCCTTGCAGGAAAGCAGTTTGTAGACCGGGGACGAAAGGCGCTGTCCGAAATCGGCCTCGCGCGAACGGAAGTTGCCGCGATCGGGCGGGTGGGCGATGGCGAGTTGCGGATCGGCATCCTGTCGTCATTAGGTTCCAGCTTTCTGGCCGACCTCATCCAGAAATTTTCCGAGAAATACGCGACCATTCAAATGACATTTGCGGATGGCGACTAGGCAGAGCATGTCGCCGCGATCCGTCAGCGTCAGTTGGATGTGGCGTTTCTGACGGGAACGCTGGAATGGGAAGGCTGCGAGTGCCGCCATCTGTGGTCCGAGCAGGTCTTTGTAGCCATGCCGGAACAGCATGTCCTCGCTGAAGCCGAGCAGTTGGATTGGGTCGATGTCATGGGCGAGCGCTTCATCGTCAGTGACGCCGCCCCAGGACAGGAGATTTATAACTACCTGGTCCAGAGGCTTGCCGGTTTGGGCCGTCAGCCCGAAATCCTGCCGCACAGTGTCGGACGGCACAACCTTCTTTCGCTCGTGGCGCTCGGCCAGGGATTGACCCTCGCAAGCGAGGGCGTTACCGCGACGCAGGTTCCGGATGTCGTGTTTCGCCCCATCGGCAACGAGACCTTGCCTTACAGCATGGTCTGGTCGACGCAGAACGACAATCCGGCCTTCTTGCGGTTTCTGGATATCGCAAACTCTTTGGAGACCCAAAACGTTTCGCTTGTCACATCGATGGCGTAGTCTGGGATACCGATTTCTTTGCCTTGGCGAAACCGCGGTCCGTGGCGATGAAGCGCTCCAGCATAGGCACGATCAGGCGGACGGGATCAGCGGGCGACTGGCCCGCTTCACGAGCGAGGATGTCGGCATAGGCGACGAGATCGCTGTGCAGGCCGGCAGGCAGTTCCAGCGTGACCTTGACCGGCTTGTCATCGGCGATCACCGAGAGCTTCAATTTCGCCATTTTAATCTCCATAGGGTTCGAGGACAAGATCGCGGGTGACGATTACACGGACCGGGAAGCCCGGCCGGATGGTCAGCGTCGGCGCGATGTTAAGTTGGCGACTGACAACCTGTTGGCAGGTCTGGCTTATGCTCTGTGACGCACCTTGACGCAGAGCCTGCACGATGTCGCTGTCGTTGCCGGACGAACCGGCCTGCGCGCCGACGCTGAGCAGCGCGGACAAGGCTGCGGCCTTGAACAACTCGCCCCAGTGATAATCGACGCCATCCTCAAGCCCGGCATAGCCTTCGGCGTCCGCGCCGGGCTGGCGCTCCAGAACGATTGAGCAGCCATTGGGGAAAATCAGCCGGTTCCAGACGAAGAGCACGCGGCGCTGGCCGAAGCCGACGCCATTGTCGTATTGGCCTATGACGAAGGTGCCCTGGGGTATGAGCAGGATCTTGCCCGTCGGGCTGTCATAGACATTCTCCGTCACTTGGGCGGTGATCTGACCGGGAAGATCGGAGCGGATGCCGGTGATGAGCGCGGCGGCAATCACCGCCCCAGCCAGAAGGATGTTCGGCGATGCCGGGGCCGCGACGCGATCGGTCGAAACCGTGCGCTTGTCGGGCGTCTGGTCGAGAAACGCCTGCTGCCGCTGCTGTGCGGAGGGCGTCGAGGGCTGCGGTGCTAAGCCAAGACTGGCGAGGTCGGTCGAAGGCGTAGCGGTCGCGGAAGGTGATATAGCTGTGCTGTTGCTCGCGGCCCGCGTCTCGGTCGGAGCAAACAGTTTGGCGAGCCGGGCCGCCTCAAGTTCCTGCGCCCGGCGCTGTTCTTCCGGGCTGGGGCCGGACGGCATCGGCGTGGCAATCCCCGGCGCGGGGATAGGTTGCCCCGCATTTTGCGCATTGAGGATCGGACGGCCGAGATCGCCGGGGAGCGGCGGCCCGAGCTTCGGCACGCCGCTATAGTCCTTCGGCAGACCGTTGAGACCATCAGGCGTCGAGCGGTTGTCGGTGGAATAGAGTTCCTGCCGTTGACCGCCGTTGCGTGTCTGGAGCGCGTAGTAGAGCGCACCACTGATCGCGAGGCTGCTGGCAGCACTCAAGCCGATCAGCACCTTGCGCGACAGGCGGGTGACGCGCGGCGGCTCGGGACGCAGCCGCCCCGAAGAGCAGCTCGGCGGCGGCGAACAGCCGGTCGACGATCATGTAGTTGCCACGCACGCGGTAGTTCACCAGCTCGGAGGTCGCGCCCTCTGGGCCGACGAAAAAGAGTGGCGGCATTTCCCCCTGACCGATGCCACGCGGAAATTCGATGAACATTTGCCGCCCGTCATCAAAGGCCCGCAGGGGCCGCCAGGGCGCACGATCTCCGGTCACGTCGTAGCGGAAATTGACGCGGGTCAGATCGACGCCGCTGGCGACCGGCTGCTGAGCTTCGGCTTGGCTGTTTTGACGGCGCAGTGCGATAAGCTGATCCTGCGGATACTGCCAGGAGACGGAAGCCATATAGGTCTTCTCGGTCGAGCGCAGTTCCATGTGATAGGTGCGCCGATCGGTGTTGATGACGAGGTTCGTCGTCAGATCAGGCCGCTTCGGCTTCACCAGGATATGGACTTGTTTTGCTCCGCCTGTACCGCTCTCGGTGTCGCCGATGATCCAGCGGACAGTATCACCAGCGGCGACCGGGCCGGAGCCAACAAGCTGCTAGTCGGCTTGCAGGCTGATATCGGTAATCTGTCCCGGCGAGGTATGGACCTGATAAAGCGCGCCATCGACGAAGGGATAGACCTGCATCGAATTGATGAAGCCGTTCCTGACCGGCTGCATGCGGGCAGCGGCGTTGGCTTCGCTCACCCGTGCGGCGGGGTCTGCCAGTTCCGGCGCCGGTTTGCCATCCTTGCCGACTGGCTTCAGCTGGCCCGGCAGTGGCAGGACCTTCGGCAGATCGACCACTTGAACGGGCTTCGGCGGATCGGCCGCCAGAACGGCGGGTGCGGCATCGTCATAGGAGATTTCCGGGGGCTTTTGCGGTGTCGCGCACCCGGCAAGCGCCGAGGCGTAAAACAACAGAAGCGGCAAGCCGGATTTACGGAAAAGCGGAAATGCGTGGTTACGCGCCGCCGGATGCCCGGCGGTCAGATGAGACGGCCGGATCATGATCCAAGCTCCTTCGACCAATTGATGGCGTTGATGTAGATCCCGAGAGGATTTTTCCTGAGCGTGTCGGCATCGCGCGGCGGCTGAACGGCCACGGTCAGGATGGCCGACCAGCGCTCGGTTGCGGCCAATGACCCATCCTGATAGCGGCGTTCGATCCAGGCGACGCGAAAACTCGACGGTGAGGCGCGGATCACGCTGGAAACCTCGATGGCAATCTGTTGCTTGCCGACCTTGGCGAAGGGATCATTGGCGCGGGCATAGTCGTTGAGTGCCAGCGCGCCGCCCTGCGTCGTAAAATCATAGGCGCGCAGCCAGTTCTGCCGCACGATGATCGGATCGGCGGGAATGCTCCTGACCTGTTCGATGAAGCGGGCAAGGTAGAAGGCAATCTGAGCGTCGTTGAGCTGATAGTCGGCGGTCGCAGGTGCAATGGCTTGCGCCTGTCCGAGTTTGTCGACCTGCACCACCCAGGGCACGACCGAACCATTCATCGACTGCCAGACCAGCGCGCCTGACAATCCCGCTGACAAGGCAAGCGAACCGAAGGCCATAAGCCGCCAGTTCTTTGCCTGAACGCGGGCAGAGCCGATGCGATCGTCCCAAACCTGGGCCGCACGTTGATAGGGTGTTTCAGGTTCGGGAGACTTGCCGTAATGGGTGGAGGGTCGCTTGAACATGGTCAATTGCCTTCGGAGAGATTGACGGATGAGCCGCCGCCGTGGCTGTCGCCGGATTTGACGGCGTGGGCGGCGGCCTGGACGCCGTGAGACAGTTTCTGGGAACGCTGCATCCGCTTTGCCCAGGCGGGCGGACTGCCTGTGGCAGGCGAGGATGCGGAAGACGATGTGGCCGAAGCGGCTCCGCCCTCGGCGTCACCGCCGCCCATGCCGCCGACAGTGCCGGCGGTCGAAGACCCGCCCGACACTTCAAAGGCCGTGCGCGCGCCGGACTGGTAGCTGGACTTGAGGCTGTCGGCGGCGAGACCCGTGCCGATCGCGGCACCCGCGCCGAGCTGTGGGCCACCCGAGACGAGACCGTTGGCGATGCCGGGTCCGAAGATGCCGAGACCGAGCAGCGACAAGGTCGCAAGCACGATCGCCATGGCGTCGTCGATCGAGGGCGTTGCGCCATTGAAGCCTTGGGTGAACTCGGAGAAGAGCGTCGAGCCGATGCCGATGATGACGGCGAGGACCAGCACCTTGATGCCGGAGGATATGACGTTGCCGAGCACCCGTTCGGCCATGAAGGCGGACTTGCCGAACAGGCCGAAGGGGATCAGCACGAAACCGGCGAGCGTCGTCAGCTTGAACTCGATCAGCGTGACGAAGAGCTGGACCGCGAGAATGAAGAAGGCGAGCAGGATCAGCGCCCAGGCGAACATCAGGCAGGCGATCTGAATGAAGTTCTCGAAGAACGAAACCCAGCCCATCAGGTCGGAAATGGAATCGAGCAGTGGCCTGGCAGCGTCGAGTCCGGTCTGCGCCACCTTGCCGGGGCGCAGGAGATCGGTGACGGAAAAGCCCGTGCCGGACGCCTTCAGGCCGAGACCGGCGAAGCTCTCGAAAACGATGCTGGCGAGATTGTTCCAGTTGCCGATGATGTAGGCGAAGACACCGACGAACAGCGTCTTCTTCACCAGCCGCGCGATGATGTCCTCGTCGGCGCCCCAGGACCAGAAGAGGGCCGCCAGAGTGATGTCGATGACGATCAAGGTGGTGGCGATGAAGGCCACCTCGGGCTGGAGCAGTCCAAAACCGCCGTCGATATAGCGGGTGAAGACTTCGAGAAAATGATCAATGACGCCGGTATTGCCCATGGTCAGCGCGCTCCGTTCTCAGGAGATGATGGCTGCGGGGTGGAGGGTGGAAAGGTCGCGGACGCATCCTGTGACACGTCGCGACGGTTTATCTCGATCGCTGTCGCGATGATGGCGACGGCCACGAAAATCACGGCCGCGAGACGTGCGAGGGTCTTGCCGTCCATGGCATCACCCTCAATTGTCTTAGAACATCTGCGCACTGCCAGCCCGATAACCGGAACCCGGCGTCAGGAAGCGGCGGCGTTGTTCGCGGCCTTGTTCGGCTGCGGCGGCCTGCTCGGCCGATTGCAGCGCCTGCGCCCTGCCATTGGCCGCGACCACGGCGGTGAGGTCGGCGAGTTGCTGGGCCTGGAGAGCGAGAAGCTGATTGCCGGCCTGCGTTGCCTGAAGCGCGCCGGTCGCGCCCTGGCTGGCACCGACCAGCCGCGACATCTCGGTACGGTTGGTGTCGATATTGCCGACGACGGTGGCCTGCACGCACATGGCGTCCTGCAAGCCGCCGACCGTGTTCTGCCAGCGGCTACGCGCATCGGCGACCAGTTGCGTGTCCGACGCCGACATCGACACATTGCCATATTGGGTCTGGAAGGCCTGATCGATCGCTTGCACATTGTAAGCAATGTTCTGGGCCTGGCTGAGAAGCTGCTGGGTGCGGCTCACTGACTGCTGGAGTTGTTGCAAAGACGAGTATGGCAGGCTTGCCAGATTGCGAGCCTGATTGATCAGCATCTGAGCCTCGTTCTGGAGCGATGTGATCTGATTGTTGATCTGTTGAAGCGCGCGCGTCGCGGAAAGCAGGTTCTGCGCATAATTGGTCGGATCATAGACGATCCATTGCGCGGACGCCGGTGTCGTCAGCAGTGGCGACGCCGAGAGCGGGACGGCAAGAGCGGCGGCGATCATCACTGCGCGGGTGCGGCCTGAGAAATGACGAAACGTCATGGCAGTGTCTCCATGTTGGTGAGGTTGGGGATGAGGTCGGCAGCCCAATCGACGCCACGATGGCGCAGCCAGGCGTCGAGGAAACCGTCCGCGCCATGCTCGGCGACAATCGCGGCGATGGCGGTTTGATCGGTCTTCGACGAAGCGGCGCAGAGCGCCAGCGCCACCTCCGAGAGACCCAGCTCGAACAGCCGGTTGCCGCGCCGCGACTGGCAGTAATAATCGCGCTTCGGCATGGCCCGCGCGATGATCTCGATCTGCCGGTCGTTCAGGCCGAAGCGGCGATAGATCGCGGTGATCTGTGGCTCGATCGCTCGTTCGTTGGGCAGCAGAAGCCGCGTCTGGCAGCTTTCGATGATGGCCGGTGCAATTGAACTACCGTCGATGTCTGACAGCGACTGCGTGGCGAAGATCACGCTGGCGTTCTTCTTCCTGAGCGTCTTCAGCCATTCGCGGAGCTGGCCGGCGAAACCGTCGTCGTCCAGTGCAAGCCAGCCTTCATCGACAATGATGAGCGTCGGCGATCCGTCGAGCCGATCCTCGATGCGGTGAAACAGATAGGCCAGAACGGCGGGTGCGGCATCCGTGCCGATCAGCCCCTCGGTCTCGAAAGCCTGAACCGTTGCGGTGCCGAGGTGCTCGTGTTCGGCATCGAGCAAGCGGCCGTAAGGACCGCCGATGCAATAGGGGCGGAGGGCCTGCTTCAGGTCGTTCGACTGCAAGAGGACGCAGAGGCCGGTGATCGTGCGTTCCTCGACCGGCGCGGAGGCCAATGAGGTCAACGCCGTCCAGAGATGTTCTTTCACCTCCGGCGTGATGGCGACGCTTTCGCGCGACAGGATCGCGCCGATCCAGTCGGCAGCCCAGGCACGTTCGGCGGCCTCATCGACGCGCGCGAGTGGTTGTAGCGATACGCTGTCAACGCTGCCCTCCGTCAGACCGCCGCCAAGATCGTGCCAATCGCCGCGCATAGCGAGTGCCGCAGCGCGAATGCTCCCGCCGAAATCGAAGGCGAAGACCTGCGCTCCTCGGTAACGCCGGAACTGCAAGGCCATCAGCGCCAGCAGGACGGACTTGCCGGCGCCGGTCGGGCCGACGATCAGCGTATGGCCGACATCGCCGACATGGAGGGAAAACCGGAACGGGGTGGAGCCTTCAGTCTTGCCGAACAGCAATGGGGGCGCTGCAAAGTACTCGTCCCGTTCCGGCCCCGCCCACACGGCACTAAGGGGGATCATGTGGGCAAGGTTCAATGTGCTGATCGGAGTCTGCCGCACATTGGCGTAGACATGGCCTGGCAAGGAGCCGAGCCAGGCGTCCACGGCATTGATGGTCTCCGCCATAGTGGTGAAGTCACGGCCCTGGATGACCTTCTCGACCAGCCGCAGCTTCTCGTCGACGATGCGCGGATCGGCGTCGCACACCGTCACGGTGGCAGTAACATAGGCGATGCCGGCATAGTCAGCGCCGAGTTCCTGAAGCGCGAGATCGGCGTCGGCCGCCTTGTTCGAGGCATCGGTATCGACCAGCACGGATTGCTCGTTGGTCATCACCTCCTTGAGGATGGCGGCGATCGACTTGCGCTTGGCGAACCACTGCCGCCGGATCTTGGTCAGCAGTTTGGTCGCGTCGGTCTTGTCGAGCAGGATCGCGCGGGTGGACCAGCGATAGGGAAAGGCCAGCCGGTTCAGCTCGTCGAGCAGGCCCGGCGTCGTCGCGGTCGGGAAGCCGGTGATGGTGAGGACGCGCAGATGCGAGCGACCCAGCATCGGCTCCAGCCCGCCCGTGAGCGGCTGATCGGCGAGCAGCGCATCGAGATAGACAGGCGTCTCCGGCACGCGGACGCGATGACGGTGCGTCGAGACGCAGCCGTGCAAATAAGTCAGCGTCTCGCCATCATCGAGCCAGCGGCATTCCGGCATGAAGGCTTCGATCAGGCGGATGAGCCGGTCGGTGCGGTCGGCAAAGCCGGTCATCACCTCTTGGCTGTCGATCCCGGTCTTCTCGCGGCCCTCGTAGAGCCAGGTCTCGGCGCGCGCAGTGTCTTCGGCCGGCGGCAGATAACAAAAGCTCAGGAAGTAGCTGGACTCGAAGTGGCTGCCTGCTTCCTCGAAATCGGCCTTGCGCTCGGCATCGACCAGCGCCGATGCGGCGTCAGGAAAGCGGCTGTCGGGATAGCTGTTCGATGAATGGCGCTGAGCCTCGACGAAGACCGCCCAGCCGGAGCCGAGGCGGCGAAAGGCATTGTTCAGCCGTCCTGCCACGGCGACCAGTTCGGCGGGGACGGCTGAATCCAGATCGGGACCGCGAAACCGCGCCGTGCGCTGGAAGCTGCCGTCCTTGTTGAGCACGATGCCCTGACCAACCAGCGCCACCCAGGGCAGAAAGTCGGCGAGTCGTGCATTCTTGTTGCGATATTCGGCAAGGTTCATCATCGCTGGCGCTCCGTCAGACTGCGAGATGCGCCGGGATGCGCAGATGGCGGCGGCCGACCTCGACGAACAGCGGGTCGCGCTTGGCTGCCCAGACCGCCGCGAAATGCCCGATCGCCCAGATGAGAATGCCGGCCAGCCAGAGGCGCAGGCCGAGGCCCACCGCGCCCGCCAGTGTGCCGTTGAGGATTGCGATGGCGCGTGGCGCGCCGCCGAGCAGGATCGGCTCGCTGAGCGCACGGTGAAGCCCGGAACCTCGTCACCTGCTGGCATCATCAGACCAGCGCTCCGCCGCCAAACGAGAAGAATGACAGGAAGAAACTCGATGCCGCGAAAGCGATCGACAGGCCGAACACGATCTGAATGAGACGACGGAACCCGCCTGACGTGTCGCCGAAGGCCAGCGTCAGGCCTGTGGTGATAATGATGATGACGGCGATGATCTTGGCGACCGGGCCTTCGATCGATTGCAGGATTTGTTGCAGCGGCTGTTCCCACTGCATGGACGAGCCGGAGGCGTGAGCGGGCGCGGCCATCATCACGCTGAGCGTGGCGACGGATACGGACATAGCGAGGCGATGGCGCGACATACGCAGGCGTTGGATCACAGGGTTTCTCCTTCGGGGCTGGGGATGAGAGTGTCCGCACCGCCATCACGCCCGGGGACCGGGGTGCTAATGGCGGGTGTGACGCGGTAATCGCCGTCCGGGCCGAGGCCTTTGACGCGGGCGAGTTCGGAGAGCCGACGCGCGGAACCGCGGCCGGAGAGGACGGCGACGAGATCAATGGTCTCGGCGATCAGAGCGCGCGGGACCGTGACGACGGCTTCCTGGATGAGCTGTTCCATCCGCCGCAGCGCGCCGATGGCGCTGCCGGCGTGGATGGTGCCGACGCCGCCCGGATGGCCGGTGCCCCATACCCTCAGGAGGTCCAGCGCTTCCGGCCCACGCACCTCGCCGACCGGGATGCGGTCGGGGCGCAGGCGCAGGGATGAACGGACAAGATCGGAGAGCGAGGCGACGCCATCCTTGGTGCGCATGGCGACGAGGTTCGGGGCGGCGCATTGCAGCTCGCGCGTGTCCTCGATGATGACCACGCGATCGGCCGTCTTGGCCACCTCGGCGAGCAAAGCGTTGGTGAGCGTCGTCTTGCCGGTGGATGTGCCGCCTGCGGCGAGGATGTTGGCGCGAGAGACCACGCCTTCGCGCAATGTCCCGGCCTGCGCCGCCGACATGGTGCGCGACCAGGCGCACAATGCGCTCGCCGTCAGCGGGCGACAGGTGTTCCCCCGTATCGGATAGCCCTTCAGAGAGACGATCGATCCAGATACGCCCATCCGGGTTCAGCATCACCTCAACGACGGAAGCGTCTTCCAGAAACCGGGCAATGGCCGGGCCAAGCGCCGTGCGCAGCATTCGCGCGCCGCGTGCGAGTCCTTGCCGATTATGATGCGAAACCACCATTCGATCCCCGATCTCGCCGGGGACACATCAGACGGTCACCGGACGGGGATGATTAAAAGAGCCGGAAATTGGGCAGGCTCAACAGATTTTCGTCGTCGTAGGGATTTGGCGTGCAAATACAGGAGAACGGCGGACCTGCTTACCCCTTGTCTTTTAAGTCTGTCTCATCAAGGAATAGGCAATGGCCGCGTTCGTGTATCTCGTCAGAGCCATCTTGAGCCCTTAGAAATGCCGCACGCAGATAGATTTGACCGATATAAACGTCACAAAAGCATTTGGCGAAGTCCATGGCAGGCATTCATTGAAAATTTGAGGTTTCTGTGTTATGTGCCTCTTATATCAGGCATGAAGGATATTCATGACCGACATAAGAGGCAATATTGATGGCTTCGACCATTAGAACCTATTCGCGTGCAACGCAGGAAGCGCTCGTCCTTATGGGCGAGCAGATCAAGCTTGCACGTAAACAGCGCAAGATGTCGGAAGCCGATCTTGCGGAGCGCATCGGGATTGCCCGCAGCACCTTGCAGATGATCGAGAAGGGAAGCGCCAAGGCGGAAATCGGACTGGTGTTCGAGGCGGCTCATCTGGTTGGCGTGCCGTTGTTTGTCAGTGAGCCATCGGCCCTTGCCACCCAGATTGCCCGCGTCGAGGAAAAGCTGGCGCTGCTGCCTCAGTCGATCCGCCGCCCGCGCACGGAGGTAAAGGATGACTTCTGAGTGCAAGACAGGCGATCGGCAGAGTTCAAGAGCGTTGCCGCGTGAGGCCTATGTGTGGATCTGGTTGCCCGGAAGCACAGAGCCTGTCGTCGCCGGACGTCTTGTCCGCGACGGCGACCTTCATGTCTTCAACTACGGCCGGTCCTATCTGGAACGTCCCGACGCCATCCCGATCTATCTGCCGGAATTGCCGTTGCAGCGCGGCGCGCTTGTCCCGCAGGCACCGCTCGACATGGCCAGCGCCTTGCGCGACGGATCGCCCGATGCCTGGGGGCGAAGGGTCATCATAAATCGGCTGACGGGTCTGAAGGGCGTTGACGCACAAGCGGTCGAATTCGATGAACTGACCTACATGCTGAATTCTGGCTCCGACCGCATCGGTGCCCTGGATTTTCAGGCGTCGCCGGATCGCTATGAGCCACGCGAAGCTGAAAATGCAACGCTTGAGGAGTTGCTGGAGGCGGCCGAGCGCGTCGACCGGGGCGAATCTATTCCGTCAGCGCTCGACAAGGCTCTGTTTCATGGCAGTTCCATCGGCGGTGCCCGGCCAAAGGCGTTGATTGCCGATGGCGAGGGCAAGTTCATCGCCAAATTTTCCGCGACGAATGACACCTATGCCATCGTCAAGGCGGAATATGTGGCTATGCGCCTGGCCGATGTGGCAGCCGGGCTCAACGTCGCCCCCGTCAGGCTGGTCAAGGCCAATGGCAAGGACGTGCTGCTGGTCAAGCGCTTCGATCGCACACGCACAGACAAGGGCTGGGCGCGGCGCGCGATGGTCTCGGCGCTGACCATGTTCGGCCTATCCGAAATGCAGGCACGATATGCCAGCTATCGCGATCTTGCCGACATTATCCGCGCCCGTTTTACCGAGCCGAAAGAAACATTGAGGGAATTGTTTGGGCGCATGGTGTTCAACGTTCTCTCGGGTAACACCGACGATCATGCCCGCAACCACGCGGCTTTCTGGGATGGTGCGACACTCTCGCTTACGCCCGCCTACGACATCTGCCCGCAGCCACGCACCGGCCGCGAAGCAAATCAGGCTATGCTTATCGGGGAGGATGACCGTCGTAGCCGCTTGGAAACCTGCCGCGCTGCGGCGTCCGCCTTCTTGCTCCATGATGACAACGCACGCGCTATCATAGGCGCCCAGGTGGACGGTACCCGGGCAACGTGGAACGAGATTTGCGATGAGGCCGAACTCAGCGCTGTTGATCGGGCGTTTCTTTGGGAACGGCAATTCCTGAATAAATATGCATTTGAGGCATAAAGATGAGCAGGCCATTGACGTCGCCATAAGCGCCTAAAACAGCCTATCAGAACAACTAGAGATATCGCCGAGTTGGCGTGATCGATTTCAACGATTAGGCAATTCTTTTACGACGGGGTAATCCCCCCGTCAATCAACGGGCTTCAAAAGTAGAATTTTCTCGGGCTTTATGATCGAGGAGATTTTTATGAAG
>NZ_JALJQZ010000011.1 GCF_022968395.1 Affinirhizobium lemnae
ACGAGTTCCAGAAGTTCAGCGTCGTCAACCTGGTCGACCTTGTTCAGGAACACAACGATCGCAGGAACGCCAACCTGACGAGCCAGAAGGATGTGCTCGCGCGTCTGCGGCATCGGGCCGTCAGCAGCAGAGCAAACCAGAATCGCGCCGTCCATCTGCGCTGCGCCCGTGATCATGTTCTTGACGTAGTCGGCGTGGCCGGGGCAGTCAACGTGGGCGTAGTGACGGTTCGCCGTCTCATACTCAACGTGAGCCGTCGAAATCGTGATACCACGCGCCTTCTCTTCCGGAGCAGCGTCGATCTGGTCGTACGCCTTGAACTCGCCGAAGTACTTCGTGATCGCTGCCGTCAGAGACGTCTTGCCATGGTCAACGTGGCCAATCGTGCCGATGTTCACATGCGGCTTGGTACGCTCAAACTTGCTCTTTGCCATTTCAGGCTCTCCATCATAGTCCCCACAATGTGGGGGTAATACCTAAGTTGTTTCGTTCAAAGGGTTACCCCGGTCACTTCTGACCGGAGTACTTTGCCTGAATTTCCTGAGCCACGTTGTTCGGGACAGGTGCGTAATGATCGAAGACCATCGAATACTGCGCGCGGCCCTGAGACATGGAGCGCAGGTTGTCGACGTACTTGAACATGTTCGCCAGCGGCACATGCGCGTTGATCACGATCGCAATGCCGCGCTGTTCCTGGCCCTGAATCTGGCCGCGACGCGAGTTCAGATCGCCGATAACGTCACCGACGTAATCCTCAGGCGTAACAACTTCCACCTTCATCATCGGCTCAAGCAACTGAGCACCAGCCTTCTTGGCAGCTTCACGGAAGCATGCACGAGAAGCGATTTCGAAGGCGAGAACCGACGAGTCGACGTCGTGGAAGGCACCGTCGATGAGCGTCGCCTTGACGCCGAGCATCGGGAAGCCAGCCAATGGGCCGGAAGACAGAACGCTTTCGATACCCTTCTGAACGCCCGGGATGTACTCCTTCGGAACTGCACCACCGACGATCTTCGACTCGAACTTGAAGTCTTCGCCATCCGGGTTCGGTTCGAAGACGATCTTGACGCGCGCAAACTGACCGGTACCACCAGACTGCTTTTTGTGCGTATAGTCTTCTTCGTGCTGACGCGTGATGGTTTCACGGTATGCAACCTGCGGAGCACCAACGTTGGCTTCAACCTTGAATTCGCGACGCATACGGTCGACGATGATGTCGAGGTGAAGTTCGCCCATGCCGGCGATGATGGTCTGACCGGATTCCTGGTCGGTCTTGACGCGGAAGGACGGATCTTCTGCGGCCAGTCGGTTCAGGGCAAGGCCCATCTTTTCCTGGTCGCCCTTGGACTTCGGCTCGATCGCGATCTGGATGACCGGCTCCGGGAACTCCATGCGCTCAAGGATAACTGGCTTCAACGGATCGCAAAGCGTATCACCCGTTGTGGTTTCCTTCAGACCAGCAAGCGCCACGATGTCGCCCGCAAAGGCTTCTTCGATGTCTTCACGACTGTTCGAATGCATCTGAAGCATACGACCGACACGCTCGCGCTTGTCCTTGACCGTATTGATAACCGACGAACCCTTTTCGAGCTTGCCGGAGTAAATACGTGCAAACGTCAGCGAACCGACGAAGGGGTCGTTCATGATCTTGAACGCAAGCATGGAAAGCGGCTCGGAGTCATCTGCATGACGCTCGATTTCAGCTTCCGTCTTAAAGTCGATGCCCTTGATCGCCGGGATGTCGAGCGGCGAAGGCAGGTAGTCGACAACGGCGTCGAGAAGAGGCTGAACGCCCTTGTTCTTGAACGCGGTACCGCAGAACATTGGATGGAACTTGACGTCGATCGTGCCGCGACGAACGAGTTCGCGGATCTTGTCGTTGTCAGGCATCTCGCCGTTCAGATAGGCTTCCATCGCTTCTTCGTCGATCTCGACAACTGTCTCGATCAGCTTTTCGCGATATTCAGCAGCCTTGTCCTTCAGGTCGTCCGGAATCTCAACGACGTCCCACTGAGCGCCGAGAGATTCGTCGCGCCATACGAGAGCATTCATCTCGATCAGGTCGACAACGCCCTTGAATTCGGTTTCAGCACCGATCGGAAGCTGCATGACAACTGCAGTCGCTCCAAGACGAGTCTTGATCATTTCAACCGAGCGATAGAAGTCCGCGCCGGTCTTATCCATCTTGTTGCAGAAGATCATCCGCGGGACGTTGTACTTTTCAGCCTGACGCCAAACAGTTTCCGTCTGCGGCTCAACGCCAGCGTTGGCATCGAGCAGAGCGATCGCACCGTCAAGAACGCGCAGAGAACGTTCTACTTCGATCGTGAAGTCAACGTGTCCGGGCGTGTCGATGATGTTGAACCGACGCATCTTGCCATCACGACCCTTCCAGAACGTGGTCGTCGCGGCAGACGTGATGGTGATACCACGCTCCTGCTCCTGCTCCATCCAGTCCATGGTCGCGGCGCCGTCGTGAACTTCGCCGATCTTGTGCGACTTACCGGTGTAATACAGGATACGCTCGGTGGTCGTGGTCTTGCCGGCGTCGATGTGCGCCATAATACCGAAATTTCGGTAGTCTTCGATTTTATACTCGCGAGCCATAGGACTGCCTTTCGAACTTCGATCGGATGAAGATTACCAACGGTAATGCGAGAACGCGCGGTTCGCGTCGGCCATCTTGTGAGTGTCTTCACGCTTCTTAACTGCGCTACCACGGTTGTTTGCAGCGTCGAGCAACTCGCCCGACAGACGATCAACCATGGTCGTTTCATTGCGCTTGCGCGCAGCAGCGATCAGCCAGCGAATTGCCAGCGCCTGGCGGCGCTCGGGACGTACGTCAACCGGAACCTGGTACGTTGCACCACCAACGCGGCGCGAACGAACTTCTACGTGCGGAGCAACATTCTCCAGCGCCTGATGGAAAACCTGCAGGGGCTCCTGCTTCGACTTTCCCTGGACTGCATCGAACGCACCGTAGACGATGGTTTCGGCAACAGACTTCTTGCCATGCAACATGATGGCATTCATGAACTTCGTGACAACCAGATCGCCGAACTTTGGATCCGGATTGATCTCACGCTTTTCTGCTTTATGACGTCTTGACATACTTCTGTCTCTTTATCTGGCTGAACGCCCTAGTACGCGGAGGACCTCGCGCGGCGCCGCTGACTGAATTGATTACTTAGGACGCTTCGCGCCGTACTTGGAGCGGCGCTGCTTGCGGTTCTTCACGCCCTGCGTATCGAGAACACCGCGGATGATGTGGTAACGCACACCCGGCAAGTCCTTTACGCGGCCGCCACGAATCATGACGACAGAGTGCTCCTGAAGGTTATGGCCTTCACCCGGGATGTAGCCGATGACTTCGAAGCCATTGGTCAAACGGATCTTGGCAACCTTACGCAGAGCCGAGTTAGGCTTCTTCGGGGTCGTTGTGTAAACGCGTGTGCAAACGCCGCGCTTCTGTGGATTTTCCTGCAGAGCAGGAACCTTGTTGCGCTTAACCTGTGCCTGGCGAGGCTTGCGGATCAGCTGGTTTACGGTAGGCATATACCCATCCCTTATAATATTTGTTTCAAGACCCTTGCGGGCCAATCTCACACCGTGTCCGGCCCCGCGCACATTTCCACATGCACAAAACGTGGCCGACCCGAAATTCCGGATTGACCACCCAAGGCAGAGGACGCATCACCTGCGTCATGCGTGCAAATTCGTGTCTTCAACGTGCGTTATGGAACCTTGCTTGAAGCCATGTTGCGGACGAGTCGTCCTCAACGGGTAAGCTTCACATCGCTTCCGATGCGCGGCGTTTACTGTTTTACCCTGTAGACGTCAAGGCCGAAATCGGTATTTACCCCGTAAGGACCGGGGATTCGCTGGGTTCGAGCGTCTAACATCGCTGAACAGAGCCGATAATCGTAAGCCCGTATGTCAGTCTTCGCGGCTGAAGCGGCCGCCATACACCGGTCTTCAAACGTTGCTTGGATAGGCCGAGCCGATCCTCATCACTTGAAGACGAGCCATAGCGGATTCTAGAGAAGCATTTGTCGGACTCGAAGTCACCAAAATAGTGAATGCGATTGCTATCGCTGAACCCGGGAGGGAGAGGTTCGCTTTGGGGTGAAGTTGACGTACTCGATACCGGCATACGCCGCATCTTCCACCGCATAGCTGCGAGGTTTTACCGCGTTCATTGCCGCTACGAGGTCGGTGCGACCAGATATGGTCTGCATCGACTCATCCGATCGCTTGGCCATGAAGGTGTGGTCGTCGCGCCTTCCTTGATTCCCAGAAAGCCAGGTGACAGATTAAAGACGAACCGTTGGGATGCACTCGCGCTGGTCCGGCTACTCAGGAACGGCGAGCTTACTGCGATGTGAGTTCCCGAGGTAAGTAGGGCTGGACGATGCGATACCTGCGCTGGCTGCAGGAGCAACAATTCGATCATCCGGCACAGCAGATCGCCTTTGAGGAGATGGTCGAGGGGGCAACCGCCGCTACCCATTTTTGACAGGCGGGCTCCAGCTGCATACGGATGGGCGCACACGATGGTGCTTGCTGTCGATTATCAGCCATTCGAGATCAGCTTCGCGCGCCAGAACAGCGAGCATCTCATCAAGAACGCCCATCTCAATCCAGCGATAGTAACGCCGCTTGATAGAGCCATAGTCCCCAAGTCGTTCGGACAGGTCGCACCACGAGCTCGGCGAGAGGATCTCGCCGGGCCGAAGCGCGTCTATGTCGCGAATTCAGGCGATTGGCCCTTTGATCTGGTCGAGCGCTTCACACAGGTCAGACGGTAAGCTTATCATCAAAGTTCGCAAAGTGATCATCGCCTGCGACTTAGCCCTTATAGCACTGTCTCGGGCGACCTTGATGTGCCGGATGATTTCCGATGATCCAGTTTGTGCCTTTGCCAGAGCTATCGTTTGGCCGTTAAGAACCGATCGTGCAGCGCTTTCAGCGTCGAGGCTGTCTGATTTGCGATAGCGATAGCGATAGCGGAGTTGTCGGTTAGGACGCATCACGCGACCCCGAGCACTGCGCGATGTTCGTCGATGAAGGAAATCATCGCGTCAATGAGCGCTCGAGTGCCGCCATCGCGAAATATGCATATGCCTTGCGCAATAGCTCGTTTACCTGAAGAAGCTCGCGGTTCTGCCGTTCAAGAGCCTTCATCTTCTCGGCCACATCGCTTGGCAGCCCCTGCACTCTTGCCGCTATAGGCAGAGCAACCCTGTTAAGGCTTGGGTAAAACCGATGATCAAATCGTTGTGTAACATCAGAAATCAATTTTTGATCACGCTTCCTGCATTTTAGGCTTTCAGTTTCGATTAATTTTAATCTACTATCAACCTCCGGGCTACAGGGATGGGGTCGATATGGCGATTCAGGGACGTATTTTCGTGTTCGGTTTGGTGCTTTTCACTATTTGCTTGCCTTTGGCCGCAAAGAAGGCCGAAGCTGACGCCCGCCAGCATAATACGGCTTTGATGGCCAAGGTTCGTGCTTAGACTTAGATCATCGCTCGTTCAGTCGACTTGAGTGGAACATAGTTGATTGCTTAATTGGCTGAAAGCTGACCTGAAATTATATACGCAAATATAAGTTTAAACAAAGCATTATAAGTCGAAAATGTGCGGGCACTGGACGGGCTTCAGCGAACTTGATCAAGCAGGCGCTTGCATTCTAGTAGATCGAAAAGCGCTTCCTGCAGCAAAGCCCGATCGTCTTTGGCGATGGAGCTTTTGCCAATCGAGATCTCATCATCAACTCCCCCCCCAAATCCGAAGAAGCGGCCACTCGGTTTAGCCTTTGGCTTGCCGAGCAATTGATCTTCATCTGCATGGCTTAGGCCCTTCGGCTCCTCGTGCCGGTCGCTATTAGCGGCCATGATGGCTTCCATCGTCGCCATATCACCCATGGCGATTGCCGTAACAAACTTGTTGCCATTCGACTTCAGAAGCTTCTGAACGCCCTTTATGGTATAGCCGTGATCGTAGAGAAGATGGCGAATACCCTTCAAAAGATCGATATCTTCCGGGCGGTAGTAGCGCCGTCCACCACCCCTTTTCATCGGTTTGATTTGCGGAAAGCGGGTTTCCCAGAAGCGCAATACATGCTGCGGAAGATCAAGATCATCCGCAACTTCGCTAATCGTCCGGAACGCGTCGGGGCTTTTGTCCACGTTTACATCTCTCCGAGAAACCGTCGGAACGAATCATAATAACGGATAAACTCATACAGCATTTCGGCGGCACTGCACCATAGGATCAAGTGCCGCGGCGACCAACCAACAGAGTTTATGCTTACGATGTCGCGCTCATCACGAAGCCGGGTTCGCCGGTTTCTGTTTTGCTCTGCGAGAGAGATGTGACTTCAGAATTCTCTGCTTCAGGACGTTCGATGCTTTGAAAGTCATCACGCGACGAGGTGAAATCGGAACCTCTTCGCCAGTCTTCGGGTTGCGACCTATGCGCTCATTCTTCGAGCGGACCTGAAATGTCGCAAATGAGGACAGCTTTACTGTCTCGCCGCGCACGATGGCGTTGCAGATCTCATCGATCACCGTTTCCACCAACTCGGCGGACTCCGTTCTGGACAGGCCGACCTTGCGAAACACCGACTCTGCCAAATCTGCCCGTGTTACTGTTTTGCCAACCATGATCCTCGCCCGTCTGAAGCTATATTGATCAATTTTTTCAAACACTATGTGCGTTAATGCCTAGGGTCAAGCGCCTCTCTTACTGCTTCTACCAACGGACCAGCAAAGCACCCCAAGTAAAGCCCCCGCCCATGGCTTCGAGCATCACAAGATCGCCTTGCTTGATCCGGCCATCCCTGGCCGCTACCGACAGGGCTAGTGGAATGGATGCCGCCGAGGTGTTGCCATGCAGATCGACTGTAACCACAACCTTTTCGAGAGGGATTCCCAGCTTTTTCGCTGAACCGTCGATGATTCTACGATTCGCCTGATGGGGCACAAGCCAGTTCAGATCCTCAGCCGTGGTGCCGGTCGCTTCAAAAGCAGCGACGATAACATCCGTAATCATGCCGACGGCGTGCTTGAAGACCTCACGGCCTTCCATCCGCAGATGACCGACTGTGCCACTCGTCGACGGCCCACCGTCGACATATAGCTTTTCCTTGTGCGAGCCGTCAGAACGCAGATGAGACGTCAGAACGCCGCGATCAGACACTTTGCCTTCCTGTTCCTGCGCTTCCAGAACCAGCGCACCCGCGCCATCGCCGAAGAGAACGCAGGTTGTGCGATCCGTCCAGTCCAGAATGCGGGAGAAGGTCTCCGCCCCGATGACCAGGGCACGCTTCGCCATGCCTGCCCGCAAATGTGCATCGGCGGTGGCCATGGCATAAACAAAGCCTGTGCAGACGGCCTGCACGTCGAAGGCATAGCCCTTGGTCATACCAAGGCGGTTCTGAATATTGACGGCAGTCGCCGGAAACGTGTTGTCCGGCGTCGAGGTCGCAACGATCACCAGATCGATGTCCTCCGGCGTCAATCCTGCGCGCTGCAGAGCGTCCCGCGCTGCGGCTTCACCCAGAGAGGCGGTGGTCTCGCCTTCGCCTGCAATATAGCGCTGGCGGATCCCGGTTCGCTGTACAATCCAGTCGTCGGAGGTTTCGACAAGGCTTTCCATTTCCTTGTTTGTGACCACGCGTTGGGGGAGTGCGGATCCGAACCCGCGTACGACAGAGCGAATCATCTGATGCAAATTCCTTTGGTCACGCCGCTTCTTCCGGGCCTGCAGGAGGCAGGCGGCGAGCATGATATGTTTTCAAATCCTGTACGATCTTCTGGTTCAGCGAGTTCCGCACCATGTCGTATCCCACATCGATGGCGGCTGCGTAACCTTCTGCATCTGTTCCACCATGGCTCTTGATCACGATGCCATTCAAGCCAAGAAACACACCGCCATTGACCTTGCGTGGATCCATCTTTTCGCGAAGCCGGTCGAACGCGCCTTTTGCAAAAAGATAACCGATTTTTGACATCAATGTGCGCGACATCGCGGAGCGAAGCAATTCCGCCATTTGCTTGGCCGTACCTTCCGCCGTCTTCAACGCGATGTTGCCGGTGAAACCTTCGGTTACCACAACGTCCACAACCCCACGTCCGATATCATCACCTTCAACAAAACCGTGGTAGGATATAGTCGACAGATTGGCTTCCCGCAGCATGCGCCCGGCCTCCTTGACCTCCTCCTGTCCTTTGACCTCCTCGACGCCGACATTCAGCAGTCCCACCGTCGGCTTCTCGATCTCGAACAGCGCGCGGGCCATCGCTCCGCCCATGAGCGCAAAATCCAGCAACTGTTGGGCATCGGCGCCAATGGTGGCGCCGATATCAAGAACGATACTTTCGCCCTTCAACGTCGGCCAGATACCGGCGATCGCGGGACGTTCGATGTTTTCCATCGTCCGAAGGCAAAATTTGGCCATAGCCATCAACGCGCCGGTGTTGCCGGCGGAAACAACAGCATCGGCCTCACCGGACTTCACAGCCTCAATGGAGCGCCACATGCTCGAGACGTAGCGACCACGCCGCAGGGCGGCGCTTGGCTTTTCGTCCATCATGATTGCAACATCGCAATGGTGGAAAGTCGTACTTTCCTTCAGCTTCGGATATCTGGCAAGAATAGGCTCGCATTCCTGCTGAAGTCCGTACATCACGAACACCACGTCCGGATGCCGTTCCAAAGCCTTGGCTGCACCCGGAATGACCACGGCAGGACCGTAATCACCGCCCATGGCATCAAGAGAAATTCTGATCACGCGTTCCTGGTCCTTCTGCCGCCGGCCTGGCTGTGTCGCGGCCAAAATCTTGGTTCATTCGCCCCATACAACTCATTCGCAAGCGAATGCAAACGCTATTCCTTCTTTTTCCAGTCCTTCAGAACGGCAAACGGGTTTGGCTTGTCGTCCTTCGCTGTTGGATCCGACTCGATATGATCTGCGAATTCGATGCCAGCTTTTCGAGGATAGGGATCAATGCCAAGGGCAACCATTTCCGCAACGGTGGCGCCTGCATCGATGGTGTCGCCCTCGAATGTCTCCGGCAGATCGGGACCATCAGGGTCCAGTACCATTTCAGCGCTTTCGCCTGTCATCATACGCGCAAGCTTGGAGCCTTCAGGCACAAAGATCTGCTCGAAGTCTTCCGATACCACGCTCTCGACGGGCTCCAGCGTCACGACGCAGTTCTGGGTCAAACGGGCAGTGATGTGGCCGCGAACCCGGACTCCATCCTTCTTCCAGCGGGCAATCTGCATTTCCGCGCTGAGTTCTTCCACGGAGGAAACCTTCCAGAGTTCCGCCAGTCCTTCTCGTTCACGCTCGTCTGCAGAAATTCGAACTGTCACCGGATTGGCAGAAATATGCCCAACCTTGACCGCATAGGAAAAAGGCGGTCTGGATCTGGCGTCGGGTGATGTCTTCACTGCAAGTCCTCTTGTCCTGGCACGGGCAACTGCAAGGCACCCCGCGCAATATCATCGTCCGAAAGCGCCGCCAGCCTCTTCTCCGTCCTCAGCGCCCAGGCGGCCAGCCCTTCCATCGAAGGTGCTTCACTCATATCCGGGTGGATGTTCCGGCGCAATGCTTGGGCAAGTGCCGCTCCATCCTCGGCCTGAAGAGCCTCCCCATAGGATTGAACGCGACCGTAGAACATGCCTGCAAACTTCTTCATTCGTTTGGGCACGCTTTGATCGCCGACACCAAGCTCCCGGATGGAATGATCGATATCCTGAAAAAACGCGTCAATGATCTCCTGAGCCAGTTCCTTGCCGCTCTGGCCCGAACTGGATGTTCGCCGGAAAAAGAGAATCATCACCAGCGACAGCATCTCGAACCGACCCATCACAGTATCCGGGACACACAGATTCGAATAAAAGAAGGGGATGCGGGCCGTAGAAGTCAATATCGCGTATTGTCGGTCGACGATGATGCGGTTGCTATTCTTCTTTTTGAAGAGTTTTAAGATCATGGGGCTCGAGACTCGATCATGTTTTTTACGTGATCACACTCTTTGCTGCCAAAGCAGCCAATGAAGGCGCGCCACCTTGTTGCATGGAAACAAAAGGTGGTTTACCGAAGCAGGCACGAATTGCAATGGCGATCGCTATCGGCGAGGCTTCGCGCGAGAATATGGCTGGAAAATGCCGATTGCCGTTGCGGGTTTCGCGGAATAGCCACAATGCTATCGCAGCAGGTTTGCTGTCGTTGAACGGCAGGAAGACATGAGGACAAAGTGTTGAAGAAGCGCGTGTTTGGTTCTGACGTGAATTTGAGAGGCACAGTTGCGGTTGCCGCCGTGGCACTCGCGCTTGGCGTTTCCGGCTGCACCAGCATGGATATTGGGCAGACGATGTACAACGGCTACGTTCTCGACAAGGATTCTCTTGATCTTATTCCAGAGGGATCAAGCCGCGAACAAGTTCTGCTCAGCATGGGTACACCCTCCACCACGGCGACCTTTGATGGCGAAGTCTTTTACTACATCTCGCAGAAACGCCATCGCTCTGCGGCCTTCATGAAACCGAAGCTGGTGGAGCAGACCGTCGTTGCGATCTATTTCAACAAGGAAGGTACTGTCGCCCGGCGCGCGGTCTATACGCTGCAGGATGGCAAGGTGTTTGACACTATCAGCCGCACGACACCGACTGGCGGCCGCGACCTCACCTTCCTGCAACAACTCCTGTCGGGTGGTGGCGGCACAGGCAGCAGTGGTGCAGCGGCCGTACGCAGCATTCTGGGTGGCAACTAACGTACGAACGAATTGCAAATCAAAAAGCCCGCGGCGTCTTCTGATGCTGCGGGCTTTTCCGTTATCGATCAGTCACTCACGCAGCGAGGATCGCCAGAAGCAGCAATGCCACAATATTGGTGATCTTTATCGCCGGATTGACTGCCGGGCCAGCCGTATCCTTGTAAGGGTCACCCACGGTATCGCCGGTCACGGAAGCCTTGTGCGCATCCGATCCCTTCATATGACGCGTGCCATCCTTATCGACGAAGCCATCTTCGAAGCTCTTCTTCGCGTTGTCCCAGGCACCACCACCGGAGGTCATGGAAATTGCGACGAAAAGTCCGTTGATAATGACGCCGAGCAGCGAGGCTCCGAGTGCGGCAAAAGCCGACGCCTTCGATCCCGAAATCAAGAGAACGCCGAAGTAGACAATGACCGGCGCCAGAACCGGGAGCAGCGAAGGCAGTATCATTTCGCGGATTGCGGCCTTGGTGAGCATATCCACCGCGCGACCGTAGTCCGGACGGTCTGTCCCCTGCATGATGCCTGGCTTCTCGCGGAACTGCCTGCGTACCTCTTCCACAACGGCGCTACCTGCCTTTCCGACAGCAGTCATGGCCATCCCACCAAAGAGATAGGGAATAAGACCACCGAAGATCAGGCCCGCAACCACGTAAGGATTTGCAAGACTGAAGGAGATCGCACCCACATCCGCAAAGTACGGATATTTCTGACCATTGGCTGCAAAGTATTGCAAATCGTTGGCATAGGCTGCAAAAAGCACGAGCGCACCGAGACCGGCGGAGCCGATGGCGTACCCCTTGGTCACGGCCTTCGTTGTGTTACCGACGGCGTCGAGCGCATCGGTGGATTTACGCACTTCCGGAGGAAGGCCTGCCATTTCGGCAATCCCGCCGGCATTATCGGTCACCGGGCCGAACGCATCGAGTGCCACGATCATTCCAGCAAGACCAAGCATTGCCGTGACCGCTATCCCGGTGCCGAACAGGCCGCCAAGCTGATAGGTGGTGATGATGCCGCCCACGATGACGATGGCCGGAAGCGCCGTCGATTCGAGCGATACCGCAAGACCCTGGATCACATTGGTGCCGTGGCCGGTGACTGACGCCTGCGCGATGGAATTCACCGGACGCTTGTTGGTGCCCGTATAGTACTCCGTGATCACCACGATCAGAGCCGTCACGACGAGACCGAGTATACCGCAGAAGAACAGGTTGGTTCCGGTTATCTGCTTCTCCGCAACCGTACCGATACTGCCCCAGCCTATCGTGAACGACGTCGCAGCGCCTAGGCCGACGATCGAAAGCACGCCTGTGACGATCAGGCCCTTATAGAGAGCGCCCATGATGGAGCCATTGGCACCGAGTTTGACGAAGAATGTTCCCACGATCGATGTGAGAATGCAGGCTGCGCAGATGGCCAACGGATAGACCATGATCGCAGCGAGGTTGGGCGCGCCGGCAAAGAAGATGGCTGCCAGAACCATGGTTGCGACGACCGATACGGCGTAGGTTTCGAAAAGATCGGCCGCCATGCCAGCGCAATCGCCAACATTGTCCCCAACGTTGTCAGCAATTGTTGCTGGGTTGCGCGGATCATCCTCTGGAATTCCTGCTTCCACCTTGCCGACGAGATCACCACCGACATCGGCACCTTTGGTGAAGATGCCGCCGCCAAGGCGCGCGAAGATGGAAATGAGAGAGGCGCCGAATCCAAGCGCAACCAGAGCATCGATCACTTCACGTGAACCCGGCGCATGGCCGAGACCCGAAGTCAGTATTCCATAGTAGATGGAAACGCCCAACAGAGCCAGGCCCGCAACGAGCATTCCGGTAATGGCGCCAGACTTGAAGGCAATATCAAGACCCGCCGCGAGGCTGTGAGACGACGCCTGCGCTGTGCGAACATTGGCGCGAACCGAGACGTGCATTCCGATGAAGCCTGCAGCCCCGGACAAAACAGCGCCGATAACGAAGCCGATGGCCGCGAGCGCGGACAGTAACCACCATGTTCCCAATGTCACGACAACGCCAACTATGGCGATCGTCATGTACTGGCGCGTCAGATAGGCCTGCGCACCCTCACGAATGTATCCGGCAATTTCCTGCATGCGGGGATTGCCTTGATCCGCCGCCAGAACCGACCGAGTGGCCCAAACAGCGTAGGCCACTGACAAGAACCCGCAGACGATCACTCCCAGTATCACTGTCATACGAATTTCCTCTCCCAATGGACCGGCCACAAGAATTGCGCCGGCGAGAACCATCAGACAGATCCCCTCCCAAGGACATAGGCCTGACAGTCAAGCGCGAGAGTGCGTTCGTTAACAAATCGCGTCAAGGAATAATAAGCGCGAGCATAAGGTCACACAACGAAGACTCAGCACATGTTTGCAGCCAATCAAGCAGAGGCCGCGCGCTTCTGGCGGATGAGCAGCATCAGGATCAGCACGAGGCAAAGAGTCGAAACTGGCCAAATGAACAGGTTCATGAAGCTCCAGCCGTAATTGGTGAAGACCTTGCCGGAAGAGAACGAAGACAGCGCAACCGTTCCAAACAGGAAGATATCGTGAAAGCCCTGCACCTTGTCTGCCTCGTGTGGTCGGTAAGTGGAGGCAACGATCGCCGTTGAGCCGATAAAGCCGAAGTTCCAGCCAATACCGAGCAGGATCAGGGCGCCCCAGAAGTTCCAGAGTTCGATCCCCATGTGCGCGATGACGGCGCAGCCCATGAGCGTGAAAAGACCAAGTGCAACGATCTTCTCAGCCCCAACCCGCGCAATGATCATGCCGGTGAAAAAGCTCGGGCCGAACATGGCGATCACGTGCCACTGGATGCCGAGCGTGGCGAGTTCAGTCGGAAATCCGCAGCCGACAACCATGGCGAGCGGCGCACCGGTCATCACGAAGGTCATGAGCGCATAGGAGCCGACGCCGCAAATCATTCCCGTGACGAAACGCTGGTTGGAGATGATCTCCCTCAACGGCCTGGCAGGCGTATCTGATGATCCGGCTTTCGCCATCGGTGGCAGCTTCAGGAAGGTCAGGATCACAAGGGCGATTGCGCAAAGTGGCAACAAGGCCAGAAACGTTCCGGCAAAAGTTACTGGCGCAAAGATATCCTTAGCCCAGATTGCCAGTTGCGGCCCGATGATTGCTGACACGATGCCAGCCCCCAAGATCCAGGAAATCGCCTTCGGCTTGAAATAGGAGGGCGACGCATCTGCCGCTGCAAAACGGATCTTCTGGGCGAAGCCGCCGCTCATGCCTATCAGCGTGAGTGCCGCTGCAAAGAGCCAGAAATTCATTTGGAAGAGCGCGGCGGTCGCCAGACCGCCACCGACGGCACCTAGCAGCGCACCAACCATGAAAGCGGCTTGGCGCCCAAGGAAACGGGAGAGAATTGCGATGCCGACAGCCCCGAGTGCGGTGCCGATATTGAAGCCTGTCACCGGTGCTGTCGCCAGAGACTTGTCAGCCCCGAGCAGTTGGTAACCTGCCAATGCACCCACGGAGATGCTGAGCGGGGCTGCCGAACCGAGCACCGCTTGCGCACTCGCAAGCAGGAAAACATTGCGTTTGGCGGCACCCAGCTGCCTGTCCAGTGCTGTGCCACCTGCGTTTTCCATGACTTTCGTTCCTGCTACTTCTTCTCGCTGCGAACCTGCTTGGCAATGCGATCGAGAACCGCATTGACGATCTTGGGCTCTTCTCCTTCAAAGAAGGCCTGTGCGATCTCGACATATTCCGTCACGATGACCGCGACCGGGACATCCTTACGGTCAAGGATTTCGAACGTGCCGGCACGAAGAATTGCGCGGAGCGTCGAATCGATGCGCGACAACGGCCAGCCATCCAGAAGCGCGGCACCGATAACCGGGTCAATCTTCAACTGATCGCGAACGACACCGGCGACGATCGCACGAAACCACGAGGGGTCCGCCTTCAGATAGGTATCGCCATCGAGCTCCTGACCAAGACGGTGCTCTTCATATTCGGCAACCACTTCCAGGACACCAGTGCCGCCGATATCCATCTGGTAGAGGGCCTGAACGGCAGCGAGACGGGCGGCGCCGCGTTGGTTTGCTGTTTTGATAGGCTGTGCAGGATCTTTAGACATGGATCAGGCGCCCAGTTTCTCACGAAGCGCAATCATGGTGAGAGCTGCACGCGCAGCAAAACCACCCTTGTCCTTGTCCGACTTGCGGACACGTGCCCAGGCCTGTTCATCATTCTCGACAGTCAGGATGCCATTGCCGATGGCCAGTGACTCCGAGACGGCAAGATCCATCAGCGCACGGGAAGATTCGTTCGCCACGATATCGAAATGATAGGTCTCGCCGCGGATGACCATGCCGAGCGCGATGAAGCCATCATAATTGACGCCACCCTGCTCCGCGGCATCGAGCGCCATGGCAATTGCCGGCGGAATTTCGAGCGCGCCAGGCACAGTGATCAGGTCATACGTGGCGCCAGCCTCTTGCAGGGCGCTGACTGCGCCATCCAGAAGCGCGTCGGCGAAGTCGTCGTAAAAGCGCGCTTCGACAATCAACAGGTGAGGCTTGTGTGAATCGGTCATGGTCGTCCTGGTCGCAATTCTGCGAAATAAGATGTTGGGAGTTGGGCGCGTCAAACCATGCCACGCGTCGAATGGCAAGTGATTTTCCACGGGTCAGCCATGCACGACACACGCGAATGGAGGCCGAAGCGTATTTTCCTCAGTTTTGGTGAACGGCCAGAGGCTAGCTATTCGCCGGGAATTCCGCCAGCCGTGCCGCATAGCGCGCCATTGTATCGACCTCGAAATTGACGAAATCGCCCGCTTTACGATCACCCCAGGTGGTGACTTCGAGTGTGTGGCGTATCAGCAGAATATCGAAATCCGTGCCTTCAACCGCATTCACGGTCAATGAGGTTCCATCAAGCGCCACTGACCCCTTCGGTGCGACAAAGCGAGCGTACTGCTGAGGTGCCCTCAGACGAATACGCACCGCCTCGCCTTCTGACGTGATGGATAGGATCTCGGCCTTTCCGTCCACGTGGCCGGAGACGATGTGACCACCAAGTTCATCGCCAATTTTCAGGGCGCGCTCAAGATTGATACGTGTCCCGACTGTCCACGAAGAGATCGTGGTTAGACGTAGCGCCTCTTCCCAGGCCTCAACTTCATACCAACGCTCGTTGCTGTCGGTTTCCGAGAGCTTCGTTACCGTCAAGCACACACCCGCATGGGCGATCGAGGCGCCGATATCGATGGTGCGAGGATCGTAACTTGTGGTCACGCGCAACCGAATGCCTTCATCCAGCTGCGTGAGGGCGGAAACCGATCCGACGTCTGTTACGATGCCTGTGAACATTCAAATTTCCTCTCGTATTCGCAACACTGGTCTGGGCCGAAGTTCAATCGGCGTACCGGCTTGTAATCCTGCGGTATGTCGTCATGCGTGAGCGGAGATTCAATCCCGCCTTCGCCAATCGCTAACGGGCCTTCAAAGAGCACGATACGGTCGACGAGACCGGCATCCAGAAATGCCTGGGCAACCGTAGCGCCACCTTCAACCAGAACCGATGAAAGGCCTCGATCGGCAAGCCGCGTCAACAGGGTTGGCAAATCGGGTGCATCCAGAATTTCGACACCCGCCTTGATAAGCGCCGGTGCGGTTTCGGCAAACCGGTCTCCAACTGCGATTACCGGAATTTGCTGCGCGCTTGCAACCAGCTTGCCGTCGAGCGGAAGCCGCAGATGACGATCCAGCACGATACGGATCGGAGAACGATGCTCCATCCCTGCAATACGGACATCCAGTTGTGGATCATCGGCGATGGCTGTTCCGATACCGATGAGGATAGCATCCATCTCCGCCCGCATACGGTGCACCTCATGGCGCGAAAGAGGGCCAGTGATGGCGACCTGCCCCTCGCCTCTCCGACCGATCATGCCATCGGTGGAAACGGCAAGTTTCAGAGTCACATAGGGCCGTGCCTTCATCTGCCGCATCAGGTAGGCCCTAAGCGCATCACAGGATTGATCCTGCAAGATGCCTGTTACCACCTCGATGCCCGCACTTTGCAAGATCGCAAGACCCTTGCCGGAAACGCGAGGATCAGGATCCTTCAACCCGACGACAACGCGCACAATGCCCGCCTCGACAAGCGCGTTAGCGCAAGGGGGTGTGCGCCCATAATGAGAACATGGCTCAAGGGTGACATAGGCCACCGCACCCCTTGCCGCCTCTCCAGCCATGGCCAGGGCCTGTGTTTCCGCATGCGGGCGTCCACCGACGGCAGTGACGGCGGATCCGATCACCACACCATTCCTGACGATAAGGCATCCGACGGATGGGTTGGTACCGGTTTGTCCGGTGTGCGTTCGCGACAGCGCGATGGCTTGCGCCATGTAGCGCTCATCATCAGGCGAAGCCGACACGGATCAAGATTCCGCAGTGGAATCACGACCGATCTTGGCTGTGATTTCAGAGATGACCTTTTCGAAGTCATCCGCATGGCTGAAGTCGCGGTAGACGGACGCGTAGCGCACGAATGCTACGTCATCGAGGCTCTTCAAGGCTTCCAGAACCTGCAGACCGATCTGCTCGGAACTGATTTCGCTCTCGCCAGAGCTTTCGAGGCGGCGAACGATACCCGATACCGCGCGCTCAATCCGATCGGCATCGACGGGACGCTTGCGAAGCGCGATCTGGAAAGACCGCACCAGCTTGTTGCGATCGAAAGGAACCTTGCGGCCGGTCTTCTTCACAACCATCAGTTCGCGCAATTGCACGCGTTCGAATGTTGTGAAGCGACCGCCGCAATCCGGGCAGATGCGCCGCCGACGGATGGAGGTGAAATCCTCCGCCGGACGCGAATCCTTGACCTGAGTGTCTTCGGAACCGCAGTAGGGGCAGCGCATCTTAGTTGCCTCTTACATATACGGATACATCGGGAAGCGTTCTGTCAGCGAGACGACCTTGCCGCGCACTGCCTCTTCCACGGCTGCATTGCCTTCATCCGAATTGGCAACCTTCAGACCGTCGAGAACTTCGACGATCAGGTTTCCGATTTCGGTGAATTCTGCTTCCTTGAAGCCGCGCGTGGTACCGGCCGGCGTGCCAAGACGAACGCCGGATGTCACGAATGGCTTCTCAGGGTCGAACGGAATGCCGTTCTTGTTGCAGGTGATGTAGGCGCGGCCGAGAGCTGCTTCCGCACGCTTGCCGGTCGCGTTCTTCTTGCGAAGATCGACCAGCATCAGATGGTTGTCTGTGCCGCCGGACACGATATCGAGATTGTGCTTGATCAGCGTATCGGCCAGAGCCTTCGCGTTCTTCACGACCTGCGCCGCATAATCCTTGAATTCCGGCTGAAGCGCCTCGCCGAAAGCAACAGCCTTGGCAGCGATGACGTGCATCAGCGGACCACCCTGGAGACCGGGGAAGACGGCGGAATTGAACTTCTTCGCCAGATCCTCATGATTCGTCAGGATCATGCCGCCACGCGGACCGCGCAGAGACTTGTGCGTGGTGGTTGTTGCCACATGGCAGTGTGGGAACGGCGACGGATGAACGCCACCGGCCACGAGACCGGCGATATGCGCCATGTCAACCATCAGGTAAGCGCCAACGGAATCTGCGATTTCGCGGAAACGCTTCCAATCCCAGATACGGGAATAGGCGGTACCACCGGCGATGATGAGCTTCGGCTTATGTTCTTCAGCCTTGCGGGCAACTTCGTCAATGTCCAGCTGATGATCTTCTTCACGAACACCGTAGGACACGACATTGAACCACTTGCCGGACATGTTGACCGGCGAACCGTGGGTCAGGTGACCGCCGGAATTCAGGTCGAGACCCATGAAGGTATCGCCCGGCTGAAGCAGCGCGAGGAACACCGCCTGGTTCATCTGCGAACCGGAGTTCGGTTGAACGTTGGCGAAGTTGACGCCGAACAGCTTCTTGGCACGTTCGATGGCGAGTTCTTCCGCGATGTCAACGAACTGGCAACCACCGTAGTAGCGCTTGCCCGGATAGCCTTCAGCATACTTGTTCGTCATGATCGAACCCTGCGCTTCCAGAACGGCGCGCGAAACAATGTTTTCAGAGGCGATCAATTCGATTTCGTGACGTTGACGACCCAGCTCCTTCTCAATCGCACCGAAAATTTCCGGATCGGACTCAGCAAGTGGGCGGGAGAAGAATGCATCTCTATGCGACATGACAGGGCTCCTGGAACAACTGATGCGATGGCGTCTTAACGGTCCGCCATCACAAGCGCAATACGGACAGCGACATTTGCGGATCAATTCCGGACAGGCTTGAAAAGCATCTGATGATTCAATTTCGCTCACCAGAGATTGTTAAAGAAACGAAACCCTCAATCGGACTGCATGTCCACACCCAGATCAGCGAAGGTCCGGTTGAGGGTCAGAAGCAGATCGGAGCGCGCGCCTGTTTCGGTTCCGACGTCGCGCAAATAGCACCGCAGCTCGAAGTTCAGCATGCTGGCGCCAAGGTTTCGCAGGAAGACCTGCGGTGCAGGCTGTGCAAGGATGGCCGGATGGCTTTTCGCAGTATCCAGGAGGATCTGGCGGATGCCGTCGATATCCGCATGGCGCGAAACATTGATCGGAATGATCATGCGCCCTGCCCGCGAGCTCAAGGTCATGTTCTTGACCGTTCCGGCAATCAGGTCGGCATTTGGGATGATGACATCATGGCGGTCGAAGGTTTCGATCCGCGTCGAGCGGACGGCGATCTTCCGCACGATGCCCGAAAAGCCCGATACCTCGATCCAGTCACCCTCCTTGATAGGTCGTTCGATCAGGAGAATGATGCCGGATACGAAGTTCGACACGATGGTCTGCATGCCAAAACCGACGCCGACTGAAAGTGCGCCCGCGATGATGGCGAGATTCGACAGATTAAGCCCTGCAACAGAAATCGCCATAAGGGCAGACAGAATAAACCCGACATAGCCGAGCCCGGTCCGGATCGCGTTGCGCCCTCCGCTATCAATCCTTGTCTTGGGCAGGACAAGGCGCTCGATGAGCCGCTGCATCCAGCGCGTCAGCAGCATGCCAAAAAGAAAGGTTATTATAAGGACAACAAGGACTTTCGGCGACAATTTGGCACCGCCGAGATCCACACCGTTCTGAATGACCCGCCACAGCTCTGCGAGTTCCGCTTCGCGCGCGCCCCAGACAATCGCGATCAGCGGCAGGCTGACCAGGACGATCACTGCCGCAATGACCATGGATGCCAGTTCCAGCGATGATTGCTGACCGCGCAAGGCGCCGCGCACCGGCAGCATCACCACATAGTGTAGGATGAAGGCCAGGCCGAAGATCGCGATACTGCCCATGATGGGTGCGAGCACCGCACGCGCCAGCGGCACGTAACCGATTGCCGCAGCGATAAGGGATAGAACCGCGATAACCTGCACCGCTCGACTGGCGATACGGAAAAAGCCGGGACCGAAGGGAGCATCGTCATCCTCATCCGTCGCTACTTCCAGCGCAACTTTCCGGAGGATCTTTGCGAAGACGAAGAGGATAACGCAGCCAATGACGATGCTGACGCTCTGCAGGGCCGAACTTCCACCCGGCGAGAATGCGAAGTCCTCCGTTAGTCCTTCCATCAGAAGTTCCAGCCCCATGGATCCGGCAAACGCCATGCCGAGCCAATAGCAGGAGCGGGAAAGACCATCGCTCAACCGTATGAGACGCAGTGCAGGCTGGCTGGGCGCGTAGAGGACATTACCAATCGAGTTTGCGATGACAAATGCGATGGCAATCGCGATGGCAGCACCCGAAGTGTTCTGGATCGACTTGATGCCGTCTTCCAGCAGGACTGCCGCGATAACGACAAGACTGGCGGCAATCAGCGAGAAAACCAGCCGGATCACGTGTACGCCGAGAGCCTGCCCGACGAAGCGCACCGATCCTGCAGGCGCCGATATACGCCGTTCGAGATAGACCAGTAGCAAGTGGCCGAGGCAGACCGGCAAAAGAAAGGTTGTGAGCAAAAGCAAGGCGGCTGGAATGAGCCGATCGCCGACAAAATCGAACGGCTCGGTCGATGGCGACCGCAGACGGGTGATATCGTCGGTTATCTTCGCATCCAGCCGAGCGAAATCGCTCATCATGGCCGACCAGCTTGAAGGGAAGAGCGGCGATGGTCTGAGCTCGAAAAGGCTGGTCGCCGACCGCGAACGGACAAGCCTGTCGATTTCCTCGATCAGAACGTTTGCCCGGGCCGATGCCTGCTTGGCGTTCATCACCGGCTCACGCGCCTTGGCCAGTTCGTCGCCCAACTGCTTGCGCCGTGCCGCAACCAGATCCGGCTCCTTGTCATCCTTGCCGGGAGCGGGCCCAAGTGTTGCCAGTTGCGCTTCCAGCAATCGTATGGAAAGCCCTGCCTCGTCGACAATGGCATCGGCGTCTGCCCGCTGGGTAGCCAGTTCGGACCGAAGAACTTCGAAAGCATCGGACGACGCCTCACCCGATTGCAGGGCCTGCTCGGCTCTCTGGGCGGTCCGCGCCCATTCCAGCGCCGGATCTGCGGCTATTGTCTGCGCAGCTGCAATCTTCGGATCGAGCGTCGCAAGGCTGACGAGTGCAACAATAAGCAACAGACAAGGCCTAAACCAAAGCTTGCCCAATTTGATCGCTGCAACATTTCCGTATGGCTTCATGCTGCCCTTGCCCCTCAAATTCCCTCTATCTATCCGGGAAACCAGATGGATCTCTTGAATGCAAGAGCCAATCCTCGATAGTGAAAGTGATGGGGCGAGAAATGAAAAAGGCCGGCCTCGCGAGGAGGTCGGCCTTCCAGACCTGACATATTCAATCTTTTACTGCTGCGGCAGCATGTCCTGTTCGATCGAGCCGGGATTTTGCTCCGTACCGGTCTTGGTCTGCAGTGCGAGTTCAGTTGCACCATCACGCTGGTAGATATCGTCACGGAACTGAACGACACCATCCCTTGCGGACCAGGCCGTGATGTAGACGAAGTAGACCGGAACTTCCTGTGCCAGCTTGATCGGCGTATTTTCGCCCGTTGCGATGACCCGCTCAATTTCCTGGCGGCTCCACGGGGGCGTATCCCGAAGCAGCCAGGTCACGAGATCTCGCACGTTCTGGACACGAACGCAGCCGGACGATTCAAACCGCATCAACTTGTTGAACAACCCCTGCTGCGGGGTGTCATGCATGTACTCGCCGTTTATGTTATGGAAGTTGATCTTAGTCGACGCCATGGCGTTGATCTTGCCCGGGTCCTGACGGAACATCAGGTTTGGTGCCTTCGGCGCATTCCAGTCAACCGTTTCCGGCGCAACTTCCTGGCCCCTTCCGTCAAAGAGACGGATGTTGTTGCGCTTCAGGTAGGTCGGATCCTTGCGCATCAACGGCACAATGTCTTTCTCAACGATCGAGCGGGGAGCCGTCCAGTACGGGTTGAGAATGACTTCGTAAATCTTCGAATTCACAAGATGGGTCGGGCGGTCGATACGGCCGACAATGGCAGTATTGCGAAGAACGACGCGGTCCGATTCGACTGCCTCGATATAGGCCGCTGGAATGTTCACCATGACATGGCGAATGCCCAGATCACCCGCCATCGCTTGCACGCGAACAAGGTTCGTCTGAAGCTGCATCAGGCGCGTTTCTGCCGGAACGTTCAACGCCTTCAGCGTGAACTCACCCAGAACGCCGTCCGCCGGCAGACCATGGCGAACCTGGAAACGCTTGACGGCGCTTTCGACATAGGAATCGAATGATGTTGACATCCCGGCATTGCGCGCAAGGTCGCCGGATATCATCAAGCGCTGACGAAGCTGCTGCACCGCCGGGTCTGCATTGCCAATTCGTAAGCCTGCCTGCCCTGGTGTCACCAGAGGCCAGCCGCCATTCGAGACGATACCCTGATATTCCCCAATCGCCTGCTGAATGTAGCCGGGCGCCTGTGACCCGAGAACGGGATTGTTGGAAACAACATTGACCGTCGCGCGCGAAGCAGCGCTGGCGTCGAACTGATCGTCCCATGCGCCGCGGCGAGGAGCGGAAATGATGTCCTGAAGCGCATCCTGAGCCAGAACCGGCGCAGCCACCGCAGCGGCTCCAAGCGAGACTGCCGACCGCAGGAGCGATCTGCGCGAGATAAGTTCGAAGTTGTTCTTGTTCGACATCACTCAATCCATCTAACCCGACAGCACAGCATCAATGCCTATACCGGATATGGTTAATAAAGCGTGGTGGAGATTAGGCTGTCCCGAATATCCACGTTCTTCATGACGCTGGGAGCCTCTGGATGGAGAGGACAAGTTGCGCCACAACACTTGTTTCGCGGTCCCATAGCAATATGGCCAATTCTTGTCAGGAGCGTTTCGGTCACAGCGGTGTGTAAAATTCGTGACCATATAGATCCAGAAAGCACGAAACCGGACGCGCTGGGCACGTCCGGTTTTCGAAGTGGAGGTCGTCTGTGGCTTTGGCATGGCAGTCCGGTGGATCGGACTGTAGAGCCTCATCACATACGATAAGCAATGGTGTCGTTCCAGAAGCGATCCAGGCGCTGGAGCAGCTTGTTCATCTGGACGAACTCAGGCTCGCCGATGCCGCCCACCTTTTCGATTGAGCCGATGTGGCGCTCGTAGAGCTTACCAACGACTTCTGCAATTTCCTGACCGGTCTTGGTAAGGCTGATACGAACCGAGCGACGGTCGATACGTGAACGCTGGTGATTGATGAAGCCGAGGTCAACGAGCTTCTTGACGTTGTAGGAAACATTCGAGCCGAGGTAGTAGCCACGTGAGCGCAGCTCACCGGCAGTCAGTTCGGAATTGCCGATGTTGAAGAGGAGGAGAGCCTGGACGGCATTGATATCGTCGCGTCCCTGACGATCGAACTCGTCCTTGATCACATCAAGCAGGCGGCGATGCAGGCGCTCGACGAGGTGCAGGGATTCCATGTAAAGGTTGCGAATAGTTTCTTCATGACTATCGGCTGCTGCAGTTGCCTGCGGCTTGATCTGGTTGTTCAACATGTCTGCCTCACTGTTTTGTTTAGCGGTGTTGGTTTTTCTTCCCGCCTTGTGAGTGACACTATCGAATGCTCATAAAATTCGACTTAAAACACAGGGCTAATGAAACCCTAACGCATCTTTTCCCCAGCTCGACCGATTGGCCCCACCCATACCGGAATAATAAATTCTGCTTTTTATTCAGTTGCTTACGTTTAAATTTTTAGCCAAATTCAGCCGTAAAAGCTTGAAAATCAGGGTAAATCAATCCTTACCCGCTCCTCGAACTTCCGCTTTTCTTCCACCCAAAGCGCGATGCGGAACAGGATATACAGCGCAGCAACAAGCCCATGGAGCAGCGGAACAACGAGATTGCGGCCAAAGATTTCGGGCCAGACCTGGTACATGAGGATCTGCGTGCCAGCACCAATGACCCAGAGCACCGGTCCCCAGGATGTCGCCATCCAGAGACCGAGCGATGCGACCGGAAAAACAACCGCCAGCGCCGAGCCTGCGACACGCCAGGGGAGCGTGAGGAGATCGAACCGGGCGCGCCCGCCGAAGGAGTAGCCTACCAGCATGCTCCAATACTGAAGCCCAAACCACAGGCACACAACAGCGGTGCCGCGCAGGAACACGACAAACAGAATTTCAGCGATACTGCGCTTCGGCGAGGCGGGTGAATCAATCTCCATCCATGCAGAATAGCCGCGTTGGGTGCTCCATGCCAGAGCGTGCTCCCCTGCCCCTCGCCTTCAACCTGCTCACATGGTAGGCCATGCACCACAATTGAAATGCAATGAGGTCAGCCATGAGCAACAAGACGCATCTTGTCGATGAGATCACCGGCCACCGTCGCATGCGACGCAACCGAAAGGCGGACTGGACGCGCAGGCTGACCCAGGAAAACCGGGTGACGGTCGATGATCTGATCTGGCCCATTTTCATCATGCCGGGGACAAACATCGTTGATCCGATCAAGGCGATGCCAGGCGTGAACCGCATGAGTGTCGACAAGGCGGTGGAAGCGCTGCGGGAGGCAGCCGAACTTGGCATTCCGGCTGTTGCCCCCTTCCCTGACATTGAAATGGAAAAGCGGGATCCGACTGGCTCGCAGATCCTGGAGCGGGACAATCTCATCAATCAGTTCACACGCGCCGTCAAACAGGCCGTTCCAAACATCGGCATCATCACGGATGTGGCGCTCGATCCCTTCACCAGCCACGGACATGATGGAATTTTACGCGACGGCGTCATCGTCAATGATGAAACCGTGGATCAGGTGTCCCGCGCCGCCGTCATGCAGGCCGATGCCGGAGCCGACATCATCGCGCCGTCGGAAATGATGGATGGACGGATTGGAGCAATTCGCCGAGCGCTTGACGCCGCCGGGCATCAGGATGTCGGCATCATGTCTTACGCCACCAAGTTTTCGTCCGGCTTTTACGGCCCTTACCGCGAGGCCATCAACACCGGCGGTCTGCTGAAGGGCGACAAAAATAGCTATTACATCAACCCGGCCAACGGCACCGAGGCAATGCTCGACGCCGCACTCGATGTAGAAGAAGGCGCCGATATGCTGATGGTGAAGCCTGGGCTTGCCTATCTCGATATCTGCTGGCGCATGAAGGAAGCCTTCGGTCTCCCGACCTACGCCTATCAGGTTTCCGGGGAATATACGCAGATCAAGGCTGCTGCCATGAACGGTTGGATCGATGGCGAGCGTATCATGATGGAGACCTTGCTCTGCTTCAAACGCGCGGGCTGTGACGGTATCCTGACCTATTTCGCGACCGAGGTCGCAAGAAAGCTGGCGCGAAGCTAAAGCACACTTCAGCAAAAGCCATATTGTAGAGTTCATCATGGCTTCCCATATCTCGTGTCGAGAACCGAAGGAGATCCTCGATGTCGTTCGATAACAGCACTGTCGTTGCCGCACCGGAAGATTGGCGCGCCTATCGCGGCGTGCTGTCTCGCCGGATCTTTGCCTTCGTGATCGATTACATGCTGGTTCTGCTTCTCTGCATTCCGGCGGCGATCGTGGTTTTCTTCCTCGGAATCATCACGCTCGGACTTGGCTTCTTCCTCTATCCGGCCCTCTTCGTCATCGTCGCGCTGATCTATTTCGGCATGACGCTTGGTGGTCGCTCGCAGGCGAGCCCCGGCATGCGGGCAGCAGGCATCGCGATGATGCGGGTCGATGGTCGTCGCCTGGATTTCCTGACCGCAGTCGTTCACATGGTGCTCTTCTGGATATTGAACTCGGTCCTGACGCCGCTGATCCTGCTTGCAGGTCTTTTCACGGATCGCTCGCGTCTCGTACACGACATGCTGCTTGGAACGGTGATCGTGCGTACGGTTTGATCGAACCAAGTTGCGCTGCTTCTGTTGACCTTTTGGGAAGTTGCGCCATGCTAGTGTCTCAGGCGCGGGAGGCATTAGTGCCGACTGGACATCAGCAAAGGTCAAGTTCTACGTATGAATACCCAGGCAACGCCATCTCCTCAGTTCTATCTGACGGCACCGGCAGCCTGCCCGTATCTTGCGGGCGAGATGGAACGCAAGGTCTTCACTCACCTTGTTGGTCCTCGCGCCGCCGAGATGAACGACCTTTTGACACAGGGCGGATTTCGCCGCTCTCAAAACATTGCCTACCGTCCGGCCTGCGAGGGATGCCGGGCCTGTGTTTCGGTTCGGATTCTGGCGAACGAGTTCGAGCCAAACCGAACCATGCGCAAGGTATTGGGTGCGAACCGCGATCTGGTGGGGACGATGGTCCCGACCCAACCTTCCACAGAACAGTTCACTCTTTTCCGGGAGTACCTCGATAGCCGTCATCAGCGCGGCGGCATGTCAGATATGTCGGCGCTCGACTATGCGATCATGGTGGAAGACACCCATGTCAACACGCGCCTTGTTGAGTATCGCCGTCGCGTGCCGGGCCAAGGCATCGGAGACAAGCCGCAAGGGGAACTCATCGGCGTGGCGCTGACCGATCTGATGAGCGATGGCCTTTCCATGGTCTACTCTTTCTTCAAGCCGGACATGGAGAAGCGATCACTCGGCACTTTCATCATTCTCGATCACATCAATCGGACCCGGCAATTGGGGCTGCCCCACGTCTATCTCGGCTACTGGGTCAAGGGTTCTGCAAAGATGCATTACAAGACGCGTTACCAGCCGCAGGAACACCTGACCCCGAGAGGCTGGGAACGGTATGATTTAGGAAATGATAACTAAACATGCTCGCTCGCGCTGTCGCGCCCGGCGAGATCGATGAAGACGGTGCGACGCGCTTCCTGCGCGATCACACCGTCCCCTATTCCTGATCAGCCGCTGAACTTTCCACTGCGGGGGAAACCCTTCGGGACAGAGCGGCCAGCGGTTGCACGGTCACCGAGCCATTCCAGCAGTTCATCCTTGTTCTTGGAGAACACCCGCCCGGCACTGTCTTCCCAGGTCAGACCATCGGCAATGGCAAAGCATTTGATATCGGAAATACCGCCGTCCTTGTAGCGCTGCAGACGCACGCCCTTGCCGCGGTTCATTTCCGGCAGTTGCGCCATCGGGAACACCAGCAGTTTCCGGTTTTCTCCCACGATCGCCACATGATCACCCGCCACGGTGATCACCAGCTTTGCCTCATCAGGCATGCATACATTCATGATCTGCTTGCCCTTGCGGGTATTCGCCACGAGTTCGGTTTCCGGCACGATGAAACCATTGCCCGCTGTTGAGGCTAGCAGAAGCTTGCGCGATGGGTCGTGCACGAAGGCCGTCAGAACATCCTGGTCGTTTTCCATATCGACCATGATGCGGATCGGTTCGCCATGGCCGCGTCCACCGGGCAGCTTGTCGGCTCCCAGCGTATAGGCCTTGCCACCCGTGGTCAGGAGCAGGATCTTGTCGGTCGTCTGCGCCGGGAAAGCGATCTTGAATCCATCACCTTCCTTGAACGTCAGACCGGACGTATCGCCGATATGACCCTTCAGCGCACGGATCCAGCCCTTCTGGGAGATGACGACTGTAATCGGCTCCTTCTCGATCATGGCCTGCTGGATGGCTTCGATATCGGCCTCCGGCGCGTCCGCAAACTGGGTCAGGCGTGCAAACGGCTTTCCCTTGCCCTTGGCAAAATTCTTGCGAACATCCTGAATCTCATGCTCGATCACTTTCCACTGTTTGTCGTCTGAGGCAAGCAGGGCGTCGATATCGGCCTTCTCCTTCGTGAGTTCATCGAACTCCTTGCGGATCTCGAATTCCTCCAGCTTGCGCAGATTGCGCAGGCGCATGTTCAGAATAGCTTCGACTTGCACGTCGGTCAGTTGCCATTTGGCGACCATGACCGGCTTCGGCTCATCCTCCTCGCGAATGATGCGGATTACTTCATCCAGATTGAGGTAGGCGATCAACAGACCGCCGAGGATTTCCAGCCGACGCTCAATGGCAGCCAGGCGGAAACGCGAACGGCGGATCAGCACGTCCTTTCGGTGCTGCAGCCACTCCAGCAGAACCTCGTTCAAAGCCATCACCTTGGGCACCTTGCCCATGGAGAGAACGTTCATGTTCAGCGGGAACCGGCTTTCCAGCTCCGTCAGGCGGAAGAGCGATTCCATGAGAAGTGTCGCATCGACGGTGCGGTTCTTTGGCACCAGCACGACGCGGATGTCTTCCGCCGACTCGTCGCGCACGTCTTCCAGCAGCGGAAGCTTGCGGGCAATGAGAAGCTCCGCGATCTTTTCGATCAGGCGGGACTTCTGAACCTGAAATGGAATTTCCGTGATGATGATCTGATAGCCGCCGCGGCCCAGATCCTCGGTTTCCCATTTCGCACGGACGCGGAAACCACCGCGACCAGTCTTGTAGGCATCAATGATCGACTCTCGACCATCGATGATGACGCCACCTGTCGGGAAATCCGGTCCGGGCACGAATTCCACAAGCTTTTCAACCGGCGCATCCGGATGCTTGATGAGATGCAGAGCCGCGTCACAGAGCTCATGTGCGTTGTGAGGGGGTATGGATGTCGCCATACCCACCGCGATTCCCGATGCGCCATTCGCCAGAAGGTTCGGGAAAGCGCCCGGCAGAACCGTCGGCTCTTCGTCTTCTTCGTTGTAGGTGGCACGAAAATCGACGGCGTCCTGATCGACGCCTTCCAGCAGCAGAGCCGCTACTTCGGTCATTCGGGCTTCGGTGTATCGGTAGGCAGCTGCACTGTCGCCATCGATATTGCCGAAGTTGCCCTGTCCGTCGACCACGGGGTAACGCTGCGAAAAGTCCTGCGCGAGACGTACCAAAGCGTCATATACCGATTGGTCGCCATGCGGATGGAATTTACCGATCACGTCGCCGACGATACGAGCACACTTCTTGAACGCGGAGTTGGGCCTGATCCCCATCTCGCTCATGGCATGGATAATGCGGCGATGCACCGGCTTCAGGCCGTCACGCACATCCGGAAGCGCGCGGTGCATGATTGTTGACAAGGCGTAGGCGAGATAACGCTCCTCAAGGGCGGCCTTCAGGTCCACCGGCAGGATGTTATCGCCGCCATCGTCGTCGGGCGGAGGTGTCAGATTTTTTCCCATGGTCCTTGACTATCGGAAAGCCTGATTCCCGGCAACAAAGCCTTGCAAGCGGGCTGTGGATGAGCGTGAAACGACGGGAGATTGAACACTGGGTTGCATGCCCCATGGACCTTTTGAGCTAAGTGCATATAAAGGGCGGGAATCAGAGTTCAGTTTGCCATGCCGACCGCTGGAGGATCGCTTGATGCTGCATATTCGTTCCAAACAACTGCTTTCCGTTGGGGCCGCACTATGGCTTGTCAGCTCTCCTGCCTTCGCACTCGACGGCGCGGATCTTATGAAGAAGCTGACGGCTGGCTTCAATCTTCAGCCCGGCAACATCACGCCAGCGTCCGTTGACATCAACGGCTCCAACGTGACACTGAAGGGCGTAACCGTCGGCGACACCAAGGGTGGCTCGCGTCTGAATATCGGCGATGTCCAGCTGACCGGCGTGAAAGATGCCAAGGGCGGCGGCTATACGGTCGAGAGAATGACGTTCGCCAACATCAATGCCAGCGAAGACAAGACCCAGATTACAGCAAAGGATCTCTACTTCGCAGGCCTCTACATTCCCGGCAATACCAATGGCGACACCATTGATTCCCTGATGGTCTACGACGAAGCGCACAGCGGTCCTGTTGAGGTAACGGTTGACGGGAAGCAGGTCGTTGCTATCGCAGAATCCAAGGTGACGACCGAACGCTCGGACGACAATTCCAGCCTGAGCTTCAGCGCTTCTGTCGATGGCGTGAAGGTCGATCTCTCTACCGTTGACGATGTCAATGCAAAGGCAACCATCGAAAGCCTTGGCCTGACCAAGATCGATGGTACCATCACCATGGAGGGCGAATGGGAAGTTGGCCCCGGAACGATCGACATCACGGAATATGCCTTCGATTTCGCCAATATCGGTCGTCTCGATATGACGTTCAGCCTGTCCGGTTATACGCCGAGCTTCCTGAAGTCGCTGCGCGATACGACCGCGGCCATGGAAGCCAATCCGAACAAGGAAGCCGCCCAGCAGGCTGCGGGCCTTGCCATGCTTGGCCTTCTCCAGCAGTTGACCTTCAACAGCGCGCAGATCAGCTTCTCGGACGACGGCATTACCAAGCGGTCCCTGAACTATGCGGGCAAGAGCCAGAATGTTTCAGGCGAACAAATGGCCATGATGCTCAAGGGCATGGTGCCGCTGGCGATGGCGCAGGCCAATCTGCCCAAGCTCCAGAACGCCGTCTCCAGCGCAGTGAATACCTACCTCGACAATCCTCAGAACATCACGATTACGGCAGAGCCTGCGAACCCAGTTCCGCTTCCTATGATCATTGGCGCAGCGCAGGCGGCTCCGAATTCGCTCCCGGACATGCTGGGCGTTTCGATCTCTGCCAACGATTAAGCGGCATGCAACTTTCGAGCCTCAATGGCGCCGATTGCTGATCGGCGCCTTTTTTTCACGCGTCAAATCCCGGCTGCGACAAAACGATTGTTATCGACGTCAATCTTCGAGAACTGTAGATTACTGTTCCGGGCGAGTTTTTCAGCGCAAGCGGCCGGAAGCGGCGCACCGTAGAGATAGCCTTGCAATTCCTGAACGCCATGGGATCGCGCCCATTCCGCAACTGTTTCGTTTTCGATGCCTTCGGCAACAATGGTAACCTGCATCAGCTTGCACATGGAGATGACGAGCCTGACCATTTCCTCATTCTTCGGAAGTTGCGAAACAAGGCTTCGGTCGATCTTGATGCAATCGACTGCTAACTCGTTCAGTCGGGCAATGTTGGAATAGCCAGTCCCGAAATCGTCGATTGCGATTCGGACGCCGAGCGCTCTGATCCTGTTCAGGTTTTCCTGGACGAGGGGATCACTTTCAGAGAATAGAGTTTCGGTCAATTCAAGCTCCAAGCGCTCCGGAGGGCAGGAATGGCGGTTGAGGCAGGCTTCTACCACATCGCTGAATCCTGTTTCGCAAAGCTGACGGAGGGACAGGTTGACAGAAATAGTTAAATCGATGCCGTTCCGCATCCATTGTTCGCGCTGCTCGACGGCTTGTTCAAGGACAATCGTCCCGATCTGATTGATGAGCCCTGCTTTTTCCGCAAGAGGAATAAACGTCGACGGCGGCACCATGCCGAGCTTGGGATGTTTCCACCGTGCCAGTGCTTCCATACCGATTATGCTGCCATCTTCTGCACTGACACGAGGCTGATAAAAGGGAATGATCTGTCCATAGCGCAGCCCATCCCGAAGACCGCTCAGCAATTCAAGCTCCTCTTCGCGCGCCCGGCTGAGTGTTTCGTTATAAACGAAGACCTGGTTTCGGCCAGCGGCCTTCGCCTGATACATGGCAAGATCAGCGCGACGCATCAGTGCCTGGATATCGGTCCCGTGGTCCGGATAGTGGGCAATTCCAATACTGGGTGTGACCATCAACTGGTGTCGGTCGCTTTCAACCGTAATGGAAAGCCTTTCCAGTACACTGTCTGAAACGCTTTTCAACCGACAAGCAACATCCTGACGCTGAAGAAGCAGGAACAGGAATTCATCCCCTGCCAAACGCACCACGACATCATCTTCGCTACAGATTTCGCGCAACCGTCCCGCAACGTCACGCAGAAGATTGTCTCCCTGCAGATGACCTAGGGTATCGTTGACTGCCTTGAATTGATCGAGATCGATGAAGAGCAGGCTGATGCGGGATCCCATGCGCTGAGCTCTTGCCGCCAACTCCTCGAAGCGCAGAGGTAGGCTCAGCCGGTTGTAGAGGCCTGTTAGGGGGTCATGATGCGCCAGCTTTTTCGCCAACGCCTCCGCCTCCTTGAGTTCCGTGACGTCGGACTCGCTCAGGATGAGAGAGGGCGAGCCTGAGACCGGATCAAAGCAGGAACGCGCAATAAGTTCATGCCAGCGCTTTCCCTGGGCTGTGTAGACCTCGGCAATCAATCGGGCTTCGCCAACGCTCTCCAACTGGTGCAACAAAGATGTAAAGTCATGCGGATCGACGAAGCGATCACTGAGGGAGCCGTACCGAATGTCGAAGTCCGCCCTCGCGGCTGGATTGCAGTATAGTGTTCGCCCTTCGATTGTATGTAGAGATATCATGAGATGGGTGTGAAGCAGAACGTCGGCGCTACGAATGGCCTCCGGCACCAGGCTCATCTCATCGCGTCCCTCACAGAGCATGGCCATACGCCCATCAGGCAAACGGAAGCCGCTAAAGCGGACCTGAAGTGGACGAGGCACGCCCCGTGGATACAGCGTCCACATTTCGGTGAAGACCGCATCTTTTTCGATAAAATCGATTTGATATTGCAGCAGACGACGAGAAACCGCCGGCGACATATTGTCTTTCATGCGGCGCGCGCGCAGTTCCTCCAAGTCGACAGCGGCCCAGATATCGAGCGCCATCTCATTCCCCCAGACAACACGTCCTTCATCGATATCGAAGATCCACACTGCGGTTGCAAGTCGGTCCAGCAGATCGCGCCCGTGCCAGACAGCAGGCTCCGCTTCGGCCTGAAGTGCCACTCTCTTCGCCACACTCACCTTTGGCATGCAGCCTCCTCCCCGCTACGTTTTTTTAAGCGAGACCCTGCGAGAACGGGCGCGCATTGATGCAAAGCTCGGCCAGTGGCCGGAATCTGGGTGTGGAGGCAACGCGGTCAATCCACCGCTGAACGGCTGGGAATTCAGCCATGTCTATCCCTGCTTCGTGAGACACGTGTACATAGCCGAAAACGGCGATATCCGTGATCCCGTAGCGCTCTCCCAGCATGAAGCTGCTCTTGCCGAGATGTGCATCCAGGTTAGCGAGACCACTTCTTGCCTTTTCCAACCAGTTGGCAATGTCGGATTCTCTGCCCTTCCCCAGTTGCGGAGCAATAAAGGTAAGAAAACGTGCGGGTGAAATAAACGGCTCCAGTTTGGACTGCTCGAAGAACATCCATTGCAGGCTGCGGGCTCGTTCTACAGCTGTATCCGGCATAAGGTCGGAGCCATCGGCGATAAGCCAAAGCATGGCGTTTGACTCACCGATGCCGACCCCTGACCCGGTCACCATATACGGGACCTGGCCCCGGTCATTGATTGCGAGAAACGCATCAGATTTATGTTCGCCACCTAATAAATTAACATCGATAAAGTCTAGTGTTTTGTCGCAATACGAAGATGCCAGAAATGGTTTGAAACAGTTTCCAGAACCCCGGGTGACATAAATTCGATCCATGATCCCTCCTCGGCACATTAACACATCTACTATGTATTAAATCCGTTGAGATTTAGTTGAAGAGATACCGTCGATTGTATCGACGAAATTCAAAGTGGTTATGAATAAGGTTTCAGTTTCTAATTTCAACAAAAACTAATAAAGCGATTTACATAAGAAGGCGTGGGCAATTTACTACTCACGTAGAGCAGATACTGGCCTTCAATCAAGAACCTGAATGACACGACGCGTGTCTGGATCGACAACGACACGTCGCTCGTTCACGACCGTATAGGCGTAGTCGTTATAGCCATCGACCACATGTACATCGACATCCTGCGGCAGCACACGACCGACCAGAACGTCGCCTTGATAGGAAACGGACGGGACGCTCTGTTGCATGACGTAGGTCCGCACCTGCGCAGGCATTTCGCGAACGACGACCGCGCCTGGCGGCGGCGGTTCGGATACGATCACGGTGGATTGCGCAAAGGCAGCAGTCGACATGAAAAGGGTCGCAGATGCGACGATCATCGACTTCAACATTCCAATTCTCCCTGTGTTTGTTCTGCCAGACAACACCGGGATGGTGACTTGGTTCCCTCGCGATGGCCCCATCGGCGGATAAACAAAAACGCCGCCGCTTTCTAAAAGCGGCGGCGTTGAAGACGATAATCAGCCTGACGATCAGTCTTTCTTCTGCGGCGGGATAACGCGCAGCGAAAGCTCGCGAAGCTGCGTCGGAGTTGCCTCCGACGGCGCATTCATCAGCAGATCCTGGGCCTGCTGGTTCATCGGGAACAGCGTGATTTCGCGCAGGTTCTTCGCGCCCACCAGAAGCATGACGACGCGGTCGATACCGAAGGCGCAACCGCCGTGTGGAGGCGCACCATACTGGAATGCGCGGTACATGCCGCCAAAACGCTCTTCGACGTCAGCCTTGGAGAGACCAACCAGTTCGAAGGCCTTGACCATAAGATCCGGCGACTGGTTACGGATGGAGCCCGAGGCGATCTCGAAGCCGTTGCAGACGGCATCGTACTGATAGGCCTTGATCGTCAGAGGATCCTGGTTTTCGAGAGCATCCAATCCGCCCTGCGGCATCGAGAACGGGTTGTGAGCGAAATCGATCTTCTTGTCTTCTTCGTTGTATTCGAAGAACGGGAAATCGACGATCCAGCAGAACTCGTAGCGATCGCGATCAACGAGGTTCAGTTCCTCGCCTGCGCGCGTGCGGGCTTCACCAGCGAACTTGTAGAACTTGGCAGGATCGCCCGCCACGAAGAAGCAGGCGTCACCGGCTTCCAGTCCAAGCTGCGTGCGAATAGCTTCTGTTCGTTCTGGGCCAATGTTCTTGGCAAGCGGACCAGAACCCACTGGTCGCCAAGACGATTCATCGGTTGGCAGGCTACCATCGGAAGGCCAAGTTGCATCGTCAGTTGTTTCCTGGCGCCAGAAGATGTAACCGAGACCCGGCTGGCCCTGCGCTTGCGCCCAGGCATTCATGCGGTCGCAGAAAGCGCGGCTACCGCCGGTCTTCGCCGGAATTGCCCAGACTTCGACCTTCGGGTTCGACGTAATCATGTTCGCGAAGACCTTGAAGCCTGAGCCAGCGAAATGCTCGGTCACAGCCTGCATGGTGATGGGGTTGCGCAGATCCGGCTTGTCCGAGCCGTACTTGCGGATCGCTTCATCATAGGGAATGCGCGGCCAGTTCTTCGTTACAGGCTTGCCCTCGGCAAACTGTTCGAACACCGCCGTCATCATCGGCTCCATCGTGCCCCAGACATCTTCCTGGGTTACGAAACTCATCTCGACGTCGAGCTGGTAGAATTCGCCCGGCAGACGGTCTGCGCGCGGATCCTCATCGCGGAAGCACGGCGCGATCTGGAAGTAGCGGTCGAAGCCAGCCACCATCAGAAGCTGCTTGTACTGCTGCGGCGCCTGCGGCAGCGCGAAGAACTTGCCGGGATGAATGCGGCTCGGCACGAGGAAGTCACGCGCACCTTCCGGCGAAGATGCGGTCAGAATAGGCGTCGAGTATTCGGCAAATCCGGCGGACGTCATACCGGACCGTATGGCCGCGATGATCTGCGTACGCTTGACGATATTCTTGTGCAGCGTTTCGCGGCGTAGATCGAGGAAGCGATACTTCAGGCGAACATCTTCCGGGTATTCCGGTTCACCGAAGACCGGCAGCGGCAGTTCCTTGGCAGCCGACAGAACCTCGATCTCCTTGGCATAGAGCTCGATTTCGCCCGTCGGCATGTTCTTGTTGACAGTTTCGTCGGTGCGGGCCTTGACCACGCCATCGATACGAATGACCCATTCGCCGCGAACGGTTTCGGCGACCTTGAAGGCCGGACTATCGGGATCGGCGACAACCTGGGTCATTCCATAATGGTCGCGAAGGTCGATGAACAGAACGCCGCCGTGATCACGAACACGGTGGACCCAGCCGGAGAGGCGAACGGTCGCGCCGACATCGGACTTCCTGAGAGCGGCACAGGTGTGGCTGCGATAAGGGTGCATTTCAAAATCCTGGAATCGGGTAAGCCAGCGCGAAAGACAGATTCCGGCCAGCGTTTAAAATCGGGCGGAAAAGCGCATGGTGCGCCAGATTTGTCAAGCATAACTGCCAAGGAGAGAAGCGGTGCACAGGATTTGGCGCCTCGATATTTATTGAGACACGACAGAGATCGCGTGCAAAGTCTGGGCATCCATCAGTTCCCGTGATGGATCAATCTAAGCTCTGAACTATCTTCCGACTCAAGGCGTGACTAAAATAATGGAACGACGCATGGGAATGGCCCCTCGCTCGTTAAGCACAGCAGATGGCCCGAACCATGTCCACCATACGCCCGCTGATCCCCCTGCTCGTTACTGCCGGCATACTGATTGGCGGCAACGGCCTACAGGGAACCTATATTGCGCTTCGCGGGTCCGCCGAGGGCTTTTCACCATCAACGATCGGAATGATCGGTGCCGCCTATAGCGTCGGGTTCGCTGTTGGTTGCCTCTATGTAACACGAATCTTGCGGTCGATCGGCCATATCCGCAGCTTCGCAGCCATGGCGGCCATAACGGCAAGCTGTTGCATTCTCATGCCGCTCATCATCGAACCCGGCTTCTGGATGCTAATGCGGTTTATCATTGGCGTTGCGGTGGCCAGTCTTTTCGCCGTCATCGAAAGCTGGATCAATGCCAAGGTCACCAATGCCAACCGAGCAAGGACGCTATCTGTCTATCGCTTGGTTGATCTGTCTTCGGTAACACTGGCCCAATATCTCATTCCGGCACTTGGCGTCGAAGGGCCGGTCATTTTTTCGCTGGTTGCCATTGCCATGGCGATGTCGCTGGTGCCGATTTCTGTCGCAGACCGCTCGCACCCTACGCCACCGGAAGCCATCAATTACGATATTTTGGCGGTCTGGCGGATCTCGCCGCTATCCGTGGTCGGCGTCATTGCCGTGGGTCTCGCGATGGCGGCATTCCGCAATATCGGACCGATCTATGCGCAGGATATCGGTATGAGCGTTACGGGTATCGCCACCTTTATGAGCGCAGGCATCATCGGCGGCGTCGTTCTGCAATATCCCCTCGGCCTTTATTCCGACAAGCTGGATCGGCGTAAAGTTATCATCTGGGCAACGGTCGGAACGATCCTGACAGGCGGATACCTTTCATTTTTCGCGGGCCTCGATCAAACGGCAAACATTATCGGCATCTTCATATACGGTGCCTTTGCAATGCCACTTTACTCGCTTTGCTCAGCGCACGCCAACGACCACGCAAAGCCGGGCGAGCACGCACTGGTTTCGGCAGGGCTTCTATTTTTCTGGTCCATCGGGGCAACCATAGGACCGCTGCTTGCCTCGCTTTTGCTGCAGTTCATCGGCCCCAAAGTGTTCTTTATCTACACCTCGTTCATATTCACCGGGTTCCTTGTCTACACATTCCTGAGAATGAAAACCCGCCCTGCTGTTCCACCGGAACAAAGACCTGGACGTTTTCAGGCTCTGCTGCGGACCTCCGCCTATTTCAACAAGCTGGCTGGGGCACCCGATGACGAGCGTCAGCCACCACGGACCTGAACACTGCGTCACTCTGCCCGCGTCAGCTCATTGATGATTTGTGTACTCAGGTTTAAAAGGCGGCGATAAGAAGCAGGACGCGCCACCATGATCCAGATGAACCGCAGAAGCTTGCTGAAAGCTGGTCTTGGCATTGCGGCCTATGGAACGGGGCTTGGTGCCGCGATAGTTTCAAGCGAAACGGCAAATGCAGCCAGCAAGGTCGAACTTGAGGCCGTGAACGCCAAAGCCTTGCTGGACGGTCAGCATCTGACCGATGGCGTCATGACCTATCGCTCCCTTGGCGAGCCGGATGCGTTGATGCCGCCGACTTTGCGCTTGAAGCGTGGGGAACCCTTTTCCGCGAAGCTTGTGAACCGTCTCGATGAGCCAACGACCATTCACTGGCATGGCCTGCGCATCGAGAACCGGATGGATGGCGTTCCCTTTCTGACCCAACCCTATGTCTATACGGGCGACAGCTTCGACTATCGGTTTGCGGCACCAGATGCAGGCACCTTCTGGTACCATCCCCACTGCAATACGCTGACACAGATGGGCCGCGGTATGACGGGAATGCTGATTGTCGAGGACTCGAAGGATCCGCAATTCGATGCAGAAATCGCGATCAATCTGCGCGATTGGAGGCTTGGGGCGGACGGACAGTTTATCGAACAGTTCAAACCACGGGATGCCGCCAGAAACGGAACATTCGGCACCGTGAGAGGAGCGAATTGGCAGGTTCAGCCTGCCTATGAGGCGCCATCAGGTGGAATTGTACGTTTGCGCCTCGTTGCCAGTGATGTGACCCGCATCTACCAGCTTCGGTTGGATGGTGCCGATGCCGACGTGATTGCCGTCGACAGCCAGCCGATGCCGGAGCGTTTCCGACTGGAAACGGCGGTCATCGGGCCCGGTCAGCGCCTCGACCTTGCGCTTCGCATGCCGGATGTCGAAGGCAGTGTCGTGTCGCTTTTGGACACTCGCCCTTCCACCGCAAAAACTGTTGCGACCTTCAAGGCCATCGGCCAAAGCCTGAAGCACCGGCTCGAGGATCTGCCACCTCTCTCAGCCAATCCATGGCAGGAGCCTGATCTCAAGAATGCAGAGCAGATACCGCTGATCCTCAGCGCTACGGCAGAAGGTGGCGCAAAGGAATCCTTCTGCGGCTCGCTTGGATATACGTTCTGGGCCATTAATCGTGTGCCTTGGCCTGGGGACAGCGCCGATCCGACCGCGCCGCTTGCGGAGTTGAAGCTGGGCAAGAGCTATGTCTTCAATCTGGAGAACCTGACGCCGCACGTCCACCCGATCCATTTGCACGGAATGAACTTTCAGGTCGTTTCTTCCAGTTTGAGGCAGGTTCCGCCTCTGATTACCGATACCTATCTGGCCCTGCCAGACGAGAAAGTACAACTATCACTGGTTGCCGAAAATCCAGGTGACTGGGTCATGCATTGCCATATCATCGAGCATCAAAAGAGCGGAATGACGTCCTACGTCCGGGTAATCTGAACTTTGTACAATGTTGCCATCTTAACGACAAAGCAGCGAATAATACCGGGGGTTGATCCATCGCAACGCTCCATCTGTTGACTTTGGCTGACGAAAGGGAAAGGAAGATAGAACATTTATTCTCAACTCCTGCCGACGAAGCTGATGATCGATACGACAATTGCCCTTGAGGAAGCCTGCCGGACTCTTGCCCGCTCGCAATTCGTGACCGTTGATACCGAATTCTTGCGCGAAACGACCTTCTGGCCAGAGCTCTGCCTCATACAAATGGCAGGGCCGGATCTTGAAGTGATTGTCGATCCACTCGCCAAGGGCCTGGATCTGAGGCCTTTTTTTGTATTGATGGCCAATCCGGATGTTGTGAAGGTCTTTCATGCCGCACGTCAGGATCTGGAAATCGTCTACCATCTTGGAAATCTGATCCCGCATCCAATCTTCGACACACAAGTGGCTGCCATGGTGTGCGGCTTTGGCGACTCGATCTCCTATGATCAGCTCGTCCAGCGGATCAAGAATGTGCAGATTGACAAGTCGTCACGTTTCACCGACTGGAGCAGACGTCCCCTTTCGGAAAAGCAGCTGGACTATGCTCTGGCCGATGTAACCCATCTGCGTGACGTCTATCTCTTCCTGAAGAACAAGTTAGAGGCGGAGGGACGTACAACCTGGGTGAGCGAGGAGATGGCGGTTCTGGAATCGCCCGAAACCTACGACATGCATCCAGATGATGCTTGGCTGCGTCTGCGCTCGCGGCTGCGCAAACCCCAGGAACTGGCGGTTCTCAAATATGTGGCTGCCTGGAGAGAACGCGAAGCGCGAAGCCGTAACGTGCCCCGCTCCCGGGTGCTTAAGGATGACGCGATTTTTGAAATTGCCCAGCAACAGCCAAAGGACGTGGATGCGCTGAGTCGATTGCGTACGATCCCGAAAGGCTGGGAACGATCGTCTTCCGGAACTTCGATCCTGTCTGCAGTCAACGAAGCCTTGAGCCTGCCGCGATCGGATATGCCACAGGCCGCAAAGCACACGCATGTTCCCGAAGGCGCTCAGTCTGCCGTGGAACTTTTGAAAGTCTTGTTGCGGCTGGTTTCGGAGAAGCACGGCGTGGCCGCCAAGGTTCTCGCCAGCAGCGACGATCTCGACAAGATTGCGACCGATGGTGCGGCTGCGGATGTGCCTGCTCTGCAAGGCTGGCGAAAAGATCTTTTCGGAGATCCGGCTTTGAAGCTGATCTCGGGCCAGGTCGCACTTCGCTTCGTGGATAAGCGGGTCGAAGCGGTGGACCTCGGATCCTGAGCCTATCGGTTGCTGCCTGGTTCCTTCATCGTTCCGTGAGTGACCATGGTAATGGCTGTTGCCTCGAAACTGCAGCCAGCAAGGTAGCGAAGTCATGCAGAAACCTCAAAGAAAGCGCATTGCAACACCGAGTGGGAGGGCCGTCATATCTCCCACGCGATGGATCTTGCTCTGCCTGCTGATCGCGCTCACGGGCGTGCTGTACATGGTACTGTTTATGGAAAGCGAAGCCTATTATATTGGAGCGATCTACGCTCTGGCTTGCAGCCTTCCCCTCATTCTTTTCGAAGTCGGCAGATTGCTTCCAAATTTTCACGAACGGATCCAGAAACTACCGACTCCTGGCTATATTGCGGGAAGCCTGATTTCCTATGTCGTGCTCAGTTGTTCCGGCTTTGCCCTCGCAGGGACACTCCTGAAGCTCTCTGGATTGATTCAATCCGATTGGAGAGATGTTTTGATCCAGCGTCCCGCAACCTTCCTCTACACTTTAAGTTTCTTCTTCGCAGGGATCACCCTCCTGCGGATTCGCCAGTTGCTGGGCCGGGAAGTGTTCTCCAGTCTTGTGACGGGTCGATATCGAAAACCGCTACGCGAAGAGCGTGTCTTTCTATTCATCGACGTTATCGGTTCAACCAGCTACGCACGTCAGTTCGGCGATCTGCGAGCGCAGGAATTTCTTGGCGAAATCTTCGCAAGTTTTGCGGCTCACGTCCGCGCGCATGATGGAGAAATCGACGACTATGTCGGCGACTGCGCCATTATAACCTGGCGAATGAAGATTGGGGTCGACAGGGCGCGCTGTGTAGTATGCCTCTGCGCAATTCTGGAAGAGTTGGAATGCAACAAGGATTGGTGGATCCAGCAGTTTGGTAGGGTGCCGAAAATTTGCGCGGCTCTCCACGGCGGCGTGGTGGTTACCGCCGCAATCGGTCTATTTCATCAGAAAATCACGTATTTCGGCGATGTGGTGAATACGACCGCGCGGATAGAAGGCCTTTGCAAGACCCTTGAAGAGCCTGTTCTGATATCAGCCGAGCTTTTGGCCCGTCTAAACCTGCCGGACAATGTGACCGCCGATTCCTGCGGAGCGCATACGGTCAAAGGTCATGATGCTCCCCTTACCGTTTTCGCGCTGAGACAGGTACCTGGCTAAGCTGGCGAATTACTCGAAGACGAAAGCAAGACGACGGCCCGTCAGCTTCGCCAGTTGTTGGAGGCGTCCGTCCAGGCGCTCGCCCGAGAAATTGATGTATTCGTGCGGAACGACCAGTTCGAGATCAAGATCCGGCTGGTTGGACTTCCGGAAGTATAGGTGGTTGACGACGCCTGGCATGGATGCCGAGAAGAGGTAAACTACGCGCAGCAACCCGCCCAGAATTTTGGCGAGACCCAGAAGCCGCGGCGTGGCGATTTGCGCCAAAGGCTCTGTCGCGCCATCGTCGTGAAGACCTTCAAAACGGTAATAGTTGGCAAGCGCAAGATAGGCGCGGCCCGGATGTGTGATGCCGACCAGCGACGAATGCGCAATCAAGTTCAAAGCCTGCAGCCCACGGTAATCCGGATGAGCGCGCCAACTGATGTCCGCCAGAAGACATGCCGCCCGGCGGTATCGGCTTTCCTCTTCCGATTCATCGATCCCGAATGCGGGCACCGTGCGGCCGGTCCAATCCGCCAGTTCGCGAGCATGCTCTGGCGAGCGAGCGCGCAGAATGGCAAGTTGGTCAGATGCCAGCAAGAGCGGGTCTTCCGCCTGCTCCTCCGTGGGAAGCTGGGCATACAGGTAACCTTCTCGCACGCCCTGCGCGGAGAAGATCACGCCCGCCGGCTTCATGATGCTCAGCACTTCCTGCATGGCAACCGCACCAAAGGGCAGAAGCGCCCTGCGGTTCTTGGACACCGATTGCCAGGCCGGATCCTTGCTGTCCTTCGACAGTACGATCTGCTCAAGAAAGTTCTGGATCTCGTCGAAGCGCAGCTCATACCCTTGCATCATGTGCAAAGGGTAATGCGCCATCTCCATGTGAAGCTTGGCGATGTTGCGCCAGGTTCCACCGACCGCGTAAAACGTGCGCCCGGCACCTTTCGCAAGAAGTTTCGCATCCTTCACATGGACCTTAGCAAGGCTGCGAGCCTTCGCCAGCGATCCGCCGGACACTTCTGAGAGGCGCAAACCGCCGAGCGGCAGTGTGATGCCCTTGCCAACCTTTCCAGCTTCTATGTCGATGAGTTCGAGCGAACCGCCGCCCAGATCGCCGACGATTCCGTCGACTTCACTAAAGCCGCTGATAACGCCAAGGGCCGAATACAGAGCTTCCTCTTCACCGGACAGCACCTGAACGGGATGGCTGAGGATGCGCTCTGCTTCCTCGATGAAAGCGGGTCCGTTGCTCGCCTCACGCGCGGCTGCCGTAGCCAGAATGAAAATACGCGTTGCCTGCGCCTGATCCGACAGCGCGCGGAACCGACGTAGTGCATTAAGGGCGCGCTCGACCGCCTCCTCGTCCATCTTGCCTGTTAGGCCTATGCCCTTGCCGAGACCACAGAGCACCTTTTCATTGAATAGAACGGCAGGTGCGCGAGACAAGCCTTCGTAGACCACGAGGCGAACAGAGTTGGACCCAATATCCACCACGGAAACAGGTGCGCTTCCGGGGAGACGCCCCTGTGCATCAGATCGTACCATAAAGCCCTATTTCTTACGTCCGGACATGATGCCCGCGATGAGTTTCGGCGCGCTCGACTTCAATGCTTCACCTCGGCCTGAAAGGCTCGGATTGGTCATGAAATAGTGTTGCGCGTTGAAAGGTTCCTCACCTTTGCGTGCTTCAATCCTGCGCGATGTTCCATCGGGCAGTATCTCGTAGCTCTGTTGGTTGTCAATCAGGTTACCCAGCATGATCTGTGAAAGAACCTGCTCGTGCACCGTAGGGTTAAGAAGCGGCACAAGGGTTTCGACCCTTCGATCAAGATTGCGTGGCATCATGTCGGCAGAGCCGATATAGACCAATGCCCTTTCAGAAGGCAGGCCCTGGCCATTGCCAAAACAGAAGATGCGGCTGTGCTCCAGGAAGCGACCGACGATCGATTTCACGCGAATGTTTTCCGAGAGACCCTCGACCTGTGGGCGAAGGCAGCAGATGCCGCGTACCACGAGATCTACTTCGACGCCTGCCCTGCTGGCGCGGTAGAGCGCATCGATGATGTCCGGATCGACCAGCGAGTTCATCTTCATCCAGATCGCCGCAGGGCGGCCTTCGGTCGCATGAACGATCTCTTCCTCGATATGCTTCAGGATTCGGGGCCGCAATGTATAGGGCGAAACCGCCAGCTTCATGCTCTCCTCAGGCTCGCCGTAGCCGGTGATGAAATTGAACACATTGGCCATGTCATGTGCAATTTTAGGATTACACGTGAAGAACGAAAGGTCCGTGTAGATCTTGGCGGTGACCGGGTGATAATTGCCTGTGCCGAGGTGGCAGTAGGTACGTAGCTTGCCATCTTCACGACGCACGACCATCGACATCTTCGCATGCGTCTTAAGTTCGATGAAACCGAATACGACCTGCACGCCTGCCCGCTCCAGGTCACGCGCCCATCGTATGTTCGCCTCTTCATCAAACCTCGCCTTGAGCTCGACGAGCGCGGTGACGGACTTGCCCATTTCGGCGGCATCGATCAGGGCTCGGACAATCGGGCTGTCGTTCGACGTACGATACAAGGTCTGCTTGATCGCCAGAACCTCGGGGTCGCGTGCTGCTTGCAAGAGGAACTGCACGACGACGTCAAAGCTCTCATAGGGATGATGAACCACCATGTCCTTTTCGCGAATGGCGGCGAAACAATCACCCGCGTGCTCGCGCACACGCTCCGGGAAGCGTGCGTTGTAGGGCTCAAACCGCAGATCATCACGCGGTGCCTTGGTGATTTCTGACAGGGTATTGAGCGCCAGCAATCCGGGCAGAACGGCAATACGGTTATCCGGCACGCCGAGTTCCTGCACTACGAACTGGCGCAGTGATGCAGGCATTTCACTATCCGTTTCGATCCGGATAACCTTGCCACGGCGGCGGCGCTTCAGCGCCGTCTCGAAGAAGCGGACAAGATCTTCGGCCTCTTCCTCGACTTCGATATCGCTGTCGCGAATGATGCGGAATGTACCGGCGCCCTTCACCTCATAGCCCGGGAACAGGCGGTCGATGAACATGCTCACGACATCTTCAAGAGTGATGTAGCGGATCGTTGCACCCTCATCTGGCAAACGAATGAACCGATCCAGCGTCGGCGGCAGTCGCAGAAGGCCCGTCATCGGTTCGCGCCCGCTTTTGCTGTCCAGCTGCAGGCCCATGGAAAAGCCGAGGTTCGGGATGAACGGGAAGGGATGGGCCGGATCAATGGAGAGCGGAGTCAAGATCGGGAAAAGATTCTCCTCGAAATCGGTTGCCAGCCAGCTTCGGTCCTCGTCGGACAGGGCGGCTGGCCGCACGATCAGGATGTCTTCCTTGGCCAGATATTGTTGCAGAACGGCCAGAGACGCCTGCTGCTCCATCTGAAGATTGTCGATTTCCTTCAGTATCTCTTCAAGCTGTTCGGCCGACGTCTTGCCATCAGGGCTACGCACAACGATACCCTGACGTACCTGCCCTTCCAGACCTGCGACGCGCACCATGAAGAACTCGTCGAGATTGGCCGCCGAAATGGACAGGAAACGCACCCGCTCCAGCAGCGGATGGGCTGTATTCAAGGTTTCCTCGAGAACACGCCGATTGAACTGCAACCACGAAAATTCTCGGTTGATAAACCGCTCGGGGCTGCTCAGCAGATCGATGCCCGGTGCCTCCGCAACAGGCGGCAGCACATTGGTTTCCGACATCTGATCCATTGACGACCCTTCCCAAAGTCTGAACAGGAGTTTCTCGACACGACTGGCGCCGCATGGCGTAGTTCATGTCAGCCGGAATCAACGCCTGTTCCGGCCCTTCCTCCCGGCCCTATAACTTTTCAACGACGGAAAGATGACAGTCAATCTTCCGGGTCGTCAGCAGAGAAACTCTCCAGCACTTCGGCCGCAAGATTACGCGTAATCCTTGTGCCCCTGGCCAGAGCAAGATGATCCAGTCGCTCTACAACACCCTGGGCCGCCTGCATGGAGCGCTCCATACGTGCCACGATATAAGCCACAATCCGATCATCAATGTGCAGTTGGCGATCAGCAAAGAGCTTGATGATGACTTGTCCCAGCAGGTCTTCGTCCGGCTCTCCGATTTCGACCACAGTCGCCGCCTTCAGGCGAGAGCGTAGATCCGGAAGGGTGACGGGCCATGACATGGGCCAGAGCCGCGCGGTCATCAACAGGCTATGACCGTTTTCCCGGACACTGTTGATGACGTGAAAGAGCTCGTTGTCGTCGAAAGCAACCTGGTCCGCATCCTCGAAGAGAACCGGTCGCGACGCAGCGATTATTGCCGCATGCGCACCAGCTTTCGGCTGAATGATCTCTGCACCGGCCTTCTCTCGCCAGATGTTGGCCAGATGTGTCTTTCCGCATCCAGCAGGCCCAGTCAAAATCACGACCGGAGCATTCCAGTGCGGCCATGCATCAATCATTGCAACGGCTGCACTGACCGGTTCCGCGACGAGAAGATCCTCGCGACCGATTGCGGCATCGTGGCTCAGAGCCAGCGGAAGCTGCTCCGCGCGCTGGCGCCTTGTTTTATCAAGCGTCTCTGTCATGCGAAATTTGGGGCTCTTGCACGGCCTTTGTTGCGACTTCCGCCTTTTCATCCCAAGGCAGCGCAGTCGAATGACCGAAATATATATCGCTTTGAAGATAGCGTGAGATCGCAAACCGCACAAGCACGCCAACAACCGCGGCGGCGGGCACAGCAATCAGCAAGCCAACAAACCCGAACATGGCACCGAAGGCCAGAAGCGCGAACATCAGCCAGACCGGATGCAGCCCTACGCTGGACCCCACAAGCTTCGGCTGAAGAATATTGCCTTCGATGAACTGCCCGGAAAAGAACACGGCCATGGTAGCGATGATCCAGCCATAATCCGGCCAGAACTGCATGAGCGCTACACCCACAGCGAGGATGAGTCCCACCAGCGAACCGATGTAGGGAATGAAACTGATCATACCCGCGACGAAGCCGATCAGCAGGCCAAAGTTCAGACCGACCAGTGAAAGGCCAACCGCATAATAGATGCCGAGAATGAGGCAGAGCGAACCCTGCCCGCGGATGAAGCCAGAAACCGCATCGTCCATCTCCCGCGCCAGTTGGCGGATGGTATGGACCTGATCGCGCGGAACCCAGCTGTCCACCTTCTCAACCATGCGGTCCCAATCCAGCAAGATATAGAAGGCGACGACGGGGGTGACAACGAGAAGCGAAATCACGTCGATCAGCGTTTTGCCCGAATTCCACAACTGGTTCAGCAATCCACCGATGAAGCCCGCGCCTTCCGACATCAGGCCGGAGAAGTTCTGCTTGGCGTTCTGAATCTGCGTTACCATCCACTTGGGAAGGTAGGAGTTTTCAGGATTGGCGATCAGTTGCTGCAGCTGTGTGATGTAATCAGGCAGGACCTGGGCAAATTGGCTGAACTGGCCGATAATGAGGGGCACCACCACGATCAGCGCCATGGCGAACATCAAGATGAAGCTGATGAGAATAACAATGGTTGCCATCAGCCGGCTGAGGCCTCGGCGTTCCAGCCAGTCTGCGACCGGATCCAGAAAATAGGCCAGTGCCATGCCCGCCACGAAAGGCAACAGGATCGTTCGAAAGGCCAGAAGAAAAATAACGAAGGCGATAAAGGCGCAAATCCAGAATAGCACGTAACGCCGAAGGCTTGCACCGCTGATGTGATAGGCCATGAAAGGGTTCCTTGCCGCACTGCGTTCACGAAGTGGGATAGGCTGTGTCTGCCATCAAGGTCAAGCCGGATTGCTAGAAGGGGGAATCTGGGCTGGGCAGCTCAGAAAACAGGGGCAAATACCGGCCAACTCTTGCATCTGACGGCACTCCGTGCCATGGCCAGCCGCAAGAATGGAACCGTCACCAGTAAGGTTGCGGAGCCGGGATTTTGAGCAAATTTGCAGGTTTCCGCTCAAGGCACGACTACCGCTCCGGGTCAGTGCTGCAGCACCTGCCAAACCCGTATGGAGACGCATGATGAGTAAAGCAGGCAAGAATGGTCTTACCTACAGCGATGCCGGCGTCGATATCGATGCGGGCAATCTCATGGTTGAGAAGATCAAGCCCGCTGTCCGCTCAACGCGTCGACCGGGTGCCGATGGCGAGATTGGTGGCTTCGGCGGCCTGTTTGATCTGAAAGCAGCAGGCTTCACCGACCCGGTGCTCGTTGCGGCCAACGATGGCGTCGGCACCAAGCTGAAGATCGCAATCGACGCCGACCGTCACGATACCGTCGGCATTGATCTGGTGGCCATGTGTGTCAACGACCTTGTCGTTCAGGGCGCCGAACCGCTATTCTTCTTGGATTATTTTGCCACGGGCAAGCTCAATCCGGAACAGGGTGCAGCAATCGTTCTCGGTATTGCAAACGGTTGCCGACAGGCTGGCTGCGCCTTGATCGGCGGCGAAACAGCGGAAATGCCCGGAATGTACCGTGACGGCGATTACGATCTGGCAGGTTTTGCTGTCGGAGCTGCCGAGCGCGGACAGTTGCTGCCGACTGGCGACCTTCAGGCTGGCGACGTCATTCTCGGCCTAACCTCATCGGGCGTTCACTCCAACGGCTTCTCGCTCGTCCGCAAAATCGTGGACGTGTCCGGTCTCTCGTGGAGCGATCCGGCTCCATTCTCCGAGAGCAAGACACTTGGTGAAGCCCTGCTGACGCCAACCCGCATCTACGTAAAGCCGCTGTTGAAAGCGATCCGTGAAACGAACGCCCTCAAGGCCCTCGCACATATTACCGGCGGCGGTTTCCCTGATAATATTCCACGCGTTCTGCCGGATCATCTGGCCGCAGAAATCGATCTCGACAGCATCCCGGTTCCGCCCGTCTTCTCGTGGCTTGCTAAGACAGGCGGCGTTGTCGCCACCGAAATGCTGCGCACCTTCAACTGTGGTGTCGGCATGATCGCCGTTGTCTCGGCAGAAAATGCGCAGGCAGTGACAGAAGTTCTCAATCGTGAAGGTGAAGTGGTGGTACCGCTTGGCCGCATGGTTGCCCGGGAAGCGGGCGCTGCCGGAACCATCTACAAGGGAACGCTTGCTCTATGAGCCAGATCCGCAAACGCGTTGTTGTGCTGATCTCAGGCGGCGGTTCGAATATGCTGGCGCTCGCCGATGCATGTGCGGCGGACGATTTTCCTGCGGAGATCGTCGGTGTGATTTCGGATCGCAAGGGCGCGGGCGGCCTCGCCAAGGCTGAAGCACGAGGCATCCCGACCTTTGCGTTCGAGCGCAAGGATTATGGTTCCAAGGCAGAGCATGAGAGTGCGGTGCTTGAGGCGCTTGCCTTACTGAACCCTGATCTCATTTGTCTGGCGGGCTACATGCGTCTGCTCTCCTCGGACTTCATTCGTCCCTATGAGGGGCGCATCCTGAATATCCATCCATCACTGTTGCCGCTGTTTCCGGGTTTGCACACGCATCAACGTGCAATCGAGGCAGGTATGAAGGTGGCCGGCTGCACAGTTCACTTCGTTACGGAGGGAATGGATGAAGGGCCAATTATCGCGCAGGCGGCTGTGCCGATCCTGAAAGACGACACATCAGATAGTTTGGCGGCGCGCGTTCTCATCGTCGAACATGCAACCTATCGCCTTGCTCTGGAAAAGATTGCCGGTCCGCCGAATCTTTTCTACGCGCCTGCCGTCCAGGCAAGTGATTTTGTCATCAGCCTGTAGTGCTGAAATTGATACCGGGCCGACTGCCTTTGCCAACCCGGCGCTGTCTATAGGCGGTTATTTGTCCCACAGCATAGGCGAGAGACATGAGATAGTTCCCGATTTCCGCAGAGACTGATTTCGGGTCTTCAGAAAAGCAGGATGCCTTCGGTCGATTTTTTTGCTTTTGGGATACAAACAGTCCGTGAGGCGCGCCTTCATAGTCTATCAGTTCTGCGCGGATATGATTTTCGCCGCGGTGCGGCCGCATGCATGATCGGAACCGTTTTATCTCCTGTTCCGTGAATGATCAGCGTCTGTATTGGCCGCTTCCATGGCGAAATCATCCCAGGTGTCTGAGGTCAGGGGCCAGCCATGAAGCAGGACGATCGGGCGACCCTGCCCCCAATCCTTCACGTAGAGTTCTGTTCCGGTCCGGGTCTTGATCATGGTCATCGGGGGATCCTTTCGCTGGATTGGCCCCGTTCAACGCAGTTTTCCGATCTGCGTTCCGTCCTGACCCTACCGAAGCCTATCGCGATTGAGCAGCGCCCATTGCAGCAGCATGATCGTCTTGCCGTCGAGGATCTCGCCACTCTCCACCATGGTCAAAGCTTGCGAGAGCGGAATTTCCAGGACCTCGATGTCCTCGTTCTCTTCCTCAAGACCGCCTCCTTCACTCACCCTGTCCTCCACATCAATAATGGCGGCGTAGAAGTGAATGAGTTCTGTCACGGCGCCGGGCGACATGAAACATTTGAACAGAAAGCGCACATCGCGCACCTGATATCCGGTTTCTTCAATCGCTTCGCGGCGTATCGCTTCTTCCGGGTGTTCACCATCCAGAAGACCGGCCGGAGTTTCGATCAGCAATCCGTCGGTCTCGTTCATATAGGCAGGCATCCGGAACTGGCGGACCAGAACCACCAGATCCCGCTTCGGATCATAGAGCAGGATCGTAGCACCATTGCCCCGATCATAGACTTCGCGGTGGAGCCTGCTCGTCTTGCCGTTGCGACCCGTATAGTCAAAGCTGACCTTGTGGAGAAAATACCAGTTATCGGAAAGCAGCTTCTTCTCGACGATGGTCACTTCGGGTTGCATTGGCTGCGTCATGCCGTTTCCTTCTTGAGCCATACCCGATTGTCATGAACGGCGGCACCGCCATAGGGTGCCACCGGGTCAGCCCCGGTCAGGACATTGATCCCCTCACCATCTATATGTGCACCATTCGGCCAGAGCCCCTCGGCAATCAGAACGCCGCGCCGGGCAGTCGCAACGATCTTGACGTGGATGCGCAGGTCACCTCGCCGGTTGCCGATGCGAACGATGCTGCCGTCTTCAAGATCATGGCTGGCGGCATCATCCGGGTGAACCATCACCTCTGGACGCCCCTCTTTGTCGCGGGAGGTTTTTGTCTCCGCAAACGTGGAGTTCAGGAAGTTGCGCGCAGGCGACGTGGCCAGCCGGAAGGGATGCTCATCATCGGTCAGTTCGATGACATTGACCTGATCGGGGAATGTCGGAAGCTCCGCGTGGGGCCCGAGCGGACCGATACTGGCTGGCGTCTTGTTGGGGGATGGACCGTTTGCCCAATCCGGCTTGAAGCGGAACTTCCCATCCGGATAGCCAAAGCCGTTGAGATAGTGAGACTCCTCGAAGCCCGGCTGACAATCGATCCATTTGTCGACCAGCAGCTGCTCGTAACCCGGATAGCCGTTCGGCAGCAGCATGCGATCGATATGTTCGCATTCGCTCAAACCGAAGCCCTGATAGTGATCCACGCCAAGGCGCTTGGCGAGTTCCTCAATGACGAAGAGATTGGTGCGCACGGTGGCCGGTGGCTCCACCAGTTTCGGACCGAGCAGGATGTGGTTCTGACCGCCAGCGCGGTACAGATCATCATGTTCAACGAACATCGTCGCAGGCAAGACGATATCGGCTACCTGCGCGGTGTCTGTCATGAAATGCTCATGGACGGCGACAAACAGGTCATCGCGCAGGAAACCCTGCCGCACCAGCCGCTGCTCCGGCGCGATATTCATCGGATTTGTGTTCTGGATGAGAAGTGCCGTCACCGGTCCACGATGGCGCAGCGCCACCGGATCACCCGTCAGAACGCGACCGATCTGTGACTGGTCCAGCATGCGAATATCGGGGTCGACATAGGCTGTGCCCATCAGTTCGCGCTTGTCGAGCCGGAAGAGTTCTCCATTGTTGTGAAAGGCGCCGCCACCCTCGTACTGCCAGGAGCCGAGCACGGTGGCGATCGAAAGCGCCGCGTGCATCGACACGGTTCCGTTGCGCTGGCGCGTAAAGCCATAGCCCAGGCGGAAGAAGGTTTTCTTCGTCGTGCCGACGAGACGCGCGAAAGCCTCGATCTCTTCGACCGAGAGCCCGGTAATGGCAGACGCCCATTCTGGCGTCTTCGCCTGAAGATGCGCTTCCAATCCTGCGGGATCGTCGGCAAATTTCGCCATGTAGTCACGGTCGGCGTAACCATCCCGGAAAGCGATGTGCATGACGGCGCAGGCAAGTGCTGCATCCGTACCCGGCTTCAGGATGATCTTCACATCCGCCCGCTTCATCGTCGGGCTGTCGTAGATGTCGATAACGACGATCTTGGCGCCGCGCTCCTTGCGCGCCTTGACCGCATGGGTCATGACGTTGACTTGGGTCGCCACCGGGTTTGTCCCCCAGATCACCACGCAATCGGATTTCGCCATCTCGCGCGGATCGGGTCCACGCAAAGCGCCTGTTCCCAGCACATAGCCTGTCCAGGCCATATTCGTGCAGATGGAGCCAAAGAAGCCCGAATAACGCTTGGCGTGGCGAAGACGTTCGATGGAATCGCGCTGCACCTGCCCCATGGTTCCGGCATAGAAATAAGGCCAGATCGCCTCGCTGCCGTGCTGGGCTTCGGCTTTCACGAAGGCTTCGGCAATCTCGTCCAGCGCGGCGTCCCAGGAAATCTCCTGCCAACTGCTGTCACCCTTTGCTCCCTTTCGCCTTTTCGGCGTCATGAGGCGGTCGGGGTGATAGAGCCGTTCCGCATAGCGAGCGACCTTGGCGCAGATGACGCCTGCCGTGTAGCTATTGGCGTTGGCACCGCGCACGCGTCCGATCCGGCCATCATCGGTCAGATCAACGTCCAGCGCGCAGGCCGAGGGACAGTCATGCGGACAGACAGTGTGTCCGGTGGAATTTTTGAGTGTGATCGGGGTCGCAACGTTCATGTCTTTCCTATAGGACATGCGAAGGCTCGCAGAAAGCGGCATTTGCGTTGCATCAAATCTATTGAAATCATCCAGCAGGGTTTGGAATGAACTACCGGCACATTTACCATGCAGGCAATTTTGCCGATGTTCTCAAGCATGCTGTCCTGGCTCTTTTGATCCGGCACATGCAGAAGAAGGACAAGGCTTTTCGTGTGCTGGATACCCATGCCGGTATTGGGCTCTACGACCTTTCTTCGGAAGAAGCGCAGAAGACGGGCGAGTGGCGGGATGGTATCGGCCGCCTGCTGGACGCCGATCGGGACAGTCAGGTCGCAAGCCTTCTGCAGCCCTATCTCGACGCGGTTCGTGCTGAAAATCCCAAAGGTGGCCTCACTTACTATCCCGGCTCTCCCCGTCTGGCGCGCAACCTGTTTCGTCCACAGGACCGGCTTGCGGCGATGGAACTGCATCCGGATGATTATCGCCGTCTGGCACGTCTTTTCGAAGGTGACTTCCAGGTCCGTGTGACCGAGCTGGATGGCTGGCTGTCGCTTGGCGCCCACCTCCCGCCGAAAGAAAAGCGTGGCATCGTTCTCGTCGATCCGCCTTTCGAGATCGAAGGAGAATACGAACGGCTGGTTCAGGGCTTGGCAACAGCCTATCGCCGATTTTCCGGTGGCACCTACTGCCTTTGGTATCCGCTGAAAAAAGGCGCGCCGATCCGGCGTTTCCATGAGGAATTGCAGGCGCTCGACATTCCCAAGATGCTTTGCGCAGAGCTTTCAGTGAAGAGTGACCGTGATGGCACCGGCCTGTCTGGCTCGGGCCTCATCATCGTCAATCCACCCTTCACGCTGAAAGATGACCTTCATCGGCTTCTTCCTCCCCTGAAGGATCTGCTTGCCCAGGATCGCTTTGCATCTGCGCGCGCATTCTGGTTGCGTGGAGAAGAACGGATAGACACTTAGTCGTTGGTCGCGATGGAACGGTGCTTGACCCGGCACGCACGCCGGGACATTTTCTCCGTGCATCGGAGATTTGATTCATGTTCCGTTCTATTTTTCCAAAACTGATTGCCCTCACTACCCTTGTTGCGAGTCCATTCGCCACCGCAGCGCCAACGCGTGCGGAGGACAAAGCCGGGGCCTTCGATTTCTACGTTCTCGCCCTGTCCTGGTCGCCCACCTTCTGCTCAGGCGAGCGGGGACAGAAGAGCCCGCAGCAATGCGGCGCCGACAAGAAATTCTCCTTTATCGTCCATGGGCTTTGGCCGCAGAATGAAAGCGGCTACCCCCAATCCTGCGCCAGTTCAGAACCGCGAACGGTGCCAGATGCCGTTGGGCGCCCCTATTTCGACATCATGCCGTCCATGGGCCTCATCGGGCACCAATGGCGCAAGCATGGAACCTGCACGGGCCTTTCCCAGAAGGATTATCTGGAGAAAATCCGCAGCGCTTACAACAAGATCAAGCTGCCGCAGGATCTGACCGCTCTCAAGACCGCCGGGACTTTCTCGGCCGAGGTGATCGAGCAGAAATTCACCGAGATCAATCCTGGCCTCACCGCGGACTCCATCGCCGTCAATTGTGAGGCCTCCAAGTTTGAGGAGGTGCGGATCTGCATGACCAAGGATCTGGGCTTCCGCCCCTGCACGCAGGTTGACCGGGGTGGCTGCAAGATCAAACGCATCACCGTGCCGCCGGCACAGTAAAATGTAAGGAAATGCCATGAAACTGCTTGTGTCCCCAGCTTCCCCATACTCCGCGAAGTGCCGCATGGCGGCGCGCCATCTTGCACTTGGGGTCGAAGAAGTTCGTGTCGACACCAATGCCGAACCGCCGGAACTCATCGATAACAATCCGCTGGGCAAGATTCCGGTCCTTTTGCGCGATGGCCAAAAGCCTGTCTACGATTCGGTTGCCATCATGCAGTTCTTCAACCGTCAGTCCGGCGGCAAGCTTTATCCGGCAGAGGCGCAAGCCCGAACTGACGCGGAAGTACTGGAAGCACTGGCGGATGGTATTACGGATTGCCTGCTCGCCATCATCTACGAACGTCGGTTCCGGCCCGAGGATAAGGTCGAGCAGTCGTGGATCGACAAGCAGTGGAGCAAGGTGACACGCGGTCTGGATTATCTCGAGGCCAACCTTCCTGTCGTCGGCGACACCCTGCACGGCGGTCACTTCGCCCTTGCTGCACTGATCGGCTATCTTGATCTGCGCTTTGCTGGCAAATGGGCGGATGGCAGGCCGAAGCTTGCTGCGTGGCCAGACCAGTTTTCGAAGCTGTTCCCCGAATTTGCGACTGTGAAGCCTGCAGCCTGATCACCAGCATAAAAAAAGCGGCCGAAGGTTCCCTCCGACCGCTTCTTGATCCAGAATACGCGGATCAGAACTTGACGCCGATACCAACCTTGACCGAGTGGTCGTCGAAGCCGCGCGAGAAGTTCGTGCCGCCGAGGTTGTAATCCTTGTCCTGATAGTCCGTGTAACGATACTCAACGCGAGCGGTGATGTTGTTCGTTACCATGGTTTCAACGCCGGCGCCGACCGTGTAGCCGAGAGCCGTGTTGCTGTCGGTACCGCGAGCGTTGGAAACTTCATGGTCAGCAGCGGCCAGACCAGCCGTACCGTAGATCATGAAGGGGTTCAGGTCGTAGCCAACGCGGGCACGAACAGAGCCGTTCAGCTTTTCCTTGCCAACGGTGCCATTGCCTGCAGCGCCCTTCTGACCGTTGTAGCCGAGGTCTGCTTCAGCACCGTAAACGATCTGGCCGCTCTGCCAGTTGTAACCACCGAATACGCCGCCGCCTGCGCCGTCAGCGTCGGTGTGGCTCGAGCCACCCTTGAACTTGCCCATGTCGTACGAGCCGTAACCACCAAGGTAGAAACCGGACCAGTTGCTGACAGGTGCTGCAGTTTCAACGGCGGCAGGTGCTTCCGGAACCTGGGTGACAGCATCAGCCGCATGGGCCGAAACAGCGATGAGACCAGCGGCAGATGCCATGAGGGTCGCGATAAGAGTACGCATACTTAATTCTCCTTTTCATTGCCGTGAGGGAGAAGCTGCCTTTGTTTCCAGCAGGCTTTTGGTTTCCCGTCGCGTTGACAGTGAAATTGGTGGAGAAATGAGGAATTGAAAGTACCGAAATGTGAATTGATTGTGGCAGAGCGATGGCTGAATCTGGATGTTGCTTCAAGGCAACATGCACTTTGTTAACCCTAACAAAGCGTATACGTTTGCTATTCATAAGGACTATTATTCACATCGACGTGAATACATCAATAGATTCATGTATAACAAAAACAGGCCTCTCGCCCGATCTATTGTTAAGCGCGAACCGTAAAGCTCAATCATGAAAAACTTTAGTGAAAACTCCCTCAAATGCGAGTGACAGCGTGAACAAAAGACAAACCATACTTGTGACAGGCGGCGCGAAGCGCATGGGCCGGGCAATTTGCGAAGATCTTGCCCGTCACGGACATGCCATTGCGATCCACGCGAACGCGTCGCTAGCCGAGGCGGAAGCTCTCGCCGCAAATCTTCGAGATGAGGGTTGTCAGGCTGTGGCCCTGCAGGCCGATCTGCTGGATGACCGGCAGACGGAAATGCTGATCTGCAGAGCGGCGGCGGAACTCGGGCCCCTCACCGGGCTGGTGAATAGCGCCTCGATCTTTCTCAAGGATGAGCCGGATCGCTTCGAGCCGGATGTCTTCGACAAGCATTTTGCCATTCATGTCCGGGCTCCGTCCATTCTTTCGGCTGGCCTGCTGGCACAACTGCCGGAGGGCGAGACCGGGCTCATCGTCAACATCATCGATCAACGCGTCTGGAAGCTGACGCCTCAGTTCTACTCCTATACTCTCTCCAAGGTCGCACTCTGGACCGCGACCCAGACCCTTGCACAAGCCTATGCGCCGCGCATCCGCGTGAACGGCATTGGCCCCGGCCCCTCCTTCAAAAGCGAGCGTCAGGCGGAAGAAGATTTCGCCAAGCAGATTGCCGGTCTGCCGTTGAAACAGGGGCCATCCCGGGATGAATTCGGCCGCACGATCCGTTTTCTTTTTGACACTCCGTCCATCACGGGCCAAATGATAGCCTTGGATGGTGGCCAGCATCTGGCCTGGGAAACGCCTGATGTGGCGGAGATCATTGAATGAATGGAACGAAACTGCCTGACGGCGGCGTTCTCTACGACGAATCAGATGACGATGAAGACGACGTAATCCAGCCGGAAGCGGAAGCGGCGTCATCGCTGTCTGGCGTCCAGTGGAACGAGGGCTGGAAGAACGAGTCGGGCCTGAAGGGCACCGATCTTATTGCCGAGTTCGTGAAGCATTTGCCGAACGCGCCAGGCGTTTATCGCATGTTCAACGAAGCAGGCGATGTGCTGTATGTGGGCAAGGCCCGCAGCCTGAAGAAGCGTGTCTCGAATTATGCGCAAGGTCGGGTTCATTCCAACCGTCTGTCGAAGATGGTGCGCGAAACCACGCAGATGGAATTCGTCACCACCCGCACGGAAACCGAAGCGCTGCTTCTGGAAGCGAACCTCATCAAGCGGCTGCGCCCCCGCTTCAACGTTCTGTTGCGCGACGACAAAAGCTTCCCATACATCATGATCACGGGCGATCATCGGGCACCGGCCATCTACAAGCATCGGGGTGCTCGGGCTCGCAAGGGCGATTACTTCGGACCCTTTGCCTCTGCGAGTGCGGTCGGTCGCACGATCAATTCCCTACAGCGCGCCTTCTTGCTGCGGACCTGCACCGACAGCGTCTTTGAAAGTCGCACCCGGCCCTGTCTGCTGTTTCAGATCAAGCGCTGTTCCGGCCCCTGCACGCATGAGATCAGCGATTCGGACTACGGGCTTCTGGTGCAGGAAGCGAAGGACTTCCTGTCCGGTAAGAGCCAGAGCGTAAAGGCGACCATCGCCAGCCAGATGGCGGAGGCCTCTGCCGATCTGGATTTCGAACGTGCCGCCGTCTATCGCGACCGGCTGGCGTCGCTCAGTCATGTCCAAGGCCATCAGGGCATCAATCCGGCCGGCGTTGAAGAGGCCGATGTCTTTGCGATCTATCACGAAGGCGGATTGACCTGCATTCAGGTCTTCTTCTTCCGGGCGGGCCAGAACTGGGGCAACCAGGCCTATTTCCCCAAGGCGGACCCGCAGCTCCAAGGCTCGGAAGTTCTGAATGCCTTTCTGGCGCAATTTTACGACGACAAGCCGGTGCCGCGTCAGATCCTTCTATCGGAAACGATCGAGGAACAGGCTCTGCTTGCGGACGCGCTGAGTGAAAAGGCCGGATACAAGGTCACTATCTCCGTGCCGCAGCGCGGCGAGAAAAAGGATCTCAGCGACCATGTGCTTGCCAATGCGCGCGAAGCCCATGGACGCCGTCTCGCAGAAACGGCATCGCAAGAGCGGCTGCTGAAGGGTTTCGCGGAAACCTTTGAACTGCCCTATGTGCCGCGCCGGATCGAGATCTACGATAACTCCCATATCATGGGCACGAATGCCGTGGGTGGCATGGTGGTTGCCGGACCGGAAGGCTTCGTGAAAGGCCAGTACCGCAAGTTCAACATCAAATCGACGGACATCACCCCCGGCGATGACTTCGGCATGATGCGCGAGGTGATGACGCGGCGCTTCTCACGTCTTCTGAAGGAGGAAGGCCTACCGGATCGCAGCGCTCTGCCTTCTCAGGAAGATGCTGTCGACGCGGGCTTTCCTGCCTGGCCGGATGTCATCCTCATCGACGGCGGCCATGGACAGATGTCTGCGGTGCGCAAGATTCTCGATGAGCTTGGTATAAGGCAGGTCGTCACGGCCATTGGCGTTGCCAAGGGTGTGGACCGCGATGCGGGGCGCGAGCGATTCTTTGCCGATGACCGCAGCGATTTTTCATTGCCGCCGCGGGATCCGGTGCTCTACTTCATCCAGCGACTTCGGGACGAGGCTCACCGTTTTGCAATCGGCTCCCACAGGGCGCGGCGCAAGAAAGAGATGGTGAAGAACCCGCTCGACGAGATTTCGGGCATCGGCCCTTCGCGAAAGCGGGCGCTTCTCCAGCATTTCGGAACCGCGAAAGCCGTCTCCCGGGCCGGAATAACCGATCTGATGACGGTGGAGGGAATTTCGGAGTCGGTGGCAAAGCAGATCTATAATCATTTCCACGAGAACAGATCGAATTGAACGGCAGAAGACAGATACGACACGAGAATTTTGAGTTGACGCTTCGAGCCCGAAGCATCACTTAAAGGCAATTGCAACTGACAGGTTGACCATGGCATCGCGCGCATTGAACATTCCCAATCTTCTGACCTATGCGCGTATCGTAGCCGTACCGGTCGTCGTGGCGTGCTTTTTTGTCGAGGGGCGCCTCGAAAGCTCCGATGTGGCACGCTGGACCGCGCTAGCAATCTTCGTTGTTGCTTCCATCACGGACTACCTCGACGGCTATCTGGCGCGCATCTGGAACCAGACATCGAATATCGGGCGCATGCTGGATCCGATTGCCGACAAACTTCTGGTTGCTTCCGTCCTGCTGCTGATGGCGGCGGATGGCACGATTGCGGGCTGGTCGCTCTGGGCGGCGATCACCATTCTCTGCCGCGAAATTCTGGTGTCGGGCCTGCGAGAGTATCTGGCCGCGTTGAAGGTCGCCGTGCCTGTGACGCGCATTGCCAAGTGGAAAACCACCTTGCAGATGGTCTCTATCGCCTTCCTGCTGGCAGGCGATGCCGGGGACAAGGTTCTGCCCTACACAACCGAAATCGGTCGTGCCTTCCTCTGGATCGCGGCCATTCTTACGATCTATACCGGCTATGATTATTTCCGTGCTGGCCTCAAGCATGTGGTGGATGAAGAATGAAGGTGAAGCTGGTCTATTTCGCCTGGGTCCGGGAGCGGATCGACAAGCCGGAAGAGGAAATCGACATTCCGGAAACAGTCGTGACCGGCCGGGATTTGCTGAATCACCTGAAGACCTTGGGCGAAGAATATGAAGCGGCACTTCAGTATCCGGAGGTGATCCGCCTCGCCATCAATCAGGAACATGTCGACCACGACGAACCGATTGCCGGCGCGCGCGAAATCGGCATATTCCCACCGATGACGGGTGGATAAGAAAATGGTGGCTCTGAAGCCCTTCATCCGCGTCCAGCGCGAAGATTTCGATCTGCAAACCGAGATCGCGATGTTGACAGAGGGGCGACAGGACATTGGCGCCGTCGTGACGTTCACCGGCCTCTGCCGCGATGAAGGCGGAAGTCTTAACGCTCTCGAACTTGAGCACTACCCCGGCATGGCGGAAGCGGAAATGGCCCGCATCGCCGAACTGGCAATCGCGCGCTTCTCCCTTCTCGGCCTCTCAGCCGTCCATCGCTACGGCAAGATTGCGCCTGGCGAGAATATCGTGCTGGTCATTGCCGCCGCATCTCATCGGCAGGCAGCCTTCGATGGTGCGAATTTCGTTATGGATTTTCTGAAGACTGCAGCTCCCTTCTGGAAGAAGGAGCACCTTGCGAATGGCTCCACGGGCAGTTGGGTCGCGGCAAAGGATGCCGATGACGCCGCGCGCGATAAGTGGCTCAAGCCATAGGCTTTTGCTGGCGCGTCATCACCAGCAGCAAAGCGAGCAGGGAAATCAGGGTCGCATCTCGCCAGACCATGGGTGCAAAAGCACTCCAGAAGGTCTCACCGAAGGCAAAGATAGCCGCACCCACAGCTGAACGCCACGGGTGAAGATGCCCGCCCGCCGCTGAAATCAGAACGATCTTCAATCCAAAAATCAATCCGGCACCAAAGCCCATCGTACCGTAGTGCATGGTGGCCAGGATGCCGCCCAGCCCCGCCAGTAGAGCGCTCAACACGTAGGTTTGCGTAAACATCGCGCGGGAATTCACGCCGCACAGTTCCGCCGCCAGCCTGTCCTCTGACACGGCCCTCCAATTGCGACCCCATCGTGACAGCGCCACAAATACGGCGGCCGATACGAGAAGGATCAGCAAGGCGCCGGTATTCACCAGCTGCAAAACGGTCAAAGTCACGGGCGACACGAGGTTCGGCAGGATTGCGATGCTTTGGTTGAGGAAAGGCGGCAGCCAGAGTTCCTGTGTTCCGGAGGCAAGCCGCGCGCCCTCCATCAACACCAACAAGAGCCCAAGCGACGCGACCGTGAAGGCATTTGGAGAAACTGCCGAGAGTGGCGCTGCGATCCGGTGACCTATGAGAACGCTCAGAGGCATGACGAGTGCAAGCGTAAGAACGGCTCCGGCGGCCAGCGAGGCGGCGAATGTCAGAAACAGGATGTTCCATCCGGCATGGGCCCCGAGCAGGAATGCATGACCGGAGAAGGCGAATAGCGCGCCGTAGGTTAAATCCGCCCGCTTGGTGAGAGTAAACGACAGGGCGTAACCAAATGCGAGGAGCGCATAGAGCGCGGACAGCGGCACCGCGTTTGCAAACTGTTGAAGTGCGTAGTCCATGCCCGTCCTCCAGGCGCAAAATATAACTGGTAAAATTGCTTTTACCAGTTATATTTCCGATATGAACTTTTCCTGGACCCCCCATCGTTTTGTCGGCGGCGCCTTGGCACTGGATGTTGCCAACAGTGTCATTCTGCGCATGGACACTGCACGCAGCATGGATCGCTTCGCTGTGCCAGAGCAGTTGGCGGGTTTTGCGAATGCTGCTTGTGTGCTTTCCGCAGAGCGAGACAGTTGGAAGCAGTTGCGACCGGTTCAATCCGGCAATGAGCAGACCTTTCTGACATTCCGCGAGGCAGTTGACCGCTATTTCCGCAGCCTCGCGACAGCGAATGATGAACAGCTTGTACTCGCCGATCTGCTGGATCAGGGCGCAAAGCTTTTGCGCAGCAATCCCACCGCCGGCTCGCTGGAAGCGGAAACGGTTCATTCAGCCCTGCGGCTCCTCAGCCTTCCTGACCCGCAACGTCTGAAGATCTGCGGTCACTGCGGCTGGCTTTTCCTCGACCGCAGCAAGAACAAGAGCCGCTTCTGGTGCGATATGGCCGTCTGCGGCAATCGTACGAAGGCCAGCCGCCACTATCGCCGCAAGAAGTCTGGAGATCCGGCATGATTAGGAAGGTCACCGCGTTCGCTTTTGCGCTCGCTCTCCTGACAGCTTGCCAGCGAGAAACGGAAAACAAGATTGCCGAGTTCAGCGGTCATATCTTCGTTTTCAACTACAGGCTTTCGAAGGCGAACTATGTCGTCACTCTTCGACCTCTGGAACAGCCCTTGAGGCCGGGAAGTGCAACCGCCTATTTCGACAACCCGCGCGGCGGCGATTACCTCGTAGCTCGCCAAACACTCTATCCGAACATGACGAAGATCGTTCTGGAGAGTCCCGACCTCCAATGCGTGAAGGAAGGCAAGACCTACCACATCAGGGTCGATATAGCCGGTTCAGATGACAAGGTTCGCCAGACATTGGAAGCCGATCTCGTCGCGACCATCGATCAGAGTGTTCTGCCAGCGCAGTCACTGGTGGTTGGACCGGCCTATGACCTCAATCCACAGGTGTTCAAACCAAACGATGCCATCGACCTGTCGCCTGTCCAGGGATGCCCGGCCTAGGGATTGGTGACCAGTTAACCTTGTCTCGTCATACGCTTCCCGGCACATCATCCAAGTAGATCAAAGGGAGCGATGCCACAATGATGAAAGGCGAACGGGCCGCCGCAGAACGGCTGAATGCGATGTTCGAGCCTCTGTGGTCCCTGTTCAAGAAATGTGGCAGCTTCCGCGTCATGTATGCGATCGGCTCGCTGCTCGGCCTGTTTGAGGCAGAGCCTCCACGCCCAGTCCTGCCCGTTCCCGCGAGCGCCAGACCTCGCATAGAGGCGGCGCTGGACGAGTTGGGCTAAATGGAAAAAACCGCCCGCGCTATTTCGCGGACGGCTTTGAAAAGCCGATATACGGCTAAGTAGCGATCAGCCGACGATTTCGGTTTCAGCGAACCAGTAAGCAATTTCCTGAGCGGCTGTTTCCGGAGCATCGGAGCCGTGAACCGAGTTCTCACCGATGGAGAGAGCAAAGGTCTTGCGGATGGTGCCTTCAGCAGCCTGAGCCGGGTTGGTTGCACCCATGATTTCGCGGTTCTTGAGGATCGCGTTTTCGCCTTCCAGAACCTGAACGACGGTCGGGCCTGAGGTCATGCCTTCAACGAGCTCGCCGAAGAAAGGACGTTCCTTGTGAACAGCGTAGAAGCCTTCAGCTTCACGCTTGCTCATCCAGACGCGCTTGGAAGCAATGACGCGAAGGCCATTTTCTTCGAAAACCTTGGTGATAGCGCCCGTCAGGTTACGCTTGGTTGCGTCCGGCTTGATCATGGAGAAGGTGCGTTCAATCGCCATTGCCTGAAATTCCTCAGTTGTAGGGATAAGTGGGCGGTGTTTAGCCGCCTCGAATCACGAAAACAAGGGGGTTTCGGCAATTTCACGCAGCCGTCATACGTCAGCTATGAGAAGTATCACCTTTAGGCGACCGCCCTGCCCTTTGCGCCATGCAGGTCAAGGCAGCGCTCGAACCACTCAGCGACCGAATGATCCTTCGAGATTGCAAGCGAGCCGGTCGTGATCCGCAACCACTGGAGCGCACCAAACAGGATATAGTCCGCAAACAGAGGCGTTTCTCCGCCGAGATACGGCTGGAACTTTAACATATGCCGCATCGGCTCCAGTTGCGCAGTGAGATCGGTTATCGCCTGCGGACGACCGGCCTCGAACTCCTCCAGCCTGCGCCCCAACCGCTCTTCGCGGCTGGTGCGGAAATAGGTCTGGTCTTTCTCGTCCAGCATGTCGTGGATATCCTTGATCGCAATGCGCGAAAGCACCGGATGGACCAGCATCTGCGAGTAACCTTCCGCAAAGCGTGCCAGTGCCTTGCCACCCTCGCCGCCAAACAGCGTCGGGCGGTTGGGATAGGTATCTTCAAGATAAACTGCAATATCGAAGCTGTCGCGGATCAGCAGATCACCGTCGCGCAGAACCGGTACGGTTTTGGAGAACCCGTTTTCGAGCTTGGGAACTTCAGTGAACGGCACCGGCCGCTCGACATAGTCAAGCCCCTTATGCTCCAGAGCCATGACGATCTTCCAGCAGTGCGGCGAGAAAGGCCTGTTCACATCGCGACCGCATAGCGAGTAGAGAATTCTGGTCATGGCATTGGTCCCCTCATCTGGTTGGTGCGACATTCAAGCGCCTGGCGCACCGTCCTGCAAATCATCATTTTTGATCGGTCTCATCTGCAAAGATAATCGAAGCCTCGACCAAACGTTCCTTCGCCTGCACCTGATCCACTCATTCTCTTGCCAACCCCTGATTCTTCGGCCAAAACCGCGGCCATGATTACGATTACCGATCTTTCCGCACGCGTCGCAGGCCGCCTTCTTCTCGATCACGCCAGCGTCAGCCTTCCCACCGGCACGAAAGCCGGCCTTGTTGGGCGCAATGGAGCGGGCAAGTCCACGCTGTTTCGCGTCATCACCGGCGAGATGGCCTCCGAAAGCGGCTCTGTATCGCTGCCCAAAAATGCGCGGATCGGTCAGGTAGCACAGGAAGCTCCCGGCACCGAGGATCCGTTGATCGAAATCGTTCTTGCGGCCGACAAGGAACGGACGGCTCTTCTGAAGGAGGCGGAAGCCGCGACGGACCCGAACCGCATCGCTGAAATCCAGATGCGTCTGGTCGATATCGATGCGCATTCCGCGGAGGCCCGCGCGGCCAGCATTCTGGCGGGTCTCGGTTTCGACGCTGAAGCACAGGCGCGTCCCGCCTCATCATTTTCCGGCGGATGGCGCATGCGCGTGGCGCTGGCAGCGGTGCTCTTCTCGCAGCCGGATCTCTTGCTGCTGGACGAGCCCACGAACTATCTCGATCTGGAAGGCACGCTCTGGCTTGAGGATTACGTACGGCGCTATCCGCATACGGTCGTCATCATCAGCCACGACCGCGATCTGCTGAACAACGCCGTGAACGCAATTGTCCACCTCGACCAGAAGAAGTTGACCTTCTATCGAGGCGGCTACGACAGCTTCGAGCGACAGAAAGCGGAAAACGACGAACTACAGATGAAGGCCAAGGCGAAAAATGACGCCGCCCGCAAGCATCTGCAAAGCTTCATCGACCGTTTCCGGGCCAAGGCGACGAAGGCGCGTCAGGCCCAGAGCCGCATCAAGGCGCTGGAGCGTATGGGCACTGTCGCTGCAGTGATCGAGGATCATGTCCAGCCGATCACGTTTCCGGAGCCTGAGAAGCAACCGTCTTCGCCCATTGTCGCGATCGACAAGGGCGTCGTGGGTTATGAGCCAGACAAGCCGATTCTGAAGGGCATCAATCTGCGCATCGACAATGATGATCGCATTGCGCTTCTCGGGTCGAACGGTAACGGCAAGTCCACTTTCGCGAAGTTCATTTCCGGAAGGCTGGAAGCGCAATCCGGTAACCTGCGGGTCGCCCCGAACCTGAAGATCGGGTTCTTTGCGCAGCACCAGTTGGACGATCTGATACCGGAACAATCGCCTGCCGATCATGTACGAAGGCTGATGCCGGATCAGCCCGAAGCGAAGGTTCGCGCGCGTGTGGCCCAGATGGGTTTGGCAACAGAGAAGATGGATACTGCCGCCAAAGATCTATCTGGCGGAGAAAAGGCTCGCCTGCTCATGGGGCTTGCAGCGTTTCACGCTCCTAACCTTCTCATTCTCGACGAGCCGACGAACCATCTGGACATCGATAGCCGCAGAGCGCTCATCGAAGCGCTGAATGATTACAACGGCGCCGTCATACTCATCTCACACGATCGCCATCTGATCGAGGCCACGGTGGATCGTCTGTGGCTCGTGAACGATGGAACGGTGGCGCCCTTCGACGGTGATCTGGAAGACTATCGCTCCATCGTCGTTGCTTCATCGCGCAAGAAGGACGACAAATCTTCACCAGGCGTTGAAGATAACGTCTCCAAGTCGGACCAACGCAAAGCAAACGCTGAAAAGCGCGCATCTCTCGCTCCGCTCAAGAAGCGGATCAACGAGGCAGAAGCATTGACAGCGAAGCTTGAAAAGCTGATCCAGGCGTTGGACGTCGAACTAGCCGATCCGAAGCTTTACGAGAAGTCCCCCGCCAAGGCAGCGGAGAAAGCGAAACAGCGCAGTGATGCAGCCGCGAAACTCGCTGAAACAGAAGAACTCTGGCTTGAGCTTTCATCTCAGTATGAAGATGCCCTATCTTCATAACGACAGGATGAACCATCAAATATGACTATGGATCTGCTTTTTTCCTTAGATTAGGGCATAGTCTCGTTCCCGAAGACTACGATAGCGTTTCATCAGTAAGTAGAAATCCTATTGCAGCTTTAGGAATATCTTAAATCTTGAGACACATCATGGTTTAGAACGCTGCGCAGAATGCACGGAAAGGTGTCACCTACGTGCAAGCTGCGCCTCATGTGCCCTGACGGGCATTTCGATGAAAATAGATCATAATCGCGCGCTTTTCGCTGCGTGACTCTTTATCGTGCCTTGCACAGCACCGCGCGATGCGTCTGTGCGTCTTGCGTCGAGCGGATGATCGCTCGCCTGGTTGTTTTTCGCGTCATCTCCATGATGGAGCCAAACGCTTTCCCTGATTGAACTGGACACATACATGCTTCGGACAATCTCGCTGAAAACGTCGTTGACCTCTGCTTTTGCGCTGCTTCTTTGCCTGCTGCTTCTGCAAGGCGGCTTTGCACTATCGACCATGCGAAACATCTTCGGCAATGTTGATGGGCTTGCCCATGATGCGGTTCCAAGCGTCGACATTACGAACAGGTTGAACATCTCCATCGCCAATCTGCGCGGCCTGCAGACACGTCATATCCTGACTACCGATCCGCAGGCGATGAAAGACGCCGACGAGGCTTTGGCGAAGGAAGTGAAGAAGCTGAAGGACCGAATGGCGACCTATGCGCCGATGATTTCGCTCGATGTCGAGCGCAAAGCTTTCGCCGGCTTCACCGCTGCTGCAGACGAGTATCTCAAGCTTAACGACAGGCTCGTCAGCCTCTCGCGCGCTGGCGACAAGCAAGCCGCCGCATCGCTGCTGACGGGTGACATGGTCAAGAGCTACGAGTTGATGGACAATTATGCCGACGTGTTTCGTGATGCCAATGTTGACGAAGCAAAGCGGATGTATGCGGAAAGTGCCACTCAGTTTAACAATTCCCTTATCTCGAACGGGCTCGTCCTGCTGATCGGCGTGATTGCAGGTATCGGAGCGACCATTTTCGTATCGCGGGAAGTATCCCGCCCCATCGACCGGATCACGAAGCTGATGCGCAAGCTTGCCAACGCGGAGTTCAAGGTCGAAATCCCCTATCTGGACCGACAGAACGAGATCGGCGATATGGCAAAGGCTGTCCAGGTGTTCAAGGAGAATGGCATCCGGGTTCAGCAGAACGTCGAGCAGGAAGCCGCTTTCGGCGAAAAATGCGACGAACTTCGCCAGGATATTGGCCATATGGTTCAGGCGGCAATCGAGGGTGACTTCTCTCGCCGGATGACGATCACTTATCACTTCGACGAACTCAACGCGTTTGCCTCTGGAATGAACGAATTGGTGGGCAATATTGAAGCAGGTCTTTCGGAAACGCGCCGAGTGATGAGCGCGCTTGCAAGCGGGGACCTGACCGAAAGCATGCAGGGCAAGTTCAGCGGCGCCTTCTTCGAACTGCAGCAGAACGTGAATTCCACGATGGATACGTTGCGAGCAATCGTATCCGAAGTGCATCATTCCATCGATCAGATTAACTCCGGATCAGGTGAATTGCGCTACGCCTCCGACGATCTGGCAAAGCGCACGGAACAGCAGGCCGCAGCCCTTGAAGAAACTTCGTCGGCGCTGGAAGTCATCACGTCGGCTCTTCGTCAGTCGACGCAGCGTGCTGGTGATGCCGCCAAGAAAGTCGATCACGCTCGCGTCAGCACGGAGAATTCGAGCGTCGTCGTGGGTGATGCCATTGCCGCGATGGAGCGAATCGAGGCCGCTTCCGGGCAGATCGGACAGATCATCAACGTTATCGATGAGATCGCATTCCAGACCAATCTCCTCGCTCTAAACGCTGGGGTCGAGGCGGCACGCGCGGGCGAAGCGGGCAAGGGCTTTGCTGTCGTTGCGCAGGAAGTGCGCGAACTTGCCCAGCGTTCCGCCAATGCGGCCAAGGATATCAAGGCGCTCATCACCAAATCGGGCGAAGAAGTGGGCGCCGGGGTTCGGCTCGTTACGGCAACGGGTCAGGCTCTTTCCGAAATCCGAACGCATGTGGAAAGTATCAACGAAGAAGTTCACTCCATCGCCAGCTCTTCCAACGAGCAATCGAGCAGCCTGATGGAGATCAACCAGGCTCTCGGCCAGATGGACCAGGTAACCCAGCGCAATGCGGCGATGGTAGAGGAAACAACCGCCAGCACCAACAAGCTTGCGGACGATGCCTTCCACCTCTCCAATCTGATTGCCCGGTTCAAACTGGAGCGATCTGCCAATATCTCTCAGACGGGCTTTGCGAATAGCAATGGCCGCCCCGGCAGCGTTCCGAGAATTGCTGCTGGCAGAGGCTGATTTCAGAATCACCAACCGCCCGGGCGCATTTCGGCGTCCGGTTGGCATTTTGACGGAACATCAATTCGCAACGGGATTCACTTTGTCTTGCGATGCTCTATGGTCCTGCCTGTGATTTGCAGGAGTTGACCATGGAAAAGCCCGTCGCAGAGGATCTCTTTCTGGAGCAGGACAAGGATCCTGAAACCGTTGCCTTCGTGGAGGCCCGCAATACTGCCTCAGCCAGCGTACTGACAACGCCGCACATGGAAGAGACCGCCAAGACAATCCAGGCTTTGATGGAGCGCGAAGACCGACTCATCATCCCAAGCCGGCGCGGCAATTGGTATTTCGATTTTCACCGCACTGCTACCAATCCGCTCGGTCTGTGGCGTCGCCTGCCCGCGGATCTGGAGCCATCGCCGGACGCGCCTTGGGAAACCGTATTCGATGTCGACGCCTTCTGCGAGCGCGAAGGCAAGCGCTGGATTTTCGGCGGTGCAATCACTTGCCCTCTCCGGCCGACACGAGTTCTCCTTCGCCTTTCCGACGGCGGTTCCGACCTTTCGAGGCTGCTGGAATTCGATACGGAAACCAGAGCCATCGTCGAAGGCGGCTTCGACACGCCAGTCGTTCGCTCCCATGCCAGTTGGCTGAATGCCGACGAAATCTGCTATTTCGGCTCGATTGACGAAGACTCGGCCACGCAATCCGGATGGCCGCGCGTTGGACGCAGACTGACCCGCGGAACCAGGGCCGAAGACGCAGCACCGCTCTATGCGGGCGAGAAGGCTGACGTCAGCGCTTATGCTTTTGTGCTGCATCCGGAATTCAACATGACCGGCCAGTCCGAGACCCGTTCGATCAATGTCTTTGTCGCGAACCATCAGATCGGTAAATCCAGCGTTCACGTCGGCCCCTCTCCTGCCGACCTGAAACGTCTGCCTCTGCCGGTTGACATGGATTTCGACATCACTCGCAGTTTCGTGGTCTGGCTTGCGAAAAGCGATGAGCAACTGGCGACCGGAACTTTGGCGCTGCAGAAGCTCACGCCTTTCTCGAGCGAGCCCCTGGATCAGAACCGGCGTATTCTGTTCGAACCCAAGCCAGGCAGTGCGATCAGCCAGTTTGCACTGCTGCGGGACTGGGTGGTCTATATTGTCGAGGACCGGCTCCAGCCGTCTCTATTCTTGCTCGACCTGACTGATGAGAATGCACAGCCGATTAAGGTCGATCTGCCGGATGGATTTGAATCCGTATCCTTCTCCTCGCAATATTCCGACCTTCATCTGGGAACGGACCGGTTATGGGTCACCGGGCGTGGCTTTTTGACTCCACCAGCCTGCTTTGAACTGAATCTTTCGGATCGCTCAACACTGCCTATCCTGAAGAATGGCCGCTCGGCTCCAGCCTATTTTGATGCGGAGGGCATGCAGTCTCTCCTTCTGGAAGCGACTTCCGAAGATGGCACGCAGGTTCCCTATCATCTGGTCTTGCCGAAAACGTGGGAAGACGGCGAGCTTCCGGTGCTCATTTACGGGTATGGCGGGTTCAGCGTACCTCTTTCCGCCGGCTACTCCGGCGTGACCGGTGGTTGGCTTAAACAGGGCGGTGCCTATGTGCAGGCCTATATCCGTGGCGGAAGCGAGCTCGGCCCGGACTGGCACACCGTTGCCAAGCGCGAGGGCAGACACAAGGCCTTCGAGGACTTTGTGGCCATCGCGCGAGATCTCGTAAAGCGCGGTTACTCCAAGCCTGCGCGCATTGCCTGCACCGGCGGCAGCAATGGCGGCCTGCTGACGGGTGTCATGTTGACGCGCTATCCTGATGATTTCGGCGCTGTGTGGTGCCGTGTTCCGGTCCTCGACATGATGCGCTTTCACGAGTTCCCGGCAGGACGGGCATGGATGGATGAATATGGCGATCCTGACAAGCCGGAGGATAGAGCCTTTCTGCTCGACTATTCTCCGCTCCAGAACGTGCAGCCTGCTGCCGTCAAACGCTATCCGCCGATCTATATCGAAAGCTCGAGCAATGACGACCGCGTGCACCCTTCCCATGCTCGACGCTTTGCAAAGCGTCTGGAAGAGGCCGGACATCAGCCTCTGTTCCATGAATATGGTTCAGGCGGGCACGGTGGCGCCGGAAATTCCGCCGAGATGGCTCGACGTACCGCCATGGGCTACAGCTTTCTCCGCCAGACCATCATGAAGCCGTGACGTGATCTTTTGCTGCGGCGCATAAACGCGTCATTAACCATGTTGAGTGAAAGTGGCGAAGCATATCAGTGCCTTGCTCCTTTCATCTCAAAGTTGGTCTCATGTCCGCCCGCGTCCTTTGCGCCATAGCTTCTCTCGCCTGCCTGCTCTCTTCCTGCGCCGGACGCCCCGTATCGGAAGGTGGTACGCTGGTCTCCTCCTTCGCTGCGGCACCTGCCATAGATGCGCCGGTAAAAAAGGGACCGCAGGATCCGGTCGCTCTGACACCGGTTGCGTGGGGCCGTATCAACAATCCCGCAGGACTTTCCGGACGAACCATTGAGGTCGCCTCCATCGCCGATCTCAAGCTTCGCGACAAGGAAGTGGTGCTGACCTTCGACGACGGCCCGATGCCGAAGAAAACCGAGCGGATTCTCGCGACGCTCGACGAATTCGGCGTCAAGGGAACGTTCCTGATGGTGGGCGAAATGGCAAAAGCGCACCCGGATATCGCGAAGTTGGTGGTGCGGTCCGGCCATACGATCGGTAGCCACACCTACCGCCATCCAAACCTGAGATCGCTCTCCTTCGATGCGGCGGTCGAGGAAATCGAAAAGGGCAAGTTGGCCGTCAGTCGCGCGACGAATGAAGAAGTCGGGTTCTTCCGCTTCCCTTATCTCGCGGACAGTTCCCGCTTGCGCAGCTGGGTTGCGGCCAATGGCATGGTGGTTCTGGATGTTCAAATCGATTCGAAGGATTACTTCAGCGATTCACCGGCCGCCGTCGCAACGCGGACCATGAATGCCTTGCGCAATCACGGCCGCGGAATCATCCTGCTGCATGACATTCATCATCGCACTGCGGCGATGCTTCCGGCTCTGCTGACGCAGCTGAAGGCTGAAGGATACAAGGTCGTCAACCTTCAGCATTCCCACAAACCGTCGCTGCTGATGGCGTCTCTCGCGAACTGAGTTTTGAACAGTTAAACAAGAAAAGGCGGCCCGAAGACCGCCTTTCTTAGGAAAAATCAATCCGGCATCAGCCCTTGAAACCGCCATGAAAGGCAATCTGGCGAACCGGATGACGCGGGCTTGGCACTTCACGCGCCTGCAATGCTTCGGGCAGCAGAGACGCATCGCCCTGCTTGCCGATAGCGACCGATGCGTGCAGCACATGATTTTCGGGCAGATTGACAGCCTTTGCCATCGCGTCCTTATCGAAGCCAGCCATGGCATGCGCTGCAAAACCGGAGATATGCGCCTGCAGCGCGAGATAGCCCCAGGCGGCGCCGGCATCAAACGTGTGCGTGCCGTTATCGACAGCCTCAGTCTTGCCCGGAGGCACCATTTTGGTTTCGCTGGCAACAATCACCAAAGCAGATGCCGTCTTTGCCCAGGTCTGGTTGAACGGCAGCAATGCGCCGAGAATTGCATCCCAGGCAGCATCGCCGCGCAGGGTGTAGATGAAACGCCAAGGCTGCGCGTTGAAGGCAGATGGCGCCCAGCGTGCTGCTTCTAGAATGGTCAGAAGCTCATTTTCGCTGATCGTTTCCTCCGTGAATGCACGGGGCGACCAGCGAGATGGAAAAATGTCTGAAACAGGATGATCGGCCTTGCGGGTATTTATTGTCATTAAGCGGCTCCAGCTCAAGCGCGTCGCGATCTTTCAGATTCGCTTCCGACGCTTTATCTTTTTTGTTTTTTCGCATGTCGTTATCGCAAAACCGCTGCACACTTTTGCGCTCCATGCTCTAGGGGTACCAAAAACTCCCGCCTATCAGCTAGCAATACCTTTCGCACCGCACAAGCGAGGGAGAGTTGCTTTCCGGACGAATTAACTCATGCTTTTTTGACCCAACGGCCTTCAGGAGATTGCTGCCAATAGGTCAGAGCATGGCCTTGAGCCTTCAGGCTCTTCCACTGCTCTCGCGCCCCCTCCAGTTGAGCATTGTCATAGCCGTCAAACATGAAGACCACGCGCTCATAGGGCGCAAGTTCAGGAGGCTGCGCTCCATCCACGATGAAGCGCACGCTTGCGGCGTTGGCGTTCGCCGAACTCTCGGTCAGCAGAACAGGCTGATCGCGCTCAAACGCATCCCCATCCGCGCCATGGGGCAGGAAACTGTCCTCTCGAAACGTCCAGAGGTGCTGATCCAGCATGTCCAAACGATCCCTGCCGACCGTCTGGACGATGACACGCCATCCCCGCTCCACGCTTTTTTCCAAGAGGGCCGGAAGGGCATCCTCCAGCTTGGATTCGGTCAGATGATAGAAAAGCACCTCTGTCATGCGATAGGTCAGCCTTCGTAACGATCCCGGATCAACTGATCGAGCAGGCGGACGCCATAACCGGAACCCCAGGACTGATTGATCTCGGTCGAGGGAGATGCCATGGCCGTGCCCGCGACATCAAGATGCGCCCAAGGAGTTTCTCCAACGAAGCGTTTTAGGAACTGCGCGGCAGTGATGGAGCCACCATAGCGGCCGCCGGTGTTTTTCATGTCGGCAAACTTGGAGTCTATCAGCTTGTCATATTCCTTTCCAAGCGGCATGCGCCATAGCTTCTCGCCGGTCTTTTCTCCAGCGGCAAGGAGCCCCTCGGACAAAGGATCGTCATTGGAAAACAGACCCGCGTGGAGATTGCCGAGTGCCACAACTATAGCGCCGGTCAGGGTCGCAAGGTTCACCATGAATCTCGGCTTGAAGCGGTCGTTGCAGTACCAAAGAGCATCTGCAAGAACGAGGCGCCCCTCGGCATCGGTATTGATGATTTCGACGGTCTGGCCCGACATGGATTTGACAATGTCGCCGGGGCGCTGTGCCTTGCCATCGGGCATATTCTCCACCAGACCCAGAATACCGACCGCATTCACCTTCGCCTTGCGGGCCGCAAGCGTATGCATCAAACCGATGACAGCCGCCGCGCCGCCCATATCGCCCTTCATGTCTTCCATGTTTGCAGCTGGCTTGATGGAAATGCCGCCCGTATCGAAGACCACTCCCTTGCCAACAAAGGCCAGCGGCTTGTCTGAGGCCTTGCCGCCCTTCCACTGCATGACCGCCAGTCGCGGCGGCCGCTCCGAGCCCTGGGCCACGCCCAGCAGCGCACCCATTCCGAGCGCCCTCATCTCGGTTTCAGTCAGAATTTCGACCTCGACATCAAGTGTGACCAGTGCTTTGGCATGATCTGCGAACTCTATGGGACCAAGGACATTCGGCGGAAGGTTGACGAGTTCGCGGGCGAGATTGACGCCTCCCGCCACGGCTTGCACGTCGCCAAGTAAAGCGGCGGCTTCATCCGACACTGCGCTGATGATGGTGACGGAGACGGTCTTCACGTCGCCTTCTTCATCATCACCCTTCTTGGTCTTGAACCGGTCGAAGGAATAGGCGCGAAGCAGCATCCCAAGCGCAACGTCCGCGACCTGACGGGGCGTCGGAACCGTGGCCGGCGCATCGAGATAGACCGCGACTGTCTCGGCTTTCTTGATGAGACTCGCCGCCTTGCCTCCTGCACGCAGCCAATCGTGGTCGCTCAGAGCTTGCGTCTTGCCAAGGCCAATCACAGAGACGCGATCGAAGGGTGATTGATGCGGAGCAATCAAATCCAGCACCGTCATCGATTTTCCATGAAACTTCGCTACACCCGAAGCTCTTTCGAGGACACCTGCAGGATCGGCCTCCCCCGCGCCTGAAGGCCGTTTTTCGTCAGAGACCTGAAAGAGAATTGCAAGATCGGCACGCTCCGTACCGGAGGCAAAGCGAATATCGAGTTTGGAAGACATGTCTTCTCCGTGGGACACAAAAAGGCAGGATTGATTTGACAGGCATCTGGTGTGCAGACGCGCGACGACAAGCCCTGAATCGTTCAGGTATAGTTTACCGCACCGCGCTACCCCTTGCTAGAAGACAGTTCTCGTGGCTATTGTCTGCCGCGATCGGGGCCGGGAAATAGAGCGTGGCGTATATTCTACAATCTAACTCTCTGTCATCTAAGGATGCCTTCGTCGGTTTGCTTCGTCGGCCCACTGCTTGGTTCGTATCGTTGTTCACGCTTTGGTGGATATTGCTCGGCGTGTTCTACGCGTTCCCTGACATCGACATCTGGACGGCCCAGGCGTTCTTTCGTGAGAGCGGGTGTGCACTTGGAAGTGCAGATTTAAGGATATGCGGCTACTTTCCGGCGGCTCGAGAGCCGGTCCTGATTTTTGTCCGGAAATTCTACTTCTACATCCCGATTGCTGCAGGCATAGTGATCATATTGCTGATGATCCGCAATTTTCAGCATCACGGATCTACCTATGACTCGGCGAGAACCAAACGCTATTCGGTTGCGCTTCTGTCTTCGATCCTAGGTCCTTACCTGTTGGTCAACCTGATCTTAAAAACCATTTCGGGTCGGCCTCGCCCCTACGAAACAGATCTGTTTGGCGGCACCCATGCCTTCGCTTCAGCCGGGACGTTGGATGGATCTTGCCTGTCGAACTGCTCCTTCATTTCGGGGGAAGCGGCGGGCGCGGGCTGGCTTGCCTGTCTCGTAGTACTGCTGCCTCCTCGCTTACGCATTTTCCTGGCACCGCCCATCCTGATGCTTTGCCTTGTCTCGCCCTACTTGAGGGTCGCCTTTGGCGGACACTATCTATCGGATGTCACCCTGGGCTTCCTTTCCTCCTGCGTAGTCTATGCCGCGGTTGCGGTGTATTATGAGACACAGGAAGAAAAAAATCGGTGGTCGAAAACGGCTTTGTGAGTAGGCAACTGTCGCCTTGACCACATAAATTGCGTAAGAGCCGATTAAGGCGTAGCTCAATTGTATTGGGCTGCGCGTGAAGCCGCAGCAAATGTTGGCGTATCGGATCCGTATGAAAATACTCGAACTCTACATTTTCCGGCGTGCTTTCCAGATGTTTCTGATCACACTGGTCCCGGTCCTGACGATCATCTGGACAATCCAGGTGTTGGGCAGGATCAATCTGGTGACCGACACCGGTCAGTCCATGGGCTCGTTCATGACGTTGGCGACATTTATTCTGCCGACGATCATTCCGGTCGTTTTGCCTTTCGCAATCGTCATCGGCATTACTCAAACGCTGAATGCGATGAACAATGATTCGGAGCTTGCGGTCATTGATGCCGCCGGTTCTGCCCGTTCGATCATCTATCGCCCGGTGATGATCCTTGCGATTAGTATGGCGGCCTTATCCTTTCTGATCACGAATTTCGTGGAGCCTGCCGCTCGGGTCAAAGCGCGTGAAATGGTGGCCGCGGCCTATGCGGATCTTCTGTCTTCCGTCATCGAGGAAAAGACGTTCCGTAGCATCGAAGACGGGCTCTACGTGCAGATCTCCGAGCGTCATTCGGGTCGTGTGCTGACCGGAATTTATATGGTCGACTATCGCGATCCGAATATGGATCTCATCTACTATGCCCGAGAAGGATCTATTGCCGAGGACGGCAAGACTCTGACGATGCGCGATGGTGAGGTACACCGCAAGACGAAGGAAGGTCGTATCTCGATCGTCAAATTCGTCTCCTACGCATTCGACCTGTCCTCGATGACCGAATCGACAGACGGTGCACCCGTCTTTGCGAGCGACAGAAGTCTGTCATTCCTGTTGAAACCAGACCCGACAGACAAAACCTTCCTGTTCTCGCCTGGAAGTTTCCGCTCGGAATTGCACCGTCGCATGTCGGACTGGTTGCTGCCAGTAGCCTTTGCGCTGATTTCGTTGGTGGTAGCCGGTGGAGCCCGCTCCAGCCGCAGGGCACGGCTTCATCCCATGGTTCTGGCACTCATTCTGTGCTTCACGCTGCGATGGCTCTCCTTCTATGTGACGAATCTTTCTAAGAACATTCCGGCGGTGACTCCGCTGGTCTATGCCGTTCCGATAGGTTTCGGCCTGATATGCGTTTATATGCTGGTAACGAATCGACAGCTTGCGATGCCGCGTTTCATTTCGCAGCCTCTGGGACGCATTTCTGATCTTGCACGTCGTCGTCTCGCAAGCGTGAATGCGACTCAGGGAGGTTCGCAATGATTGCCGCACCGACCCTGAGCCGCTACTTCTTCAAGCGCTACATCATAACCTCCGTCTGGTTCCTGCTTGGCGTCTGCGGGATCATCTTTCTGGCGGACTTTAGCGAAACAAGTCGACGCATGTCTGGGTTCGTTGGCTACACTGTCACGGGCGGCTTGCTGATGAGCGCTCTGCGCCTGCCACTCATCCTGCAGCAAACCATTCCGACACTCACCCTCTTCATCGGGATGACGACGCTGATCGCGCTGAACCGACGCTCGGAACTTGTCGTGACCCGTGCCGCGGGCCTCTCCGTCTGGCAGTTCGTGCTGCCTTTCGTTGCTGGTGCCTTCTTGATCGGCATCGTGGCAACGACCGTCATCAATCCTATCGGTGCCTGGGGACAGGATCTGGCTACCTCCATGGAGACAGACTGGCGCAAGGCTAGCAACGCATCCAAGCCATCAAACTTTCTGCCATGGCTGAGACAAATTGATGGGGATAGCGATACTGTTATTGGCGCCAAGAGCTTTGACAATGGCGGAACGCGTCTATTCAATGTCGTCGTGTTCCATTTTGACAAGAATGGTCGCATCACGCTGCGGCAGGATGCAGACTCGGCAACCTTGGAAAATGGTTATTGGAAGCTTAACAACGTTCTGGATACGCGAACCGATGCTCCAGCATCCCGCAAGGAGACGGCCCAGGTTCGAACCAATTTAAAACAGGAGTTTCTGCAAGAGTCTTTATCAAAGCCGGAAAGCGTTGCTTTCTTTAACATTTTACGAAAAATTGAGGTTGCCCGATCCTTCGGCATCTCTACAAAAGCTCTGGAAACTCAGTTCCATTCGCTCTTGTCCTTGCCGCTCCTCTTGGTGGCAATGACGCTCATTGCAGCAACCGTATCCCTTCGTTTCAGCCGAATGGCGCAATCGCGCTCGGTGATTCTGGGTGGAATCGTTTGCGGCTTCGTGCTTTATGTTGTGTCTGTGCTTGTGAAAGCATTTGGGAGTAGCGGTGTCGTGCCACCCTTCGTAGCAGTCTGGATTCCAGTCATTGTTGCGTTGGCGCTTGGTGCAACGATCCTGCTCCATCAGGAGGATGGCTAGTGGCGGTAAATGACCGCGGGAATATCAGACGGCTTTTCGCTGCCCTGCTGACAGGCACGGCTGCGTGTGTTGCGGCTGCCTACCCGTTGCCTGTTTCTGCGCAGGATTCACCCCTCGCACCCGCAGTTGCCGATGGAGCAAAGATGCTCCTGCGCGCGAATGAACTGACCTACAATCAGGATTCGCAGCGCGTTACGGCAATCGGTGGCGTTCAAATCTATTACAATCGCTACCGTATGGTGGCGCAGCGTGTCGAATACGACCAGAAATCCGGTCGCGTGATGGCGACGGGCAATATCGAGCTGATCGAGCCCGGTGGCACCCGTGTCTATGCCGATGCGATGGACGTGACGGATAACTTCGGCCAGGGCTTCGTGAACTCGCTTCGCGTCGAAACGACCGATAATACGCGCCTGGTTGCGGAAAGTGCCGAACAACTGCCCGACGACAAGATGGTGCTGAACAACGGCGTATACACGGCTTGTCTGCCCTGCGCCCAGCGCCCGGACAAAGCCCCGCTTTGGCAGGTGAAGGCGCAGCGCGTCATCCGTGACGGAAAGGCGCACACCATCCGGCTTGAGCACGCCCAGTTCGAACTGTTCGGTATGCCAATCGGCTATGTTCCTTTCGTAACGGTTCCCGACGAAACGGTTGAGCGCAAGTCAGGCTTTATCTTCCCGCGCGCCACCGTGACCGACAAGCTCGGAGTGGGTCTGACCGTTCCCTACTACCATGTCTTCTCACCGAGCATGGATGCGACGATCAGCCCAACCTACTACACCAAGCAGGGTCTTCTGCTGCAGGGTGAGGTTCGCAACCGCTTTGAAAACGGCGACCATACGTTCCGTTTCGCCTATATCGATCAGAAGGATCCGGGCGCCTTTGTGAAGGGCACGAGCGATGAACGTGCCGATCAGCGGGCCATGGTCGCATCAAAGGCACGATTCGAGATCAATCCTCGCTGGGCTTTTGGCTGGAATGTCATGGCCCAGACGGACAATAACTTTTCAAAGACATACAAGCTGACCGACGTTGCGGGAACGCCGTTTACCAACGACATCTACCTGACAGGGGTCGGGCAGCGGAACTACTTCGACCTGCACAACTACTACTTCGATATCCAGGACACGGATGCACGCCGTACAGCTGAAAAGCAGCAGGCAATCGTTTATCCGTCTCTGGACTATCTCTACTATGCGCCTGAATCGGTCGCAGGGGGTGAGTTGAAGGTAACCACCAACTTCACCAACCTGTCGCGCCGCCTCGACGACTTCTACACCGAAGGTACGTCGACACGTTTCCGCGGCCTGGAAGGCAGCTACAGCCGCTTCTCCAGCGAGGCGGAATGGAAGCGGACGTTCACAACGGATGAAGGCCTGCTGCTGACGCCGATTCTCGCCGCACGCGGTGACGTTTTGCGCCACACGAGTGATGCGGCGCCCGGCTTCAACGGCGTGACCTATGCTGGCGGGTTCGAGGGCGACAGCGCGAGCACGCGCTACATGCTGACGGCCGGTCTTGAGGCACGCTATCCCATCCTGATCGAAGGTGCAGGCAGCAGCCACATCATCGAACCGATGGCGCAGATCTTCGCACGTCCGGATGAGCAACTCGCCGGTCGCCTGCCCAATGAAGATGCCCAGAGCTTCGTGTTCGATGCGACCTCGTTGTTCGACCGGGACAAGTTTTCCGGTTTTGACCGTATCGAAGGTGGTACGCGTGCCAATGTCGGCATTCGCTATAACGGCAGCTTCGACAATGGCGTCGGCGTTCGCGGTATCTTTGGTCAGTCCTATCGTATCGCAGGCCTCAACTCGTTTGCGACAGCGGACCTGGTCAATGTCGGTGCGCAATCCGGCCTGGAATCGGATGTGTCCGATTTCGTTGCCATGGCCGCGGTTGACCTTCCGCAGGGCTATAGTTTCCAGGGCCAGGGTCGTTTCGAAGAAAAGTCTTTCGAACTGCGCCGCGCCGATGCCTCGATCAGCTATTCGCTGCCAAGGGTGAGCGGATCATTGATCTATACGAACATACAGGCGCAGCCTGATTACGGTCTGAACACGGATAGCCAGTACCTGAAGAGTGCTGCCAATTTCCGCATCAACGAAAACTGGTCACTTGGCACCTCGGCGACGTGGGATCTCAACAATGACCGTGTCATCCGGCGTGGTATCGGCGTAACATACGCGGACGAGTGCACGATCTTCACAGTTGGCTACACAGACAAGCCGGCCAGTACGGATGCCAATGACTGGACGGTCACGGCTCGGTTGAGCTTCCGCACACTGGGCGACATCAACATTGGCGGCGATACAACCCGATAGGGGTCCGCGTTTGACATGCGTGCGGAACGTCATTGTTTCGCCGCATGAAATGTGCAATCGAACACAAGAAGTGCATTAATTGGACAGGCGGCGTCGATGCCGCCTCGCTGCCAGGAAGAGGATGAGAAATGTTCGCAAGCGTAGCATGGCGCCGGATTGCCCTTGCCACAACGGCGCTCGCCATATCCTTTGTTGCTGAGCCCATGACGCAGACTGCCTCGGCTGCGACCGAGGTTGTTTCTGTCGTCAACAAGACCCCAATTACATCGTCTGATGTGGCAAAACGCGTCGCGTTTCTGAAACTGCAGCGGAAAACCGGCAATCTGCAGAAGATGGCCCGCGACGAGCTGGTGGAAGAAGCTCTCAAGCGCGATGAGATTGCGCGCGTTCGCATGTCGGTGAGCACCGAGGACGTTGATCGTTCATTCGCAAAATTCGCTGCAAGCAACAAGCTGACGCCTGCGCAAATGAGCGAGATCCTCAACAAAGCCGGTGTCGGCGTCGAGCATTTCAAAGCCTTTATCGCGGTGCAGATGAGCTGGCCTCGTCTTGTCAACGCGCGTTACGGCGCTGGTCGCATGTCGAATGACGAACTCGTCAAGCGGATGATGCAGAACAAGGAAAAGCCCATCACGACCGAGTACTTCCTCCAGCAGATCATCTTCGTGATTCCGGAATCCAAGAAGGGCAAGATCACCGCACAGCGAAAGGCTGAGGCTGAGAAATCTCGTTCGAGATTCCCCGGATGCGCGCAGTCAAGGGATTTTGCTAAGACGATGCGAGACGTTTCGGTGCGTGATCTTGGTCGTATGATGAAGCCTGAACTGCCGGAAGAGTGGAAGCCACTGATCGAGAAAGCCTCCGCCAACGGTACAACGGGAACCCGTGTGACTGAAAAGGGCGTTGAGTTTCTGGCAATCTGCAATCAACGTCAGGTCTCGGATGATGCGGCCGCAGAAGTCGTCTTCCGCGCTGAGGATATTGGCAAGGCGAAGAAGGGCGGCGATGACCCCAACAGCGCCAAATATCTGGAAGAACTGCGCAAGAAGGCGCAGATCGTAAATCCGTGAGCGTAATAGTTGTTGAGCGTCCGCTGGCATTGACGCAAGGTGATCCTGCTGGCATCGGGTTGGACATCGCCATCTCGGCCTGGCTGAAGCGCACGGATCTTGGTCTGCATCCGTTCATCTACATTGGGGACCCTGAAGCACTTGCTGCGCGTGCACGCCTTCTGGGTGAACAACTTCCGTTGCGTGAGACCGATGCAAAGGATGCTTGGAAGCATTTCGATCAAGCGTTGCCGGTACTGCCGGTGGCGATTGGTAGCGTTATTGCGGCGGGACGTCCGCACATTGCGGCCGCCCGGTCGATCGTTGGCTCAATAGAAGCTGCGGTCTCCCTGACCGTGCAGGGTATCACCGCTGCAGTTGTGACCAATCCGATCGCAAAGTCGGTTCTCTACGAGGCTGGATTCAAGTTTACCGGTCACACCGAATTTCTCGCCGATCTTGCGCAGCGCGCCACCGGCAAGCATTGCAGGCCGGTCATGATGCTTGTCGGGCCAAAGCTCCGGGCAATTCCCGTCACGATCCATATACCGCTGGCGGACGTCCCACGTAGACTGACAGCCGACGTAATCATCGAGACATGCTCGATTGCTCATCACGACCTGCGCTATCGCTTCAACATTGCTTCTCCGCGGATAGCGGTCGCAGGCCTGAACCCGCATGCAGGCGAGGACGGCGCCATGGGTACCGAGGATCGCGATGTCATTGCACCAGCCATTGAACAGGTGCGCGCGCGCGGTATCAATGCATTTGGCCCCCTACCCGCCGATACCATGTTCCACGATGACGCTCGTAGCCGTTATGATGTGGCGGTGTGCATGTATCACGACCAAGCCCTCATCCCGGCTAAGGCTCTGGGTTTCGATGATTCCGTCAACGTGACACTTGGCCTGCCATTTATCCGGACGTCTCCGGACCACGGTACTGCGTTCTCGCTTGCAGGAACCGGTATCGCGCGCGACACCAGCCTGATTGCTGCTTTGAGGCTCGCATCCAGACTGGCCGCACATGAGGCTCAGCAAAACTAATGGGCACATTGGACGGGCTTCCGCCACTGCGCGATGTCATCAACCGGCATGGCCTTGATGCGCGCAAGGCTCTTGGACAGAACTTTCTGCTGGATCTCAATCTCACGCAGAAAATCGCGCGTACGGCAGGCTCTCTGGACGACGTGACTGTGTTTGAGGTCGGCCCTGGTCCGGGTGGTCTCACACGCGCAATCCTCTCTCTCGGTGCGAAGAAGGTGATCGCCGTCGAGCGCGATTCCCGCTGCCTACCTGCTCTTGCGGAAATATCGGAATTCTATCCCGGACGGCTTGAAGTCATCGAAGGGGATGCGCTGAAAACGGATTTTGCGGCGCTGGCGCCCGATGGTCCGGTCAAGATCATTGCCAATCTTCCCTATAATGTTGGAACGCAGTTGCTGATCAACTGGCTGCTGCCACAGCAATGGCCGCCCTTCTGGGAATCGTTGACGCTTATGTTCCAGAAGGAAGTGGGCCAGCGCATTGTCGCACGCGAAGATGATAACCATTACGGCCGCCTGGGCGTGTTGTGCGGATGGCGCACGGATGCTCGTATGGCTTTTGACGTGCCGCCCCAGGCGTTCACACCGCCGCCGAAGGTGACCTCTTCTGTCGTCCATCTGGTACCCAACCAGAATCCACTTCCGTGCGATGTGAAGAAGCTTGAAAAGGTCACGGAAGCCGCCTTTGGGCAGCGCCGGAAAATGCTTCGGCAGAGCCTGAAGCCCCTTGGTGGCGAGGTTCTTCTGGAAAATGCAGAGATTGATCCGACACGCCGTGCTGAAACCCTGTCCGTTCACGAGTTCGTCACACTGGCCAATCTTCTCTGAGGGCGTGAAAAAGACGCGAAAGCGTGTCGCGATCTTTCAGATTCGCTCCTGACGCTTTATCTCTTTGTTTTATCGCATGTCGTCATCGCAAAACCGCTTCACACTTTTGCGCGCCATGCTTTAGTGGCAGAAGCCACGGCGCCTATTGATGTACTCAGCTTGACCTCAGCGCGGTAGCACCGGCTCTTCCTCAAGCAGTTCCCGAACGAAATCGAAGAGACCATGGCGGCGATCGCGGCGAACGCGCTCCGCATTGACGATGCAGTTCACATGACCGAAAGCCTCATCGAGATCATCATTGACGATGACATAGTCATATTCGCGCCAGTGTTCGATTTCGGCACGGGAATTTGCCAGGCGCGTACGGATGACCTCCTCGGTATCCTCAGCGCGGCGATGCAGGCGCGACTGGAGTTCCGTCATGCTGGGCGGCAGGACAAAGATGGAAACGATGTCCGCCTTCATCTTCTCCTGAAGCTGTAACGCGCCCTGCCAGTCGATGTCGAACAGCATGTCACGGCCCTCGGCCATGGCCTTTTCGACGGGTTCGCGGGGCGTGCCGTAATAGTTTCCATGCACTTCCGCCCATTCGAGAAGCTCGCCGTTATCGCGCATGCGTTCGAATTGCGGGATAGAGATGAAATGATAGTGCTTGCCTGCGATCTCGCTCGGCCGCTTTGCACGGGTCGTGACGCTGACCGAGATTTCCAGGCTGTGGTCGTCCCGCAGCAGGTTGCTGGCAATTGTGGATTTGCCTGCCCCTGATGGGGACGAAAGCACCAGCATCAGGCCACGCCGGGCGATTTTTGTTGGCACGGAAGACACCGGGCTCATTGGTTACTCCAAATTCTGAACCTGTTCGCGAAACTGGTCGATCACTACTTTCAACTCGATACCGGCTGCGGTTACCGCGGAAGAGTTCGATTTGGAACAGATCGTATTCGACTCGCGGTTAAATTCCTGTGCAAGAAAATCGAGACGGCGACCGACCGGGCCACCTTTCTGCAGAAGTTCCTCGACTGCGCCGACATGGGCCTTTAACCGGTCGACCTCCTCCCGCAGATCGGCCTTGGTCGCAAGCAGTGCGACCTCTGCGTAAAGCCGCTCACGCTCCAGCCCGCCATTGCCATCGAGGAGGCTTCCGACTTGAGCTGCCAGGCGCCGGGCGATCTCCTCCGGTGAGCGGGAAGGATCCGACTCTATCACCGTCGTCAGGCGCGCGATTGTCTCCAAATGCTGGCGCAAAACCAAGGCAAGCGCATTTCCCTCATGGATCCGCATGGATACCAGATCGGAGAGAGCTGTTTCCAACCCTTCGAGAATGTCCTGATCCCTGATCTCGAGGGCTGCTGGGTCTTCACCTGCTTCCCGGATATCAACAAGTCCACGAATAGAAAGAACGGTGTCGAGCTTGAGCGGTGCGCTATCGACCAGGCCTCCCAACTCTTCTCGAAGTTTGAGAACGGCTTCCAGAGCATCGCGGTTGAGGACAGCTTCCATTCTCGATTCGGCCACGGAAACGGTCAGCGTCGCCTGAATATTCCCACGGCTCAGGTGCTTCGAGGCACGTGCCTTGATTTGACTTTCCATGGCTTCGAAACCTGGCGGCAGACGCAGACGGAAGTCGAGCCCCTTGCCATTGACGGAACGCAACTCCCAGACCCAACGAAAGCGACCGTTGGTGCCCTCGCAGCGGGCAAATCCTGTCATGGATTGTACATTCATTAGCTGGCCTCAGAATTCATGCAGCAACCGGAACCGGCTACTTCGATAAAGAAAAGCGCCGCCGGAGCGACGCCTCGAATTTGTTATGTGAAATCGCGTCAGTTGCCCTTCGGCGGCTTCTCGGCATCGGCACCGCCTGGTGAACCGCCGTTGAGCGTATCACCCGAGGCGTTGGCCCGTTCGGCCTCGATCTTGCGCCAACGCCGCACATTGGCATTGTGTTCCTCCAGCGTGGCTGCGAAGGCGTGACCTCCTGTGCCGTCTGCTACGAAATAAAGGTCATTGGTTCGCCAAGGATTGGCAACTGCCTCCAGGGCTGCCCGACCGGGATTTGCAATCGGCGTCGGGGGAAGCCCCTTGATCTGATAGGTGTTGAACGGCGTCACCTTGTCGATATCGGAGCGCATGATAGGACGATCTGGAGGACGGCCAGCGCCACCAAACAGGCCATAGAGGATTGTAGGGTCGGATTGCAGGCGCATCCCCTTGTTCAAACGGTTCATGAAGACCGAAGCGACATGAGCGCGCTCATCGTCCTTACCAGTCTCCTTTTCCACGATTGAGGCGAGCGTCACGAATTCCTGCTTCGTCTTGATCGGAAGGTCCGGATCGCGCTTTGCCCAGATCTGATCTATCAACTTGTCTTGTGCCGCGCGCATCTGGGCGAGAATTTCGCCACGCGTCGTTCCGCGCGAAAACTTGTAGGTATCCGGACGAAGGCTTCCTTCCGGCGGCAGTTCGTTGGGCACCGGCCCCTCCAGAACCGGGTCGTCTGCCAGGCGTTTGACCATCTGCTGAACGGTCAACCCTTCCGGCATGGAGACCGAATAGAGAATGGACTTGCCAGATTCCAGCAGCAGGGCAATGTCCTTCATCGACATTCCCGCCTTGATCTCATATTCACCCGCCTTCAGCGTCTGCTCCTTCCGGAGATAGCTGGCCGTCATATAACGGAAGACACGGGCATCGGACACGATACCGTTGCGTTCGAGCATCTGCGAAATCTGGGCGAGACCTGCACCATCCGGCACGACGAAATGCGTGTTCGTGGCAAGCGGTCCAGGTTGTTGATAAGCGGATATGACGTAATAGAACGCGGCGACGGCCACAACACTGACGAGAACGATCAAAGTCATCAGAAAATTCAGAAAGATGACCAGCTGGCTTCTTGCCTTGCGGGAACGGCGCGGCGGTTCTGGCACCCGCTCCGGCTTGAGAGCCTCGTTCGGTGACTTTGGCACGAAAGGGCCGGAGCCGCCGCTGTTTCCCGAATTCGGTTCGCTTGTGCTGTTCGTATCGGTCACCGCTACTCCTTAAATCAGCTCAACAATGCCGGTCTGTGACCAAGCAATGCGGCGAAAACAGGGATTGTAAGCGGGAACCGGTCAATCACAATATGGCTCCCACTTCGAAATCAGCCTTCGTAGCGCCGCAAAACCAGCGATGCGTTTGTGCCACCGAAGCCGAAGGAGTTGGAGAGTGCTACGTTGATCTCACGCTTGCGTGCGACATGCGGTACCAGATCGATACCCGTTTCTACGTCCGGATTGTCCAGATTGAGCGTTGGCGGCGCGATGTTGTCCCGGATCGCCAACGTCGAGAAAATCGCTTCGATTGCCCCGGCTGCACCGAGCAGATGACCGACCGCTGACTTGGTTGAAGACATGGAAATCTTCGAGGCCGCATTACCCACCAGCCGCTCCACCGCGCCAAGCTCGATAGTATCGGCCATGGTCGATGTCCCATGCGCATTAATATAATCGAGCTCGGAGGCGCTGATGCCTGCTCGCTTCAAGGCAGCTGTCATGCAGCGGAAGGCGCCGTCTCCGTCTTCCGAAGGTGCGGTGATATGGAAGGCATCGCCGGACAGACCATAACCGACCACTTCGGCGTAGATCTTGGCGCCGCGCGCCTTGGCATGCTCCAACTCTTCAAGCACGACGATACCTGCGCCCTCACCCATGACGAAACCGTCACGGTCGCGATCATAGGGACGTGAAGCCTTCTGCGGATTGTCATTGTGCTGAGTGGAGAGCGCCTTGCAGGCAGCGAAGCCAGCCAGCGAGATACGGCAGATAGGCGATTCTGCACCACCAGCTACCATGACATCCGCGTCACCAAGAGCGATAAGCCGCGCGGCATCACCGATGGCGTGCGCGCCTGTCGAGCAGGCGGTGACGACGGCGTGGTTTGGACCACGCAGTTTGTGCTTTATCGATACCTGACCAGAAACGAGGTTGATCAGGCGACCTGGAATAAAGAAGGGCGAGATACGGCGTGGGCCCTTGTCGCGCAGAGTATAGCCTGCTTCGACAATACCTTCGAGGCCACCAATGCCGGAACCGATCAGAACGCCCGTGGCGCACTGGTCATCATCTGTTTTAGGATGCCAACCTGCATCCGCCAGAGCCATGTCTGCAGCCGCCACACCGTAAACGATGAACGGGTCGACCTTACGCTGTTCCTTGGGCTCCATCCAGTCATCCGGATTGAAGGCACCCTCGATAGAAGGATCTGTAGGAATACGGCAAGCAATCTTTGCGGGGAGATCTTCAACCTCAAACTCTGTAACCAACCGCGCCGCGTTCTGACCGGCAATCAGCCTGGACCAGCTGATTTCCGTACCGCAGCCGAGAGGAGATACCATACCGGTACCGGTAATAACGACACGCCTCATGCCAGCGCCCACCCGCCAAGAATTGATGATGTCATATGACTGAAACGGCCCGAACTTGCCGGGCCGTTGAAGAGCGACCGCCCTAAGGGCGTGCCCCAGTTATCGAGTTCAGATCAGGCCTGGGCCTTTTCGATGAACTTCACGGCATCGCCGACGGTCAGGATGGAGTCAGCAGCGTCATCCGGAATTTCAACGCCGAACTCTTCTTCAAAAGCCATGACCAGTTCGACGGTGTCGAGGGAGTCAGCGCCCAGATCGTCGATGAAGCTCGCACCTTCGACAACCTTATCGGCATCGACGCCGAGATGATCAATGACAATTTTCTTAACGCGCTCTGCGATATCGCTCATGTCGGTTTCCTCGACCTTTATCTTTTCGGACCGCCCTCACGGCAGCCGTACCCTGTTGGAACCCTTGGCCGTCTTTTGCAGAACGGCTCCCGGGCAAACTCGCTCGACCCGAAGCTAGACTGCGACCTTGTCATGCGTCAATCGCACCGAGGAGGTCCGCATTCGGAGTGACTGTAGCCAGTCATTGGCCCGCTTAACACGGTTTCACCGCGCCGCAAAGTCAGAAAATGACCGCTTTTGCCGCTGCCAACAGCCAAAACTGTGTGCAGGAGCAAAGGAAGGCAAGCTCTTCAGATCATTGCCATGCCGCCGTTCACGTGCAGGGTCTGACCCGTTACGTATCCGGCTTCGTTCGAAGCAAGGTAGACAACAGCCGTAGCGATGTCGGCGCCGATGCCCATACGCTTCATGGGGATGACGCCCAGAATGGCTTCTTTCTGCTTGTCATTGAGCTTTCCGGTCATCGCACTTTCGATGAAGCCGGGAGCAATGCAGTTGACCGTTACGTTACGGGTGGCGATTTCCTGAGCCAGCGACTTCGAAAAACCGATCATCCCTGCCTTGGACGCGCAATAGTTTGCCTGACCGGGATTTCCGGTCACGCCAACGACCGACGTGATGTTGATGATGCGGCCGAAGCGCCGGCGCATCATGGGATGCGTCAGTTCGCGAGTCAGACGGAATGTGGAGGTCAGGTTGACTTCCAGGACATTGTCCCAGTCCTCATCGCTCATGCGTACGAACAGGCCATCCTTGGTGATACCGGCATTGTTGACGAGAATGTCCACGCCGGCCAACTCGGCTTCAGCCTTTTCACCGAGCGCCTTGACGGCATCACGGTCGCCGAGATTTGCCGGGAACACATGGGCGCGCTCGCCAAGCTCGGCTGCCAGGGCTTCCAGCTTCTCGGCGCGCGTTCCGTGCAGACCAACGATGGCGCCCTGCGCATGAAGGGCACGGGCGATCTCTTCGCCAATACCGCCCGTCGCACCCGTCACAAGAGCCTTGCGGCCAGTCAGATCAAACATGTTCGTAATCCTTCAAAATCAGCCGAGCAGCGTCTTCAGCGCCGCATCAATATCAGCAGGTGTGTTGACGGCAATGCCTGTCACGTTCTTGTCGATGCGACGCGCCAGACCGGTCAAAACCTTGCCGGAGCCCAGCTCGTACAATGTGATCACGCCGTTCGCGCCAAACCATTCAACGGTTTCGCGCCAACGAACCTGTCCCGTAACCTGCGCGACAAGCAGCTTGACGATCTCGTCCGCATGCGTGACAGGGGCGGCGCGCACATTGGCGACGACCGGAACGACCGGATCCTGCTTGGCCACCTTGTCCAAGGCGTGAGCCATGGCGGTGGCGGCAGGCGCCATCAGATCGGAATGGAATGGCGCGGAGACAGGCAGCATGATGGCGCGCTTTGCGCCCTTTTCGGTTGCCAGAGCTGCGGCCTTCTCGACCGCAGCCTTGGAGCCGGAAATTACGAGCTGCCCACCGCCATTATCATTGGCAATCTGGCAGACACCCGCCGCCTTCGCCCCTTCGCATGCCGCCTGAACGTCAGCGTGTTCGAGACCGATGATGGCAGCCATGGCACCCTCGCCCACCGGCACAGCAGACTGCATCGCGTCGCCGCGAATGCGCAGCAGGCGCGCGGTATCGGCTATGGAAAACGTTCCGGCAGCCGCCAGGGCAGAGTATTCACCCAGCGAATGACCCGCCACATAGGAGATCTTGTCGGCGAGCTTCAGGCCACCGGCTTCCAGTACACGGATGACAGCCATGGAAACCGCCATCAAAGCGGGCTGGGCATTGGCCGTCAGCGTCAGTTGATCTTCCGGACCGTTCCACATGATATCGGAGAGTTTTTGACCAAGCGCGTCGTCAACTTCCTGAAAGACGGCGCGCGCTTCCGGAAATGCTTCGGCGAGATCCTTGCCCATGCCGACAGCCTGGCTGCCCTGACCGGGGAATGTGAAAGCAATGCTCATCGGGCCTGTATCCTTCCCTATTTTTGCCTTCCATTCACATTCTGGCCGAGCAAGTCAAGACTTTCGGCCAATAGACGAGGCTTCGAGGTCAGGTAGGCCACACTTTATGAACGTCCGCGAGGAAGACGGCTTTCTCGAAGTTGCATTTTCGGGACGCGTCTTGCGTTGCCCGAGAAGCGGCCTACATTGCAGCCGCCCTCCCATCATGCCCACCATGGATACACCTTATGAAATTCAAGAAACTTGGACGAACCGACATTTCCGTTTCGGAAATCTGCCTCGGAACGATGACCTGGGGCTCGCAGAACAGCGAAGTCGAAGCATTCGAGCAAATGGACTACGCGCTCGACCATCAGGTCAATTTCTTTGACACGGCCGAACTCTATCCCACCACGCCCCTCTCTGCCGAGACCTATGCCGATACCGAGCGCATGATTGGCAACTGGTTCGAGAAGACCGGCAAGAGAGACAAGGTCGTTCTTGCAACGAAGGTCGCCGGTGCGGGACGCCCTTATATTCGCGGCGGTGCACCGATTACGGCGCAAGCCATACAGGATGCCGTGGATGCAAGCCTTCAGCGCCTGAAGACCGACTACATCGATCTCTACCAGATCCACTGGCCGAATCGTGGCAGCTACCACTTCCGTGCCAACTGGGGTTACGATCCCTTCAAACAGGACAAATCGCAGACACTGGCTGAGATCGAAGAAAAGCTGGATGTGCTGGACGCGTGCGTGAAGGCGGGCAAGATCCGCGCCATCGGTCTTTCCAACGAAACGACCTGGGGAACGCAGAAATTCCTCTCGCTTGCCGAAGAGAAGGGCCTGCCGCGCGTTGCCACTATCCAGAATGAGTACAGCCTGCTGTGCAGACATTTCGATCTGGACCTCGCAGAGCTTTCCCATCATGAAGATGTGGGCCTTCTGGCCTATTCGCCGCTCGCAGGCGGCATTCTTTCCGGCAAGTATCTCTCCGGTGAAAAGCCAGCCGGTTCACGCGGCGCCATCAATGGCGATATCGGCGGGCGTCTTGTCCAGCACCAGCAGGCGGCAACGCAGGCCTATGTGGATCTGGCGGCCAAGCACGGGATCGATCCTTCGCAACTGGCACTGGCCTTCTGCCTCACCCGCCCCTTCATGGCGTCAGCGATCATCGGGGCGACCGCGATGGAGCAGCTGAAGATCAATATCGGCGCGGCTGACATCACATTGTCTGACGAGATCCTGCGGGAGATCAACAAGATCCACCGTCAGTATCCAATGCCGATCTGACAACAAGCCTGTGATGCGAACTCTGCGGCAGCCTTCTCAGCGGCTGCCGTTTCACTGAATGCTAACCTAGTCCCGTAGTGTTGCTGGATCGTCTCAAGCCCTGATTGTAAGCTGAAGCAAGCACCTCAGCGCGAAGCGTCATAAGGCTGCGGTATCGATCTCGTCCGGGGAGCAGGCATTCATGAGCACGATCAGCGGCTTCTTTCGCAGCCCGAATGCAGCGCGCGACATCGATCTGCTGTTTTCAACGCCCAAATCCGTCAGTAGCACCACATATGCAGGCAATCGTCCGCCTGCCGTGCCCGCTGACAACGAGCCGAATGCCAGCCAGCGTGCACTCTCCCGAATCATCGAGATCATCACTCTCAATTCCTCCGAAGCGCAGGACAAGGCGACCATGGAGGAACAGTTAGGCTATGTCACCGCTGGCACCGGTGGCGAGGGTGACGACACGCTGACGGTCACGGGTCGCGGCATCACCAACATAGATGCAGGTGCAGGCAATGACAGCCTTATCCTCAAGAGTGACTCCATTTCGGGCATTCGCACCGCCAGCGGCGATGACAGCATCAAGGCCGCAGGTGCCTTTGTCGGATCGATCGACGGCGGCGACGGCAATGACGATATTCAGATCAAGGCAAAACTCGCCCTCGACCTCCTTGGCGGAGCTGGCGATGATACGATGAAGGTCGCAGCAGACACGATCCGCAATCTGGATGCCGGGGACGGCAACGACAATCTGGTTCTGGAAGGCAACCGGATCTTTGCCCGGGGCGGCCTGGGTAATGACACTGTCAGCATCAACGCTACCGGCACCGATTCCTTGATCGAGTATGGGTTTGGTCGAGGTGACGGACAGGACACCGTTCGCAGCACATCAGGTCTAGCCATCGCACTGGGAAGCCTCACGGCAAATGACCTGGACATCTCGGTTGCCGGAAACACCCTGACCGCATCCATCAAGGGCAGCGAGGATCGCATCACCATCACGCTGGACGGCAAGACGACCGCCAGTTTCAGCTTTGCCGTCAAGGACGGACAGACGATGCTGCGGATAAACTGATCCGGCAAAACCGGTAAATTCTCCCGATGGCTTGCATTCGTGCGAAATGAGGGTATAAGACCGGCTGTTCGAAATGCCCGGTCTTTTGGCTGGTGGCTGAACGGAGGGCCGGTTTCGCAAATCGAACCGTTGGAACCACAAGGGTTCCGGCCTCCCGTGTCTCCGCTCTCGACCGTCTCGATCGTAACGCTTTTCTTGCTTGGGCTTTTGCTCTTTCCAAGACCAGTCGTTGAGGCTTAGCCGCCGATTACCGGGCCAAGACAACCGCAAGAAAGGCAAGCTACAATGGCTCTTTACGAACATGTATTCCTTGCCCGGCAGGATATGTCCGCTCAGCAGGTTGACGCCCTCGTAGAACAATACAAGGGTGTTATCGAAGCTAACGGCGGCAAGGTCGGGCGCATTGAAAACTGGGGCCTCAAGTCCCTGACGTACCGCATCAAGAAGAACCGCAAGGCTCATTATGCGCTCATGGACATCGATGCACCGGCTGCTGCCGTGCACGAAATGGAGCGTCAGATGCGCATCAATGAAGACGTTCTTCGTTACATGACCATCGCTGTCGAAAAGCACGAAGAAGGTGCATCTGCCATGATGCAGAAGCGCGATCGTGATGATCGTCCGCGTCGTGATGGCGATGACCGTGGCCCGCGCCGTGACTTCGGCGATCGTGGTCCGCGTCCGCCGCGTGATGGCGACCGTGACCGTGGTCCGCGCGCTCCGCGCGAAGACCGTGCGTAATTTCGAGAGCTTAAGGAGAATTACCAATGGCTGACGCATCCTCTGCTCCGGCACGCCGCCCGTTCCACCGCCGTCGCAAGACCTGCCCCTTCTCGGGCGCAAATGCACCGCGGATCGACTACAAGGACGTTCGTCTTCTGCAGCGCTACATTTCCGAGCGCGGCAAGATCGTTCCTTCGCGTATCACAGCTGTTTCCCAGAAGAAGCAGCGCGAGCTGGCCCAGGCCATCAAGCGCGCCCGCTTCCTCGGCCTGCTGCCTTACGTCGTTTCCTAATTGAAACAGTCGCCGCCGGGGCTCAACTCTTCGGCGGCGTCTCCCTTCCGCGATGGGCGCGGATCGGAACCTCTAAAACCCATGTTGGGGACCATGCGACCTGAGACTTCGATTCAGGTGCCTCCCCTAACTGCTTGATCTGGCAGGACAGCGAGACGTGAACGGATTGAACCAGACAGTGCTGACAACCGGCATCATCGCCGGTATTGCCGCAACGCTGCTCGTCATGGGCGCGAATGCGCAACCATCTTTTGCGTCTGTTCTCTATGCTTCTTCCGCGCTTCCCGTTCTCGTGGCCGGTCTCGGCTGGGGAAATCGTACGGCGATCATTGCCATTATCACGGCAGCAATTCTGGGCGCGGTTCTCGTGACGCCCATGTTCGCACTAGCCATGGCAATCTTCACCCTGATCCCGGCTGGTTGGCTTTCGCATCTGGCCAATCTCGCTCGCCCTGCCTCTGAGCTTGGCGGTCCTGACCATTTGATGGCCTGGTACCCGATCTCGGACATCCTGTTGCATCTGTGCGGGCTTGTAACGGCAGCGGTCATTATTCTAGGCATGGTCATCGGCTACGGGCCGCAGTTGACGGACCGCATGGTCGACCTGATGGCGGAGAGCTTCAACCAGCAGAGCCCGGGCCTCGCACCGAATGCAGACAGCCTTGCCCAGACCAAGGTTCTGATCGTTCTGATGCTGCCGATGATCCAGGGCGGCATCTGGGTGACCTTGCTGTTTACCGCCTTCTATCTCGCCATCCGGATCGTATCCCGCAGCGGCCGCGCGCTTCGCCCACGTGAAGACATGCCGTCTGCCCTGCGCATGAACCGCAATGCGATCTTCGTTTTCCTCGCCGGTATCGTCCTGATGTTTGCAGGCGGCGTTCCGGCCATGATCGGCGCCACGATCTGCGGCACATTCGGCGCCGGTTTCCTGATGGCCGGATTTGCCTCCCTGCATTTCCGGCTGCGCGGCAAGGACTGGCGCGTGCCTGCGCTCGTTTTGGCCTATCTCTCGACCATGATGCTATTGCCAATGATCGCCATCGTGATCGTCGGACTTTCCGATACGCGGCGGACAATCGCGTTGACGCCTGCCCGCCCCACAGACAACACCAACTCCTAAAATTGAACTCGAAAGGACACGAAGATGGACGTCATTCTTCTTGAACGCATTGCCAAGCTTGGCCAGATGGGCGAAACCGTAAAGGTTCGCGATGGCTACGCTCGTAACTTCCTGCTGCCGCAGGGCAAGGCGCTGCGCGCCAACGAAGCCAACAAGAAGCGCTTCGAAGCCGAGCGTGCAACGCTTGAAGCCCGTAACCTCGAGCGCAAGTCTGAAGCCCAGAAGGTTGCTGAAGCCCTCGAAGGCAAGAGCTTCATCGTTGTTCGCGCTGCTGGCGAAACCGGTCAGCTGTACGGTTCTGTTGCTGCTCGTGACGTCGTTGACGTTCTGATTGCCAACGGCTTCAACGTTGGCCGTAACCAGGTCGACCTGAACAACCCAATCAAGGCAATCGGTCTGCACAAGGTTACGCTTCATCTGCATGCTGAAGTCGAACTTGAAGTCGAATTGAACGTTGCCCGTTCCGCTGAAGAAGCCGAGCGTCAGGCCAAGGGCGAAAGCCTCACCTCCGCTGATGCCATCTACGGCGTTGACGAAGACGCGCTTCGTCCGGAAGACTTCTTCGATCCGGATGCAGACCGCGACGAAGACGAAGCTTGATTGCTTTCGCCATTTCTGGCGCAACAAACCCCGGTTCAGCGAACCGGGGTTTTTGTTGTCATGGTATGGGCTCTTTTCAGTTCGCTGCGGTTCTGACCGGTTGCTCGGTCTTGTCGACACGCACAACAACGGATAGCCCGGGCTGAAGATCTTCGACCGCAGGCTGGGCCGCATCCAGTTTAACGCGCACACCGACACGTTGCGCGATCTTGACGAAGTTGCCTGTCGCGTTGTCCGACCTGATGACTGCGAATTCGGACGCCGCAGCCGGGGAAAAGCGTTCAATTGTCCCTCGCAGTTCACGATGGCCGAGAGCATCGACGGTGATCTGGACCGGCTGGCCGACCTGCATGCCCTGCAGCTGGGTTTCCTTGAAATTGGCGATGATCCACACGTCATCCGGCACAATCGCCATCAGTTGAGTACCAGCCGTGACATACTGGCCGATGCGCGCGCCGACCCCACCCACGCGTCCGTCCCGCGGTGCATGGATTTCGGTGTTGGCGAGGTCGATCTTCGCAAGTTCCACGGTTGCTTCCGCACTCGAGACGGCAGCCTCCAACGAGCCGCGATTGACGACGATCGTTTGCAACTGCTGGCGAGAAACCTCCAGCGCCGCTTCTGCCTGTTGCACGCCAGCCCTCGCTTTTTCCAGTGCGGCCTCCGCCTGTTCCTGTACACTGGTCGTGCCGACACCACTACGGCTGAGATTCTGCTGTCGCTCGCTGGCGAGACTTGCCTGCGTCAGGGCAGCCTTCGCACTGGTCAGGGATGCTTCACTGGAGGTGATGTTTGCCTTGGCAGAAACTTCCTGCTGGTGGGAATTATCCAGTGCGGCTTTCTGGCTGGCCAGAGTTGCCTGCGCCTGTGCCAGCTTTTGCTGATAGATGCGGTCATCGATCTTGGCCAGCACATCGCCTGCCTTGACCTTCTGATAGTCCTTGATCGGAACTTCGACCACATAACCGCTGACCTGTGGGCTGAGCGTGGTGACATAGCCGCGGACATAGGCGTTGTCTGTCATCTCCATGCTGTTGGTAAACGGTGGTAGCCTCCAGGCGTAAAGAACGAGGCCAAGCCCAACGAGGCCCACGAGCAGGATAATGAGCGTGACTGGGGAAAATAGTTTCTTCAACATGTCTTTATACCTGAGATTGAGCTGTTGCCTCTGCCTGGGAGGTTTTCTCGATGCGTCGCGCGGCCAATGCCGCTTTCGCGCTATCCCAGGAAAGGTGAATGAGGAGACCGATGAGTGCGGCCGATGTGGCAATGCCGATCAGCAGGAAGGTGTCGTTGTAAGCGAGGATGTAGGCTTCGCGCGAAACCTGCTGGCCAAGAAGCATCAAACCCTCGGCGTTCAGAAGCGTCTTGTCCGTCAACGCCTTGGAATAGCCTGCGGATAGCTGGGCAACTCTCTGTGCAACATCCGGGTCGGTGAGAAGAATATTTTCGACCAGCATGCTGGAGTGAAACTTCTCACGTATTGTCACGAAAGTGCCAAGCAGACCCGTTGCGATAACCGAACCGCTGATCTGGGTGAACAGAAAGATCGCGATGAAATTGACCAGATAGGGAGCCCCTTTCTGGATGGCTGCAGCAAAGCCACGCGCCATGACGGGAGGCAGAAACATGGCTGCGCCGAAGGCGATCATGGACTGGCTGACATAGAACTGTTCCGGCCTTGTGAGGTTCGTCGACTGGCTGTCCAGGAATGCGCCGATCGCAATCATGGCAAGTGCGATTACGTGGGCGGTGCCCAGATATTGCCGTGACATCAGGAAGGCGCAGACTGCACCGCCGACAAGCGAGGCAAGAAGGATGTAGCCAAAGAGAACACCCATCTGGTCGTTCTGGATTCCAAGCTGCTGCAGGAAGCCGACCATAGTGCTGGATTGTTCCGCCGTGACCGCGCGGAAGATGATCAACACGGCCGCCAGATGCAGATTCTGCCAGGAGAAGATCCAGCGCAGATCGAGCAGCGGATTGGTCCGGCGCAGTTCGATCATGGCAAAGACCGTCAGCGTCGCAATGCTGGTCGCCAGCAGGATGCCGAGCCATGGGGCCTCTAACCACCAATAGAAGCGACCGAGCGTGAAGAAGACGGCGAAAGAGCCCAGACCGACTGCCAGAAGCATGTAGGTGAAGACATCCATGCGTTCGATTGCCTTGACGCGAGGCGGCGCTGTGAGAGGCAGAACGAAAATCAGCGGCAGAGCCAGCAAGGCAAGGCCCAGCTCCATCGTATAGAGCGTCTGGTAGCCATCAATATCCATCAGGACCGGAGAAATGATCCGCGCGACGGGCGCTGCGAGCAGGGTTCCAGTCAGGGCAATGCTGAGGCCGACTGTCAGCTTCTTCTGCACAGGGAATGCTTCCAGAATGTAGAGAAAGCCGAGAGACGACAGCGGAGCCGCCGCCATGCCGCTGACAAAGCGGACGACGAGTGCCGAATGGAAGTCAGTCACGAAAAGATTGAGGCAGGAGGCCAGAACAAAGGCGGCGATGCTCAGTTCGGCAAAGGGACGCAGGCCGTACTGCACACGGATCTTGAAGAGCGCGAGTGAAAGGCTGGCATAGGGCGCCATGTATGCCGCAGACAGGGCGGCGACTTCGGCTATTGTTGCCGAGAAGGTTCCCTGCAACTGATAGATATTGGCGGTAACAATGTTCATACCCAGACCTTGGGTCAGGAACATTAGAAGCCCAGAAAAGATATAGGCAAGCGTCAACCAGACCGGTCGCTCTTCAACCGGCACAGGCTGGCGCGGACGAAAGGTGGAAGACAGGAAGCCAACCGGCGTCGGCGAGGGTTCGCTGACGGCTTCGGGCGTGTCCGCCTGACGTTCCATCGTTGCAGTGACACTGCTCATAAATGCTGCTCCTCGGCACTCGAAACGGCAAGGTTCCGGTTGAGTTGCAAGAGAACGCGCAGAGTGACTTCTAGATCCTTGGGAGAGATATTTTCCACCAGATGCGCCCTCAGATCGCGCGCCAGAGTCTGAACCGCACGTCCGGCAGCCTCTCCTTCCGCGGTCACATGGATCTCCTTGACGCGTCGATCACCCTCGCCAGCGCGTCGTTCGATCAGGTTCTGCTTCTCCATGCCGTCAAGAACGCGCACCAGTGTCGGCGTCTCGATTTCGAGTTCCTGCGCCAGATCCTTTTGCGAAAGATGACCCCGGCGGCTCAGCGCAAAAAGCACCCTCGCCCGCGTCAATGTCAGGCCTGTTTCGCGCGTTCGCATGTCGAACATCGCACGCAGCCGCCTGTTGAAGGCCGACATCTCGTCGAACAGCCGCTCATTGATCGTGTGACTCGACATTGGTATCGATCCCTGATGATTAGGTTACTAATGATTTACACCCTAGTTATGTCAGAGTATCATGATATACAATAATTCGTGTCAGGACCCAGCTATGCAAATTTGACAGGCATCAAAGGCGCCCCATGCGCGCGTTCACCAAGTTTTGCAAAAGATACAATCGCATCTGCACCGGGGAAAAGAGATCTCTATAATATGTCCTCCGCGACCTGATTCGGGGAAAAGCACAGTCAACGGAAAACTCGCATCACCCCCGCTTTTCCGTTATTCGGCGGTTGCGGGCTGTGAATCGTTGTGAGTTACGGACTGATGTCTGTTATCTGTTTCCGGTACAGGTAAAGTGGCAGAATACCGAAGATGATCATGATTGGATCGAAACGATGAACGAAGCCGCGCGCAAACTTGCGCCCGCTCTCTCTAACGAGCCTCACTACCGCGAAGCCCCAAGCAATCTTGAGGCAGAACAGGCTCTGCTGGGCGCGATCCTGGTCAATAATGACGCCTATTATCGCGTTTCAGACTTCCTGAAGCCGGGTCATTTCTATGAACCGCTGCATCGTAAGATTTTCGAGGTCGCAGGCGATATCATTCGCATGGGCAAGATCGCCCATCCGGTGACAATCAAGACCTTTCTTCCCGCCGAAACCAAGGTCGGCGATCTGACGCTGGCGCAATATCTCGGTCGTCTAGCCGGGGAAGCTGTCACTATCATCAACGCGGAAGATTATGGCCGCGCGATCTACGATCTGGCGCTGCGCCGCGCGCTGATCACCATTGGCGAAGACATGGTCAACATCGCCTATGACGCGCCGCTGGACATGCCGCCCCAGACACAGATCGAAGACACGGAACGGCGCTTGTTCGAACTGGCGGAAACCGGCCGCTACGATGGCGGCTTCCAGAGCTTCTCTGACGCCGTGGCACAGGCCATAGACATGGCCGGTGCTGCCTTTGAGCGAGACGGCCATCTTTCCGGCATTTCGACCGGAATTATGTCGCTGGATGCGAAGATGGGCGGGCTGCAACGTTCCGACTTGATCGTTCTTGCGGGACGCCCTGGCATGGGCAAGACCTCGCTTGCCACGAACATTGCTTACAACATTGCCGCAGCCTATGAGCCAGAAGTACTGCCGGATGGTTCCTTCAAAGCCAAGAATGGCGGCGTTGTGGGCTTCTACTCGCTCGAAATGTCGTCAGAACAGTTGGCGACCCGTATCATCTCAGAACAGACAGAGGTTTCTTCTTCGAAGATCCGCCGCGGTGATATTACCGACGCCGATTTCGAGAAGCTGGTTGCCTGCAGCCAGATGATGCAGAAGGTACCGCTTTTCATCGACCAGACCGGCGGTATTTCCATCGCCCAGCTCTCCGCCCGCGCCCGACGCCTGAAGCGCCAGCGCGGACTTGATGTTCTGGTCGTGGACTATATTCAGCTGATGACCGGCTCCGGCAAATCCGGCGAAAACCGCGTGCAGGAAGTGACGCAGATTACGACCGGCCTGAAAGCACTCGGCAAGGAACTGAATGTGCCGATCATAGCTTTGTCCCAGCTCTCGCGTCAGGTGGAAAGCCGGGAAGACAAACGTCCGCAGCTTTCCGACCTTCGTGAATCGGGCTCAATCGAGCAGGACGCGGACGTGGTGCTCTTCGTGTTCCGCGAAGAATATTATGTGAAGAACATGGAGCCACGCGATCCGAACGATCCCAAATACTCCGAATGGGAACAGCATATGGAGAAGGTGAAGGGTACGGCTGACGTGATCATTGCCAAGCAGCGTCACGGACCGACCGGCACGGTCAAGCTCGCCTTCCAGTCCGAGTTCACGCGCTTTGCCGATCTGGCTGACCCGAGTTTTATTCAGTACGAAGAACATTAATGCTTGAAGATGCGCGCCGCGATCCCAATCGGGGCGTTTCACCACAATGATCTCTTGCTGCGAAACATTGTGCATGACTGCAGAATAGACGTGTTCGTTATGATCGTCTTGAACAAAAGTGATAGGGTCCGCACGACGTAGCAGAAGGATCCAAGAATGCCCGACACCGAGCCGCTGATCGAAGAAGCCGATCCGTTCGACATTGCTCCGGTGCGCCTGACCGTCGATCTGACGGCTTTGGCCGAGAACTGGGTCGAGCTTTCCAAACGCTCCGGTCGCGCAAGAACCGGCGCCGTGGTGAAGGCTGATGCCTATGGGCTCGGCATCGAAGACTGCGGTCTGACACTCTACGAAGCCGGGGCGCGGGACTTCTTCGTGGCCGCCGCTTCGGAAGGTGCAACGCTTCGTGCCTATGCGCCTGATGCCAGGATCTTCGTTCTGTCAGGCATCTGGCCCGGACAGGAGCGCCTGTTTCTGGAGCACGACCTGGTGCCCGTTCTCGCCTCTGAAGAGCAGATGACGCATTGGATGTCGTTGATCGCCGAGGTGGGCGCCTATCCCTGCGCAGTGCAGGTAGACACTGGCTTTAACCGGCTCGGGCTTTCCTTTGACGACGCGATGGCCCTGGCGCAGGATGTTTCTCGCCCGACGAGTTTCGATCCGGTGCTCCTGCTCTCCCACCTGCACACAGCCGATGCTGCCGATGCGGAGGCGACACGCAACCAGCTTGATCTTTTCCAGCAGGTTAGCTCCGCTTTCGAAGGTGTTGAATCAAGCCTCTCGGCGTCGGCCGGAATTTTCCTCGGACCGCGTTATCACTTCGATCTCACGCGACCCGGAATAGCACTTTACGGAGGCAAGGCCTCGCTGGCGATGGAACGACCTCTAAGGACCGTAGCGACGGCGGAGGCACGCATTGTGCAGATCCGGGATGCAAAAGCAGGCGAGACAGTGAGTTATGGCGGTACGCACCGGCTTCTCCGCGACAGTCGGCTTGCTGTTGCTTCCGTTGGATATGCAGACGGCTATATGCGTTCGCTATCAGGCTCAGGTGTTCCCTTGCGCAACGGAACAGCAGGCGGCGCTGCTGCCGCGTTTGGCGGGTACAAGCTGCCGGTTCTTGGGCGCATCACCATGGATCTGACGGTCTTCGATGCAACGGATCTACCCAGCGGAGCTCTGCGAACCGGCGATTATGTCGAACTTGTCGGGCCGAACATGCCGCTGGATGACGTTGCAGAAGCAGGCGGCACCATTGGCTACGAACTCCTGACAGGTTTCGGCCTGCGCTATGAGCGTCGATACACCGGCGACGAGGTCTGAGCTGACCGATCCTCTTGCAAACTTGCTGCCAAGAGGGTACGAGAACAAAACATGATCAAAACAGGCCGTTAATTCCGAGGCCTTCAAGCATTGGATAGTCATGGCCAAGGCAAAAACCCAATTCGTCTGCCAGAACTGCGGCACGGTGCACACGCGCTGGGCCGGGAAGTGCGATGGATGCGGCGAATGGAACACGATCATCGAGGATGATCCTCTGGGCGGCATCGGCGGGGGTCCGGGCAAGACACCCAAGAAGGGCCGTGCCGTTGCGCTGACGACGCTTTCCGGGGAAACCGAAGAGGCGCCTCGCGTTCAAACGGGCATCAGCGAGCTGGACCGCGTGACAGGCGGCGGTTTCGTGAGGGGCTCTGCGGTGCTGGTCGGCGGCGATCCCGGCATCGGTAAATCCACCCTGCTCATGCAGGCGGCAGCGGCCCTTTCCAGACGCGGGCACAGAATCATCTATGTCTCCGGGGAAGAGGCCGTGGCGCAGGTCAGGCTTCGGGCACAGCGCCTTGGTGCGGCGTCCACCGATGTGCTTCTGGCTGCCGAAACCAATGTGGAAGATATCCTTGCCACGCTTGCCGAGGGCAAGCGGCCTGACCTCGTCATCATTGATTCCATCCAGACATTGTGGAGCGATATTGTCGATTCGGCACCCGGTACGGTGACGCAGGTGCGCACGGGTGTTCAGGCCATGATCCGATTTGCCAAGCAGACCGGTGCCGCCATGGTTCTGGTGGGCCATGTGACCAAGGAGGGTCAGATTGCCGGACCGCGCGTTGTGGAGCACATGGTGGACGCCGTTCTCTATTTCGAAGGCGATCGCGGCCACCACTACCGGATCCTGCGGACGGTGAAGAACCGCTTCGGACCGACCGATGAGATCGGCGTCTTCGAAATGTCCGATAAGGGCCTGCGGGAGGTAACAAACCCATCCGAACTTTTCCTTGGCGAACGCAATACCAAGGCCCCCGGAGCCGCCGTTTTCGCCGGAATGGAGGGAACGCGTCCGGTTCTGGTTGAGGTTCAGGCGCTCGTGGCACCAACGTCGCTTGGCACGGCACGCCGTGCAGTGGTCGGATGGGATGGCTCCCGGCTCGCCATGATCCTGGCCGTTCTGGAAGCGCATTGTGGCGTTCGGCTCGGACAGCACGATGTCTACCTTAATGTGGCGGGTGGATACAGGATCAGCGAACCGGCTGCGGATGTTGCCGTGGCCGCGGCCCTCGTCTCGTCGCTTACCAGCACGCCCTTGCCCGTCGATTCGGTCTTCTTCGGTGAGGTAAGCCTTTCGGGAGCGGTGCGTCCTGTTTCACAAACCGCGCAACGTCTGAAGGAAGCGGAAAAGCTTGGTTTTGCACGCGCGACACTGCCTTCATCCTCTGCCGAACTGCCGAAGGGTCGCAAGGGCCTGACCGAAATCGAAGGGCTACCCGATCTCGTGGTGCAGATTGCAGGCTCCGCGCGCAAGCTCGGCAAGCAGACAGATGAGGATTGATCTTCCCCCGGCGTCGCCACTGTTGTAAGAGGTGCGCAAAATTCTTGCCTTTCTGCGGAGTTCCGCTAAGGCCACATCATGCATCCCCGCCGCGGGACCGGTCAGTCTTGGAGTAGATCATCTATGCCCATCACGATTTTTGACGGCATTGTTCTTGGCGTCACGCTGTTTTCGGCGGTTCTCGCCATGGTTCGCGGCTTCTCCCGCGAAGTGCTGTCCATCGCAAGCTGGGCGGGTTCCATCGCGGCAGCCTATTATCTGCACCCGCTGCTCCTGCCCTATGCCAAGAATTATACAGCCGACGACCGTATCGCTCTTGCCGGATCCGCAGGCGTCATCTTTCTCGTTGCGCTGATCATCATCACTTTCATTACGACACGCATTGCCGATTTCATCATCGACAGCCGCATCGGCGCGCTGGACCGCACGCTCGGCTTCCTGTTTGGGGCAGCGCGCGGCATTCTGCTGCTCGTCGTTGCCGTCGCCTTCTGGAACTGGCTGGTCGATGTCAGGTCGCAGCCTGCCTGGGTTACGCAGGCCAAGTCCAAGCCGTTCCTGGATACGCTCGTTGCGCGGCTTGAGACCGTTCTGCCGACGGATATCGAGCCTCAGATCCGCGCGCGCATCCTGGGACGTGGCGAGGCGAAGGGCAATGAGGCGGCTCCATCTGACGAAGCTCCGAACGCACCTGTTACAAATAATTGACGAACCTGGACTACCGAGGGAAGCCAAAAGCCTCCATTTGTGTTACAAACCCATGACAGAAGGCCGGATAATGTTCCTTGCGAACCCTACCGGCCTCTTTCAATTTTTTCTGAGTTGGCAAGGACCTGCAGATGAATCAGCCGGTTTCGCATGACGCATTCCATGATCTTGATGGTGACACCCTGCATGAAGAATGCGGCGTGTTTGGTATTCTCGGTCATCCCGATGCAGCAACACTGACAGCCCTCGGCCTGCATGCCCTTCAGCATCGCGGTCAGGAAGCAGCGGGTATCGTGTGCTTCGATGGAACACAATTCCATACTGAAAAGCATATGGGTCTGGTGGGAGACCACTACACCAACCCCGCAACGCTGGCGAAACTGCCGGGTGACATGGCGATTGGCCACACGCGCTATTCGACGACCGGCGAAGTTGCTTTGCGCAACGTGCAGCCGCTGTTTGCAGAACTCGAAGTCGGCGGCATTGCGGTCGCCCACAACGGCAATTTCACCAATGGCCTGACCCTGCGTCGCCAGTTGATCGCCGGTGGCGCCATCTGTCAGTCCACGTCCGATACGGAAGTGGTTCTGCACCTCATCGCCCGCTCCCGCTATACATCGACAACGGATCGCTTCATCGATGCCATCCGCCAGATGGAAGGCGGCTATTCGATGCTGGCGCTGACCCGCACGAAGCTGATTGCCGCACGCGACCCCACGGGCATCCGCCCGCTGGTCATGGGTGAACTCGATGGCAAGCCGATCTTCTGCTCGGAGACCTGTGCGCTCGATATCATCGGCGCGAAATACGTTCGTGATGTCGAGAACGGCGAGATCATCATTTGCGAAATCCAGCCGGATGGTTCGATCGAGATCGATTCGCGCAAGTCTCCGACAGCGCAGCCGGAACGCCTCTGCCTGTTCGAATACGTGTATTTTGCCCGTCCGGACTCGGTCGTCGGCGGTCGCAGCGTCTATGTCGCCCGCAAGAACATGGGCATCAATCTCGCCAAGGAAGCGCCGATCGAGGCTGATGTCGTGGTGCCCGTGCCGGATGGCGGCACACCTGCGGCACTTGGCTATGCGCAGGAAAGCGGCATTCCATTCGAATACGGCATCATTCGCAATCATTATGTCGGTCGTACATTCATCGAGCCGACGCAGCAGATCCGCGCCTTCGGTGTGAAGCTGAAACATTCGGCCAATCGGGCCATGATCGAAGGCAAGCGGGTCGTGTTGGTGGATGATTCCATCGTTCGCGGCACGACGTCGCTGAAGATCGTGCAGATGATCCGCGATGCAGGCGCCAAGGAAGTGCACTTGCGTGTGGCTAGCCCGATGATTTTCCATCCGGATTTCTACGGTATCGATACGCCGGATGCGGAAAAGCTTCTGGCAAATCAATATGACGGCGTGGAAGCCATGTGCCGCTATATCGGCGCAGACAGCCTGCAGTTCTTGTCTATCAACGGTCTCTATCGTGCCGTTGGCGGTGAAGACCGCAACCCGGCCCGTCCGCAATTTACCGACCACTACTTTACCGGCGACTATCCGACGCGCCTGCTTGACAAAGCAGCCGAGACGATGGGACGGAAGGTTTCGGTTCTCGCCAGCAACGGCTGAGACAATCCGGCAGAGCGGATCGCCTCTGCCGGATCATTCATAGTGGGACGGATATGAGCATTGACTTGAAGGGCAGGATCGCGCTGGTCACCGGCGCGTCGCGTGGTATCGGCTATTTCACGGCACTGGCGCTCGCCAAAGCCGGTGCGCATGTGATTGCCTGTGCACGCACGGTGGGCGGCCTTGAAGAACTGGACGATGCCATTCAGGCAGCAGGCGGCACGGCGACCCTCGTTCCCTTCGACATCACAGACATGCAGGCAATCGACCGGCTGGGAGCTTCGATTTTCGAGCGCTGGGGCAAGCTGGACATTCTCGTCGCCAATGCCGGTATTCTGGGCGTCATTTCCCCACTCGGCCATGTCGAAGCAAAGGTCTTCGAGAAGGTCATGCTGACGAACGTCACAGCGACATGGCGGCTCATTCGCTCGGTCGAACCGCTTCTTTTGAAGTCGGATGCGGGGCGTGCCCTGCTGCTTTCCTCTGGCGTTGCCAATGATGCCCGTCCCTTTTGGGGTGCCTATGCCACTAGCAAGGCGGCTGTCGAAATGCTGGGGCGCACCTGGGCGGCGGAAACCTCGCATACCAAGCTCTGCGTCAACAACGTCAATCCTGGAGCCACCCGCACAGCCATGCGCGCGCAGGCCATGCCGGGTGAAGATCCGAAAACCGTTCCGCACCCTTCCGAGGTCGCGGAAAAGCTCCTGCCGCTCTGTGCCCCGGACATGACGGAAACCGGCCGTCTTTATGTGGTCCGCGAGGGTAAATTCGTAGACTATAAATTGCCGGAATAACTCCGGCAGCCGCGTTTCAGACAGTTCTCATGCGCCCTCGCGACATCCTCGTTTACATTTTTCTTTCGGTCGCATGGGGTCTTTCCTTCCTGCTGCTGCTGCATGTCATTGCAGCCTTCGGCTGGGTCGGATCGGTAACATTCCGTTGTCTGCTGGCGGGGGCACTTCTGCTGGGTCTCGCGCGGATTATGGGACGCAAGCTGCGGTTCCCGGCGAGTTGGAGGCCACTCGCCGTTGTCGGTGCGACAACAGTCGCCGGACAGCTCATCGGTATTTCCTACGCCACGCCGCTGATCGGCACCGCCATGGCGGCGATCTTCGTTGCCACGATACCCCTGTTTTCCATGGTGATTGCAAGAGTGTGGGGGACAGAGCTCATCACGCCTTCGCGCGTTGCCGGGCTTGCCCTGGGAACCATTGGCATCATCATGCTCGTCGGTTTTCCAGCTGTGCCTGTCGACCGGAATTTCATTCTCGGCTGCGTTGCCATGGTCTTCAGCACCTTCTGCGCGGCCTTTGGCAGCAATTATGCCAGCCGTTACCTGAGCGACACCGGCCCTTGGGAAGTGACGATCGGCGCCTTCCTGTTCGGCGGGGTCATGGCACTGCCACTCCTGTTTCTCGTTCCGGTTCCGGGTGTGCCACACGCCATCGATTATCTCTATCTGCTTGTTCAGGCCGGCGTGATGAGCGCCCTCACCTATGTGCTGTATTTCGGCCTCGTCAGCAGCATTGGCGCCACGCGCGCGATCAGCGTCGAGTTCGTGGTTACGGTGATTGCGGTGCTTGTGGGAGCCTTCGCCCTCAATGAACCCATCACCATCCTGCAATTCATCGGTGGTGCGGTTATCATTGCAGGATGTGCACTGGTACTCGGTATTTTTCCCGCCAAGGACAAGATCCCGCTTCAGCCTTGAGCTTCTCTCGCGCGCCTGCGGCCCGCTAGAAAGAATATTCTGTCGGGATCGGATCCGGCGAACGTTTGCGCCTTGACGCCCCCTTGACCATCCCTGCCTGTCGCGCCATAAGCTTTGCCCCATGAACAAGGCCAACTGCTGCATCATTTGCGGGATTATTATTCGCTAGCGTTTCGCTGGCCTGGCCGTTCTCGTCTCTCGAAATTCCAAGAAGACAAGGGAACCGGTTCCGGCCGGTGGGTGAATTTCATTCGGGAGAGACTGTCCATGAGCCTCAAGCTCAAGCTTTACAACACGCTGACCCGCGAGAAGGCTGAATTTCAGCCAATCGACCCGAACAATGTGCGCATGTATGTCTGCGGCCCCACCGTTTATGATTTCGCGCATATCGGCAATGCGCGCCCCGTCATCGTGTTCGATGTGCTGTTTCGCCTGCTTCGTCATGTCTATGGCGAGGCGCAGGTGACCTATGCCCGCAACATCACCGACGTGGATGACAAGATCAACGCGCGCGCCCTGCGCGATCATCCGGGCCTCGATCTGAACGAGGCCATCCGCCTGGTGACGGAACGGACCGAAAAGCAGTTTCAGGCGGATGTGACCGCCCTCGGCTGCCTTGAACCAACCGTCCAGCCGCGCGCAACCGATAACATTGCCCAGATGATCGGCATCATCGAGAAGCTGATCGGGCGCGGCCACGCCTATGCGGCGGAGGGCGAGGTTCTCTTTGATACACGCTCGATGAGCGATTACGGCCAGCTTTCCAAGCGTCCGCTGGATGAGCAGCAGGCGGGAGCGCGCATAGCGGTCGATGCTCACAAGAAAAACCCCGGCGACTTCGTGCTATGGAAGGCGTCCAGCGAAAGTGAACCGGGCTGGCCAAGCCCCTGGGGTCGTGGCCGTCCCGGCTGGCATATCGAATGCTCGGCCATGAGTGCCCGCTATCTGGGGGAGACATTCGATATACACGGCGGCGGGCTAGACCTCATCTTCCCGCATCATGAAAATGAAATCGCCCAGTCCCGTTGTGCGCACGGCACGCATGTGATGGCCAATGTGTGGATGCACAATGGCTTCGTGCAGGTCGAAGGCCGCAAGATGTCGAAGTCGGAAGGCAATTTCGTCACGATCAACGAGTTGCTGGAAACCGAGAAATTTGGTGGCCGCACATGGCCAGGCGAAGTTCTGCGCCTCGCCATGCTGATGACGCATTACCGCGAGCCGATCGATTTCTCCGTCAAACGGCTGGAAGAGGCAGAACGTCTTCTGGCGAAATGGCCGGTGGTCGAGGTGGGAAATGCAAAATCTTGCGAAAGCGTACTGGATGCATTGGCGGATGACCTGAATACGGTTGCAGCCGTTCAGGCCATCCATGCACTGGCGCAGGCCTCGCATTCGGATGAAGACGCGAAGGCACGCTTTGCGGCTTCCGCCAATCTGCTCGGCATCCTGCCAAAGGCAACGGAAGTCGACGAAGCCATTGCCGCGGGCATCGATGCACTTGTCGAAATGCGGCTCGAACTTCTCAAGGCAAAGAATTTTGCCGAGGCCGACCGCATTCGCGATGAACTTGCCGCCAAGGGCATTCAGCTGAAAGATGGCAAGGACAAGGATACCGGCGAGCGTGTGACCACCTGGGACATGAAGCGCTGAGAGGAAGAAGGACGGATGGCTGAGAACCCGAACACCAAAATGCCGAAATGGCTGCTTTACGGGCTCATTGCAAAAGGTGTTCTGGTTGCCGCGATCACGATCAGCGTGGTTGCCTATGTGAGTTTGAGGTAGGAGAGGCATGATGGAAGGCGTATTTACCGGCGGATGCCAATGCGGTGCAGTGCGGTTTCGGGCTGAGAAACTGGGCCGCCCGTCCATCTGCCATTGTCGCATGTGCCAAAAAGCGTTCGGGGGCTTTTTCGGTGCACTTGTGACGGCCGATCAGGCGCATCTGACCTGGACGCGTGGGCAGCCCAGCCTGTTTCGCTCTTCCGCCAAGGTGAAGCGTGGTTTTTGCCCGAAGTGCGGAACGCCCCTCACCTATCAATCTGATGAGGGGGTGGAGATCGCTATCGGTGCATTCGATCGTCCTGAACTGATTGAGCCGGAAATTCAGGTGAACTACAGCCATCGCTTGCCCTGGATCGATCATCTGCTTGAGAAGACGCAGTTTTCTAGTCCTGAATACGATGCAAAATGGGCATCCGTCGAAAGCTACCAGCACCCGGATCACGATACGGCCGAGTGGCCGCCAAAGGATGCATGACATGAGCGAGTTGCGGACGTTTTATCCCGAGATCGAGCCCTTCGAGACAGGTTTCCTGGAGACCGGCGATGGTCATCGGGTCTATTGGGAGCGGGTCGGGACGAAGGGAGCAAAGCCTGCGGTGTTCCTGCATGGCGGTCCCGGCGGCACGATCAGCCCGACGCAGCGACGCCTGTTCGATCCGGCACTGTACGATGTGATCCTCTTCGATCAGCGCGGCTGTGGCAAAAGCACGCCGAATGCAAGCCTGGAGAACAATACGACCTGGCATCTTGTGGCCGATATCGAACGGTTGCGCGAGATGATGGGCGTCGAAAAATGGCTGGTCTTCGGCGGCTCCTGGGGCTCCACGCTGGCGCTGGCCTATGCGGAAACCCATGCTGACCGCGTGTCCGAACTTGTCTTGCGCGGCATCTACACGCTCACCAAGGCAGAGCTTGATTGGTATTATCAGTTCGGCGTATCTGAAATGTTCCCCGACAAGTGGGAGCGTTTTCAGGCACCCATTCCCGAAGATGAGCGCCACGAAATGATGGCCGCCTATCGCCGCCGTCTGGTCGGCGATGATCGCGAGACGCAGTTGCGTTGCGCGCGCGCCTGGAGCATCTGGGAGGGTGAGACGATCACGCTTCTGCCGAATCCCACTTATTCCGGCACATTCGAGGAAGACGCCTATGCACTGGCGTTTGCGCGCATCGAAAACCATTACTTCGTTCATGCCGGTTGGCTTGAGGAAGGGCAGCTGCTGCGCGATGCCTCCAAGCTGAAAGATATCCCGGGCGTGATTATCCATGGCCGCTATGACATGCCCTGCCCGGCCAAATATGCCTGGGCTCTGCACAAGGCTTGGCCGAAGGCTGATTTTCACCTCATCGAAGGGGCCGGTCACGCCTACCTAGAGCCCGGAATTCTGGATCAACTGATCCTGGCAACGGACCGTTTTGCCGGCAAGACGGACTGAAGAAAGCGATTTGCGGCCCGCTTTGGGCCCTCTGATTGAACGATTTGCGACCCGGGGAGGCGCAACTGATGAGCATGGAACGCATCTATCTTTTCGACACGACACTGCGTGACGGGCAGCAGACGCCCGGCATTGATTTCTCGGTCGAGGACAAGATCGCGATTTCGAAGCTTCTCGACGAGTTCGGCATTGATTATGTGGAAGGGGGCTACCCGGGCGCCAATCCCACCGACACTGCATTTTTCGCACGCAAGCAAACGCATGCGGCCAAATTCACCGCTTTCGGCATGACGAAACGTGCGGGGGTCTCGGCAGCAAACGATCCTGGTCTGGCCGCCCTTTTGCAATCGAAAACCGATGCGATCTGTCTTGTCGCCAAGAGCTGGGACTATCATGTCGCGGTCGCGCTTGGCTGCACGAACGAAGAAAATCTCGAATCGATCCGGGACAGCGTAAAGGCGGTCGTCGCATCGGGGCGGGAATCGCTCATCGATTGCGAGCATTTCTTCGATGGCTACAAGGCAAACCCCGATTACGCGCTTGCCTGCGCCAAGTCCGCCTATGAGGCCGGTGCGCGCTGGGTTGTGCTCTGCGACACCAATGGTGGCACACAGCCGGACGAAGTGCGCAGAATCGTTGCCGCTGTCATCGCCTCCGGCATTCCCGGGACTTCGCTTGGCATTCATGCGCATGACGATACGGGGCAGGCCATTGCCAATTCGCTAGCTGCCGTTGAGGCAGGCGTGCGGCAGATCCAGGGAACGCTGAACGGCATCGGCGAGCGCTGCGGCAACGCAAACCTCATCACGCTGATCCCCACCCTCGCTTTGAAAAAGGTTTATTCGGATCGTTTCGAAACCGCAATCGATGCGGAACGCCTGACGGGCCTGACCCGGCTGTCCCACGCCTTCGATGAATTGCTGAACCGTTCACCTTATGCCCAGGCACCCTATGTGGGCGCCTCCGCCTTCGCAACGAAGGCGGGCATCCATGCCTCTGCATTGCTCAAGGATCCCCGCACCTATGAGCATGTGGTCCCGGAAAGCGTGGGCAATTTCCGCAAGGTCATGGTTTCCGACCAGGGTGGCAAATCCAACTTCCTCAACGCGCTGAAGCGCATCGGGCTGGACGTTGCAAAAGATGATCCGCGTCTGGATACTTTGATTTCCATCGTCAAGGAGCGTGAGGCGCAAGGCTATGCCTATGAAGGTGCCGATGCGAGCTTCGAGCTTCTGGCGAGGCGCACTCTGGGCACAATTCCGCATTTCTTCGATATCGACGGTTTCCGCGTCATGGTGGAACGACGGTTTGACGCCAACGGCCAGTTGAAAACCGTCTCGGAGGCTGTCGTTCGCCTGGCCATCGATGGGCACCGCATCATGTCGGTGGCAGAGGGTGATGGTCCGGTGAACGCACTGGATCTGGCTTTGCGAAAGGACCTCGGCAAATTCAATCGGGAGATCGAAGAACTCGAACTCGTGGATTACAAGGTGCGCATTCTCAATGGCGGCACCGAGGCAATCACCCGCGTGCTCATCGAGTCCATGGACGGGGACGGAACCCGCTGGTGGACGGTCGGCGTTTCGGAAAACATCATCGACGCCTCCTTCCAGGCGCTTATCGATTCCATCATCTACAAGCTGATGAAGAACCGGCATATGGCAGGGCGGCTGGCTGCCGAATAGGGCGCAGAGCTTCAATAACTGGAATGTTCGCTTCATCGAAATGAATTGGTTACGCCTGTGCTTCAGGCGTAACCATCTACCTCGTAGCGATGAAAGGCATGCAGCATGGCAAGCAGCGAAGCAACCCCTGCCCTGAGTGGCGATACGCCAAAGGGATTTGCCTATGCCTTTGCCGCCTATGGACTCTGGGGCTTCATGCCAATCTACCTCAAGATGCTGTCCCATCTGTCGCCTTTCGAAGTGTTGGCGCATCGGGTGGTGTGGTCGCTTCCGCTGGCCGCCCTCGTGCTTCTGATGACAAAGCGGTTCGGCCACCTGAAAGCCGCCCTTCAGTCCGGCAAGACCATGGTCATGGCCTTCGTGACCGCCTGCCTGATCACGGTGAACTGGTGCACCTATGTCTACGCGGTTGCTTCAGGCCATGCGATCGAAGCGGCGCTCGGCTATTTCATCAATCCGCTCTTCAGCATCATGCTGGGCTCCACGCTGTTGAAAGAAAAACTGGCGCCCGCACAAAAAGCCGCGATTGTCATTGCGCTGATCGCTGTGGCAATTCTGACCTGGGACGCCGGTCGACTTCCCTGGATTTCACTGACCTTGAGCATCAGTTGGGGATTTTACGCGCTGCTTCGAAAAACTTTGCCGGTTGGCCCCAATCAAGGCTTCTTCCTTGAGGTGGCCATCCTGACGGTCTTTGCCCTGCCTTACATTATTTGGCTCGAAATGAACGGAACCGGGCATTTCACACATGGCACGGTTTCAGATACCTGGCTTTTATCGGCGGCGGGGCTGGCGACCGCAATCCCGTTGATGATCTATGCCAATGCAGCCAAGCTGCTCAGGCTATCAACCATCGGCATCATGCAGTACATGACTCCCACCTTTGTGTTCCTGATTGCGGTCTTCGTCTTCAAGGAACCCATGAATCCAGTAAAGCTTCTTGCATTCGTGCTCATCTGGTCGTCCCTCGCGATCTACAGCGTCACGATGCTGAGAAATTTCCGCACTCGATGAGAGTGGGTCATGTGAGGTACCGGTTTTGCGCTAAAACCGGCACACCGAAAACTCTCTTGGATCAGAGCTTTTTAATCACGTCACTGTCACCTTCTGCTAAAGGCGTATCACTCCAAGCATCCATGATCGCTGGAACAACATCCTCGACATCATCGATAACAAGAGGCTGGACCAGATTGGCGTTGTGAATGAAGCCCTGACGCTTCATATGATCGATCAACTCCAGCATGGGATCCCAGAAGCCACCGATGTTGGCAAAAACCATCGGCTTTCCATGACGACCGAGCTGCGCCCAAGTCATGATCTCGACGATCTCCTCCAGCGTTCCGATCCCGCCGGGAAGCGTAACGAAAGCATCGGCGCGTTCGAACATCTTGTGTTTCCGTTCGTGCATATCTTTCGTGATGATCAGCTCGTTGAGCTGCCCAAGCGAATGGCGCGTCGCCTCCATATCCACCAGGAATTCCGGGATAATGCCGGTGACCTTACCTCCGTTGGAGAGAACGCCTGATGCGACCGCCCCCATGATACCTTTTGTACCGCCGCCATAGACAAGCCGCAGGCCATGGGTGGCAATGGATTTACCGAGTATTCTGCCTGCCGAGACGTAGGCCGGATTCCGTCCCGGCTGTGAACCACAATAAGCACAAATGGATCGAATTGGCACAGCGTTCTCCGTATTACATGTATCGGATGTCAAATTTCACGGCTCCGTTGTCAAAAGTGACGGGGAATGAAGCGGTGAGCAAGTGCAAAAGGCGGCGAATCCTTGTTAACTCCTAATGAACACTGTAATCCGGAACCGTTGGCGCTGTGACGCCAGGAGAGGTTTTGATGATCCATAATCGTGCCGGTTGGCTTGCTCTTGCTGTTCTTGCTGTCGCAACCCTGCTGATGGTGTTTTTCGTCATGCCCAGGCTATCGGGCGATGAGAAGCCGCAGTCGACGGGCATGACCCCGGCAGCTCCGGTAGTAGAGGCACCTAAACCTCCAGCACCGGAAAGTTCGACACCACAATCAACAACGGCCAGTAAGGGCGCAAAACCGCAAGCCGAGGCGAAGCAGGAGGTGCTGCCTGCACCGGAAAAGGCTGCAACAGCACCAGCCTCGCCTGCACCGCAGAAAGCCGTGGCTCCGGTCATCATTCCGACATTCGACGTTCTTCGTGTCGAGCCGGACGGCTCGACGGTGATTGCAGGTCGCGCAGCCCCCGGCGCGAGGCTGGAGGTAACGGACCAGGCGCATACGGTTGCCACGACCACCGTCGACAAGGCTGGCGAGTTCGTTGCCATTCTCGACAAGCCGCTTTCTCCGGGCGACCACCAGCTCGTCTTGAAGGCGACAACTCCTGACGGCAAGACGGTGATCTCCGAAGAAATCGCCACCGTTTCTGTTCCTCGGGGCAAGGAGACGGAATTGCTGGCCATGGTTACAAAACCGGGGGAAGCCAGCCGCATCATCGCCAAACCGGCAGCCTCCGCGAAGACCGACCCTGTTGCGACAACTGCGCCTGATGCATCCTCGGCACAGCTATCAACCGAGCCTGCCAAGCCCGCTCCACAGGTCATGAACGCTCCAAGTGCTCAGCCGTCAACGGACCCGCAGCTGCCGACAGTCGCGGCGCCTGCAACGGGTACAACAGCTCCGGCACAGCAAAGCACGAGTACCCAGGCACTGGCGACACCCGCAACGGAGCCGTCCGACGCAGCAAAGGCCAACCTCCAAATCAGCGCGGTTGAAGTCGAAGGAAACAAACTCTTCGTCGCTGGCGTCGCGAAACCCGGTTCGCGTCTCAAGGGCTATGCGGACGGACAGCTTATTGGCCAGACTACCGCAGGCGGTGACGGAAGTTTCGTCATCGATGGCGTTCGCGAACTGACGGTCGGTCAGCATACAATTGCCGTCGATCAAATCGGCGCAGACGACAAGGTCATCGTCCGCGTCGAGGTTCCTTTCAACCGACCAGCCGGAGACCAGGTAGCGGCGGTTGCATCGCAACAAAATTCTGCGGCGAGCCTGACACAGATTGACGCCGGGGCCTTCGACAAACTGCGCAATGAAGTAGCAAAGGCATTCCAACTGCTTCAGAACCTCTATGCAAACAATGCAACGCCGAGCATGGAGCAGGTTGCCGCAGCGCATTCCGCCGTGAGTATCTCCCTGCGTTCGCTAACGGAGTATCGCCTGCCCGCCGGTATCAGCGCCAACGCCGCAGCGATTGCAGACACGACGATCAAGGCTGCGGCGGATGCGCTGGCGGCTCTGGAGGCGTTGCCAAAGGATGTCGAAGCCATTCGCAAAAACTTGGAGACACTCAGCGCAATGATCGCGCGGGTAACCTCTTCGACCCTGCAGTCTGCGCCTGCGACAGCACAGGCCACCCCAACTGTCACCATTCAGGATGCCGCTGCCCCACGAACAATAGCGCAGGCACCTTTGACCCAGAGCGAAGCGGCCTCCGTGATCATTCGTCGGGGGGATACGTTGTGGCAGATTTCCCGGCGCGTTTATGGTCAGGGTGTTCGCTATACGACCATATATCTCGCCAACCAGGATCAGATCGCCAATCCGGATCTGATCCAGCCAGGTCAGATCTTTGGCGTTCCGAAGGACGCTATGCCGGAAACGGAAGCAGAAAAACTGCACCGACAGCGCCTGAACAAGACCTGAGACGAAATTGGAGACGCCATTGCGGTTATCATATCATGATGAACTGCTGCATGGCATATGCCTGAATTGCGTTGCGATTAGATCAAGCTGGGCTTAAACAGAACCTCCCTCCGGAGGCATCTATGCAGAACAGACAGAAGACCGTATCGGCGGACGCCGGCAATCCGCTCGCAACAATCGTAAACCTGTGGCCTTATATGTGGCCAGCAGGCCGAAGCGATCTGAAGGCGCGTGTTGTCTGGGCGACCCTCTTTCTGATCGTTGCGAAGCTGGTGCTGATCGGGGTTCCCTACTTCTTCAAATGGGCCACCGATGCCTTGAACGGCAAGCTGGATATGGTGGGCCTACTGCCAACCTTCCTGCTGGGTGCAGTCGCTCTGGTAATCGCCTATAATCTGACACGGATAATCCAGCTCGGCCTCAACCAGTTGCGCGATTCGTTGTTTGCAAGCGTTGGCCAGTATGCGGTGCGCCAGTTGGCGTATCGCACCTTCGTGCACATGCATCAGCTATCACTGCGTTTTCATCTGGAACGCAAGACCGGCGGGCTTTCGCGCATTATCGAGCGTGGAACGAAGGGTATTGAAACGATCGTCCGTTTCACCATCCTCAACTCTGCACCCACGCTGATCGAGTTCCTCCTGACGGCCGCCATTTTCTGGATCAGCTACGGCTTCACCTATGTGGCGATCACAGCGATCACCGTCTGGGCCTATATCTGGTTTACAGTGAAAGCCAGTGACTGGCGTATCAGCATCCGCCGCTCCATGAATGCGAGCGACACCGATGCGAATACCAAAGCGATCGATTCGCTTCTGAACTTCGAGACCGTCAAATACTTTGGCAATGAGAAGATGGAAGCCGAGCGCTTCGACGCATCCATGGCACGCTACGAGAAGTCAGCCACGCAGGTCTGGACATCCCTTGGCTGGCTGAACTTCGGCCAGGGCGTCATTTTTGGCCTTGGCACGACGATCATGATGGTGATGTCAGCCCTCGCCGTTCAACGCGGCGAACAGACAATAGGCGATTTCGTTTTCGTGAACGCGTTGCTCATTCAGCTATCGGTGCCGCTCAACTTCATCGGCTTTGTTTACCGCGAAATCCGCCAAGGCCTGACGGATATCGAGCAGATGTTCGACCTACTGGATGTGCAGGCGGAAGTTGTTGACAAGCCGGATGCGAAGCCGCTTGCGATTGCGCAAGGTGGCATTCGCTTCGATAATGTTCATTTTGCTTATGATCCCGAACGTCCAATCCTGAAGGGTATTTCCTTCGAGGTTCCGGCCGGGAAAACGGTCGCTATCGTCGGGCCATCAGGCGCCGGTAAATCCACTATATCGCGGTTGCTCTACCGGTTCTACGATATTAAGCAGGGTGCCATAACCATCGACGGGCAGGATGTGCGGGATGTTACACAGAGCAGCCTGCGATCCGTCATCGGCATGGTTCCGCAGGACACGGTGCTGTTCAACGACACGATTGCCTACAACATTCGGTATGGACGAATTTCCGCTAGCGAGGACGAAGTGCTGAAAGCCGCCGAAATTGCGCAGATCGGCACTTTCATCCGCAGCCTGCCAGACGGTTTCAAAACCATGGTCGGTGAAAGAGGCCTCAAACTTTCCGGTGGCGAAAAGCAGCGCGTTGCAATCGCCCGGACCATCCTCAAGGCGCCACCGATCCTCATCCTTGATGAAGCCACGTCCGCGCTCGATACGACCACGGAACAGGAAATTCAGTCGGCGCTTGATATCGTTTCCCAGAATCGGACGACGCTTGTTATCGCGCACCGGCTTTCGACCGTCATCAATGCCGACGAAATCATCGTCTTGCGCCACGGCGAAATCGCTGAACGCGGCACGCATGCCGAACTTCTAGAGCAGAACGGTCTTTACGCCTCCATGTGGAACAGGCAGCGCGAGGCCACGCAGGCCGAAGAGCATCTTCGTCAGGTGCGTGAAAGCGATGACATGGGCGTCGTGGTGCGACGGGAGCCCGCGAGCTAAAGTCAAAACTCAATCACGGTCATACTCGGGATCTCGTGAATGCGTCGACACCAGGAACCGGATTGCTCCAAAAACTGTTTGCCTGTAGTCAGCTAAGCAAAGCATCAAGAAGCTCGACATTCTGGAGATACCATTGGTCAATCTGCTCGACACGATTCGCAACACGCTGGTTCCGATCCACAAGGAAGGCTATGTCTTTGTGATCGCCTTCTTCGTGGCGTCCCTGCTGCTGGGCCTCATTGCCGCGCCGCTGTTCTGGATCGGCCTCGTATTGACGCTCTGGTGCGCCTACTTCTTCCGGGATCCGGAGCGCGTGATCCCACAGGATGACGATATTATCGTCAGCCCCGCAGATGGCCGGGTGTCTTCGGTACAAATGGTCGTTCCTCCAGCCGAACTTGGCCTCGGCTCCGAGCCAATGCTGCGTATTTCCGTGTTCATGAACGTGTTCGATTGCCATGTGAACCGCTCACCAGCACGCGGACGCGTTTCGCAGATCGTTTATCGCCCCGGCCAGTTCGTCAATGCAGAACTGGACAAGGCGAGCGTCGACAACGAGCGCAACGGTCTGGTCATCGAGACCAAGCACGGCAAGCTGGGTGTCGTGCAGATTGCCGGCCTCGTTGCGCGCCGTATCCTTTGCTTCGTGCACCAGAACGAGCCGCTGGACGCCGGTGAACGCTTCGGCCTCATCCGTTTCGGTTCGCGGCTCGACATATACGTGCCGGAAGGCGGCCAGCCACGCGTTTCACTGGGTCAGCGCACCATTTGCGGCGAGACCGTAATTGCGGAATTCAATTCCAACAAGGGCCCCACGATCAGCCGTCGCAACTGATCGGGAGACACCGGGAAAAAGACATGCAGGATCAGGCCAGAACGGACCAGCAGGACAACGACGACGCGCGCGGCCCTCGCTTGCGGGAGATTCCGCTTCGGTTGATGGTGCCCAATCTCATCACCGTACTGGCCATCTGCGCAGGTCTGACCGGCATTCGGCTGGCTTTTGAAAGCCGGTTCGAGCTTGCAGTCGCCATGGTCCTGCTGGCAGCCTTTCTGGATGGAATTGACGGACGCGTTGCGCGCGCGCTGAAGGCGACGTCGAAATTCGGCGTCCAGATGGATTCGCTCGCCGATATTATCAACTTCGGCGTTGCGCCCGCACTGGTCCTATACGTTTTCATTCTCGACAAAGTCGGTTCCATCGGCTGGATCGCGGCACTCATCTACGCCATTGCGGCGGGCCTGCGGCTTGCGCGTTTCAACGTGATGGCTGAGCGCGAATTCAAGGCGAAATGGCAATCCGAGTTTTTCGTCGGCGTGCCTGCTCCCATGGGAGCCATGCTTGTCATGTTGCCTGTTTACCTGGGCTTCCTAGGGCTAGAGGTTGACCGGTCATTTGCCATTGTTGCGACCGGCTATACTCTTCTCATTGGCTATCTGCTTGTTAGCCGTGTTCCCGTGTGGTCCGGAAAATCCGAGACGCGCGTGAGACGCGACATGATGCTGCCGCTTCTGCTGGGTGTCGTTGTCTATGTTGCACTACTTATGAGCTTTACCTGGCAGATCCTGGCCCTCACCGCAGCAGCCTATCTTTGCTTCCTGCCCTTTTCAGCCAGCGCCTGGAAAAAACGGTATGGCACACTGACAATTGAAGACGATCACGCCAATGTTTAATGCAACGCAGTGTCATTGTTGCAGTGCAATGCCACACAATACTTAAGGGCGCTCTCGAAAAATAACGAATTATTAATAATTATAAAAATACATCAAATTCTATTCTGACACTGGACAAGACAAATTTTCGCCTGTTTCCTCTCCGAAACAGTTCGTCCGCAAAGGCGGCAAAAGAATCATTTTTGGAGGAAACTCATGAGCCAGAACCCAACACAGACGCTGAACCCGAAAACCGCTGAACTGCACGCACCTCTTCGTCCCCTGGGCATCAAGGCAGTTGTCGCTGCCGCTCTGATGCTAAAGCGCAACGTCCTGAAGAAGGCATAATCCTCTGTACTCGGCAGAATACTTACGAGAACGGCCTGCGCCATTTGGCGCGGGGCTGACTAAAACAGAGACAGTTGATCGCTTCCCGGTTTTGCCGGTGCCACGGCCTTGAGCTTTACGCTCGGCTCGACGGGCGTCTGTAAATCAGGCCCCATGTTGGAAACCTTGTTCACCAGATCTGATACAGGGATTGCTTCAAAGAAATCTGCCTGCGCAGTCTGCATCAGATGCTCAACATCGCGCGGTTCCTGCGTCTTGCAATCAAGCCACTGCTCAAAATCCTGCGGCTGGATGAGGACGGGCATCCGGATATGGATTGGCGCGATTGCTGCGTTTGCGTGGGTCGTCAGGATCGCGGCGGTATCCACCTCGGAGCCATCCGTAGAACTCCACGTCTCCATCAGACCGGCAAAGGCAACCACGGCTCCGTTGCGAGGACGGATCCAGTAGGCTTGCGCCTTTGCGCCCTCCTCCTTTGAAGGTCTATGCCATTCGTAGAAGCCCGATGCCGGGACAAGGACGCGCCGATGACGCATGGCAGCACGAAACGATGCCTTGCCGATGGCCGTCTCAGCGCGTGCATTGATAAGCAAAGGGAAATCCCTGGGATCCTTGACCCATCCGGGCAGGAACCCCCAGCGTGCCAGTACGGCGCGACGCTCTGGAAGATTCCTTCCGGGCGCCATTTTTGCGCCAGCCACGACGAGCAGAATGGGTTGTGTTGGCGCGATGTTGTAGCGCTTGGGAAAGTCATCAATGTCGATGACGCTGAGGAATTCGAGGATCTCCTCCGGCGTCGCGGTCAAGGCGTAGCGTCCACACATGGAACTGAGATGGCACCGCGGGCATGAGGCGTCAAGTCGCGCAGTTCGTGGACGGTGCGCGTGACCTCTCGCTTTCAAGGTTCGAAAAGAGAAGATAGGTTTTCGTGATTCGCCGCATCGACTGGCGCTGGATCCCATTCAACGGAGAGATCAAAGTTCATGCCTGAACAGCCGCGGCTCGCTTCCTCTGCCATTCTGGAACGCGACGGTCGATTTCTGTTGATCCGCCGCAGGAATCCGCCGTCAGCGGACCTGTTCGCATTTCCGGGAGGCCGCGCAGAACCTGGCGAGACGCCGGAGGAGACAGCCTTGCGCGAATTCGAGGAAGAGACCGGGATTCCCGTCCGCGACCCCGAGCTTTTCGCGACCTATGACCTTCCGACTCGCGCCGAGAATGGCCAGATGACAAGTCACTTCCTGCTCTCCGTATTTCTGGTGCAGAGCGATTCCAGCGATGAGGCGATTGCCGCGGATGATGCAAGTGATGCGGGATGGTATACGGCGGAAGAGATCCGGTCCCTTCCCGTTCCGGCCAGCGTATTGGAATGCGCGGAACGTCTCGCTCAACGCAGACAAACGAAGTGAGGATTTGCTGGTGACTGGGCTTACAAGAACGCCATGGCTTGTGCTCTGCATAGTCCTGACAGGGCTTTCCGGGCAGCCTGCGCTTGCGCAGAAGAAACCGGCTCCACAGCCGACAGTAACGACGACGCCCCAAACTGAGGAAAAGCCGACGCCCTATGACGGCCAACTGGCGCGACTAGCGGAAGTCCTTGGTTCCATACACTATTTGCGGTCTCTATGCGGCGCGGCCTCGGGTGACTGGCGCAGCGCGATGCAAACTTTGCTCGACACGGAAACCATAAATGAACCCCATAGACGGGAAAAATTGACGGCAGCCTTCAATCGAGGCTACAGGGCTTTTGCAGCGGTGCACACGTCATGCACACCCGCCGCACGCACGGCCGAAGAACGCTACCGTAACGAAGGTGCAACACTTTCTGGCGAAATCGCCACACGTTACGGAAATTAAGGTTTTATTAGCCTCTTTCGCGGTGCGGGCGTGTCGTTTTGATAAAAGGCTGCTAGTGTTGTTAACGTGCCGGTAACAACAGGCACCACCTTGTAAGAGGAATACACATGCAGACTGCGCGCAACGACATCGACGACATGATTGTGCACGAGAAGATGCAGGTGGCGCTCGAGTATCAGAACGAAGCATGGGCGGATGGCCGCGCCGATGGCATCGAACCTGAGATCATCGCGGACGCTGCAATTGCACTTGCCATGCGCGAAACAATTCGTCTGCGTGGGGAAGCTGGCGCGGAAGCAATGCTGGATTCTCTGCGTGAGCGCATGCTTGCGGGCGAATTCTCGCCCGAACGCAAGATCCAGTAAATATCCTGCGTCGGTAACAGACACAGCGTTTCATTCTTTCTCCTCGAAAATGCCAGGGACTTCCTCATGCCCAATGCATCGACGCAAGCGCGCATTGCGAAAGCGCTGATTGCCAGTGTCGCATTGTCCTCCACCCTTCTGATCGGCGGCACATCGCCCGGTTGGAGCTTGAGCATTTCGCCTATTGATGGAACACGCATGGCGCAGGCGGAAACACCTGCCCCTTCCGCACCCGCGGCACCCGCCTCGCCTTCAGTACCCGCCGCACCTGTTGCCCCATCTGCACCAGCCCCGTCACCCGACGCTTCGGCCACCCCTTCCCTGACAGATCCGGTTGCGACGCCTGCGCAGATCCAGTCCGGTGGGAAGGTGGAGATCATTCGCGATCTCTCGAAGCTTCCGGCGCCAGTTGCCCGGATGCGGAACCTGATCAATGAGGCAGCCGCCACGGGCGACATTGAGAAGCTTCGCCCGTTGGCAGCGTTCGACCCGGCCCAGATGCAGGTTGGCGCAGAAGGCGATGCGATCGAGGCCATCAAAAGCCTGTCTGGAGATCCTGATGGTCAGGAAATCATGGCCATTCTGATGGACCTTCTGCAGACGGGAGCAGCACATATCAATGTCGGCAAGCCTGACGAAATGTATGTCTGGCCCTATTTCGTCGGCAAGCCGCTGAATACACTGACGGCGGCCGAGCGCGTTGAACTGCTGCGCATCATCACAGCGGGCGACCTGATGTCCATGGAAGAAGGCAATAACTATAACTTCTATCGCATTGGCATCACGCCGACCGGGCAGTGGAAAGTGTTTGCCGGCGGCGATTGAGCCAACACCTCGACCCAATGCAATGGCTTGTCTCCATGGTGAGTGCTGACTATCTGTGACGTTACAACACGGATACGAATCTCATGCCTTCTGCCAGCCTTTCAGACCGAAGCTTCATCCATATCGGCGGCGCCGATGCGCAGAGTTTTTTGCACAATCTCATCACGACCGACGTCAACGGCTTGCCCGCAGGCGAAGTCCGCCCCGGCGCATTGTTGACCCCGCAAGGCAAGATCCTGTTCGACTTTCTGATCTGGCGGAACGGTGAAGGCTTCACCCTGGAATGTCAGTCAGAGATTGCCGATGCGCTTCTCAAGCGTCTGACCATGTACAAGTTGCGGGCTGCGGTTTCTCTTTCCGTAACGGCAGGCAGCGTCCGCCTGATCTGGGGCGAGGAGGCTGACTCTGCGCAAGGCATTCTGGACGCTGCCTTCGCCAAGGCAGGTCTCCGCGTCCTTCGGCAGCCCGGGCCTGAAGCCCCTGACTCAAGAGAAGCCTATGACCGTCTTCGCATCGAGGCGGGCCTTGCAACGGCACCACAGGATTACGCGCTTCAGGATGCCTTCCCGCATGATGTGTTGATGGATCTCAACGGCGGCCTCTCCTTCCGCAAGGGCTGCTATGTGGGGCAGGAAGTGGTTTCGCGCATGCAGCATCGCGGCACGGCACGGCGCCGTGTGGTGCAGATCGAATCAGACCATCCACTTCCCGAAACAGGCACCGAATTGACCGCCGGCGGCAAGCCGATTGGTCAGCTGGGCACCGTGGTCGGGAACCGAGCGCTGGCCATCGTGCGGATTGACCGGGCGGGCGATGCCATGGCCAATGCAGTGCCAATCCTCGCTGGCGAGGTAGTGGTCAGCCTCGCACTGCCGGGCTGGACCGGCCTCAGCTTCCCCACCAATGCTGATGGGGCAGACGCGTGACCAAGGCATCTTCCGCGCGCGCCTGGCAGCGCATGCTTTCTGGCCGAAGGCTGGATCTTCTCGACCCATCGCCGCTGGATGTGGAGATTTCCGACATTGCCCATGGTCTTGCGCGGGTGGCACGCTGGAACGGCCAGACGCGTGGCGATCACGCCTATTCCGTTGCCCAGCACAGCCTGATGGTCGAGATCATCTTTCGCCAGCAAAACCCTGCTGCATCACCCATCGACTTGTTGCTGACACTTCTGCACGACGCACCGGAATATGTGATCGGCGACATGATCTCGCCTTTCAAGGCAGTGGTCGGCGGTGGCTACAAGGCGGTTGAACATCGCCTGGAAGCGGCAGTGCACCTGCGTTTCGGCCTACCTCCGCACCCATCGCGAGAGCTGAAGGTCAAGATCAAGAAGGCGGATACGATTGCAGCCTATTTCGAGGCCACAGAGCTTGCCGGCTTCTCCCAAGAGGAAGCACGCAAATTCTTTGGCCTGCCACGCGGAATAACCCGGGAAATGCTGCCGCTGGAACCGATGGCGGCGCTTGAGGCGCAGGCGGAGTTTTTAAGCCGCTTCCATGCGCTGGAGACGCAACGTGTAACAGGCGTTTCGACATGACCGGTTTCGTTGTTGGGCCGTTGGAGAAGATCGCGGAACTGGCGGTCAGGCACCGCTCAACTGAGATGGTGAGCCTGATTGCGGAGAATCAGGACTTCCATCGTCCGGGCGTCATTCGGGCCGAGCGCCATCTCAAGCTGAAGATGAACGATATCGCCTTTGCTGGGACGGGCAATCTCATTGCGCCCGCCGAAGAGCACGTTTCCCAGTTGATCGATTTCGCGCAGAGTTGGGATCAGTCCGCTCCGCTTCTCATCCATTGCTGGATGGGGGTCTCCCGGTCTCCTGCCGCAGCGCTCATCGCCTGTCTTGCCGTTGATCCTCATCAGGACGAGTTCGATCTCGCTGGCAGATTGCGCAAGGTGGCACCGCATGCCACCCCTAATACGAGATTGATCGAGTTCGGGGACCGTATTCTGAAACGCGAGGGTCGTCTGGTAGCAGCCGTCAAATCGATGGGTCGCGGCGCTGATACTGATGGGCGGGCAAGCTTCCTGTTGCCGCTTAATGCGAGCACCCGCTGAGATTGGCAGCTCTCTTGATCCCGCAAAGCTCTGCACCAATTAGCCTTTCGTAATCAACAACGACAGGCAACCTTTCCCGCATGGATCAACAGGCTACCGATTTCGTCGTGGCAACACGCGCAGCACTCGCCCAGCTTTCCGCTCTCGCCGTCCAATACTCGTTTTCCGTGGTCGGCGCTCTGCTGCTGCTCATCATCGGCTGGCTTGCGGCGGGAATGCTATCCCGCTGGGCTCATGAGGGCCTCGGGCGTATTCGCGGATTCGATGCGACGTTGGCGCAATTCTTCGCCAACATCATCCGCTACGCCATTCTGATCATCGTCGTCGTGATGGTGCTTGGTCAATTCGGCGTGCAGACCGCCTCTATTCTGGCGGCTCTCGGCGCTGTCGGTCTGGCCATTGGTCTCGCCCTGCAAGGCACGCTGCAAAACATCGCGGCCGGTATCATGCTGCTTGTCCTGCGCCCCTTGCGCGTTGGCGAATACATCGAAACACCGAGTGTGAGTGGCACCGTGCAGGATATCGGTCTCTTTGCGACCGAGCTGAAGACCTATGACGGCCTCTACCGCCTGACCCCGAATTCTCTGCTCTGGAATGTTCCGGTCACGAACCACAGCCGACTGCCGACGCGCATGCACGATCTCAAGCTGCATATCGCCGATCAGGATGCGATTGAACGCTCCATGCAGATGCTGCTCGACATGGCCAACTCTGATGAGCGCGTTCTGAAGCAGCCCGCGCCTGTCGCCTTCGTGACCGACCTGACCGATAGCGGAGCCGTCATTTCGCTGCGTTACTGGGCCAATACGGGTGTCTGGTGGGCCGTGTCCCGTGACATGACCAAGCGCGCAAAGGAAGCCTTCCACGCGGCGGGCATCACCGTTCGCACCGCGTAATTTTTAGAGATGGCGGCGATCAAAACTCGCCGCCAATCTTGGTCTACTGCGCCATCGTCGAGCGATGCGCCCAGCCTGTCATGCGGCGTTCAAGCCAGGCCATGATGGCATACATGACGATGCCTTCGATGGCCAACATGAGCAGCCCGGCAAAGACCAGCGGGACGTTGAACTGGCTCTGTGCAGAGCTCATCATGTTGCCGAGGCCATAGTTGGAAGCCACGGTTTCCGATACGACAGATCCGACGAAGGCGAGCGTGATGGCCACCTTCAGGGAGCCGAAGAAATAGGGCATTGAGCGCGGGATACCGACCTTCAGCATGATATCCATCTTCTTGGCACCGAGTGCCCGAAGCACATCTTCCGTTTCCGGTTCGATGGTCGCAAGCCCAGTGGCCACGTTCACGACAATCGGAAAGAATGAAATCAGGAAGGCCGTCAACACGGCTGGAACCGTGCCGATACCGAACCAGATGACAAGGATCGGAACCAGCGCCACCTTCGGAATGGCATTGAAGCCAATCATCAGCGGGTAGAGACCGGCATAGATGGTCTTGGACCAGCCGATGAAAAGGCCGATCGCCAGACCGGCCACAACGGCAATCGCGAAGCCAAGGGTCGTCGTGTAGAGCGTCTGGATCGAATTCTTCCAGATCGGAGACCAGTATTTGGCGATGGCGCCAAAGACATCGGTCGGTGCGGGCAGCACTGTCGGCGGCATGTCAAGCGCGATGACCAGCAGTTCCCAGGCGACAAAAAGCGCGATGGTGTAGAGCCAAGGCGCCGCCTTCACCCAGTTGATCCGCGCCATGACAGGCTTTGCGACAACGGGCGGAGATTCCAGAACAGCACTCATGCAGCCACCCTCGCCTTTGCTATTTCGCCGTGCAGTTCATGCACCATGTCGTTGAACCCAGCCTGATACATGATCTCAAGGTCACGGGGACGTTCAAAAGGAACGTGATGCTCCTTCAAGATCCGGCCCGGCCTCGAACTCATGACGAAGATCTTGTCGGCGAGGAAAACCGCCTCGCGCAGATCGTGCGTCACGAGAATGATCGTCACGCCCTGAGCGGCATGGAGATCGCGGATCACGCACCAGAGCTCTTCGCGCGTGAACGCATCGAGAGCGCCGAACGGTTCATCCAGCATCAGCAGTTCGGGTTCGTGGATCAGCGCCCGGCAAAGGTTGGCACGCTGCTGCATGCCACCCGATAACTGCCAGGGGAATTTTGATCCGAACCCTTTCAGACCCACGATTTCCAGCAGCCGCTCCGCTTTCTCGACATACTCCTTCTTGTTGGCGCGCAGGCGATGCCGATGTTTTTCGACGATCTCCAGCGGCAGGAGAATGTTTTCAAGCGTGGTCCGCCACGGCAGCATGGTCGGGTTCTGAAAGGCCATTCCGACTATCGAAACCGGCTTGGTGACCTGTTGTCCCGCAACGACGACGACCCCCGTCTGCGGAATATGAAGGCCGGTCACCAGCTTCATCAGTGTGGATTTGCCGCAGCCGGATGGTCCGACGACCGCGGCAAACTCTCTCTTGTCGACCCGCATGGTCAGGCCGGATACCGCCAGCGTGCCGCTTGCGCCCCCGTAGCGCATATCGACATTATCGATGGAAACCAGATGAGACATGTTCTCTCCTTCGCACTGGCGGTGTCGCTGCCTTAAGGCAGCATCCGCTCGGCCTTCGGCGGCAGATAGCTTGCGTCGAAGACCTGCTCGGCCTTGACGTTGCCCTTCAGCCCCATGGAGATCTTCAGCGTGTCGATCGAGGCACCAAGGCGAGCCATATCCACGCCACCAAAGCCATTTTCCTTCACGTAAGGCGTCTTGATGTTCATGGCGTTTGCCATGTTCAGGCGCTCCAGTTCGATCTTGCTGTCCAGCGTTTCGTTGCGCTTCAGCACGGCTGCAACACCCTCTTCCGGTTTTGCCACGGCGTCGGCAAAGCCCTTGGCCAGTGCCTTCATGAAACCCTTCACGGCAGCCGGGTTTTTCTGAGCAAAATCAGTATTGATGAGCACGGCGTTGCCATAGAGATTCAAGCCATGTTCCGCCATCAGGATTGTGGAAATGTCCTCGTCCTTGATCCCCTGCTTCTTGAGGTTCAAAACAACCGAGAAGGCGAAGCCGAAGACGGCGTCGACATCACCCTTGGCCAACATGGGTTCACGCACCGGGAAACCGATCGATTCGATCTTGATCTTGCTGTCATCGATCTTGGCGGCTTGCTTGAACGCCTTCCACTGGGCGAATGCGCCATCCGGTGGCGGCGCCCCGAGCTTCTTGCCTTCGAGCGACTTGGGATCTGTGGTGATGCCTAAAGATTTGCGGCCCACGACGGCAAAGGTCGGGCGCTCATAGACCATCATGGCAGCCTTGATCTTCTGGTTCGGATCTTCATCCAGGAACTTGATCAAGGAGTTGATATCGCCAAAGCCCATCTGGTAGGCGCCGGTCGCAACGCGCGGAATGGCCTCGACCGATCCGTTGCCAGTATCAATGGTCACGTCCAAGCCTTCCGCTTTGAAGTAGCCTTTGTCGACAGCGAGCAGGAAGCCTGCTGCCGGGCCTTCGAACTTCCAGTCCAGCGTGAACTTGATGGCAGTATCGGCAAAGGCTGGCGCGGAAAATCCCGCGCTCAACGCCACGGCGGCGATGACCGGAAGCTTGGAAAACAGACGGCGCGTGAACATTCAATCCCCCTGGATGCGTTTTGAATGTGCGTATGAAAGCCGTTCATTCAGCGCGTTGCAAGCACCATTTGCATAAAATATGGACAATTAAATTTTATGATTATATTTTAATCATATTGGCTTTTGCTTATGCACGACCTGCTTGCTGTTTTGGCATCCCTATGCCGTTCTCGTTCAGCCTTTCCTTTCTGCAGGCGCAGACGATATAACGGGGTCCGAGCTGGGAACGCGGAGCACCTATGTACGAATTACTGGTTCTTGTTGGAGTTTTGGTCCTATTGATCGGCCAGCGACGCCTGTCCAATCGGGTCAACCAGTTGGAAGCGGAGGTGAAGACACTAACGCTGAGACTGCAGGAGGGTAGCAGCGCAGAGAGCACTGACACCGTTCCGGTGGTCAATGACAGACCGACCGACGCCCCGCCCGAACTTGAAACGACTGCGAACACGCAGGCCGACGAACCGGCACTGTCAGAGACAGAAACCGCGACGCCGGAACTCATTCCGGTTGCGGCCAATGCGAAGCCGCGCGAAAGTTTCGAAAGCAGGCTTGGCGCGCAGTGGACGGTCTGGGTGGGCGGCCTGGCACTCGCCCTTGGCGGCGTGTTTCTTGTTCGCTATTCCATCGAAGCGGGTCTTCTGGGACCTGCAGCGCGGCTGACGCTCGCGACGATATTCGGGCTGTTGCTGGCGGCGGGCGGTGAAGTGTTGCGCAGGGGATCGCTGCCCAGACTTCCACAGGCTTACAACAACGCCATGATTCCGGGCATCTTGACCGCTGCTGCAAGCGTGACCCTGCTGGCGACCGTGTTTACCGCGCATGCCTTCTATGGCTTCCTCGGGCTGACAACGGCCTTTGTGCTCCTCGCACTTGTTTCCTTTGCCACGCTGGCACTTTCCCTGCTGCATGGGCAGGCGCTTGCCGGGCTCGGACTGGTGGCCGGCCTGGTTTCGCCGCTTCTTGTTTCCAGCGACGATCCAAGTTTCTACGTTCTCTTTGGCTATCTCACCACGGTTTGGTGCGCCGCGACGCTGGCTGCCCGGATTCGCGAGTGGCGCCTTCTGCCCGTATTCGCCAACCTCCTGATGATGTGCTGGATAATGTTCAGCTGGGGTAGCGCCTATGTTCTGGAGCCCAGCGCTCTGCCGCCGCCGCCAGCCTCAGGCATCGCCTTGATCGTCATGATCGCAGGAACTGCCTTCTTCTGGCCAGGTCGCCGGTTTGAGGCAGACATCCGGGAACCGGCAGCCGAACGCGGTCTGTGGCGCTACACCCGCAGACTGCTTGCGCGTTCGCCAAAGGCCATCATGATCTCGATCTCACTGGCCATAATGCTCTCGATCCTGACCATGGTCGCGGCAGATCTTCCGGCTATCGCAGATCCGGTCCTGATATTCGTGGCCGTGACAGGTTGCCTTGCCGGTCTCGGCGCCGGGCGCCGGTCCGCGACGATCCCGGCCATATTCGCCGGATTGACGGCAATCTGGGGGATTTCACTCTTCGCCCTGCTCGACGCCTCACGCGTTCTGACGTCGACATTCCCGCAGGCCTCCGTCGATGGCTGGCTGCGCAGCATTGCACCTGAAGCTCTGTGCGGGCTCATTCTCGGGGGCATATTCACCCTTTGCGGCTGCCTGTTCATTCGCCGCAATAACCGGATCGATCCGGAATTCAGTGTGTTGTGGGCGCTTCTTGCGTCGATTATTCCGCTCGGCATCGCCTCCATCACGTTTATCAACTACGGAGCGCTGAATGGTGACTGGTGGCACGCCATTGCGATGCTGCTGACGGCAGCGGCACTTCTCGCGACGGCAATGCGCATCTCGACATCAGAGAGCGACGCGGCGTTTGCGCATATGTCCCGCGACTTGTTACTGCTCGGCTCGTTCGGCGCACTCACCCTTGCGCTGCATTGCCTGACCAAGGGGCTCGCCACGACGATCGGGGTTCCGATCCTCGCAGCAGCCTATGTTCTTGCAACGTCTCGTTACCGCTGGCGCGGGCTGCCCTGGGCGATGATCGCCGCCGCCTTCGTGACGCTGGTCCGGATCGGATGGGAGCCGACGATTGTCGGGGCGCAAAATCTTTCGACGACGCCGGTCTTCAACCAGTTGCTGGCAGGATACGGCGTTCCGGCCGCGCTACTGACCTTTTCCGCATGGCATCTACGGCGCTGGGAAGGTCGGCGCGCCTTGAACGCACTGCAGGGTCTGGCGGCGCTCATGGGGCTGATCGCAATTGCCATTCTGGTTCGCCATGCCATGAACGGTGGCGTTCTGAACGATGCCGTACCGACCCTTGGCGAACAGTCGATCTATACGCTTCTGCTGATCGGTTTGTCGGGCATCTTGATGACGCTGGATTTTGGCAACCCATCCGGCGCTTTGCGCTACGGTTCTATCCTCGCAGGCGTACTTGCAACGCTGAATGCGCTCTTCCTGCATCTCGGTGCGCTCAATCCTTTCTTCACGGATGAAAATCTCGGCACCTGGCCTTTGGTGAACCTACTGCTGCCGGGCTATCTGCTGCCTGCGCTCGCCTATGCGGGGCTCGCCTATTACGCACGTGACAAGCGTCCGCGCCCTTATGTCGTTATGCTGGCGATCGCCGCGGCGGTTCTCGTTTTCGCCTGGGCAACGCTGAGTGTCCGCTGGTTCTGGCAAGGGCCGTATATTGCGGAATGGAAGGGTTTCCTATCAGCGGAGACCTATACCTATTCCGTTGTGTGGCTGGCGATCGGGGTGGGCCTTCTGGTGCTGGGCTCGCGCTTCAATGCGCGCAGCCTTCGCCTTGCCTCGGCGGCGCTGGTTCTGATCGCAGTCTGCAAGGCCTTCCTCATCGATATGTCCAACCTGGAAGGCATTCTTCGCGCCCTCTCCTTCATTGGCCTCGGCGGTGTTCTGATCGGCATCGGGCTGTTCTACCAAAAGGTGCTGGCCCGCACGGCACCAGCGCCGGAAGAGCCGGCGGCATGATGGACAAAGTGACTGATCTTTTCGCGCCGTTCCAGGATCTGGCGGCGGCGCTTCTTCCGCATGCGTTCGATGCAGACGATGGCGCGCATGATACGGCGCATCTTGCCCGAGTGTTCAAGAACGGCATGCGCATTCATGGCAAGGAGGGCGGCGATGCCGACGTCATTGCTGCTGCGGTTCTTCTGCATGATTGTGTGAGTGTGGAAAAGAACTCGCCGGACCGCAGCAAGGCGTCGCGGCTGGCGGCTCTGAAAGCAACCTCTCTGCTCACCGAACTCGGCGGCTTCACAGACAGAATCGAAAAGGTCGCCCATGCCATTGAAGCGCATAGCTTTTCCGCAGGCATTCAACCGAAGACCATTGAGGCCAAAATCCTTCAGGATGCCGACAGGCTGGATGCAATTGGCATGATAGGAGCCGCCCGCTGCTTCTATATCTCCGGCCGCATGGGCAGCAGTCTCTATGATGCTGGTGATCCGCGGGCTTCGGATCGCCACATCAACGGCAACAGATTCGCGCTGGACCACTTCCCTGAAAAGCTGTTCAAACTGGCAGAGGGCTTTCAAACGCAAACGGGGCAGGCCCTTGCGCAAGCGCGGCATGCGCGACTAAAGCTGGTTTACGATACACTTCTGGACGAGATCGAGAACGGCTGATGCGTGTTTCCGCCCTGAATATTTTTCCGCTGAAAAGCGCCCGTGGCATCAGTCTCAACGAGACGCAGGTGGATGCCTTCGGGCTGGCCGGTGACCGCCGCTGGATGGTGACCGAACCGAGCGGAAAGTTTGTGACTCAGCGTGACCTGCCGCAGCTGGCGCAGATATCCGCCTATGCAGACGACAATGGCCTTACGCTGCGGATGGGCAGCGATGAGCCGTTGCTGGCGCCAGCCACTCCAGATCGCCGCAGACAAGACGTCATCATCTGGGACTCGACGGTGAATGCGGCGGTTGCCGACGAAGAGATCAACCAGACCATATCGCGATGGATGGAGCGCCCGTTGCAGCTCGTCCATTTCGACGAAGTATCGCGCCGGACGGCCAGCGTGAACTGGGTGGGTGAGGAAACGCCGGTGGCCTTCGGTGACGGCTATCAGGTGCTGATCACCAACACGGCCTCGCTCAACGCGCTGAATGAAAACATGGCGACCCATGGTGAAACGACCGTCGGAATGGAGCGCTTCCGCGCCAATATCGTGCTGGAGCACGACGTGGCCTGGGCCGAAGACGGCTGGGAAGCGGTCAAGATCGGCGACATTCTCTTCAGGCTCGTCAAACCCTGCGCACGCTGCATCATGACGACTCAGGATCAGGCAACCGGATCCCGAGACATTGCGTCCCCGATGCCTGCCATGGGCCGAATGCGCATGTCTGCGGATCGAAGCGTCCCCGGTCCGCTTTTCGGCTGGAATGCCGTGCCTGTGGGTCATGGCACCATCAAGGTGGGTGATGACGCGCAGTCTGTCGGCGCAAAAGAGCCGTGGGCGATCAAGAAGCGATAAGCGAACCTCACATGCGGCTTCGCATTCATCACAGAGTTGAATGTAAGCAATAAAGAAAACTCACTTGGTTTTGAGCATGACGCGGTTATTCTCCTGAAAAATGGGATGATACCGACATGACCAAGCCAAGTGCCCCCGCCTCACAAATGCCCTGGCTTATCATTGCCAGCGGCTCCCTCATCGTAATGCTCGTGTTTGGTCCTCGCTCGGCCATGGGCTTTTTCCAATTGCCGATGCTTTCGGAAACCGGTTGGGATCGCAGCACCTTCGGCCTTGCCATGGCGCTGCAAAACCTGTTCTGGGGTCTGAGCCAGCCATTCTTCGGAGCAATCGCCGACCGCTTCGGCACGGCGCGCGTTCTCGTCGCCTCCGGCGTTCTCTACGCTGCAGGCCTGTTGCTCATGGCGCATGGAACGGCGCCTGTCTGGCTGCATGTGGGCGGCGGTATGCTGGTTGGTCTTGCGGTCGGTGCCGGTTCGTTCAGCGTGATTCTTTCGGCCTTTGCGCGCAATGTCACACCGCAGCAGCGCTCCATGGCTTTCGGTATCGGCACAGCGGCCGGGTCCGCAGGCATGTTCCTCTTCGCGCCGCTCAGCCAGACGCTGATCAACCTCTATGGATGGTCGGACAGCCTGGTCATCATGGGCGGGCTGATGCTCATCATTCCGCTCCTCGCCTTCCCGCTGAAGGGGAATGCAAATTCCGGTACGCAGAGCGCATCCAGCGTTCAACAGAGTGTCGGGCAAGCGCTGCGGGAGGCGTTCGCGCACCAGAGCTATCTGCTGCTGGTCAGCGGCTTTTTTGTCTGCGGTTTCCAGGTGGCGTTCATCACAGCGCACTTCCCGGCCTATCTCGGCGATATTGGCATTGATGCGAAATACGCCGTCATCGCCATGGCCCTCATCGGCTTTTTCAACATCATCGGCTCGCTGGGCGCGGGCTGGATCGGTCAGCGATATTCGAAACCCTATTTCCTGGCCTATATCTATATCGGCCGGTCAATTGCCGTGACGGCCTTCCTGCTTCTGCCGCAGACTCCCCTTTCGGTCATCGTCTTCGCCACCGTCATGGGCCTGCTGTGGCTATCCACGGTTCCGCCGACAAACGGTCTCGTGGCCATCATGTTCGGCACGCGGCATCTTGGCCTCCTGGGCGGCATGGTATTCCTGTCGCACCAGATCGGCTCCTTCCTCGGCGTGTGGATGGGCGGATATCTCTACGATCACTTCGGTTCGTACGATCCCGTATGGTGGTTGGGCGTCGGCCTCGGTATCTTTGCGGCAATCGTGCACTGGCCGATCCGCGAACGTCCGGTCGAACGGCTTGCGACCGCGAACCCAGCCTGATCAACCGTCCGGCGGAACCAGCTCGCTTGGCTTGTTCTTGCGCTCCAGTGCTTTCAGCGCCGCCTGGACGAAACCGTCCCGGGCGGCGTTTTGCTGCAGGCCTCTCGGCTCGTAGACATGTCGGTGTAGAAAGAAGCCACTGAGGCGGAAGGCATCCGCCAGTTCGCGCACGCCCGCCGGTTCGGAGGGCTCCGGTGAAAGAAAACCGGGGAGCGGCAGCATTCTGTCCGCATAGGGCGCACCTGCATCGCGACTGACCGCGCGCCCGCTTTTCGGAGATACATAGACCAGCTCCTCCCGCGAACCCGTGGCCGCGCATTCGCCCAGATCGAGCCCGAAGCCGAGATCGTTCAGGACAGCGAGTTCGAAGCGAACATAGAGTTCCCCGGCTCCGGCGGGATCTTCCATATGATCGAGAATGGCATCCAGAGCATCGAACAGATGCGGATGCGGATCGCGCTCCGGCAGCAGGCGAAGCAGTGCCCCCATGGCCTGAACCCCGTAGACAGCGGTTGCGCTTTCCATGAGACGCGCCGCTCGCAGGTGGATCGGCTCAAGTTTGTAATCGCCCAGATGCTCGTCCAATCTGGCGCGCCAGACCGCATCCACACGGTTTCCCGGCTGAAGCACCGGCTGCATGGTGCGGGAACGTCCACCGCGAACGAGGCCCATGTGGCGACCGCGCGTCTTTGTCATCAGCTCCGCAACGACGCTCGTTTCGCCGTGACGGCGAACACCGATCACAATGCCTTCATCCTGCCACTGCATAGTGTCCGTGTCTTCCTTCTGGAACGCAGTTTCACCTGACATCGGGTCTACGCGCAATCGCGAAGACGTGCTGGAACAAAATATAGCATCCGATGCCTGGATGCGGGAACCAAACAGGGGGCTGATCGGTTGCTGCGCCGAGAGTAAAAATTCCGGAGAAACCATGCGCAACGCGTCGCTCGCCGTCCTTATCACCCTTCCCGCATTGATCTCCATTGCGCCGCAAATGGCCCGCGCGCAATCCGCCGAACTGGAGCAGGCCTGCGTCGCCGTGGCCAAGAGCTTCATGCTGGTCCCGACGCTGAAGACCGGCGTCGTGCAATCCTTCCCGGAGCTTGACCCGCCGGGTGCACGCCTCACTTACTCAACACGGGCCAACCCGGAGCCGACGGACTATACCAACGAGATCAATTGCGAGTTCGACAAGGCTCAAGCCCCGTTCGGGCTCAAGCGCTTTTGTATTTCCAACACCTGTTACTCAGCAAGCGAAAAGGAAGACGAGAATCGTCGACGCTTCCTGGAAGTGAAGGCGCTGATGGACCGTCAGAAGCGGTAAAGCAAGGGGCTCAGCCCCTCGGGAACTCCAGCCCCATCTCGCGAAAACGTTCCGGATCATCGCCCCAGTTCTCGCGAACCTTCACGAACAGAAACAGGTGAACGGGCTGCTCGAGGATTTCGGACAGCTCCTTGCGGGATGCGGTGGAGATTGCCTTGATCGCTTCTCCACCCTTGCCCAGCGCGATTTTCTTCTGGCTGTCGCGCTCGACATAGATCACCTGTTCGATGCGAACCGATCCATCCTTACGCTCCTCCCACTTTTCCGTTTCAACATGCGAGGAATAGGGAAGCTCCTGATGCAGGCGCAGGAACAGTTTTTCGCGCGTGATTTCGGCGGCAAGCTGGCGCATGGGCAGATCGGAAATCTGGTCTTCCGGATAATACCACGGACCTTCCGGCAGAACCTCTGCGAGGTGATCCATGAGATCTTCGCAGCCGGAACCCGTCGTGGCCGAAATCATGAATGTCCGCTCGAACTTGACCGCTTCGTTCGCAGTCTGCGCCAGCTTGAGCAGATCCTCCGGCTTCACACGGTCAATCTTGTTCAGAACCAGTATCTTTGGCTGATGGACGTCCTTCAGACCTTCCAGGATCGCTTCCGCATCGCCCCGAAGGCCGCGCTCGCTATCGATCAGCAGCATGATGAAATCGGCATCCTTGGCGCCGCCCCAGGCGGATGTCACCATTGCGCGATCCAGACGTCTGCGCGGCTTGAAGATACCGGGAGTATCCATGAAGACGATCTGCGCGTTCTTGTGGATGGCAATGCCCCGCACGATAGCGCGCGTCGTCTGAACCTTGTGGCTGACGATTGATACCTTCGCGCCGACAAGCCGATTGACCAGCGTAGACTTGCCGGCATTCGTCGCGCCGATCAGGGCCACAAAGCCGGAATGGGTTTTTGCCGCATCTGCCGCAGGGGTGCCGACACCATCGTCGGCAATATTCTGTTCTTCGCTCATCTTGACCCTTCAGCCTTCTTGTTCAGGCTTTTGCCAGATGCCTTCGCGCTCCAGCAGTTTCGTTGCTGCAACCTGCTCCGCGGCCCGCTTGGAGCGTTCGATACCGGTTTCGGGCTCTACACCCTCGATTTCGACCGTCACGGTGAATTGCGGTTCGTGGTCGGGACCAGAACGATCATCGACGCGGTAGTGAGGCGTACGGCCAAACTTCGCGTGGGACCATTCTTGCAATTCCGTCTTGGCATCACGGCGGCCATTGGCCGAGCTTTTCGCCCGCTTTTCCCAATGCTTGAGAATGAAGCTTCGCGCAGCCTCCAGTCCGGCGTCAAGATAGATGGCCGCAATCAGGCTTTCCACAACGTCGGCCCGCACGTTCTGCATGCGCTTGCCGGTCAGCTTCTTAACATCGGAACCGGTCCGAATGAACTGGTGAAGACCGAGATCATCCGAGACACTGGCACAGCTGTCGGCGCTGACCAGTTGGTTCAGGCGAACGGAAAGTTCGCCTTCCGTCGCCGTCGAATAGGTGCTGAACAAGAGTTCCGCCACACACAGACCGAGAACACGGTCGCCCAGGAACTCAAGCCGCTCGTAGTTCGAGGCCTTGCCGCCGCCGGTGCTTGAATGCGTCAGCGCCCGATCCAGCCACTGCTTATCCGCAAACGTATGCCCGAGCGCCGTTTCCAGCTTCACGCGCTGTTCTGCGGACAGGGTCGTCGACTTCATTATTGAACGACCTTGAATAGACGATCCCAGCGCATGTTGGCAGGCCACTTCCAGATTTCGCTAAAGGACGTATCGTTGCCCAGCGAGAAGAAGATGATGCTGGCGCGACCGACGAGATTTTCCGCAGGAACGTAGCCCACATCAAAACGGCTATCGAGAGAATTGTCGCGATTGTCACCCATGAAGAAATAGTGGCCAGCAGGAACAACGAACTCTCGTGTGTTATCGCCACGGCCATCCTGAATCTGATCCAGCGTTTCGTAAGCCTTGCCGTTATCCAGCGTCTCGCGGAAGACCGGCACATCCGTGCCTGGGTCGAGACGGTAGTCCGATGTGAATTTTCCATCAGGCTGCTTGGGAACCGGCTTGCCGTTCAAATGCAGGACACCGTTGATCATCTGGATGCGATCGCCCGGCAGGCCGATCAGGCGCTTGATGTAGTCCACGTTCGGATCTGTCGGCAGACGGAAAACGATGACATCACCGCGTGTCGGTTCGCTGGCCAGAATGCGCCCAGAAAACAGGTTTGGCGAAAGAGGCAGCGAATACTTGGAGTAGCCGTAGGCGAACTTGTTGACGAAGATGTAGTCGCCCACAAGAAGCGTCGGCATCATCGAACCTGACGGAATTGTAAAGGGCTGAAACAGAACAGTACGGATAACCAACGCCAGCAGAAGCGCCTGGATGATGACCTTGATGTTTTCCCAGAGGGCGCTCTGTGACTTTTCGGCTTTTTCGGACACGGTTGACGTCTTTCGTTATCGGCTTTCGCGCTTCTCTAACCCCTTCCAGGGGAGCGGGCAATGCCTCAGCGCGACAGGATGGAGGCTTCACTAGAAATGGGGCGGGCCTCGATGATCACAAAGGCCTGAGCGTAAGGATATTCATCGGTAATGGTCAAATGAATCACAGCTTCGTGCCCGGCAGGCATCATCGATGCCAGATGCGCACCTGCGCCGCCTGTCAGAAGCATTGTGGGTTTGCCTGATGGCAGGTTGACGACCCCCATGTCGCGCCAGAAGACGCCCTGCGCAATGCCGGTGCCTAAGGCCTTGGAGCAAGCTTCCTTGGCAGCGAAGCGTTTGGCGTAGGAGGCGGCACGTGTCTTGCGCCCGTCGGACTTGCGACGTTCAATTTCCGTGAAACAGCGATGGGTAAAGCGCTCGCCGAAACGCTCGATGGATTTTTCGACCCTTCGGATATCAATCAGGTCGCTACCCATTCCAATGATCATGGTGATCCTTTCGCCCTGGCCAACAAAGCCACCATCAAGATGGATCTGTGCCACATGCTGGCGCTCAAGCGACAAAGGCCGCGCACGCCAGCCCTCAAGGCGATACCGCAAGGACGCGCATTCTGCAATCACCCAGCGGCGCCAAAGAAACAAGAGCGCCGCGCTACCGATCCGGAAAGCGCGCTCCTGGGCGGAGCCATGCACCTATCGGATATTCAGTTATATATTTTGCACCGCACAATGATGGTGCGAAGCAGGTTGGTGGTCGCCCTGATCAGAAGGACTTGCGGAACATGCCGCGATCGACCTGGCGCATGCGGTATTCGAGTTCGATTGCATCGCTTGCATCGTTCAAATAGGCCATTTCACGTTCCTGAACGGTGGGAGCGCGAAGGGCGCGGGCGAGCTGTCTCATGGGCTTGAACATGTGTTCGTCTCCTTGTTGCGATGCACAAAACATAAGACGAACCGATTGAAAACACCAGAGCCAGTCCGCTTCAGCTGCCATGCGTTAAACGCATGACTTGATTAGAAGACAGGCAACAAACGATTAACGAATGATCAATCGTAGAGCCGCTTGACCGTGGAGATGCAATCCAGCTCCTTCAACTGCGAAAGCAGCTGATTGAGCTGACGCAGATCCCAGACTTCCAGCTCCAGCGCCATTTCCGAGAAGTCGGTCGCAACACGCCCCATTGTCATCATGCGAATATTGATGTCGAGGCGGGCAATTGCCTGCGCCACGGTGGCCAGAGTACCGGGCTCGTTCAGCGCATTGATGACAACCTTGGCCATGAAACGAGACTTGTTGGCCTCATCGAGATCCCAGCGCACATCGATCCAGCGTTCAGGCTGATCGTCGAAGCGTTGAAGCGCGGAAGACTGGATAGGATAGATGGTGAGGCCCTTCCCCTCCTCCATGATACCCACGATACGATCTCCAGGCACTGCACCGGACGGCGCGAACTGCACCTCGATGTGATCGGCGAGACCGCGGATCGGCAATGGATCAGGACCGTTGCCATTCGGCACTGCCGCTTCGCTTGCTTCTTGCGCCGTGCGCTCACGACCCGGCAGGCGGAACATCATGCCCGATGCGCTCTGCATGTTGAACCAGCCTTGATCAGCAGCGGGCTTGATGGTGGTCCGCTCATCCTTGTAATCAGGGAACACGGCCCGGAAGACATCCAGAGAGGACAACTCGCCACGGCCGACAGACGCAATCGCGTCTTCCACATCCTTGTGGCCAAGTCTGAAAAGAGCTGGCTTCAGGATATCACGCGAGAACTGTTTGCTGGCGCGTTCGAATGTGCGCTCCAGAATGCGATAACCAAGCCCGGCATATTGCTTGCGGATTGCCATGCGGGTTGCGCGCCGAATAGCGGCACGTGCCTTGCCGGTCACCACAATCTCTTCCCAGGCAGCGGGCGGAACCTGCACGCCGGACCGAATGATCTCGACTTCGTCGCCATTATTCAGGCGGGTGACAAGCGGCATGATGCGGCCATTGATCTTCGCACCGACCGTCGTATCGCCGATGTTGGTATGGACCGCATAGGCGAAATCGATTGGGGTGGCGCCACGCGGCAGGGCGATCAACTTGCCTTTCGGCGTGAAGCAGAAAACCTGGTCCTGGAAAAGCTCGAGCTTGGTATGTTCGAGAAATTCTTCCGGATTGTCCCCTTCCGCCAGCGCCTCGATCGTATGGCGAAGCCAGGAATAGGCGTTCGATTCCTTGGAAAGCAGCTCGCCGCCTTCCGTGTTTTCACCATCCTTGTACAGGCTGTGCGCCGCGATGCCAAATTCCGCGATCTCGTGCATGCGCCGGGTACGGATCTGCAGCTCGATACGCTGCCGCGACGGGCCGACGATCGTGGTGTGGATGGAACGATAGTCGTTCTGCTTCGGCGTTGAGATATAGTCCTTGAAACGACCGGGAACGACACGCCAGCGGGTATGGACAATGCCAAGCGCACGGTAGCAGGCCGGAATATCGTCGACCAGGATACGGAAGCCATAGACATCCGAAAGCTGCTCGAAGGACAGGGATTTCGACTGCATCTTGCGGAAGACGGAGTAAGGCTTCTTCTGCCGCCCTTTCACGTACGGGTTCAGCAATCCGTTGGCGACGAGAAGTTCGCGCAATTCCTCCTCGATCTTCGAGATCAGACCTTCATTGCGCGAAGAAAGCTCCGCCAGACGTTTCGTGACGGTTTCGTATGCTTCGGGGTTCAGGTAGCGGAACGAGAGATCCTCAAGCTCGTCGCGCATGTCCTGCATACCCATGCGACCGGCAAGCGGTGCATAGATATCCATGGTTTCTTCGGAAATGCGCGCCCGCTTGTCATCACGCATGTGTTCGAGCGTACGCATGTTGTGCAGCCGATCGGCAAGCTTGACCAGAAGAACGCGCACATCATCGGAAATCGCAAGAAGCAGCTTGCGCAGGTTCTCTGCCTGCTTTGCCTTCTTGGAAACGAGATCAAGACGCTTGAGCTTGGTCAGACCTTCGACGAGACGACCGATATCCTCGCCGAAGAGTTCATCGATTTCGGCACGCGTCGCGGTCGTGTCTTCGATCGTATCATGCAGAAGAGCAACGGCAATGGTCGACTCATCCAAATGCATATCGGTCAGGATCGCAGCGACTTCCAGCGGATGGGAGATATAGGGGTCACCACTGGCACGCTTCTGCTGGCCATGTTTTTGCATGGCGTAGACATAGGCTTTGTTCAGAAGAGCTTCGTTTGCATCGGGCTTGTACTTCTGGACGCGCTCAACGAGCTCGTATTGCCGCATCATGCCGTGGAAAATCCTGTCGAACTTTAAAACAAAAATGGCGCGCCGACGAAAGCGCCGACGCGGCCATCAATATATCTGCTGCGCTGCATGAGATACAGCACGGACTGATAAATATCAGTAATCGTCGCTCTTTTCCGGCGGAACGAGACCTTCGATACCGGCAAGCAAATCTTCTTCCGACATCTGGTCGAAGGTGATGGTCTCCGGAAGATCGTCCTCGTCGAGAATTTTGTCCTGACCGGCAGCGCCTGCATTGGCTGCAATAAGGCTGGACGGATCGGGCTCTGGCTCATCCACTTCAACATGCTTCTGCAGGGAGTGGATAAGATCTTCCTTCAGATCGTCCGGCGAAAGCGTCTCGTCAGCGATTTCGCGCAGGGCCACGACAGGGTTCTTATCGTTGTCACGGTCAACGGTGATGGAAGCACCTTGCGAAATCTGACGTGCCCGATGGCTCGCCAGAAGCACAAGCTCAAAACGGTTATCGACTTTGTCGATGCAATCTTCTACTGTGACGCGGGCCATGGCATGTCCTTTGCGGTCGGTATTTCAGGATTTAGATGCCGGATACAGGCAAAGAGCACTTAATTCAAGTTTTTCCTCTGGCGGCCGCGATTTACCCCCTTCCCACCACAAAGTCTATAGTATATTCAACCTATGGTTGCTTGGATTAATTGGAGCCGTGCCGTAAAGGCTGGTTATATGAAAATATCATAATGTTACCAGCCATTTCTACAATCCTGTTGTGAAATTCTTCGCACGACAGGCATAGTGGCAGGGTCACAGTGCGCATTTCTGGGACGGATGAGGATTTATGTTTGACCCCCGCGAAAAAATAGCTCTTTTCATTGATGGCGCAAACCTATACGCGGCCTCAAAAAGCCTCGGTTTTGATATTGATTACCGCAAATTGCTGAAAGCATTTCAGAAACGTGGCTATCTTCTTCGGGCTTATTACTACACGGCCCTTATTGAAGATCAGGAATACTCCTCTATTCGCCCCCTAATCGATTGGCTCGATTACAACGGGTACAAAGTGGTGACGAAGCCTGCTAAAGAATTCACCGACTCCATGGGGCGCCGGAAGGTGAAAGGCAATATGGACATCGAATTGGCCATCGATGCTATGGAACAATCCGAAACGGTGGATCATCTTGTGCTATTCTCGGGCGACGGCGATTTTACGACTCTCGTGGAAGCACTGCAGAGAAAAGGTCGCAAGGTTTCGGTCGTTTCGACCATGGCTACCCAGCCGCCGATGATCGCTGATGATCTTCGTCGACAGGCCGATCATTTTATCGATCTACTCTCGCTGAAAACGGAAATTGGTCGCGATCCGTCAGAGCGTCCGGTCCGCCCACATGATTCAGGCGCCGATCTGCCAACGATCTAACAAGTTCGACATCGGGATACTTTGAGGCGCCCATGTGGCGCCTTTTTAACGGGCTGTGGATCCAGCCCAAAGGACAACGATCAGAAATCTTGATCGCATCCATCTCAAACATTCGCTAGACGAATTGGTCCGCCAGCAGCATTGTCTGCGTACAGCTTGCGGCAACAGTCGCGCATCATCAACCTCTCACCCTTCGCCGATTCCCTGCCTGCATGTTGCAGAGCGGGCATCACCTCTTCGTGCCGTTTGAAAGGATATCGCCATGCGCACGATCAGCAGCGCTAATTCTCTCGCTATCTCTGCAATCACGCAGACCAGCCGCGCAGTTTATGAAACCATCGCGATGCTGACGAGAGCGGCTTTTCGACGCCAGGTGAGAGTCTCGAATAGCATTATCGATCTCAACCCTCATCAGTTGAGAGATCTCAATGCGGATCTGGAGGGGGAGAGCATGCGCCACAATCCGGCATTCCGCGCCTATGAACAGGAGCGGGCCCTGTACGAAGCAAAGCAGAAGGCTTTGCTCTTCACGCTGGGCATGAGCGGAAGGTAACATACCCGACCAGCCTGATCGGGTAACAACAGATCAGCCTGTCTTTAACAACCGGCTTTTCTGGCGATTCCAATCGCGCTCCTTCTCAGTCTCGCGCTTGTCGTGCAGTTTCTTGCCCTTTGCCAGAGCGAGCTCCAGCTTGGCCCTGCCCTTTTCATTGAAATAGATCTTCAATGGCACGAGTGTCATGCCTTCACGGTTGATTCCCGCCCTTAGGCGACTGATCTCCCGCTTGTTCAACAGCAGTTTGCGACGGCGTCGAGGCTCGTGATTGAACCGGTTCGCCTGCAGGTATTCCGGCAGGTGCGAATTGATCAACCAGATCTCGTCACCCTCGTCCGATGCGTAGGATTCGGCGATATTGGCTTTCCCATCGCGCAAAGACTTGACCTCGGTGCCGGTCAAAACCAGACCGGCCTCATAGGTATCGACGATCTCGTAGTTGAAGCGCGCCTTGCGGTTCTCCGCAACAATCTTATTGACGACGCGCTGGCTGCCTCTGGGTGCCATCTGCTTATTCCAGTTCCTGACGATCCGCCTGATAGCCGGACGATATCAATGACGTAGTGTGTCGCCTTTCAAAAGCAAAGATGGCAGCCACGCAAGGGGCTGCCGACCCTCTCAGTTCAGGAGACCTGCATACTTGAGTGCCGCATCGATGGCAGCCTCGGTTGCCGGTTCAAGCGTGGACATCAAAGGCGAACGCGCATGCCGATTGAGGCCGCGCGTGCGCGACAAAGCGTACTTGGTGCCGCACACGCCAGGCTCCATGAAAATAGCCTTATGGAGCGGCATCAAACGATCCTGATATTCCAATGCCTTGGCATAGTCACCAGCCAGTGTCGCCTGCTGGAATTCAGCACAGAGACGGGGGGCAACATTGGCAGAGACCGATATACAGCCAACACCGCCATGCGCGTTAAAGCCGAGCGCGGTGCCGTCTTCACCGGAAAGCTGGATAAATTGCTTGCCGCATGTCATGCGCTGCTCTGAAACACGATCCAGCTTGCCCGTCGCATCCTTCACGCCCACGATATTGGAATGCGCCTTGACCAGGGCCCCCATCGTTTCCGGCGTCATGTCGATCACTGAGCGCGGCGGGATATTGTAGATTATGATGGGGAGAGACACTGCCCCGGCCACTGCCGAAAAATGAGCAAACAGGCCCTTTTGTGTCGGCTTGTTGTAGTAGGGCGTAACAACAAGTACACCATCAGCACCAGCTGCTTCCGCGTGCTGGGCCAGTTCGATTGCTTCGCGCGTATTGTTGGAGCCAGCGCCTGCAATGACGGGCACACGCTTGCGAGCGACTTCGATGCAAAGTTCAATGACGCGCTTGTGCTCATCATGTGAGAGCGTAGGAGATTCACCCGTGGTTCCGACCGGAACCAGACCAGTGCTGCCTTCCGTAACCTGCCACTCCACGTGCGCAGCAAACGCCTCCTCATCCACTGCGCCCGCATCGGTAAATGGCGTGATGAGCGCGGGCATGGACCCCTTGAACATGCAAAGTCTCCTCGGCGACCGTACTCATTCTTCGGCCGCATTATTCTTGTTTAAGTGCGCGCACCATAAAGGGCGAGTTGAGCCGCGACAAGCGTGACAAGGTGCGTTTTGCAATAGATCGTGATAGAAGATTGCCGATGTCAGGCCCCTGCAGTAACGGGCTGTTAATCAAGATGGAGCGTAATTAACTATCGGAATGGATTGCAACTGTGCGAACATGAGTGCGGAATGAAGACCTATCTCTGCGTAACAAGTCTGACGCTATTGTTAACGACATCCGCAGTCGTTTGTGCGCCACTGCCGGATGGTCCGCTTCCGCATCCTGTATCACGCCCCGGGGAATTTCAGCCAGCTGCAGTGCCGGTTCCAGAGATAACGGGTTCCATCCCACGCAGTGCGGCCCCTAGGGAGGGCGATGACTCTCTCTCGCTTCTAAAACAAGGTCTCGATGCACTTTCTAGCCGAGATATCGGTTCAGCCCTCGCCGCACGGGACGCGCTGACGCACGATTCGCTTGATCACCATCTTCTAACCTGGGCAATTGCAACATCCGGTGCTCGCGGAGTCCCTTCCTCCGAGATTGCTGAAGCACAACAAGAACTAGGTGGCTGGCCGGGTCTTTCCAGACTGCGCGCCAATTCGGAAAGATCACTTTTTGCGGAAAATCCACCACCCGCGCAGGTGCTTGCGGCGTTTGGCAGCACATTTCCAGAAACACCTCAAGGCGCCATGATTCTGGCCAGATCGCTTGCGGCGCAGGGGAATGGACCGGGAGCGGCCAAGATACTGCGTCCATTCTGGATCGGCTATACCCTGGATAAGGATGTGGAGGATCAGATCCTGCGGGAATTCGGCTCTGTGCTGACAGCGTCCGATCATCGAGCGCGGATGGACTATCTGATGTATCGCGGACGTTCGGCACAGGCACAGCGTTTCAGCGAACTTGGTCGCGCGACATCACTCTATAAAGCATGGGTTGCCGTTGCGACGAACGCAAAGAATGCCGCTACGCTGATGAGCAACGTTGAGCGCTCGCTTCAGGATGATCCCGCGTTTCTCTTCGTGCGCATCGAATATCTCCGCCGTCAGGATAAGTATGAGCAGGCGGCCGCATTGCTTGCTCGTGCCCCCAAGGACCGTGGAGACATGGTCAATGCCAGCGAATGGTGGAACGAGCGGCGAATCATCGCGCGCGGATTGGCAGACACCGGAGATTTCAGGTCGGCCTATCAGGTCGTTGCTGCTCATAGCGCCAAAAACCCGACAGATATCGTCGATGCCGAATTTCATGCCGGCTGGTACGCGCTTCGCGGCATGCGCGACGCAAAGACAGCATCCCTGCATTTTGAACGAATTCTGAAAGCCTCGAGCCGCCCACTCTCCGCTTCGCGCGCGTGGTACTGGCTTGGTCGCTCCGCCGAAGCCGGTGGCCCTGGTAACGCTCGTGACTACTTCTCAAAGGCCGCGGCCTATTCCGCAACATTTTACGGCCAGCTTGCGGCGGCTCGTCTCAACCGTCCTACACTCAACGTTTCCTATCCCACGCCCAGCGCTCAAGACCGACGGCTATTCGAATCACGGGAAGCGGTGCGTGCGATCGACAGACTCGATCAGGCCGGACATTCCAAGCGCGCGGACGCCCTTTACAAGGCGCTCGCGGATGAAATGACGAGCCCCGGAGAACTAGCGATCCTGGCCGCACGAGCGGAACGAAACAACAATCACGCCATGTCTCTGGAGATCGGCAAGTCTGCGTTCAATCGCGGGCTGGATGTGGCAGCATTGGCCTTCCCGATCGGCGTTATACCGCCATCTGCAAACATCAACGGTTCGGGCAAGGCGCTCGCCTACTCCATTGCGCGGCAAGAAAGTGCATTTAATCCGTCGGCAATTTCTGGCGCCGACGCGCGTGGCCTGCTGCAACTACTACCCGGCACAGCGAAAGCAGTTGCTAGTCGGCATGGCTTGCCCTTTACAGCTGCCAAGCTGACGTCGGATCCGGGCTATAACGCGACGCTTGGAGCGCATTATCTGGGCGAGCAGATCGACGCCTTCGATGGCTCCTACATCATGACCTTCATTGCCTACAACGCAGGGCCACGTCGTGTGCCGGAGTGGATTGCACGATATGGGGATCCACGAGGAAAGACCATCGACGAAGTTGTCGACTGGATAGAACGGATACCTTTTCCTGAAACACGCAACTACGTACAGCGCGTAATGGAAAACTATCAGGTCTATAAGGTTCGCCTGGGTCAAAAGGCCGACATCGTGGATGATCTTCGGTTTGGACGGCGGTCGTAGCCACTCAAAACACCTGTTCTTTACGACGCAGTTGTGGCTGCTAGCGAAGCGAATGCCTTGCGGATATACGCCAGCCGTGAAATTCTGCCTTACGGAAGAACAGGATGCCGTGGCCAAAAGCATGAGGGAGAAAGCGTGCAGCCAATCAGAAATGACCTCCATTTCGTTATGTCAGCAGATGGAATACGCTTGGCGTATCGCGTGTACGTTCCACATAACCCCTCTTCGGAAGCGCTGCCGCTGATCTGTCTGGCTGGCCTGACACGCAATAGCCGCGATTTCCATGCTTTTGCCGAGATCGTCGCCAGCGATCCGATCAAGCCACGCACCGTCATTTGCATCGATTATCGCGGACGTGGAGCCTCGGATCGAGCTGAAGATCCTGCAACTTATTCCATCCTCACTGAAGCACAGGATTGCCTATTGGTTCTGGATGCACTCGGGATCACGCAGGCGAACTTCGTAGGCACATCACGCGGCGGTCTCATTCTTCATATCCTTGCGCAACTTGCCCCGGAACGAATTGCAGCCGTGGTACTGAACGATGTCGGTCCGCAACTCGGAATGGAAGGACTAAAATTGATCCAGAGCTATCTCAGCCAAGGAAACACCAGCGCGATCAGAGACTGGGACTCAGCAGCGGAACAGCTAGCCCGCGTGCATGGAACCGCCTTCCCTGCTCTTGAGCCGAGCGATTGGCAGGACATGGCTCACGCCATCTATACCGAACGAGGTGGGAAAATTATTCCTGACTGCGATCCAGCCATCCCGCTTGCGTTCGCATCCATTGATCTTGAACAACCTCTCCCTCACCTATGGTCGCAATTCGACCTGCTGCGCGCCACGCCACTGATGGTTGTTCGAGGCGAACATTCCACCTTGCTGACCGAGCAAATCGTAGAGTCCATGCAAAAAATTCATCCGGGACTGCATGTCCTGACGGCTGTCGGCCAAGGTCACGCACCGCTTCTGCATAGGCACCAAGTGCGCGATGATCTGTTAGCTTTTCTTCGGAGCATCTAGCGACTGATTAGTGTACAAGCCCGCTGCAAAGGTCCAAGTGTTTTAGAGCATTTCCGCCTTTAAGTCTTTGTTTTGTAGTGTGCGTACCGGCGGGCTTAGGCGGTAGTGACGATTTAGCTATTTGAGCCAGATGGCGATGGCTGCGAGTTTGACGAATCCCATGAAGTTGGCGA
>NZ_JALJQZ010000012.1 GCF_022968395.1 Affinirhizobium lemnae
CCAACTTCATGGGATTCGTCAAACTCGCAGCCATCGCCATCTGGCTCAAATAGCTAAATCGTCACTACCGCCTAGAGTGGTAACGACATGCGATGAAACAAAGAGTTTAAGCGTCTGGAGCGAATCTGAAAAATCGCGATACGCTTGAGCAGACTTTGCGGGGCCGCCTGCTCCGGCCCCGCAAAGTCTTCCGGCTGGTACAGGAAACCGGCCGGGGGGTCTTAAGCCGGATCTGATCCGGGAAAGATTGAACAAGAGTTATGGGCATCAAAATTGAGGAATTCAACTGTTATGGAAAGCGTCAAACGCGCTTTGACTGTTTGATTTTTCCGATAACCTTAATTGGAAATCATGTTATGTATTCCATAGCTTATTCAAATCTACTAAATTTGTGTACGAGACGGTATCGTGATCAGATCACAGTCGGATCACTGCTGCATGATTTTTCAACCAGATCCTGTTTCATTGCCGCCGGGATCACTTGGATGTGTCCCGTGCATCTCGCATGAATGCGACACAATTCTGCATGATCGTCTCTCCACCATGAAGCTGACACCTGCCTGAAATGTGCTTCTGTTTCAATATCGCCGCGGTCGGCGTTCAAATGCCGGGTTTCGAAAGCTGAAGTAGCTGATCGGCATCCGGCTCGCCCAGAACGATCTCACCCATCTTTTCATCAACGATACGCATCGAAGCGATCTTGCCCTGCGGCGTGAACAGGATGCGCAGGTGGCTCTGCGGACAGAGCTTCACCAGGCAGGCGCCAAAGAGTTCAAAAGGTTTTTCGGCAATCGTAACGGCTGTGGACGCACCAGACACATAGAGCGGGTTCGTGATCATATTGCGCACCCAGGGCGGGAGCCGCTGGGTCTTGCGCAGCAGTTGCTGAAGGCTTTCCCGATGGGCTTGAGAAGCAGCAACGACCTCGTGCAAGAAACGGCCTGACTTTGCCTCTTCGGCTGCCGAGGGCTGCGAGACGGCAAGGACCAGCAGACAAAAGACAATACCGAAGCGCTTCATCAAACAGCCTCCCGAAGACGCTCCGCCGTCTGCAAATCGACCGAAACGAGTTGCGAAACGCCCTGCTCCGCCATGGTGACGCCGAAAAGCCGGTTCATGCGCGCCATGGTGATGGGGTTATGGGTAATGATGACGAAGCGCGTTTGCGTCGATGCGGCCATTTCGTCCATCAGGTTGCAATAGCGCTCGACATTGTGGTCATCGAGCGGTGCATCCACCTCGTCCAGCACGCAAATGGGCGCCGGATTGGTGAGGAAGACCGCGAAGATCAGCGCCATAGCGGTCAGCGCCTGCTCGCCGCCCGACAGAAGCGTCATTGTCTGCGGCTTCTTGCCCGGCGGACGGGCCAGGATTTCGAGGCCCGCCTCCAGCGGATCGTCGCTTTCGATGAGCTGAAGTTCCGCAGTACCGCCGTTGAAAAGATGCGTGAAAAGGCGCTGGAACTGGCCGTTGACCACATCGAAAGCGGCAATCAGTCGTTCGCGTCCCTCGCGGTTCAGGCTCTGAATGGCAGATCGCAGCTTGCGGATGGCATCGATGATGTCGTCACGCTCCTTGACGAGCGCGGAAAGCTTGTCCGAGAGTTCCCGTTGCTCCTCCTCAGCCCGAAGATTGACGGCACCAAGCCGTTCACGCTCCATCTTCAGGCGGTCCACCTCGCGTTCCACGGCGCTCATGTCCGGCAGGGTGGAACCCGGCTGGACGCCTGCAAGACGGAATGCCTCATGCGGCTCCACGGACAGGGCCTGGCGAATTGCATTTTCCGCATCGTGACGGCGCTCTGCGGCGGATACCAGACGCTCCTCCGCGCGGCCGCGCTTTTCACGAACCTCGGCCAGGGCCGCAAGCGCGGTGGCAGCACGCTGGTCCGCCTCGCGCTGGCGGGTTTCGGCCTCGGCCAGAGCGTCTCCGGCGGCGCGACGCGCCTCTTCCGCCTTCTGCAACTCGTTTATAAGGGCGCGGCGCTTGTCCTCGAACTCCTCCGGCGCAAGATCCAGCTCGGCCATTTCCTCACGGGCTTCGTCCTCACGCTCCCGCAACGTCGCAACATGACCTTCGGCACTGGCGACGCGGCCCCGCCAGTTCGTGCGCTCGGCGGAAATGGCCGACAGACGGCGGCGACGCGCATCCGCATCGCGCGACAGACCCTCATAGCGCGCTCGCGCTTCCGCAAGCTCTGCCCGATGCTGCGCCACGGTCAACTGATGTTGCGCCAGCCGGAGGTCGAGATCGGCGAGATCCGGCGCATCCTGTCTTTCGGCACGGGCGGCCTCGTCCTGCGCGGCCAGTTCATCGATCTGTTCGCTCAGCTGGGCAAGGGCATTTTCGGCAACGGCACGGCGACGCATCAGGTCGCCCGCAGCACGCTCAGCCTGCGCAAGCGCTTCACGCGCTTCCGAAACACTGCGTTGAAGAAGCCGCAGGCGTTCGCGCGCCTCGCCAAGACGTGCCTCTTCTGTCTTGATGGCCTCGCCTGCCTGAAGGCTCAGGCTTTCCGCCTCCGACAGTTCGATACGCGCATCATCGATTTCGGTTTCCAGTTCGGAGAGCCGGTTTTTCTGCGCAAGCCGAAGAGCTGCAGCACTCGGTGCTTCCGAGCCAGTGACATGCCCATCCCAGCGATAAACGGCCCCTTGCTTCGTCACGAGGCGCTGGCCAGGCTTAAGGCTCGCCTGCAAATTCTTCGCATTCGACTGGTCTACGACGCCGATCTGGGCTAGACGGCGCGCCAGTTCCGGCGGCGCTGTCACGTGGCGGGCAATGGGTTCTACGCCCTCCGGCAGCGCCGGTCCCTCGACGGTGTTTGTCAGGCGCAGCCAGTGGGACGGGGCGGCCTCATCCAAGGCGCTATCGAGATCATCGCCGAGTGCCGCGCCCAGAGCGACCTCGAAGCCGCGATCGACGCGGATCATTTCCGCCACCGAAGTGAACGTACCGCTTGCCTCACCGGCGCTCAGCATGCGGCGGATGGTACGGGCTTCCGTTTCCAACCCATTCAGGTGCGCGCGCGCCTGCTCGACCGGCTGCCGGGCCTCCATTTCCCGCTGGCGGGCCTGAGACAGCGCCTCTTCGATCTCCTCGATCAAAGTTGCCGCCTCCTCCAGCGCATATTCCGCCGCCTCTACCGCTTCGCGGCGCTCTGCCGGGTCGCTGAGTTCGGATAGCTTGTCATCGAGTTGTTCAAGCTCGCCTGCCGCTTCACTGCGCTGGCGGTCGAGCCGAAGGCGACGATCGGCGATCTCGCGGATAACCCTTTCCAGCTGCGCAACTTGAGCGGCCACCTGCGCACGCTCGGCGGTGACTGCGGCGAATTCGCCTTCGCTTTCGGCCAGACGCGCGCTGGCATTCTCATAGGCAAGCCGAAGTTCTTCCGCCTCCTCGCCAGATTGCGCCAGAAGCTCGGTCAGTTCCTGCTCTTCCGCATCCAGACGGTCGATCACCGCGGCATTTTCCGCCATCAACTGCTCTTCGCGGCGAATATCCTCGGCAAGCTGCGCGAGGCGGCGCATGAGATCGTCCTTGCGGCGCAGAAGGCGACCCGCTTCTTCTTCCAACTGGCTGCGCGCGATCTGCAGACGTTGAAGCGCGGCACCGGCCTTGGCTTCCACCTCACGCAGTTCGGGCAGCTTCAGTGCGGCAATCGCCTGTTCCTTGGCGGCTTCCATCTGGCTCTGGGCGCGTTCCGCGACCACAGAGGTCGCGGCATTCAGCGCCTGCGTTGCCTCGTTTTCCGCATCGCGCGCCTGGACGAAGCGGATGTAGAGGAGCTTTGCCTCCCGCTCGCGGATATCGGCAGAGAGCATCTTGAAGCGACTGGCCTGCCGAGCCTGACGCTTGAGGCTTTCGATCTGGCTGCTGAACTGGGTTGTGACATCCTCCAGCCGCTCGAGATTCGTTTCCGCAGCACGCAGCCGAAGCTCCGCCTCATGGCGCCTGGAATGCAGACCGGAAATGCCGGCCGCTTCTTCCAGCAATTGCCGGCGCGCCTGCGGCTTTGCCTGAATGAGCTCGCCAATCCGGCCCTGCCCGACCATGGAGGGCGAGCGGGCGCCCGTGGAGGCATCGGCAAACAGAAGCTGCACGTCCTTGGCGCGGGCTTCCTTGCCGTTGATGCGGTAGACGGAGCCGTTCTCGCGTTCGATCCGCCGCGAGACCTGTATCTCATCGGCATCGTTGAAGGCGGCTGGCGCGGTACGATCGCTATTGTCGAGGTAGAGGCCGACTTCCGCGGAATTGCGCGCCGGGCGATTTCCCGATCCGGAAAAGATCACGTCATCCATGCCGGAGGCACGCATGTTCTTGTAGGAATTTTCACCCATTACCCAGCGGAGCGCTTCCACAAGGTTGGACTTTCCGCAGCCATTGGGGCCGACGACGCCGGTGAGGCCCGGTTCGATGATGAATTCGGTCGGCTCGACGAAGGATTTGAAGCCGACAAGGCGCAGTTTGGTGAACTTCATGCACCACCTGCGGACAAACAGACAAAAGCGGACACGGATGCGCGATCCGTGTCCGCTTTCAAAAATGCGTTCGGATCAGAGCAGGCTATCGATGAGCGCCGACATGGCTTCAACCGACATGTCTCCGGAGTAACGGTTGCCGTTGATCAGGAAGGTTGGCGTTGAATTCACGCCGAATTCTTCTGCACCGCGCTTCATGGTGGCGTTCACTTGATCGAGAAGCTTCTGGTTCGTCAAGCAGGCCTCGAAGCCTTCCTGTGAATAACCGGCCATCTTGGACATTTGCAGCAGGGCATTGCGAACATTGCCGTCTGCCGGGGCTGCCCAGGCGCGCTGCTGCTTGAACAGCATGGAAACCATGGCGTAATAGCTCTTGGCATCCGCCATTTCCTGTGGCTTGGCCGGGTTGCACCGGGCCAGCATGAAGGCCGCGGTCGCGACCGGATCAAACGGGAACTCGCGCAGGATGAAGCGCGCCTTGCCGGTATCGATATACTTCTGCTTGATCGGCTCGAAGGTGGTGGTGTGGAAATGCGCGCAGTGCGGGCAGGTCATCGACATGTATTCGACGATGGTGACCTTGGCCTTCTCATCGCCCAGCGCCATTTCCGGCAATGCGCCAGGCTGCAGCACCTTTGCCATGTCCACCTTGCCGGAGGATTCCGGCAGATCGACCGCAAATGCGGCGGACGCGCCCAGAAGCGGCACACCGATTGCGGTTGCGGCAGCGCCGCCCATAAGCTGGCGACGGGTGGTTTGCGGTAGGCTGAACGGCATCATGGCACCTATTGAAGATAAACAGACTTTGTTGCTTCACGTATCGCGCCCTTGCTGCAAGAACAAGGCGGCGCGCAGACGGAATGTTCTTTTCTCAACCAAACGTGACAGAGAAAAGATGAACCGAAGCTGAGTGTTAGATCTGCAGGCAAAACCCTATCGCCGTGTCGCCTTTTTTGGCTGCAGGACGGCGGTGCCAAGCCTCTCCACCGCCTTGCGCAATGCCTCGTTCTCGATCCCGTCCATCATTTCGTTCAGGCGTCGAGCAGCCTCGCCGCGCAATGGCTGCGGTTTGCGGCGGGAACGCGTGGCAACCGAGACCGGCTTCTGCACGATCCGGATCTGGCGGATGGCGGGAAATCCGAAAAAACCGTTGATGCGGTCGATGAGTTCGCCCTGCGCATGGCTGAGAAACAGCGCGCGCGCGCCTTCGCAGGCAATGGTCAGGACGCCGGCCTTGTGGCCGCCCTCACCTTCCGAGCCATCGCGGCGCGGCCAGGCGATCTTTTCCGGCCGCGTGCATTCGGCAAACTCCTCGCCGGCAATCTCGTCCCATGAGCCGAGAAGCGCGGTGGAAATACCGGCGCGGCGGGCCAGCACCGGGTCCATCAGTCCGTTGGCGATTTCTGCAATCTGCAGCGGGACGGGTTTGCGCGCCATGGCTCAGATGGCTCTTCGTGCAGCGGGCGTCAGCAGGTTCCAGCGACGGAACTGCACGATGAGGACCGCGAGGAACAGCATGGACGTTGCCAGGCACTGCTCGTGGTAGAAGGGATCATGCAACATGCCGAAAGCAAGCACGGTTCCGTAGAAATAGACGACGCAGCGCTTCAGGGGATAATGATCCGGCTGACGCCAGACCATCCAGAGGACACTTGCAAAGATCGCCAGAAGAAGCCCCAGACCCAGAAACCCGTTGGCCAGCAATTCCTGTAGCAGGAAATTATGCACATGCTTGCCGCCGACGATGTAGTGCAGATCCGGTCCGGCAACGCGCTCCAGATTGGCGAATGTATCTCTGAGGCCCACACCTGCGATGGGGTGCTCCTTGATCACGATTGTGGATGCCTTCCAGAGCGCCAGCCGGATGTTGCCGGAATCCATATTGTGTGCCTGGTCACCATCCACATAGTATTCATAGACGGTGGCAAAACGATCAATCAGCATGCTGTGCACGGGTGGCGCCATGAAGAGCGCGGCCAGGCCAAGCGCCGCCGCCGCATAGGCTCTGTTGCGCCAGCGAGGCCGCCATTTGAGAGAACAGATCGCAAATTCGACGAGAAATAACACAGGCAGGATGAGAACGACGGCGCGCGTTTGCGACAGGAAGACGGGAACGATGGCGATCAGCAGATAGAAGGGTCCGTTGGGCAGGTATCGCCAGGGTTTTTCCACCGGAATGGTGGCGACAATGCCCGCCAGCGCCACGAGCAGTGCCACGATGGCCGCGTTACCGCCGCCATCATAGCGATCCGCCTCCGTCTGGAAAGAAAGGCTTGCAAAGAGAGCTGCAGCCAGCGCGATCCAGGTTCCAACGCGCCCGCCCAGTACCAGCCAGCGCAGCGGCTGACGCACAAGACAGAGACCAGAGGCGATGAAGCTGAAGCCGAGCAGAAGCCCCATGAAACCGAGCTGGCGGTTTTGCCATTGCCACTCGCCGCGCACGCCCAGGAGCAGGACGACCCAGAAGATGTAAAGAAAGATGACACCAAGAGGGGAATCGAGATTGGCACGAATTCGCCGCCGATTGGACAGGGCAACATATATGCCTATCGCTCCGAACACAGCGCACATGGCAACCGCTGTCGGCAGATAGAGAGCCACGGAAAACATCGCAAAGGCTAGGATCCAGGGATCGATGCGACGGCGCGCCAGTAATATGCGTTTAAACGTCATTCGAGCCGATCGATCCTCATATCTGCTGTGCTCTTCGGCTTTGAACCGTTTTTACCCTATTGCCAACGCATCCATTAGAAAAGTGTCTGGAATGCGCGAAGAAGTGTCTCCTTAACACGAAAGACATGCGTTGGTAGCTTTGCCAGCCCTGTTAACTTCTGCTGCCTGTAGTCTGCGCGGCTGGCAATGAAGGTCTGCAAACGCAGGTCGCCAAACCCGAGGAGCGATTCTTCTGCCGTATAAACCGGCACCCGATGGTGCCATACCCGCTCCAGGGCCATATCGAATGGCAGTGATTGCACGCGCAACGGCTCCAGAAGTTTTCGCGCCGCTCCTCCGGTCAACAGATAGCAGGCGGCAGACCCTTGAGGTCCAAACCGGGACAGGCCGATACGATCACCCATTGGCGTGGTGAAAAGGTGGCGAAAGGCGAGTGTGCGATGATTGACGAGTTTCACGACACAGCCATCCTTGACCGTCGCTGCGACGGACTGAGCGCGCAGCATGAGGTCTTCGCTGAGAGCCACATCATCCTCGATGATCAGAGCAGCAGGCGCGCCGCTATCGACCAATTGCTGGAAAGCCTTGAGATGGCTTTTGTAGCAGCCATATTCCCCGGTCATCAGCGGGCGACCGTTGCGCTTCAGAAATAGATCGCGGTCGGCATCCACCCATTGGTCCGGCGGAACCTTGGCGCCATCAATGCCTGCCACACGCTCCAGCCTGATGCCGAGCTTTTCCGCCTGACCTTCGATCAATTGCCTGCGCTCGATCGCACGATCGATATTGATGAGGAGGACCGGTAAATCCATCTGCTCCGCCATTGGCTTCAAACTCGATGCACCTTATCTCTAAGGTCGAACAGGATGGATAGTCCCGCCGATATGCACTCCACAGCCGACACGTCTCTCTCCAACAAACTGCTTTCCTGGTATGATCGCCATCATCGCGAACTGCCCTGGCGCATCACCCCCCGCGAAAGCCTGGCAGGCAAGCGCGCAGACCCTTACCACATCTGGCTGTCGGAAGTGATGCTCCAACAGACAACCGTGCAGGCGGTCAAGCCTTATTTCCTGAAGTTCCTGGCAAAATGGCCAACTGTGGGTGATCTGGCCGCCGCCCCCAACGAGGATGTCATGGCTGCCTGGGCAGGCCTTGGCTATTACGCGCGGGCCAGAAACCTCAAGAAATGCGCGGAAACCGTCGCCAAAGAGCATGACGGCACGTTTCCGGATACCGAAGAGGGACTTCGTGGGCTTCCGGGAATTGGCGATTATACATCCGCTGCCGTTGCCGCCATTGCCTTCAACCGTCCGGCGGCCGTGATGGACGGCAATGTGGAACGCGTGATCTCCCGCCTCTACGCCATTTCCGATCCGCTGCCCGGCTCGAAGCCACTGATGAAGGCGAGAGTGAAAGAGCTTACGCCACTTGGCCGGCCGGGGGATTTCGCCCAGGCCATGATGGATCTCGGCGCCACGATCTGTACGCCAAAGCGTCCGGCCTGTGCGCTCTGTCCGTTCAATGCGGACTGTCTTGCCTTGAAGGCGCATGATCCGGAGCACTTTCCGGTGAAGGCCGCCAAGAAGGAAAAGCCGATCCGCCAGGGTGCCGCCTTCGTGGCCGTAACCTCCGATGGCGAAATCCTGCTGAGACGGCGCGTGGAAAGCGGCCTGCTCGGCGGCATGACCGAGGTTCCAACCACCGCGTGGACCGCACGGCTGGATGGTGGAACGACTGAGGAGCATGCGCCCTTCCCCGGCGAATGGCATCAGGCCGGTGTGGTGACCCACGTCTTCACCCATTTCGAACTGCGGCTGACCGTGTATCGGACGAAGACGCAAAAGCAGCCGGACGCAGACGGATGGTGGGAGAAGGCCGATAACCTTGAAGCGCAAGCGCTTCCCACGGTCATGAAGAAGGTCATCGCAACAGCCCTTCCGAACGCATTCAAATCGATCTAAATAGAAGGAACTGGTTCCAGCAGGAGGCATTCATGACCGCGCTCATCGAGCACATCGTTTTCGACATCGGCAAGGTGCTGATCCACTGGGATCCCACGATCCCCTACCAGAGGATCATTCCCGATGCGGACGAGCGGCGCTGGTTTTTCGGGAATGTCTGCACCCATGACTGGAACATGGAGCAGGACCGTGGGCGTGAATGGCCCGAGGCCGAGGCGGAGCTGATCGAGAAGTTTCCGGACCACGCGGACAATATCCGCGCCTTTCGTCAGAACTGGCATGAGATGGTGGTCCCCGCCTATCTCGACAGCGTGGCCGTCATGGAACGCCTGATCGAGCAGGGTCACGACGTGACGATGCTGACCAATTTCGCCGCCGACACCTTCCGCCACGCGCGCGAAATGTATCCGTTTCTCAACAAACCGCGGGGCGTGACCGTGTCGGGCGAAGTGCGGCTCATCAAGCCGGACATTGAAATCTACCAGCGACATACGCAGGAATTCGGGCTTGATCCGGCAAAGACGCTGTTCATTGACGATGCAGCGATCAATGTGGAGGGTGCGAAAAAGGCCGGATGGAAGGCGGTGCAATTTACCGGTATCGACACGCTCAGGGCCGATCTGCACCGGTACGGGTTTAGTGTCTGAGGGGCGTCAGCGCCGCAAAATCATCATCACGAGTAATTGCTAAAATAAACGCCCGGTCCTTGAGGGAAAAGGACCGGGCGTTTGGTTCCTTCCGCCGACTGGAGGTCAATCCCCGGGGGAAGGGCTCATCGACGAGGCGGTGGATCGGTCGTCGTCAATGAGTTCATTTGAACTAAAAACGACAATACGGCGAAATTGGTTCCCGAACTCTTTTCAAAAGGCAGGGGAGCCATGCCATTTTCTCAATCCAGACGCGCCATATTGCTGCGAATGACGGTGCGCAGGGCATCGATCGGCTTCAGCGCGCCTTCTTCCTCATAGTGCCAAAAGGTCCAGCCATTGCAGGTATCGAAGCCCTGCACCTTGGCGCCAAGACGATGAATGGAGCCCGCCTCCCCACCGGACACCAGAGTGCCATCGGCGCGGACGATGGCGCTGACTCGACGCTTGGCATCGGTGAGAACCTGACCCGGCTTGATGAGGCCGCTTTCCACCAGCGTGTTGAAGGCCACGCGCGGTTCGGCCTTCTTGCCGGTCATGACGGTCAGTTCCACCTTGCCCAGCGGCTCCACCTCGGCAATGCGGGCGGAGGCTGCATCGATGTAATCCTGCTCGCGCTCGATGCCGACGAAATTGCGGCCCAAGCGCTTGGCTACGGCACCGGTCGTTCCCGAACCGAAGAAGGGATCGAGAATGATATCGCCCGGCTTGGTGGAGGCGAGGATGACGCGGGCGAGCAGTGCTTCCGGCTTCTGGGTCGGATGGATCTTCTTGCCATCATCGCCCTTCAGGCGCTCACCACCGCTGCAGATGGGGAAGAGCCAGTCAGAGCGCATCTGCACATCGTCGTTCGAGGCCTTCAGCGCGTCATAGTTGAAGGTATAGGCCTTGGCCTTTGCATCGCGGCTGGCCCAGATCATGGTTTCATGCGCGTTCTGGAACCGGCGACCCTTGAAGTTCGGCATAGGGTTCGTCTTACGCCAGACGATATCGTTCAACAGCCAGAAGTTCAGGTCCTGCAGCATGGAGCCAACGCGAAAGATGTTGTGATACGAGCCGATGACCCAGATCGTGCCGTTCGGCTTTAGCACGCGACGGCAGGCGAGAAGCCAGGCGCGGGTGAAAGCGTCATAGGCTCCGAAGCTTTCGAACTGATCCCATTCGTCATCGACGGCATCGACCAGCGACTGGTCGGGACGATGCAACATGCCGCCAAGCTGCAGATTGTACGGTGGGTCGGCAAAAATTACATCGACCGAATGGTCCGGCAGAGCTTCGAGTGCGGCAACGCAATCGCCCTTGATGATGCTGTTGATCCAGGAATCGGGACGAACCTGCTGCTTCAGGTCCACAAGCGGAAGAACGGATGCCATCTGATACTCGCTAACGCTTACTCGGATACATTTACTGACTGTTATGGTTACCCAGTTTGGTTACCAAACACTGAAGAAGATCCGAAAATTGCGAGAAATGCGTCTGCCTGCGGACGTTACATGGTAAATGGCAGCGGCCAACTGGGCCTGACATTCGTCAAGCAAGCGTGATTGGCAGCTATGCGCTCAGCCGGATTGTTATCCTCAAGGGGCTCGTGTAGGAGGACGGCACCCCCGGAAATTTTGAGCAAAGACTAACATGAGTGGATTTGACCTTATCATCTTCGACTGCGACGGCGTTCTGGTCGATTCGGAAATCATCGCGGCACAGGTCGAGTCTCGCCTGCTGACGGAAGCGGGCTACCCAATCTCCGTCGAGGAAATGGGCGAACGCTTCGCGGGCATGACCTGGAAGAACATTCTTCTGGCCATCGAGAAGGAAGTCGACATTCCCCTCTCCGCCTCCCTGCTCGACAAATCGGAAAAGCTGCTCGACCAGCGGCTGGAGCGGGATGTGAAGGTGATCGAGGGCGTGAAGCTGGCGCTGTCGCGGATTTCGACGCAGGCCTGCATCTGCTCCAACTCCTCCAGCCACCGGCTGGATATGATGCTGACCAAGGTTGGCCTGAAGCCCTATTTCGCCCCGCATATCTTTTCCGCCAAGGATCTTGGGCCGGACAAGGTGAAGCCGCGCCCGGACATTTTCCTGCACGCGCTGGAGACGTTCAAGGTCTCCCCTTCCCGCGCCGTGGTAGTGGAAGATTCCGTGCACGGCATTCACGGCGCCGTCGCCGCTGGCTGCCGGGTGATCGGTTTTACCGGCGCATCGCATACCTATCCGAGCCATGCCGACCGGCTGACGGATGCCGGTGCTGAAACGGTTATCTCGCGCATGAGCGATTTACCGGCAACGATTGCGGCGCTGGGCGAATGGGTGGGTGCGGTGTGAGGCCTGTAATACTATAGTGGAGTGACATGAGAATCGAAAAGATTCTGCCTCGCAAACAAGAAGTTAGAGCGCCTATCTGATACCGTCAGAGCATTGTGCTCTAAAACACAAATGGCTGGGATCTGAAATGGACCCGGGTCTTCCGGGTCTGATTTACATCATTTCTTATCTTTATTTGTCGCACACTTTTTGCGTGCGTACTACCCGATCTCTGAATAGAGTCTGCTCTTGCGACGACATAGAGTATCCAGTGAAAACGGGATCACCTGCAGTGCTCTATCTCTTAGTTTTTTGCTCAGTCGGAACGTAAACCGCTGACGCACTTTGACTGGACGTGCTCTATATTGTCCAAAGTCAAAGAACAACCAGAAGACACATAGAAAAATCCGCAAAACTAGAGATATATAAATTTCGTCATGCCTCGTATGAAACATTGCATGTGAGCAACATATCCGAGAAAAACTCGCCTTTTCGTTTAACAATATTGAGTTTTACAAATTATCTATCATCATATTGCTTCAGGAATAAGCTCATCAAACCCATTGTCGGCCTGGCACCAAATGTCGACTCATGAACCCTACCTCTCCGACTACTCAATCCTTGCGTTACTAATGCTTTGGGCGCGTAGAGAGATACATTTTCTATAGTTTGGAACGCGGCTTGTTGAATTTAAAATTGATCGACCAAATTTACGAAGCGGCTTTCGTGAGCGAGACTTGGGAAACGGTTTGCTGCGAAATAAGCTTGGAGATCGAAGCGTACTCAGCTTCTCTTATCACGATCGATGGGCAGCAATCATTCAACTGGGTATCCAGTCCCAACATTCGGTCAGATATGGAGCGTTTTTCGTCGAGCCCCCTCCGCTTCCAAAATATCCGCCCAGCACGACATGAAGCGCTGTCCCCCTATTCGTTCATGCGCGACGTGGACCTGATGACTGAGGAAGAGATTGCGGTGGACCCCATCTACACGCAGTTTCTTCACCCTCTCGGCCTTGGATGGACGGTCGGAGACATGATCAAAGAGCCCTCAGGCCATACAATTATTTTTGACATCATCCGGGAACGAACAGCCGGTCCATTCGAACAAAAACATGTTGCACTATTAAACACGTTGCGTCCGCACCTCGCCCGCGCAGCAACAACCTCAAGTCGTATTCATTTTGAAAAGATAAATGCGGCGGTTCGAGCTTTGGAACTTGTCGACCTACCTGCAGCCATCATTACACACCAGGCAACTGTACTTGCGGCGAATAGCCTGATGGAGGATTTCTCCCCTCAGATAGTCGTTTCCGCTTACGACAGGTTGATTTTCGGCTCATCAACCACGAATGCAAAATTCCAGGAGGCAATCACGCGGCCAAACTCCAGTTCTTCAAGCTGTTCGCTTCCTCTGCCCCGCACTGAAGTCCTTCCTCCGGCAGTTGTCCATCTCGTGCCCATCCGTGGCAACGCGAAAGATATATTTACCAACGCGGCCTATTTCGTGATTGCCACCTCCGCGGACCGTTCAAAAGTCATCGATAGCGAAACGCTGCAAGGATTGTTCGATCTATCACCGGCTGAAGCACGTGTGGCCCGTTCACTGGCAATGGGCAATGATGTAGCGACCACCGCCCGCGAATTTGGCATCAGTATCGAAACGGCACGTTCGCACGTGAAGTCAGCGCTCAGCAAATGCGGAATGACGCGTCAGGTTGACCTCATAGCCAACATCATCACCCATCGCCCGCTGAGCCGCAACGACGAAAGTCAGGGCTGAGGAGCCGGTCGCAAATCATCAGCTTTTTAAGAAAGGAAGCACACAATGCAGGGGCAAGGAAGCGCTTTCAACGCAAGCAGGGGGCTACCGGCGTGCCCCGACCAATCGATTGTCGACTCCATCTACGAGGCGGCCTTCGTCCCTGAAATCTGGCCACAAATCCTCGACCATATGGCGGCCGCCGTCACCGGGCACGGTACCGCCTTGTTCAATCCCAATGAGAAGACACCACGCGCCATCTCATCTGCCTCGCTTGCCGAACTCGATACGAAGATGGTGACAGAAGGTTGGCTGCAGCGAAACACCCGTGCTGATCGGCTGCTAACCATCCAGCATCAAGGCTTCGTCGATGAGGCCAAATATGTTTCGCCTGCCGATTACCAGGCAGAACCAATTTTTACAGAAGTTTTGGATCCACTGGGATACGGCTTTGGTGCCTCGACATTCATAACCGGCCCGAGCGGCGACAAGATTATCTTTGCCGTAGAGAAGAAGAAATCGACAGGACCAATCACGGCCGAAGCAATCCGGTACCTGGATCAATTGCGCCCGCATTTGGCGAGAGCGACCCTTATGTCGAGCCGATTGGCTTTCGAGCGAATCAATACAGCCATGGCTGCTTTGCAACTGAGCGGCCTTCCGGCAGCGATGCTAAGCGCGTCCGGAACGGTGCTTGGCACCAATCCTCTTCTGGAAGCGCTGGAGCCACAACTCATGATAGCAGCGCATAATAGCATCCGATTCCAACATGTTGCCGCAAACGACATTTTGCTACAGGCGCTTCAGGCCTTCAAACTGCACGGAGGCCTGGCAGGCCGATCATTTCCGTTGCCACACTATGAAGAATGTTCTCCAGCAGTGGTCCATCTGGTGGCGATTGAAGGCCATGCACGCGACATTTTTAGTCAGGCAGCATTCCTCATGGTGGTCACGCCGATTGATCGCAGTAAGGTTCCCTCGGCCGAAACCATTCAGGGACTATTCGATCTGACGGCGGCAGAAGCAAAAGTCGCCCGTGAACTTGCGTCTGGCAGTAATGTGGCCAATGCGGCGCAGGATCTTTCCGTCAGTCAGGATACGGTACGCACCCACATCAAGGCGATCCTCGCCAAATCCGGAATGTCCAGGCAGACGGACTTTGTGGCCGCCATTGCCAGTATCCGTACGATTACCGGATGAGCCGGATTTCACATTTCGACACCTGTGTCTAATCTCTGAATAAGCAAACGAATACAAAGATATAATACGAGAACGACACTGACTGAGAATGCTGTATTTAATGATTTATTAACCATGATTCGTGAAAATGGTGAAAACGGAGAGATTCGCCTTGACACGAAATATGTTGTTTCTGACCCTCGCCTTTTCGTGTGGCCTTGCATCATGCACGACAGTGCAGAAGCCGGACGATGCTCCCGCGCCAAAAGCAGTCGTACAAGTCATTTATCCCTACAAGTACAAGGGAGAAAAGTGCTTTACCCGCTTTATCGAAGATGTTCCAGCTGACGAAGTCTGCGTAAAGAAAGATATCGTCTCCTATAATCCTGCACCGGTGGCTTATTACTCACACGCTGAAGATTTTCCCGACTACGTTCGAGCATTGTTTGCAGCAGCGAAGGTGGAACAGGTCTTGGCCGATCGCAAAGAAGGGCCGCCAATGCCAGAGAACATGAAAGCGGATACCTCTACACCGGCCGCAACAACGCAGCATACGCTCTGAACCAACCTTGCAACAGCTATCTTGCTTTAACGCCCATTGGTAAAGAGAATAAAGGGCTCATGCAACCGGTTACAGGTATACGGCATCAAGGCCTGTTAAAGCAGTCGGCACGCAAGACATACCTCGCCTTCTGCGTGCCGACAAATCTAACCGCAAGCACTCTGATGAGCACGAAGACGCGGCGGCGTTCCGGCTGGAGGTGCGGACCCCTGCATCACCCTTCGCTTTCAGCTTGACACTTGCGATTTACGCGGCGCGCAACCCGTGAAATCCATGCTTTGCGCAGCAAGCCCCCATTTCAAAGCATTTTTCTGCAGCGAAACGGAACCTTGGCTCCAACGCCACAGTGAGGTACCGGAACTCTCGGCCCCGGCACCCTTTTCACACAATCCTCTGAGGTAATCAGAGGCTCGCAGCCCTGACAATTCCAAACACCGAAATGCTCATTCCGGCTGGAACTGCTCGAGGGGGCAAACTCAGATCAGCACTTTATCTTGAACAGGGTCGTGTGCTGGGGCTCTTCTTCACGCGGTACTGCAATATAGACGTCGTCAAGTTTGCGCATCTCGACGCGCGACTTGCCTTCGAATTCGTCATCCTTCCACTCCCAACCGCCGGGACGCACGAGTTGGCCGCGCGTTTCGATGACGATCTTGGCCGGAACCTTCTGAACCCGGTAGCACTCGCGAGTGTCCTTGTATTCGTAACGCTCGATTTCGCGAGCGTTCACAGCGGATGCGCTGATGGCTGGAAGCGCGACAACTGCGGCAAGTACAACAGCAGACATAAGTTTCATTCTTTGATCCTTCCTTGACACATTACACAGACACCAGAAGACAAAATGATCTTTTTCCAAGTCATCATCTCTTTTGCCGGAGTCCAGTTTTACATTTAAACTATTACCATCGAGTTAAATTTCGTTCTACTGATTCTTTTTGACTCAATAAAAATCCGCATTAATATTAAATTAACCATTAACATATAAAATTTTACGGAAAGGAGAACAGTTATGCAAAATTTATTATTTTCCCTGCTGCTGATGCTGCCATTGGCCGGAAACATTGCAGCTGCCGACGACCAGTCAGTCCCCGCCGTGTTTGTTGAAGGCAAAGGTGATGAGGGCTTCTCGGTACTGCTGCTGAAGGAGTATGGCGAGGTAAGGCGGGAAATTGTGCAGCATCTCAGCTGCAAGGATTTCTCGTCGTATCCAGACCCGCTTCGAAAGGTGAAAGTGTTCACCTGCGACGAGCGTGAGTTCTTTTTTGACAAGGCCGCAAACACGTATGTGTTCCATGAACTCGTCGACAGAACATCGGTCTCATCCAGCATCGCGCCATAGCACGCGCGATGCACCTGCAATGACGCCCTCAACGTTGGAATGAGAAGCATGATGGTAGACACAATAGACTCCGAAATTGGAGCAATTGGCCTAACATGTGACAGAGTGAGACAAATCACCCATATTGGGTAGAAGCTACAAAAAAGTACTCGAGCGCCTGTCGAGCTAAGATCACTCGATGGGCATTAAGTTCTCAAGGCAAGGCGGTGCATTTGCCTACGCTGAAGCGGTTATCTCGCGCATGTGCGACCTGCCAGATGGGGTGGAGCGTTGTGAACTGACAAACAAAATGGGGCCGGATCGCGCGCGCATCCGAACCCCTTTTGCTGATACCGCGATATTTTACCGCCTCGGTTTTACCGCTTATTGCGGCCGCTCTTTTTGACCGTGGCATCATCGAAGCCGATGCGAACGCGGGTAAAGGTGGAAACGCCGCCCATCTGGTTGGGGATCGAGACATCCGCCTTGTCGAACAGGAACTGCGCGACACCTTCCGCAGGAACATCCACGGCAGTGCTCTGCGTCTGCGAGTAAATAACCTTGTCGCCTTCGCCAATGACTTCGACATTGATCGGCAGGGAAATTCGGCCAGGCTTGCCAGCAGGGCCGATGACCACGCGGCCTTGCGCCTGTACGCGGATGGTCAGCGTTGTGTCATTGGCGGTGCAGGCGCGCGTGGCCTCAGACAGCGAAGCGCGATAGATGAGCTTTGCCGGATCATCCTTGGCATTGCCCGCATACGCGTTCTTTATTGCCGATTGCTCCAGCATCACGACCTGCGGACAATAGGCCTGCACGACGGGCGTTACGGCCTGTGCGGCAGCAGGCTGCGCAGAAGAGCCGAGCGAAAGACCCGATACCGGTGAAGACGAATTGCAGCCTGCGAGGATTGCGAGAAGCGCGAGCGGTAGGAACTTGAGCGATTGCTTGCCAGACACGTGACTGCGACCCTTTTCTTCTGAACGGTCCCGAATAGGCGTCATGAATACGCATTCCGGGCTTTCACGTCAAATTTTGATGGTCTATACCAGCGCCCAACGGAAAAATCGATTGGCATTGCAGCTGAATTTTACCTGTCGCAGAAGAGTTTGATGCGAACCAGGCAAGGTGGCGGCAGTGAAAGCGGCGTTTCCCCACCATGCCGGTCTCTCCGGCGTCTCTTGGATTGTGCTCAGGAATACGGTCTTGCAATATATCTCTACACGTGGTGATGCGCCCGCTCTTGGTTTTCGCGATGCACTGCTGGCAGGTCTTGCCCGCGACGGCGGCCTTTATCTGCCGGAAACCTGGCCACAGCTTTCCAAAAAGGAAATCCGCCACCTGCGGGGCAAAAGCTATCAGGATGTAGCCTTCGCGGTTCTTTCGCATTTCACCGGCGATGAAATTCCAGCTGACGCCCTGAAATCCATGATCGACGAGGCCTATGCCACCTTCCGGCATCCGGCCATCGCGCCCCTCGTGCAGGTTGGCCCCAACGATTATGTGCTGGAACTCTTCCACGGCACCACGCTGGCCTTCAAGGACGTGGCCATGCAGCTGCTGGCCCGCCTGATGGATTATGTTCTGGCCGAACGAGGCGAGCGCGCGACAATCGTCGGTGCAACATCCGGCGATACGGGCGGTGCGGCCATCGACGCCTTTGCCGGACGCGAGCGCACGGACGTGTTCATTCTGTTCCCGCATGGCAAGGTTTCGCCGGTACAGCAGCGGCAGATGACGACCTCGGGACACGCCAATGTGCATGCGGTTGCCGTTCATGGCAATTTCGACGATTGCCAAGATCTGGTGAAGGCGATGTTCAACGACGTGGCTTTCCGCGAAAGCGTGAAGCTGTCGGGCGTCAACTCCATCAACTGGGCGCGCATCATGGCGCAGGTTGTCTATTACTTCACATCCGCCATTTCGCTCGGCGCGCCGGATCGGAAGGTCTCGTTTACGGTGCCAACCGGCAATTTCGGCGACATTTTCGCCGGTTATGTGGCCAAGCGCATGGGCCTGCCGATCGACCGGCTGGTGATCGCCACCAATGACAACGACATTCTGGCGCGTACGCTGAAGACCGGCCGCTACGAGATGAAGCCGGTGGTGGCAACCACCTCGCCCTCCATGGACATCCAGATCTCGTCGAACTTCGAGCGGCTTCTGTTTGAATCCTACGGTCGCGATTCGGCAGCGGTTCGTTCCGCCATGTCGGGCCTTCGTCAATCAGGAGCCTTCGAGATCCAGCCGGAGGCGCTCAAAGCCATCCGCCGCGAGTTCAAGGCCGGTCGGGCCACGCAGAAACAGGTGGCCGAGACCATTCGCGCTACCCTTGCAGAGACCGGCTACCTGCTTGATCCGCACACGGCGACGGGCATTTTCGTGGCCTCCAAGAACGCAAAGGGCACCAGCCCCATGGTGACACTTGCAACCGCGCACCCGGCCAAGTTCCAGGCAGCCGTAGAATCTGCTTGCGGAATTCATCCGGCGCTCCCATCATGGATGGGAGATCTGATGAGTAGGGAGGAGCACTTCGACCTGTTGGAACCCGAGCTGAAGGCGGTGGAAGCATTCATCAGCCAGCACGCGCGGGCCAAGGCTTGAACCATTGCTCTTGGGTAGACAGGTCAGAGTGCCGGAAAGACCAACGATGAATGTGGAAATCACCCGGCTTGCCTCCGGGTTGACCGTAGTGACGCAGAACATGCCGCATCTGGAAAGCGTGGCACTCGGCGTCTGGATCAAATCGGGCTCGCGCAATGAAACCGTGGACGAACACGGCATTGCGCATCTCCTGGAGCACATGGCGTTCAAGGGCACCGCACGGCGCAGCGCCCGTGACATTGCCGAGGAGATCGAGAATGTGGGCGGCGAACTCAACGCCGCCACGTCTACCGAAACCACCTCTTATTATGCACGCGTCCTGAAGGACCATGTGCCGCTGGCAATCGACATTCTGGCGGACATCCTGACGGAATCCTCTTTCGACGAGGAAGAGCTGGAGCGCGAAAAGCACGTCATCCTGCAGGAAATCGGCGCTGCCAACGATACGCCAGATGATGTGGTGTTCGACCGCTTCTCGGAGGTTGCCTATCGCGGGCAGACGATCGGTCGCCCGATCCTCGGCACGCCGGAGACGGTGAAAGGCTTCCAGCCGGACCAGATCCGCGCCTATCTTTCGCGCAACTATACCACCGACCGCATGTTTATCGTCGCCGCCGGCGCCGTGGACCACGAGACGCTGGTGAAGCAGGTGGAAGACCGCTTCTCCCTGTTGCCGACCACGCCTTCCGCTCCGCCGGTGTTCGAGCCTGCCCGCTATCTGGGTGGCGAAGTGCGCGAGATGCGTGACCTGATGGACACGCAATTGCTGCTCGGCTTTGAGGGCAAGGCCTACCACGCGCGCGACTTCTACTGCTCGCAAATCCTGGCAAACATTCTGGGCGGCGGCATGTCCTCACGTCTGTTCCAGGAGATCCGCGAACATCGGGGCCTCTGCTATTCGGTCTACGCCTTCCACTGGGGCTTCTCCGATACGGGCGTCTTCGGCGTTCATGCGGCAACCGGTGGCGAAGATCTGCCGGAACTGGTGCCGGTGATCCTGCAGGAGCTTCGCAAGTCCTCGGAATTCATCGACAACCAGGAAATTGATCGCGCCCGCGCCCAGATCCGCGCTCAGCTTCTGATGGGGCAGGAAAGCCCGGCTGCCCGCGCGGGGCAGATTGCCCGGCAGATGATCCTGCATGGCCGCATCATTCCGAACAATGAAATGATGGAGCGTCTTGCAGGGATCACGACTTCGCGATTGACGGATCTTGCCGGACGCCTGTTTTTCGATACAGTCCCCACATTGTCCGCCATCGGCCCGGTCGAGAAACTGGCGCCGCTATCGGACATCACGGCGGCACTTTCTTCGCCGCAGATCAAGTCTCAGATCGCAGCCGGTTGATGGCGGTGGCTTCTCCTGCGCCCGTTGCAAGGAAAACGGGCGCGGCGAGGCAGAATGGGGTGGTTATTGGTGTTTCGGTTTCTGTCGCGCCAGCCGGAGTCCCCAGAGCTCTACGGAGATCATATTCTCTTGCGCCTGCCGCGCTATCAGGACTACGCCGCCTGGTATGCACTGCGCTCAGAGAGCCGCGCCTTCCTGCAGCCCTGGGAGCCAAGCTGGCGGCATGACGAGTTGACGGAATCGGCGTTTCGGGCACGGGTCATCCGTAATTCACAGGAATTCTCGTCGGGGCTCGCGGTGCCACTCTTCATGTTCCGGCGGGAAGACAAGGCCCTCCTGGGCGGCATTACAATCGGTTACATCCGCAGAGGAGCGGCGCAAAGCTGCATGGTTGGGTACTGGATGGGTGAACGACATGCCGCCAAGGGTCATATGTTTGCCGCAGTCCAGCTGGTAGTACCCTACATCTTCTCCGGGCTTCAGTTGCACCGTATCGAGGCAGCCTGTATTCCGGAGAACTGGAAGAGCATACGGCTTCTGGAAAAAGCCGGTTTCGAACGGGAAGGCGTGTTGCGGAAATATCTGAAAATCAACGGCGAGTGGCGCGATCACATCCTCTATTCGCTGATCGAGGGCGATACGGCCGAGCGCGGGAAGCAGCTGACCCTATGAGATGCGATCGCCTCATAGCAGCGGCAGTGTCGCGCGTGCTCGGACTGGTTCTGGCGATCATCATCTCGCTGTCGTCCGTCACGCAATCCTTCGCCTTCGAGCCAGTCAAGATCTCGCGCGACGACCGCGCGCTGAACCTGACGGCAACCACGGATATCTATGCCAACCAGGGTGAAGCCTTCCAGGTATCGACCGCGCCCGGAAGCGACGGCATTCGTCGCCGTATCGAGGTTCAGGCCAGCACACCCAACCATCAGGGCGACTGGGCGGTCTTTGCTCTCGCCAATGTATCCGAGGAGCAGCTGGAGCGCGTGATCGTTGCGCCGCATTTCCGGCTGGTCAATTCCAAGGTCATCTGGCCGGATCTCGGCTCGCAGCGCATCGCCGCCATCACGCCATCGGAAGGTTTTGCGCTGGACCGGGTGCCGAGCGCGGATGCCGATGTCTTCCGCATCACGCTGAACCCTGGCTCCGTCGTCACTTTCGTCGCCGAGCTTGCGACCCCCTCCCTGCCGCAGATCTATCTGTGGGAGCCGGATGCCTACAAGGATACGATCAACTCCTTCACGCTCTATCGCGGCATCGTGCTGGGCATTGCGGGCCTGCTGGCCGTGTTCCTCACCATTCTCTTCGTGGTGAAGGGCACATCCATGCTGCCTGCTGCCGCAGCGCTCGCCTGGGCGGTTCTTGCCTATATCTGCGTGGACTTCGGGTTCCTGGAGAAGCTGATCAGCATCACCTCCAGCGACGTGCGAATATGGCGAGCCTGCGCGGAAGTGGCGCTCGCATCCTCGCTTGTCATCTTCCTCTTCACCTATCTTAACCTCAATCGCTGGCACGTGCATCTGGGACATGCCACCTTCGCCTGGGTGGTCGGCCTGGTGCTTCTCTATGGGGTTGCGATCTACGACCCCTCGATTGCGTCGGGTATTTCACGCATTTCGCTATTTCTCACAGCAACGGCCGGTATTCTTCTGATCGTCTATCTTGGCCTCAACCGCTACGACCGGGCCATCCTGCTGGTGCCGACATGGGCTCTGTTCATGGTCTGGCTTTTCGGCGGCTGGCTGACGGTATCCGGCCAGCTGGACAATGATATCATCCAGCCGGCGCTCGGCGGTGGCCTGGTTCTCATCGTCCTCCTGATCGGCTTCACGGTCATGCAACATGCCTTTGCGGGTGGCGCCTATCAACAGGGTCTGTTTTCCGATCTGGAACGGCAGTCGCTGGCTCTCATGGGCAGTGGTGATACGGTGTGGGACTGGGATGTGGCGCGCGACCGTCTGGTGACGACGCCGGATGTGGCCGTGCGCCTTGGCATGCAGCTTGGCAGCATGCACGGGCCGGTTCGCAACTGGATACCCCGCCTGCATCCGGATGATCGCGACCGGTTCAAGGCAACACTCGATGTTCTGCTGGAACAGCGCAAAGGGCGGCTTCACCACGAATTTCGCGTTCGCGCCGAGGACGGCCATTACCATTGGCTGCAGATCCGGGCACGGCCTGTGCTGGGCTCGAATGGCGAGATCATTCGATGCGTCGGCACCATCGTGGACGTGACGGAACCGAAGAATTCCGTCGAACGCCTGCTCTCCGATGCGCTGCACGACAATCTGACCGGCCTGCCGAACCGCCAGCTTTTCCTCGACCGGTTGCAATCGATCCTGTCCATTGCGTCGGGAAGCGACAGCGTCAGACCGACGGTGATGGCGATCGATATCGACCGCTACAAGCAGGTGAACGATGCACTGGGCATTGCAGCCGGTGACAATATTCTCATCGCGCTGACACGGCGGTTGCGTCGCCTGCTGAAGCCGCAGGATACGCTGGCGCGCATTTCCGGCGACCAGTTCGGCATCATTCTCGTATCGGAGCGCGACCCGGCGAAGGTGGCGGATTTCGCCGATGCCGTTGCCCAGGCCATCATGGTGCCGATCAATTTTGCCCAGCGTGAGGTTATTCTCACCGCCTCCGTCGGCCTGTCTTCCTGGGTGGACCAGCAGGAAAATGCCGTCAGCATGCTGGGCGATGCGGAGCTTGCCATGTACCGGGCCAAGCGCGGCGGCGGCAACAAGGTGGAACCCTTCCGACCCGCATTCCGTGGCAATGATACGCCAGACCGGCTGCAGGTGGAGACGGACCTGCGCCGCGCGCTGGAACGCCGCGAACTGTCCATGTCTTACCAGCCGATCATCCAGCTTTCGGATGGTGAGATTGTCGGTTTCGAGGCCCTCATGCGCTGGGAACACCCCAAGCGCGGCCTCATTCCTCCCAGCGAGTTCATTCCGATTGCGGAGACCTGCGATCTCATCCAGCCGCTCGGCATCTTCGCGCTTGAATGCGCGACCTCGGATCTCGGTGTCTGGGAAAAGGTGACAGGCGAACTGCCGATCTTCATGTCTGTAAATCTGTCGAGCGCCCATCTTCTGAATGCCGATCTCTACAACGAGATCCGCGCGCTTCTGAACCGAACGGGCTGCGATCCGCATCGGCTAAAGCTGGAGCTGACGGAATCCATGATGATGGATAATCCTGAGCAGGCCCGGCTGATCCTCGACAAGCTGAAGGATCTTGGCATCAGCCTCGCGTTGGACGATTTTGGAACGGGCTATTCCTCCCTCGGCTATCTGACCCAGTTCCCGTTCGACACGATCAAGATCGACAAATCACTGGTTCTCGATCATTCCGAGCGTGGCGAAGTGCTGCTGCGCTCCATCATCAACATGGTACGCTCCATGGATATGGCAGTCGTTGCGGAAGGTATCGGTACTGACGAGGATGCGGCGGAGCTGGCGCGTCTGGGATGCCCCTATGGTCAGAGCTATCTGTTCGGCGCCCCGATGCCCGCCGATGCGGTGCAAAGGTTGCTGCGTGAACGCTTCCCCCTCACCCGCCGGGCATGATGGCAAAGGTTCAGACGATCATCGTCGTCGGAAAAATCCTCTTCACAATCCTGCCTTGATTGAGGTGATATGAGGCCCGTGCGATGATCGCTCGCCTGCCTTTCTTATCACCTCCATCACAATGAGGCTGCCTATGGCCGAAACGGATGCTTCCATGACCTCCTACGACGAGGACATGCCGACTGCCGCCACCATGGAAACCGACCCCGATACGGGCGTGGTGACGATAAAGCGCAAGCTGATCCGCGATGCCGTCACCGGCCAGCAGCTGAAACGTCGCGATGCGGTCAACATCGAGAACATGCGCCCGGCTCTGGTGGATTTCATCCGGCAGGATCATCCGGACATTCCCAATCGCGGTTTCTTGAGCCGCAAGCTGATCGAAAAATATCGCAGCCGCTTCATCTCGGAACTGCTGCGGGAGGAGCGCGGTGAACTTTCCGTCCTGGAGAACGAGGTTATCGAAAGTCTCGAAAGTCACGATACGCTGGCTGAAAACATTGAGGACGACTATGAGGAAAAGCGCTCGCTGGGTGACCGCGTTGCCGATGGCGTGGCAAGTTTTGGCGGAAGCTGGACCTTCATCATCTCCTTCTGCGCCTTTCTGGCCGTCTGGATGATGATCAACCTCATTCTCGGTGCGAACGATGCCTTCGACGCCTATCCGTTCATTTTGCTCAATCTGGTGCTCTCCACCATCGCAGCACTTCAGGCGCCGGTGATCATGATGAGCCAGCGGCGGCAGGAGCAGAAGGACCGGTTGCGGGCGCTGAACGATTACAAGGTGAACCTGAAGGCCGAACTGGAAATTCGCCACCTGCATGAAAAGGTGGATCATCTCCTCAACCGGCAATGGGAACGCCTGACCGAGATCCAGCAGATCCAGATCGAGATGATGCGCGATCAGGCCAAGAAGACAGAGCGCGCGCTGAAGGCGGTAAAAAGTGCCAAGCCTATCCAGAAAAAGACAAAGGCTCCGGTCGCCATACCGGAGCCTTCAGATGGATCGCAATAGGGATCAGTGTTTTCCGTGTACCAGGCCGTGGATGAATTCCAGCTTGGCCACGACCGTGGGCGTCAGGATGAAGGGATAGAGATCCGGCACGCCCATGGAACGGTGAATGCTGTTAAGCGCCACGGAAAAGGGAATCCACACTTCGACCAGCTGTGCCGCATCGCGCGCCTTGTAGGGATTGAACGCAATCTCTGAGGCAAGATCCTCATGGCCGTGCGGTTCGATGGCAATGCCGAAGGACCGTGCCGTTTCCAGCGTATCCACGATGTGGAGATAATGCGCGAAGCTTTCGGCAAAATCCTCCCAGGGGTGCGTGCTGGCATAGGTGCTGATGAAGCTCTCCTGCCAGTTTGGCGGCGGGCCTTGTTCGTAGTTGCGGCGCAGGGCTTCGCTGTAGTCCTCGGTCTCATCGCCGAAGGCAAGACGGAAAGGCCCTATTCGGTCGCGATCGCGCACGAGTTTGTCCCAGATGTAATGGCCAGTCTCGTGGCGGAAGTGACCGAGCATGGTGCGATAGGGCTCGTTCATGGAAACACGAACCAGCTCACGCGTAGCATCATCGGCTTCCGCAGCACGAATTGCAATCAAGCCATCCTCATGACCTGTCATGGCCGGAACGACTGTGCCGTCCGGCTGCACTTCATCGACCAGAAAATCGAAGACCAGGCCGCCTTCCGGGTCTTCCTCACGGGTCGTGCGGGGAAGGTCCCACTTCAACATCGAATAGAACAAATGCCGTTGTGCCTGGCTGATCGTGCGCCATTGCCGCAAGCCCTCCTCGGTCGAGGCATCCGGCACCAGACGATTGTGGCGGCACGCGACGCAGAATGTTTCTGTACCCTCTGCGGGCATCGTCCAGTTGCAGATGTCATTCACTTCGTTCGTGCAGAGGCGCACCTTGTGGTCAGGCCGCGCAATCAGGCGCCAGACACCATCGCCCTCATCTTCCAAAGCATGCATGGCCATGCGCTCCGGCACGAATGCGAGCCGGTGGCCGCAGTTTACACAAACCCTGTTGTCGAAATGGATCGACTGACCGCAATGATCGCACTCGAAAAGGCGCATCTTTGTTTTTCCAATGAGGTGATGAGGTAGTCTCATAGTAAAAACCTGCTCCGAGGGGACGCGGAACAGGCTTTTACATATTTAATTCAGAAAAGTATCAGGCGCGGTCTACGACGTTCTTGACCGCATCCTTTGCTTCACCCTTGGCAACCTGGGTCTTGCCCTTGGCTTCCTGGGCAGCGCCCTTGGCTTCAAGCGAGCGGTTATCGGTCATGTCGCCGACAGCCTGCTTTGTCTTGCCAGCCATTTCGTTAGCCTTGCCGGAAATCTTGTCGCTCATGCTACCCATGGTGCTTTCTCCTTGATTGGCCTGATCTTTTTCTTCATCAGGCTTCGGTCGGATAACTTACCTTGGTCAAGTTTGTTCCGGATTATTTTAAAATCGTTGTTCTATACTTCAGGCGTGTCCGGCGTTGGGAGACAGAAGCTCGGGGCTGACACCCATCGTCGCAAGCGCCCGCTCATATTTGGCATCAAGAGAGCGGTCGAAGATGAGGCTGTCGGTCGCCGGGCAATTGAGCCAGACATTATTGCCGATCTCCGCTTCCAATTGACCTGGACCCCAGCCGGCATAGCCAAGCAGCATCGTCGCCTTCTGCGGGCCGCGGCCATCATAGATGGCGCGCACGATATCCAGCGTCGCGGTGAGCGAGATATCCTCGCTGACAGGAATGGTGCTTTCACTGACATAGTCATCGGAATGAAGCACGAAGCCCCGCCCGGATTCCACCGGACCGCCACTCAGCACCGGAAAGTCCCGTGTGGATGTGGGAAGCATGATTGCATCACTGGCTTCGATGATCTTGACATGCTGCAAAAGCTCCGTGAAGGACACCGCCTGCGCGCGGTTGATAATGAAGCCCATGGCACCCGCCGAGGAATGGGCGCAGATGTAGACCACCGTGCGGGTGAAATTTCCATCTGCCAGGCACGGCATGGCAATCAGGAACTGACCGTCCAGAAAGCCGCGCTCCCGCTTGTCCTTGATGTGCGAAATCATTGCCATGATGCCTCCAGTGTTCGGTTAAACCGGCCCTCGGGGCGGGCGGCGGATGTTTTATTAACACCCTCTCCACCAAGATGGGGCAGGCTGCGCTATCAATCAACCGAAAATGAAGAGCCTTGTGACGTTGTGACTGGCAAGGCATCAAGTGCTCGACTAAATCTCCGATCATGGCTTCAATACTGAAAACCGGTCTGCGGTTCCAAACTCTCTGTCTCGGCCTGCTTGCCACGCTCGCAAGCTTGCTTACGCCTGCCCATGCCGAGATGTCGGACTGGGCGGTGAACGATGGCGGGCGCATGCGCATTGTGGCCTTGCCACCGGAGCCCGACGGGACGGTGCGCGGCGCCTTGCAGATCGAACCGCGTCACGGCTGGATTACCTACTGGAAGCAACCGGGACAGGCGGGCATTCCACCCCAGCTTTCGCTGGCGCCGGACAGCGGCCTGACCCTGACCGACATGAAGTTTCCGGTGCCCAAGCAGTTCGTGGACGGCGACATCCGCGATCTTGGTTACGACCATCCCGTGACACTGCCGTTTACGGTCAAGATCACCGATGCGAGCCGTCCGGCGGTCTTCAAGGCTTCCGCGTTCATCGGTCTCTGCCGCAATATCTGCGTTCCGTTCCAGGCGGAGTTTCAGGTCAACCTGCTCTCCAAGAAACTTCCGCTCGAAGAAAACCTGATCCTTGATGAAGCCACACGCCATCTGCCGGAAGTACCCTCACCCGATTTTGCGGTGGCAGAATCAAAACTGGGTTCCGATCACAAGAAGCTCAAGCTTTCACTGAAGCTGCCCGAGGGATCGCCCCGCCCTGATATCGTGGTGGTGGGACCGGACGGCCACGTACTGCTCGATCAGGAACATGCCAAAACCTCCGGCGGCATCTATTCTGTGGATATGCCGCTTGGCAAACTGGCCAACAAGCCAATGCAAACCGGACAGGACTGGAGCCTTCTGGTGATTGCAGGCAACAGAGCCATGGAGACCCCGCTTGCCATCGAATAGGCGGGCTCTATAGTGCGGCGCATTCCTATCAACCGCACGAAGGACAAAAGCTATGACGATTGCTGAAGGCGATACCCTGCCGCAGGCCAAGTTCAAGGAAAAGACCGCTGACGGCCCGATCGAGGTCACGACAGACGAGTTGTTCAAGGGCAAGAAGGTCGTCCTTTTCGCGGTTCCGGGCGCCTTTACCCCCACCTGCTCGCTCAACCATCTGCCGGGCTATCTTGAAAATCGCGATGCGCTGCTGGAGCGTGGCGTGGATGAGATCGCGGTCGTTGCCGTCAACGATTTCTTCGTGATGGGTGCCTGGGCTGAAAAGACCGGCGGCACCGGCAAGATCCGCTTCCTGTCGGATTGGGATGCCAGCTTTACCAAGGCCATCGGCCTTGAGCTGGATGCATCCGGCGCCGGCCTCGGCATTCGTTCCAAGCGCTATTCCATGCTGGTGGAAGACGGCGTTGTGAAGTCGCTCAACATCGAGGAATCACCCGGTCAGGCAACCGTGTCTGGCGCTGCGGCGATGCTGGAACGCCTGTAATCTCACTATTCTGCGCTGAGGAGCGGCCTCCACCCGGAGGCCGCTTTTTTTATTGCGATCACGTCACCCATTTCGCCATGCACACCTTGCCCTTATTCTGCCATTTTTGTTATAACATAACCGTAATGTCATAACATTCATGAGGCGCGGATGCGCAACTCCCTGTTTTTCATCGATCTCCTCCAGCGCTCCGCGCTTGTTCGTCTACTCGGCGTCGGTGTCGTGCTGGCCCTCCTGTGGCTGGCAATCCACTGGGCGATTTCGCTGCCATGAGGACGCCCGCCGTTTCGCTTTCGAACCTTACGGTCACCTACGACCGGCATCCGGCGGTTCATCATGTGAACGGTCAGATTGCTGAAGGCAGCCTGACTGCCATTGCGGGGCCGAATGGAGCGGGCAAATCCACGCTTCTGAAGGCGATCATTGGCGAGTTACGGCCCGCCGAGGGACGGATTGAGCATGGTTTGCGTCGTACGGAAATCGGCTATCTGCCGCAGGCCGCAGAGATAAACCGTCGTTTTCCCATTTCTGTTCTGGATACGGTTCTGCTGGGTACCTGGAAGAATACCGGCGCCTTTGGCGGCGTGAGCGGCAAGGATCGAGCGGATGCGATGCACGCCTTGCAGGCCGTCGGTCTTCAGGGTTTTGAGCGCCGCTCCATTGGCTCGCTTTCAGCGGGGCAGTTTCAGCGCGTGCTGTTTGCCCGCCTGCTGGTGCAGGATGCAAAGGTCATTCTGCTGGATGAGCCGTTCACCGCCATTGATGCACGCACCACCCGCGATCTTCTGGAGATCGTGCGGAACTGGCATGGCGAGGGCCGCACAGTGGTGGCCGTGCTTCATGATTTCGAGCAGGTGCGGCAGCATTTTCCTGAAACGCTGCTGATTGCCCGTGAACTGATCGCCTGGGGGCCGACGATCGAGGTGATGTCTGTCGCCAATCTTTCCCGCGCACGTGCCATGGCCGAACGTTGGGATGAGAACGCCGCCGTCTGCGAGGACGCCGCATGACCGCCTATGACATCTTCATCGCGCCGATGATGGATTACGGCTTCATGCGCAGGGCCTTGGTGGCATGCCTGTGTCTGGCGCTGGGATCCGGCCCGATCGGCGTCTTCCTCATGATGCGCCGCATGAGCCTGATGGGCGATGCCTTAAGCCACGCCGTGCTGCCGGGAGCAGCCATCGGCTATCTCGTCGCCGGCTCCCTATCGCTGACGGCCATGGGGCTCGGCGGATTGATTGCCGGGCTTTCCGTCGCTGTTCTTGCGGGCATCGTCAGCCGTTTCACAAACCTCGCGGAAGATGCGAGCTTTGCCAGTTTCTACCTCACGTCACTGGCGCTGGGCGTGCTGATCGTTTCCTTGCGCGGCTCCAACATCGATCTTCTGCATGTGCTGTTCGGCACCATTCTCGCGATCGACGAAGAGGCTCTGATCCAGATCGGCCTGATCACCTCGCTGACACTGCTCGTGATCGCAGCGATCTATCGCCCGCTGGTCGCTGAATGCTTCGACCCCGGCTTTCTGAAAGCGGTCGGTGGGCGCGGCCCACTCTATCACTACATCTTCCTGTTGATGGTGGTGCTGAACCTCGTCGCCAGCTTCCAGGCGCTCGGCACGCTGATGGCGGTGGGCCTGATGATGTTGCCCGCCGCAACGGCCCAACTCTGGGCGCGCACCCTGTCCACCATGCTTCTCATCGCCTTCGGCTCGGCGCTGGTTTCAGGATATGTGGGCCTGATCGCCTCCTATCATCTGGAACTGGCATCCGGCCCGACCATCATCATGACGGCGGCCTGTCTTTACGGCTGCTCCATTCTCGTTGCGCCCTCCGGCATCATGCGGCGCTTCTTTCCCCTCCCTCACCTCAAAGGCTAACCCAGGAGCATTGTCCATGTCTTCCCGCCTGCTGTTTCTCTCCGCTGCCATACCCGCCATCATGGCCTTCACCGCACCTGTCTCCGCTGCCGAACTAAAGGCCGTTGCCAGTTTCACGGTTCTTGCCGACATCGTTCATCAGGTTGGCGGCGACAAGGTACAGGTTTCCACGCTTGTGGGTCCGGATGGCGACCCCCATGAATTCGAGCCGACACCTGCCAATGCCAAGGCGCTGAAGGCGGCGGATGTGGTGTTCGTCAGTGGCGAAGGGCTGGAAGGCTGGATGGACCGCCTGATTTCCGCATCGGGTTTCAAGGGCAAGCCGGTGGTCGCTTCGGAAGGCGTGAACACGCGCACCATGGACGAGGATGGCAAGACGGTGACCGATCCGCATGTCTGGAACAGCCCGGTCAATGTGAAAGTCTGGGTCGCCAATATCGAAAAGGCACTTTCCGCAGCCGATCCGGCAGATGCTGCAACCTTCAAGGCCAATGCGGAGGCCTACAGCAAGAAGCTGGACGAGTTGAACGCCTACGCCCATTCCAAGCTGGACAAGATCCCGCAGGAGCAGCGCAAGGTGCTGACCAGCCATGATGCGTTTGGCTATTTCGGACGTGAGTACAAGGTCAGTTTCCTGGCGCCGCTGGGTGTTTCCACCGAAACGGAAGCCTCTGCCGCTGACGTGGCCAAGCTGATCGAGCAGATCAAGGCCGAAAAGGTGAAGACCTACTTCTTCGAAAACTCCAACGATCCGCGGCTGGTCAAGCAGGTGGCCAAGGCGACGGGCGCAAAGCCCGGCGGCGAGCTCTATGTCGAGTCTCTTTCCAAGCCGAAGGGGCCCGCCTCCACCTATGAGAAGATGTTCCGCTTTAATGTGGACCAGATGGCCGCTGCCATGGAGAAGGCAAGCTGACCGTCACACAGATCCGGCGGAACCTGCCTCCCCCTCACTTGGCAGGTCACCGGTTGAATGAGGGGGCTTGCCCAGTTCCCTCATTCTCTTATTTTTTCAAGTCTCGAAATCGAAAACCATCAGTCCGGCGAGACCGCCATCGCAAGCCGCCACAAGGCGATCACCGACCGCAACATGCTCCGGATGAACCAGATAGGCGTCACGTGCATCGGCGTTTTCAAACGTGACAACAAAGCCATCACGAAAACCGCCGTTCAGGCCTTCCGGCGAGACGTTCGGTCCATGCTGGATCTCAAGGATGCCCGGGATGCGTTCTTTCAAGGCCGCAAGCGCCTCGAAAAGCGCCGCCTTTTCCTCTGTTGGCAACGAGGCTTTGAGACGCAGAAATACACAGTGCAGGATCATGCCGTCCCCTCCCATTTATGGCTTTCTTGCGTTGATCCAGGCCGGTTCATCGCTTCTTGAAAGGCTCCATGCCGAGCCTTGCCAGTTCGTCCGCCCGTTCGTTTTCCGGGTGACCGGCATGGCCCTTCACCCAGTGCCATTTCACCTTGTGCCGCTGGTTGGCGACATCGAGTTCCTGCCAAAGCTCACCATTCTTGACCGGCTTCTTGTCCGCCGTCTTCCAGCCGTTCTTCTTCCAGCCGAAGATCCACTTGGAAATACCGTCCATCACATATTTGCTATCGGTATGAAGATCGACCTCGCATGGGGTCTTCAGCGCATTCAGCGCGCTGATCGCCGCCAGCAATTCCATGCGGTTATTGGTGGTTTCCGGCTCACCGCCGTAGAGTTCCTTTTCATTCTCCCCGTAGCGGAGAATGGCACCCCACCCCCCCGGCCCCGGATTTCCCGAACAGGCCCCATCGGTAAAGATCTGCACCTGTTTCATGCTGCAGGCTCCAGCCCATATTCGGATGCAGCATCGATCTTCCTGTGAAAACGAGATTTTCGTAAATATTCGATCGGATCTTTCTTGACCACCAAAGCGCCCTCCGGTGTCGTCAGCCAGTCGTAAAGCCGCGTCAGGAAGAAGCGTAGCGCCGAGCCCCGGCACAGAATTGGCAGAGCCGCAATTTCTTCCTGGCTCAGCGGACGAACGGACTGATAACCGGCGAGAAGCGCGCTGCCTTTGGCGAAATTATAGGCTCCATCCGGCTGGAAGCACCAGGCATTGAGGCAAATAGAGACGTCATAGGCCAAAAGATCATTGCAGGCGAAATAGAAATCAATCAGTCCCGACAGCCGATCGGACAGGAAGAAGACATTGTCCTGAAACAGATCAGCATGGATCACGCCCTGCGGTAGATCCTGCGGCCAGTGGCTGACCAGATAGTCCAACTCACCGCCGATTTCCTGCTGGAGGCCTGGAAGAACCTCATCGGCGCGTGGGGCGGCCTTGGCCCAGAGGTCCCGCCAGCCATTCACCGAAAGCGCATTGCGACGGGGAACCGAAAAATCGGCTGCTGCCAGATGCATCTGCGCAAGTGCTACGCCGACAGCATGACAATGATGGGCTTCCGGCTTACGCAGCCACATGCCTTCTAGGAAGGAAATGAGCGCCGCCGGGCGACCCGACAGTTGACCACAAATTTTGCCATCATGACGCGGCAGCGGCAGCGGGCAATTCAGGCCCTTCTGAGCAAGATGCTGCATCAGCCCGAGAAAGAACGGCAGATCGCCTGCATCAACACGCTTTTCGTACAGCGTCAGGATCAGTGGATCCTTGGTGGTATGCAGCAAGAAGTTGGAGTTCTCGACGCCCTCTGCAATCCCCTTGTAGGAGGTCAGTTCGCCCACATCGTATTCGCTGAGGAAGTTGCGAAGGTCGTTTTCGGTAATGTCAGTATAGACAGCCAAGAGCTCTGGTCCTGCTTTCGATCATGTGTTGAACATCAGATACACAGCAGGATGGCCCAATGGCTAGTGCCGCGGGCGCGTCAGGCACAGGAATTCTATCGGGCCTACTTCGGCCTTGATGGGCGATAGCGGTTGATCAGCCATCCGACAACCAGGCCAAGGGCCGCACCCGCTGCCTTGATAAGAGCGTCATGCACTTCCGGATGACGTGTCGGCTGCAGATATTGAAGCAGTTCAATGGCAAAGGCGGAGGCAATGATGCAGGCCGTCGAAATCAGGAAATAGCGCGGATAGGCCACGACGAAAAGGGAAGAGAGTAACGTAAATGCCAGCGCACGGTCTACATTCACCGGCAGAAAATCATGCGGACGCAGACCGATCGGCGAAACAGTTGCAAAAATAATGAAGGCAAGGGTCGACCACGCCAATATCTTGAAGAGCTTTTCCAACATGGTTCCGTGCTGGCTGATGTTGTATGAGCGTTTAGTGACGGAAACCTGTGGCCAAGTAAAGGCGGAAGATGCGACAACGTTAATCGCAAGACTTGCGCCAGATCGCAGCTCACCCATTCACCCAGGCCATATCCTCGCGGGTCAGCTCGATATCGCGAAGCTCGCGGTTGACCAGGAAATGTTCGTTTTCTTCCGTTGTGATCGCCAATTCGACACTGGCATCGAAACGCTCCCGGAAGGCTTCGATAATTTCGTCGACAATGACTTCCGGAGCCGAGGCACCGGCGGAAATGCCGAGCGTGCCTATCGTGCCGATGCTATCCCAATCAATTTCGGAGGCCCGCTGAACCAGCAGGGACCGCGTGGCCCCTGCCCGCAGAGCAACTTCCACCAGCCGCTTCGAATTGGATGAATTCGGAGCACCGACCACGATGAAAAGATCGCAACCGGGTGCGGCCTGCTTCACGGCTTCCTGCCGGTTGGTGGTGGCATAGCAGATGCTGTCTGCGGAGGGTGCCGTCAGATTTGGAAAACGCTCCTGCAGTTTCGCGATAACGCCCGCCGTATCATCCACCGACAGCGTTGTCTGCGTCACATAGCCCAGATTATCCGGGTCCGATGGCTGGTAAAGTTCGGCATCCTCCACGGTCTCGATAAGTGACACTGTGCCTTCCGGCAGTTGCCCCATCGTGCCGATGACTTCAGGATGACCCGCATGGCCGATCAGTACGACGTGACGGCCAAGCCTCTGGTGGCGCATGGCCTGCTTGTGCACCTTAGACACCAGCGGACAGGTGGCATCCAGATAAAAGAGACTGCGCGATTGCGCATCTTCCGGCACGGATTTCGGCACGCCATGGGCGGAAAAGACCACGGGCTGATCCCGATGTTCCGCCGGGATCTCGTTCAGTTCCTCGACGAAAATCGCGCCCTTTGCCTCAAGCCCTTCGACCACATAGCGATTATGGACGATTTCATGGCGCACATAGACCGGGGCGCCATACCGCTTGAGGGCCAGAACCACGATCTGGATTGCCCGATCCACCCCGGCGCAGAAGCCGCGCGGGCCGCACAGGCGGATCGTTAGCGGGGGACGGGAAACCTGCATGTTCATCGATAAACCTAGCCAGCAACCAGCACAAAAATCAGGGCAATGGCCGCCGGAAGCGCCTGAATGACGAAGATCTTCCGGGAGGCCGTTGCCCCACCATATAGGCCAGCGACCAGCACACAGCCAATGAAAAATAGCTTGAGCTGATAGGCAACGCCAGCATCGGGATGGACAAGCGCCCAGATGAGCCCTGCGGCCAGGAAGCCGTTATAGAGACCCTGGTTAGCCGCCATGACCTTTGTTGCTTCTGCCCGCTCGGGCGTCAGGCCAAAGGCCTTTCGTCCCCTGGGCTTGGTCCAGAGAAACATTTCGAGCACAAGAATGTAGATGTGCTCAAGCGCAACCAGCGCAACCAGAATACTTGCAATAACAGACATTCAAAAATCCCCCTCTTAAAACAATGATATGCAACACCGCGATTGCCATTCACCGGCCAGTCGGCTCATCCTTTCAACGACGGAACACCATGGCAAGCGAGACCCCGACAAGCGCCGCGGCAAGGCCGTACCAGGTAACCGCATATTGCAGATGGTTGTTCGGCAACTCGAACTGCGTGACGCCCGCTTTCGGCCAGCCGCCCGGGGGCTGCACGGCATCATCCGCATCGACGAAGAAGGGCACCACGTTTACCGGATCAAGGTTCGTGGACCGCACCATGGCCGTCCAGTCCTTCCAGTAGAAGATGTTCTTCTGCAGATCGTTATCCGGCACAAGCGAGGATGGCTTCCCCTCCAATCGGTTGCGGAGGTAACCGGTCAATGCGACCGTCCCATTCACCTCTCCCGCCTGCCGCTTGTCCGCCTGCTTCAGATCATAGGGCACGAACCCCCGGTTGACGAAGAGCTCCCGCCCGTCGGCCAGTCGCAGCGGCGTGTAGACATAAAAGCCCGTGCGGCCAGCATCCGTGGCAAAGAAATGCCGCTCCTTGGTGTGATCGAAGACACCTTCGACACGCACGCGCAGATATTCCTGATCCCGCCCGGTTTTCAGCGCCGTCTCGGCGTCGACCAGTTCGACCGGCGCCGCCTGACGGCGGGCCTCCATTTGCGCCAGCAACTGCTCTTTCCAGTGAAGGCGCTGGACCTGCCAGGTGCCGAGCGACAACAGGATGGTGAGCGCGGCCAGAACCAGCGCGACCGAGACGAGCTTGCGAAAAGGCGACATGCGGTGCGGCGGCGAAGGGGACTGATCAGCCACGGTCTATGCTGCCTTCATGAGCACTGTGCTTGTATTGCAGGGCGATCAACAGGCCTTTCAGCAGCCTGAGCGACCCGAGGCAGATGACGATGGAGAACGGTGCCGTCACGATTAAATGCAGCCAGATGGACGGGTGAAAGGTGAATTCGAACCAAAGCGCAAAGCCGACCACCACGAATCCGACGAGCAGCATCACGAAAACCGCCGGACCATCGCCAGCATCCGCAAAAGAATAATCGAGGTCGCAATTGCCGCAGGCAGGCCGCACCTTCAACAGGCCATCGAACAGCTTGCCTTGACCACAGCGCGGGCAGGAACCGGACAAGCCAGCGCGGATAGCATCCTGCTGCGGGTAATGGGCTTCATCCTGCATGGTCGAATCTATCCGGTCCTAGTGTCCTTGCTGGTATCGACGTTACCCGCAGCCAAGGTATCTGTCCAAATGGAAAAGGGCGACCATGGCCGCCCTTCAGATTTTTAGTATCGTCGATCGCTCAATGAGCCAGCGGCGCGCCCCAACCACCCCAGATATAGATGGTGAAGAAGAGGAACAACCAGACCACGTCAACGAAATGCCAATACCAGGCAGCGGCTTCGAATCCGAAATGCTTCTGCGGCGTAAAGCCACCGTTGACGGCGCGCAGCAGGCAAACGATGAGGAAGATCGTGCCGATCAGGACGTGGAAGCCGTGGAAGCCCGTCGCCATGAAGAAGGTTGCGCCGTAGATCGAGTTCTTGAAGGCGAACGGAGCTTCAGCATATTCGTAGGCCTGCACGAAGGAGAACAGAACGCCTAGCACCACGGTCAGCAGCAAGCCGTTGATCAGGCCCTTGCGGTCATTGTGAAGCAGGGCATGGTGTGCCCAGGTAACGCAGGTGCCGGACAGAAGCAGGATGACCGTGTTGTAGAGCGGCAGATGCCAGGGGTCCAGCACTTCGATGCCCTTCGGAGGCCACTGGCCGCCGGTTGCGAGAACGCGGCTCGCCTGGATCGCTTCGTTGGCATAGAGGCTGGCATCGAAGAAGGCCCAGAACCACGCCACGAAGAACATGACTTCCGAGGCGATGAACATGATCATGCCATAGCGCAAATGCAGCGAAACAACACGCGTATGGTGGCCTTCGCGGCCTTCCTTGATCGTATCAGCCCACCAGCCGATCATCGTGTAGATGACGATGGCCAGACCGATGAAGAATAGCCACGGCGTGGCAAGGTTCAGGCCGAACATCTTGAATTCGCTACCATGCAGGTAGCGCATGAAGCCCACACCGCCGAAGGTGAGAACGAAAGCACCGATGGAGGCAAGCAACGGCCACGGGCTTGGATCAATGATGTGGTAATCGTGCTTTTTCTGATGTGCGTCTGCCATGTCGAAGTCCCCGGTCTTTCTCCTCAAGCCCCCGCGCCAGGCGGAGGAGCCCTCTCTTACAGTTTACGGCCCGTCTCGCCCGTCTTATCCTGCAAACCTGCAACCGGCTTGGCCCCCTGGCTTGGATAGAACGTGTAGGACAGCGTAATAGTTCTGATATTCTTGGTTTCTTCTGCCTTGGTGATCTCGGGATCAACGAAAAACACCACCGGCATTTCCAGCGTTTCGCCCGGCTTCAGGGTTGTTTCCGTGAAGCAGAAGCACTGGACCTTGTTGAAATAGGCACCTGCCTCCATAGGCGTGACATTGAACACAGCCGTCCCGGTTACCGGTGTCGGCGATTTGTTCGTTGCCTTGTAGGTGATATGCACCGTTTCGCCGATCTTCGGCTCAACGGAATTCTGGACGGGCTTGAACTCCCAGTTCAGCCCGGACGACGTATTCGCGTCGAAGGTAACCTTGACCGTCTGATCGAGAACAGTATCGGAAAACTGCTCGACCCGCTGGGTGGTGCCGTTATAGCCGGTCACCTGACAGAACAGGCGGTACAGGGGGACTGAGGCGTAGGCAGCGCCCACCATGCCGGCGACAAACACGACGCAGCCGACGAGGATCGAACTGTTGTTCACCCGGCGCTGCGCTGGCTTTGCGGCTTCAGTCATGTCGTATCCTCCTCCCTGCATTCGTCTCAGCCCATATGGCCGATCTTGATCAGCGTCACGATATAGAAGATGACTACGAGCGCACCGAGCACCACGCCCAGCGCGATGTTGCGACCACGCCGGGATTTCTGCTGCTTTTCATTGAGCTTGATCGTATCCATCAGAGCAATCCTCCCATGGGACCGAAGATCGCGGCTGCAAAATGCGAAGCCAGCAGACCGCAGAAGATGACGAAGAGATAGAGCACCGAATAGGCAAACATCCGCTTTGCCTGCACCATCTTTTCATCGCCATCCGGCATCTGCCACACAGAGATGGAACAGAAAACAAAGATGGCTCCAAGCACAGCGGCGAACACGCCATAGGCCCATCCGACCAGCCCGGTCAACGTCGGTGCGACGCCCACCAGAGCAGTCAGGACCGCATAGACGATCATCTGCAGCTTGGTGGACCGTTCGCCCGCAACATTCGGCATCATTGGGACGCCAACGGAGCCGTAATCGCGCATCTTGAACAGAGCGAGTGCCCAGAAGTGCGCGGGCGTCCAGAGGAAAATGATGAGGAACAGCAGGACGCTGTCGAGCGAAACGCCGCCGGTGACGCAGGCCCAGCCGATCATGGGCGGGAACGCACCGGATGCACCGCCGATGACGATGTTCTGCGGTGTCGAGCGCTTGAGCCACATCGTATAGACGACGGCATAGAAGAAAATGGTGAAGGCCAGCAGGCCTGCGGCGAACCAGTTGACCACAAGTCCAAGGATCGCGACCGAGAATGTGGACAGTGTCAGGCCAAAGGCGAGCGCTTCCTGCGGCAGGATGCGGCCATCGGGGATCGGACGGCGCGCCGTGCGGCTCATGACCGCATCGATATCGGCATCATACCACATGTTGAGAGCGCCAGATGCGCCCGCGCCAACGGCGATACACAGAATGGCAATGGCACCAATGAAGGGATTGATATGACCCGGAGCCAGCATAAGACCGGCAAAGGCCGTGAACACCACAAGCGACATCACGCGCGGCTTCAAGAGCTCGAAGAAATCGCGAGCGCCAGCTTCCGAAAGACGAACCTGATCGTCTCCTCCAAGGCCCGCGTGATGATCGACTGTGGTCATGTTCAAATCCTAACTCTACCGGAAGCGGCGCAGGGTTGCCGCGCCGCCTCTTGTTCATCGCGCTTACTTGATGCGCGGCAGTTCTTCCCACTGGTGGAACGGCGGCGGCGAAGACAGCTGCCATTCCAGCGTAGTTGCACCTTCGCCCCAAGGGTTGTCACCAGCGACACGCTTGCGGGCAAAGGCTTCCCAGATGCCGTAGAGGAACACCAGAACACCGACGAACGAGATATAGGAGCCGATGGACGATACGTAGTTCCAGCCAGCGAAAGCATCCGGATAGTCGATGTAGCGGCGCGGCATGCCCGCAAGACCCAGGAAGTGCTGCGGGAAGAACACGAGGTTCACGCCGACGAAAATGACCCAGAAATGCAGGTTGCCGATCGCTTCGGAATACATATAGCCGGTCATCTTCGGGAACCAGTAGTACCAGGCAGCGAAGATGGCGAAGACTGCGCCGAGCGACAGAACGTAGTGGAAGTGCGCGACCACGTAATAGGTGTCATGCAGAGAGCGGTCGAGACCGGCATTGGCCAGCTGAACGCCCGTGACACCACCGACCGTGAACAGGAAGATGAAGCCGATCGCCCAGATCATCGGTGTGCGGAAGGTCAGCGAACCGCCCCACATCGTTGCGATCCAGGAGAAGATCTTCACGCCCGTCGGAACGGCGATGACCATGGTTGCGAACACGAAGTAGCGCTGCGCATCGAGCGACAGGCCTACCGTGTACATGTGGTGCGCCCAGACGATGAAGCCGACGGCGCCGATGGCCACCATGGCATAGGCCATTCCGAGATAGCCGAAAACCGGCTTTCTGGAGAAGGTGGACACGATATGGCTGATGATGCCGAAGCCGGGCAGGATCAGGATGTAGACTTCCGGATGACCGAAGAACCAGAACAGGTGCTGGTAGAGGATCGGGTCACCGCCACCTTCCGGCGCGAAGAAGGTCGTGCCGAAATTGCGGTCCGTCAGAAGCATGGTGATGCCGCCCGCCAGAACCGGCAGGGAGAGAAGCAGCAGGAATGCCGTGACCAGAACGGACCAGGCAAACAGCGGCATCTTGTGCAGGGACATGCCCGGCGCACGCATGTTCAGGATCGTGGTGATGAAGTTGATGGCACCGAGGATCGACGAGGCACCCGAAACGTGGAGTGCGAAGATCGCAAGATCGACCGCCGGACCGGGCTGACCGGATGTCGCGAGCGGCGGATACATGGTCCAGCCACCGCCGACGCCGAACGCGCCTGCCGGACCTTCCACGAACATGGACAGGACGAGCAGCAGGAAGGCCGGAACGATGAGCCAGAAGGAGATGTTGTTTAGACGCGGAAACGCCATGTCCGGAGCGCCGATCATGATCGGGATCATCCAATTGGCAAAGCCGCCAATGAGAGCGGGCATAACCATGAAGAAGATCATGATGAGCGCATGTGCGGTGGTGAACACATTGTACATGTGCTTGCCGCCGTCGATGGCAGCATCACCCTGGAAACCGTAGACCATGGATGCCAGACCGTGGAAGATCTGGATGCCAGGCTCCTGCAACTCCATGCGCATGGCGACCGACATGAGGCCACCGACGATGCCTGCCATGATCGCGAAGATCAGGTAGAGCGTGCCGATATCCTTGTGGTTGGTCGAGAAGAACCAGCGGGTAAAAAAGCCCGGCTTGTGATCGTGATGGTGATCATCATGGGCATGGGCGCCGTGCGCGGCATGCTGATGATCATGTGCGGAATGTCCAGCCATTCTCCCCACTCCCTTACTTGATTTCCGCGGAGGCCAGCTTCACGCCGGTCTTGGCATCGGTTGCAGCCATGAGCGCCTTGTTGGCGCCCTGCAGATCGCTGCCAGCTTTGGCCATCCAGGCCTTGTACTGCTCGTCCGAGACAACGCGGATGGCGATCGGCATGAAGGCGTGGTCCTTGCCGCAAAGCTCGGAGCACTGGCCGTAATACAGGCCTTCCTTCTCGGCGCGGAACCAGGTTTCGTTCAGACGGCCCGGGACGGCATCGATCTTGACGCCGAAGGCTGGCATAGCGAAGGCGTGGATAACGTCCGTCGGAGCAGCCGTCACCAGCATGCGCACGGTCTTGTTGACCGGCAGAACCAGCTCGTTATCGACAGCCAGAAGGCGCGGATAGACCTTCGGATCAACCTTACCCATTGCGGCGCGATCGGTTTCCTTCAGCATGTAGCTGTCAAACCCGACCGGATTTTCAGATCCCTGGTACTCATAGGACCAAAGCCACTGCGTTGCCGTTGCCTTTACCGTCACGTCCGGATTTTCGGGAATGGTGAGCTGCGCGTTCAAAAGGTTGAACGATGGAATGGCAAGGAAAAGGAGAATGACGACCGGACCGAGCGTCCAGGCCACTTCGATTGCGGTATTGTGGCTCGTCTTGGATGGCACCGGATTGACGCTGGCGCGGAACTTCATCACGACCCAGACGAGAAGCGCCAGCACGAACAGGGTGATCGGCACGATGAACCAGAGGCTGTAGTGCGAAAACCACCGGATTTCATGCATGATCGGCGATGCTGCCTGCTGAAGATCAAGCTGCCACGGCACAGGTTGATCCGCCCCTGCCCCCGAGGCAAAGAGCAGACAGATCGTCGCAGCCAAGGCTGCATAGGCTCTGTTCATCGATTTCTCTCCCCTTGCGTTTGATCTAGATCAGACCACAACGCAAATTCCCTAGCTATAGACCTCCGGTTCAACCACAGAATCACGCCTGCCGCAATATCCGTAAAGGGGGTTGCGGGCGCTTGTTCGTGCGGCATTTTTGCCCAGAATCAATTTTAACCACAAAAGAGCCCGGAATTGCTGGCTTCCGGTTCGCTCCCCATTTTCGCCGCAGTCGCTTGAAATTACGAGAGGGCTTTTCATTCCCGCTCCCCGGCGACAAGAATAGCGCGACTGATTCGTTTGAGAGGTTTTCATGAAATTCCCGACCCTGCGCGCCGCCACAATGGCCGCACTGTTGCCCTTGGCGCTTGCGGCGCAGCTCGTGGCAGAGCCCGTCCAGGCCCAGACGTCATCGGGAGACAAGCAACCTCGTCCCACGCAGTCGCAGTCTCCAGCGCCCGCGCAACCGGCGCCAGCTTCCCCATCTGCCGGTTCCGCGCCGAGAACCTCCCCTCCTCAGACCGGCTCGCCCGCAGCACCCGGCACCGTGCGCGAGAGTCATGGGGCCTGGTCGATCCTGTGCGACAAGCCCGCAGGTTCTTCCGTCGAACAATGTGCGATGATGCAGAACGTCATCGCCGATGATCGCCCGGAAGTCGGCCTGTCCGTCGTCGTGCTGAAGACCGTGGACCGCAAGGCCCGCATCCTGCGCATCCTCGCGCCGCTTGGCGTTCTTCTGAAGGACGGCATGGATCTCTTCGTCGATGGCAACAATATCGGTCGCGCCTATTTCACGCGCTGCTTCTCTGAAGGGTGCTACGTGGAAGTGGAAATCGACGACGAGTTGATGAAGATCCTCAGGGCTGGCAAGAACGCAGTCTTCGCGCTTCGGGAATCAGTTGATCAAGATCGCGTCGGCATTCCGATCGAGTTGTCCGGCTTTGCCCAGGGCTACGACGCCCTGCCTTGAACCATACTCGTTCCACTGACTTTTTCTTGCGCGTTCGCGAGTGTGCTCCTACATCGAAGTCCAGGCCGACCGTCTGGATCGGCGAAGGAGTGATTCATGACCACCGACCTTATCAATCTGTTCGATTGCGATGAAACGCGTCTGCGCGCCATGCTTTCCGAAGCCTTGAGTGGCGCGGATGATGGCGAGCTTTTCATCGAGCATGCGCAGGCAGAAGCGCTGACCTTCGATAACGGGCGGCTTAAGGGCGGTTCCTTCAATACGGATCAGGGTTTCGGCCTTCGGGCCGTGGCAGGCGAAGCAGTGGGTTACGCCCATGCTGGCGAACTCTCGGCCTCGGCATTGACGCGTGCCGCCGATGCGGTGAAGGCAGTGACGCGCGGCTATGCAGGTACCTATTCCGCGGCACCGCAACGTACCAACAAAAAGCTTTACGGCGACGAAAACCCGATCGGCTCTCCCACCTTCGAAGAGAAGGTGAAGCTTCTGACAGAGATCGACGCTTATCTGCGCAACAAGGATCCGAAGGTCCGGCAGGTGACCGCCTCGGTTGCGGCAAGCTGGCAGGTCGTCAATATTCTGCGCGCCGATGGTCATCTGGTCACGGATGTTCGCCCGATGACGCGCGTCAACATTTCGGTGGTTGTCGGCGAAGGCGATCGCCAGGAAAGCGGATCGTCCGGCAAAGGCGGTCGCATCGGTCTCACGGATTTTCTGCTGAACGGCAACTGGCAGCAGGGCGCCGATGAGGCGCTGCGGCAGGCCTTGACCAATCTGGAAGCGATCGACGCACCGGCTGGCACCATGGATGTCGTCCTGAGTTCCGGCTGGCCGGGTGTGATGCTGCACGAAGCTGTCGGCCACGGTCTGGAAGGCGATTTCAATCGCAAGAAGACCTCCGCTTTTGCCGGGCTTCTGGGCCAGATGGTAGCCGCACCCGGCGTGACCGTCGTGGACGATGGGACGATCGACAACCGTCGCGGTTCGATCACCGTCGACGACGAAGGCACGCCATCGGCCTACAATGTGCTGATCGAAAAGGGCAAGCTCGTCGGCTATATGCAGGACCGGCAGAATGCCCGGCTGATGGGCATGAACCCCACTGGCAATGGCCGCCGCCAGGGCTACGCCTACCAGCCCATGCCGCGCATGACCAACACCTACATGCTGGGTGGAGACAAGACGCCGGAAGAAATCATCGCCTCCGTCAAGAAGGGCATTTATGCCGTTTCCTTTGGCGGCGGACAGGTGGACATCACTTCCGGCAAGTTCGTGTTCGATTGCACGGAAGCCTATCTCATCGAGAACGGCAAGGTTGGTCCCGCCATCAAGGGCGCGATGCTGATCGGCAACGGACCGGATGCCATGCAGCGCGTTTCCATGGTCGGAAACGACACCAAATTGGATACCGGTATCGGCAATTGCGGCAAGGCAGGTCAATGGGTGCCAGTCGGCGTGGGCCAGCCGCATCTGCGCATGGATCAGGTCACTGTCGGCGGCACCAAGGCGTGAGAGAGTGATGAGCGAAAGCGCGCTGGTACCTGAACTGGCGGTTTTCGACTGGTCCGTCAGCCGCGACTTCTACGTTGAACTCATTGGCTTTGATGTTCTCTACGAACGGCCGGAGGAAGGTTTCAGCTTTCTGACATTCGGGACGGCACAACTGATGATCGACCAGATCGGTTTTGGTCGGACTTTTGGAAATGAAGGCGCGCCGCTCGAACGGCCTCTGGGACGCGGCATGAACCTGCAGATCCGGGTCAGCGCAATTCAGCCCATCCTAAATCGTCTGGCCAAATCGGACTATTCGTTGTATCTGGCCCCGGAAGAAAAATGGTATCGCCGCAACGATCAAGAGCTTGGACAGAAGCAATTCATCGTTGCCGATCCCGATGGCTATCTGCTTCGCCTGTTCGAAGAATCAGGAACAAGGCCGATCTCGCTCTGAACCAGACACACGCGACCAGGCAAAGTTGATCTTATGCATCTACCCCTCCCCCGCCCTCCGAAAGCCGTCATCTTTGATATGGACGGCCTGCTGCTCGATACCGAAGTGCTGTATCGCCAGTCGATCATTTCGGCTGCGGCCCATCACGACCTGCCGATTGGTCCCTCGATCTACGAAGGCATGCTGGGGCGACCGTGGATCAGTATCGCCGATCTGCTGCGCGAGCATTACGGCACGGACTTCGATGCAGATGGCTTCCGTCAAGTCTGGCTTGCCCATTTCGACCTCCTGACGGAAACCGAACTGCGCCTGAAGGCAGGCGTGAGCGAGCTTCTGGATGTGCTTGACGCGCTTGAACTTCCGCGCGCGGTTTGTACCTCGTCGGCGCATTTCCAGGTCGAACATCATCTGGGGACGCTGGGTATTTTGGATCGCTTCCATCATGTCATCGCACAGGGCGATTATCCGCGTGGGAAGCCGCATCCCGAACCCTATCTGGCGGCTGCCGCGCGCATCGGGGTCGATCCTGCCGACTGCCTGGCGCTTGAGGATTCCTACAATGGCATCCGAAGCGCGGCCAGTGCCGGGATGATGGCTGTCATGGTGCCTGATCTTTTGCAGCCGACCGATGATATCCGTGCGATCTGCACGCAGGTAGCGGAAAGCCTTGTGCATTGCTGTGCGTTCTTCGATCAGCATCCAGCGCGCCAGACTGTCCGGACGGCTTAACGCTGACTTTCTTCATGCGGGCTTTTGTGGCTTGAAGCGCCATTTGCGCTCTATGGCTGCTGACAGATCAAGCCCGTGGCGGTGAACCAGCAGGTAAACATGGCCAAGCACATCTGCTGCTTCATCCGCCAGATCAAGCCGGATTTCTTCAGGCGTGCGCCCTTTTGCTCGTCCGCGTCCGGTTGCCCTGTTATAAGCCTGCGTGAGCTCTCCAACCTCCTCATGCAGTTTCAGCATGAACCAATCATCATCCCGATGAAGACCATTGGCCTCAGCATAGGCGGCGGAAGCACGCTCAAACCGGGCGGCTAAATCATCCAGCATGTCGTTCCTCTTCTGTTCAGAAGAACATGTTGGCAGCATTTCGATTCTGCAAGTTGATTTTCTTTGATTGACAAAGGTTTGGCACCGTCTCAAGGGTCAAAATTCAATCAGGTTTCTGGCGTGGCGCCGATCGGTGCGGCAAATGTCATCAGCCTGCCGGTTCTCGACAGCATCCTCCGGTAGAAACCCCGCAATTCGTTTCAGTTTCAGACGGTGATTTTTAGAAGTACTTAACGGTTGACGCGCTAGCGTATCCGCGACAAAGGCGAGAACCGGATCAACAATCAGATGAGCGTATTGTTACAGGCCATTTGGCGCCGTAGCCTCAAGCGCGCAATGATTGCCGGCGGCCTGGAGGCGGCTTACGTGCTGGCAAACCTCGGTGTCCTTCGCAATGCGCGTGGGCATGGCGCCATCTTTACGCTGCATCATGTGCGGCCTCATGCACCGCGCATCGTAGAACCCAATGCCCATCTGGAGGTCACACCGGAATTTCTGGATCAGGCGCTGGGCCGATTGAAGGCGGAAAGCTACGACTTCATCCCGCTTTCAGAGGTTCCGGCCCGCCTTGCAAACCCGAGTGAGAGGCCCTTCGCCTGTTTCACGCTGGATGATGGCTATTGCAACAATGCCGACCATGCCCTGCCCGTCTTCGAGCGCCATGGTGCGCCGTTCACGATCTTCATCAACGAGGGGTTCGCGGATCGGACCCATACGATCTGGTGGGAAACAGTTGCTGCGCTGATCAACCAACAAGACGTCATCCAATTCGATTTCGGCGATGGCATGGAGGAGATCAAGCTCTCCTGCCCCAAGAGCAAGCTAAACTTATTCGATCGTTTTGTGCGTTTCGTACAGCACGACTGCGAGGCTCAGGCGGTCAAGCGTCTGGATGACGCGGCGCGCACCTACGGGATCGAGCCTCTGGCGATCACGGAAGCCCTCACCATGGACCAGGCGCGGTTACGCGAACTGGCCCGGAACCCATTAGCCGCGCTTGGTGCGCATACGGTCAGCCACCGCGCCTTGATGCGGCTTTCGGCGGAGGATGCAGCCCATGAAATGCGGCGCTCAGCCGACTGGCTTGAAGAGGTGACCGGCACGAGGCCCACAAGCTTGGCCTATCCCTATGGCACGAAAGCCGCGGTTTCAGACCGCGATCAGCATCTTGCCTGGGAGCTTGGTTTTTCGGTCGCGGTCACGACACAGCCAGGCACGCTGAACCGTGCCAGTCTTGAGCGGCTGACGGGGCTGCCACGTATTTCGCTCAACGGCTTCTATCAGGAGCCTCGTTATGTCGCGGCTCTCGCCTCTGGTATTCCCTTCGCAATTTCGCGCGCTGCCTGACGATCTTCAGGGATACATTCGTACCTTTTCCCAGCCATCATCCGCACGCCTGAACTCTACGCGATCATGCAGCCGGAACTGGCGATCATGCCAGAATTCGATAGAGGTCGGCTCTATACGGAAGCCCGACCAGTAGGGTGGGCGCGGTATTTCGCCGATTGCGAACTTGGCCGTATATTCCGCGACGGCCTTCTCCAGCGCAAACCGGCCCTCCAGCGGCCGTGACTGCTTCGACGCCCAGGCACCGATGCGACTGCCACGTGCGCGAGAGGCATAATAGGCATCCGCTTCTTCATCGGAAACGACCGTTACCGGACCGCGGACGCGCACCTGACGGCGCAGCGATTTCCAGTGAAAGCACATCGCGGCCTTTTTCTGACCCAGAATTTCCTGTCCCTTCTGGCTCTCGAAATTCGTATAGAAAACGAAACCTCTTTCATCCAGACCTTTCAGGAGGACCATGCGAACGTTTGGCAAACCATCCTGATCAACAGTGGCCAGGGCCACTGCGTTCGGATCATTGATCTCCGAGGCCTCGGCATCCTTCAGCCATTTGGCAAACAGTTCAAAGGGCTCGCTTTCCTGGGTGAAGTCACCGCTTGTTAACCGTTCTTCCGACATATTGACTAAAATGCTCCCGATCTGATCGAATGCAGCCCTAGAATCTTTTCGTGATTGGACGCAAGGTGGCAGTGACGCACAAGACAATCAACCGCACCCCCGGCACTTCGTTGCGTTCGGCCCAGACTGCAATTCTTGTTGTTATGGCATGCGTTTTGGCAAGTTGCACTACAGGTGCCATGGATCTTTTCGGATCCACCCCAAAGGTGGATCGAAGCCTTTCTACGGCCACGGTCCCCACCCGGACCACCGAATCAGTATCGGATGAAAAAACGGTCCTGAACGCCGTTTCCTCTGCCGATCTGGCCAAGCTCGGCTCCTCGCCTCTGCCCTGGGCGAACACATCGACAGGAAGCGCCGGTGTCGTTTCGGAGATTCACGAGGTCAATCTCAACAGCCAGGTCTGCCGCCAGTTTCTGACCACCCGCCATTCCTTTGAAGGAATTGCGCGTATGCGCGGCAATGCGTGCCTTGTCGGCACGGAATGGACCATGACCTCGTTCGCTCCGCAGACGAACTGAGCTTTCGACCAATAGAGCCAGACGCTTACCTCGGGTTAAGCTTAATGCGGTTTTCACTTTTCGTTTAAAAGCATCTTTAGAAACTCAGCCTCTATCGTCGCCGTCAGAATCGCATATTGCCAGTTTCGGCAAAACGGAACCCAAGGGCAAAACGCGAGTTGAATAGACGAGCGCTCGTGCTGACGCACGGGCCTTTGCAGCGAACCGGTGGCGAAAGATGCGTGACCCTTATTCCCTTCTCGGCGTCAAGAGAGACGCAGGAGCCGACGAAATCAAGGCAGCATGGCGATCCAAAGCGAAATCGCTGCATCCCGACCATAACCAGGACGATCCCACGGCAGCCAAGCGATTCACGGAAGTCGGCCAGGCCTATGATCTTCTGAAGGATCCCGAGCGCAGACGCCGCTTCGACCAGAGCTTCGACACTCAACAGACGATCATGCAGCAGCGCGAAGCCGCACGGCAGGCGGAAGAACGTGCAAAGGCGGCTCGAGCACGCGCTGAAGCGGTGATGGAAGAGCTTGCCCGCGCCAATGCCCAACGGGCGCAGGCACAGGCCCAGCAACAAACGCAACAGCAGGCCGGCGCAGCATCCGAACCGGCCGAAGACATGGTCGAACGCATTTTCGGCAGCGGCGCCCAGCGCGCGGCAGCAGGCGGCGGCGGCTCCTATCGCGCCCAGCAGCAATCCACCGCGCAAGGCAGCCAGCATCCGGGTCAGCAGTCGGCAGGCCAGCAGTCATCTGGGCAAAAACCCAATGCGCAGCAGCAGGCCCAGGCTTCTTCCGGAACCAGGGCTGCTGACCCCGCACAGGAACAGACCAGCAAAGCCGAACCGGATGAGAAGCCCGAAGCACCGAAGCCTGCAACCCCTCTTCCGCTTCAGGCCATTGAACTGATTTCGACCCTGGTTCGCCGCATTCGCGGCGAAGTACCGCCACCGGAAAAGGCGCCCGATCTCACAGTGACGGCGACCGTCTCGCTTGAGGACCTGCTTGAACTGAAACCATCGCAGGTAACTCTGTCTGACGAGCGCGAGGTGCGGTTTGCTCTTGAACCCGGTATGAGCGACGGGCATGTATTGCGTCTCAAGGGTCAGGGGCTACGTCTTCCAAACATGCAACGCGGCGATCTGGTGATCACCCTTCAGGTCCGCAAGGACAGCCGGTTCCGTATTGAGGACTTTGACATCCATACGGTTTTACCCATCAAGCTTGAAGATGCCGTGCTCGGCGGAGAGGCGGATGTCGAGACCCCGGATGGCAAAGTTCCCGTATCCATTCCGGCCTGGACCGGATCTGACCAGACCGCAAGGCTGGAAGGATTTGGACTGCAGAAGGAAGACGGCAGCCGCGGTGATCTGGTGGTGGAGTTTCGCGTGCTTCTCTGGGAGAAGCCAGACGACAAGGTCATCGATCTGATGCGGCACATGCGCTACGGATTGTTTGTGTAACAGAGATATGAGGTTATCCACTGCGCTCCCTGTCACGAAAGATCTTCATGATCGCAAAGGCGGCGGTCAAGTTTGATGAACATGGCTAAATGCACGTCGTGTTACGGAAGCTTACAGGAGATGATCCGCCTTGTGCTTGAACGTGTGCGCAGCCTATGCCATAGGCAAACTCCAAATTAGCTTAGGGGATACCGTATGGCTCAGGCAACCGGCCTCATGGCAGGCAAACGTGGCGTTATCATGGGTGTTGCGAACAATCGTTCCATCGCCTGGGGTATCGCGAAGGCCATTCATGCGCAGGGCGGAGAAATCGCACTTACCTATCAGGGCGATGCATTGAAGAAGCGCGTCGAGCCTCTGGCTGACGAAATCGGGGCAATCCTCGTCGGTCACTGTGATGTCTCCGACGAATCGACGATCGATGCAGTTTTCGACCACATCGAAAAGGTCTGGGGCAAGATCGACTTCATCGTCCACGCAATCGGATTTTCTGACAAGGATGAACTGACCGGCCGTTATGTCGATACGACGCCGGAAAATTTCGCCAAGACGATGCAGATCTCCGTCTACTCGTTCACCTCTGTTGCCCGTCGCGCCGAAAAGCTGATGACAGATGGTGGCTCAATGTTGACGCTCACCTATTACGGCGCCGAAAAGGTCATGCCGAACTACAACGTCATGGGCGTTGCCAAGGCGGCACTTGAGGCGAGCGTGAAGTATCTGGCGGTCGACCTCGGACCGAAGAACATCCGCGTCAATGCCATTTCGGCAGGTCCGATCAAGACACTGGCGGCTTCGGGCATCGGCGATTTCCGCTATATCCTGAAGTGGAACGAATACAACGCGCCGCTGCGGCGGACCGTGACCATTGAGGAAGTGGGCGATGTAGGCCTCTACATGCTGTCCGACCTGTCGCGCTCGGTCACGGGTGAAGTTCACCATGCCGATAGCGGCTATCATGTCATTGGCATGAAGGCCGTCGACGCACCGGATATCTCGGTCGTCAAGGATTGAGCTGTCTTCCCCGGCAACCGACGGAGCACGTGCTTTGCTGATCTATATGATCCGCCATGGTCAGACCGACTGGAATGCCGAGGGACGACTGCAGGGCCAGAAGGATATTGGCCTGAACGACTACGGGCGGGCTCAGGCCCGCCTGAACGGGCGCACCCTGCGCGACCTTCTGGGTCCAGAGGCGCCGCATTTCGACTACGTGTCATCCCCGCTCGACCGCGCCCGCGAGACGATGCAGTTGGCACGAACGGAAATGGGCCTCGACCCCATGGCTTATCGCACCGATGAGCGGTTGGTGGAGCTTTCCTTCGGAGACTGGGAGGGCCATACGCTGGATGATATCCGTGCTGTGGCGCCGGATCGTCTCAAGGCACGCTCCCGCCAGAAGTGGTCTTTCATTCCACCAGGCATTGACGCTGAAAGCTATGAGATCCTGTCATGGCGCGTCGGTGCTTGGCTGCAAACCGTAACGCGGCCTACAGTCTGTGTTGCCCATGGCGGCGTGGTTCGCTCAATCCTGAAGCTTGTCGGGGGATGGGACGAGATGGAGGCCGCGAAATGCGACATTCCCCAGGACAAAGTGCTGATCATAGATCGCGACGCGAGCAAGGCTCAGTGGCACGCGCAATGAGCGGCAAGAGGAAAGGCCGTCAGGGCCTGACTTGTAGATCGTCGATCATCCGGTTTCCGTCGACCACTGTGTAAAATACCACCACCCTCACACCCGATTTCAACCCGTCGAAATTGAATTCTTCTGGCACTTTGTAAGTCTTGCCGTCATCGAGTGTGATGGAAAGCTTCTTGGTATCCACTGCTTTGATCGTGGCTTCCACATCCATGCTTTGAGCGGAACTAGCCAGGGGCGACAGGATGCTGGCGGTGGCGAGGAGAGCCGCAATCAGGAGACGCATGGAGGCACTGCTTTCATTACCGGATCGAATGTCTTGTTTCGACACATAATTTGCTAACAGATTGTGGCGAAATTCGCCCCCGATAATGACGATTTCAGGCTTCCTCCACAGATCGTAAAAATGCAGACCCGGTTTAGCAGGTGGCAGTATGATGCCTCACTCCAAAATAGTCCTCAAATTTGTGGTGAGGCGGTGATATTCTGACAGTTTAACACAGTTGAAAACAAGAAATCACAGGACAGTTAATGCTGGTCATCTAAAGCAGAAAATTAACTCGCACCCCTTAGCTTTGATCCCGATGGCTGTAAAACAGGATGACATGGCTGGTGCGGTTCCTCTCTTCACTCAATTTTTTCAAGCGGGAGAACCCTCAATTTCTGACGCAGCGGACGCCGATTGCCATGGCTTTTGTCATGGTTATCGGGATCATAGCGCTTGGCCTGATCATCGATATCGAGCGTACATCGCGACATCAGGCTGAGCTACGCGAATCGGCTGAACATTCTCTGGCTGACCTCGTGCAAAAAATCGACGAGCACTTGCGCAGGGATCTCATGATTGCCGATAACCTGGCAAATGTCTTACGATACAAATCGCGTTTTTCACCTGAACAACTGAATGAAGAAGCGCGATCCGCCCTCCAGATTAACCGGCACATTCGCGCAATCGCGGTTGCGCCGGATAACAAACTCAGTCACATCCTGACGCGCGACGGCATCATCGATCTGTCGAGTAGCCAGGCGCGCGCGGACCAGCAGAATCTGCACCTGAAAATCCTGGCTCGACAATTGAGCGGGCTTTCACCCTCGCAGGAGCCGATCCTCCTGCCGGATTCGGATCAGGGCATCTTCAACCTTGCAGTTCCCGTGTCGGGCGCAGACGACCAATCGTGGGGATCGCTGATTCTCCTGATCGACCGTAATGCATTTCTGGGGGACGTGGGTCTCGATGCCACATCCTCCAGTATTTCCCTGCAGCACGCCGCAAGCACTCACTTGCTCCATGTTTCCATCGAGCAAAGCGGACCGAATGGAACATCGCCCATCACGGGCAAACCGGATGCTGGAAACATCCTTTCGCTGTCGGGTCAAGTGGACCTGTTCGGAACAGGCCAGTGGCATATCCGGGCCATACCGCAGGCAGGCTGGAATGCTACTCCCGAAGATCTGGTTCGTTTTCGGATCTTTCTGACGTTAACAGGACTGGCAGTCATCATTCCGATCATCGTTGCTGCCTTCCTGCTTGGCGAGCGTAACCGCAATATCCAGATGCTAAAGGCGCGCGAGGCCAATCTTCTGGAACTTTCGAAGCGCTTCAACCTCGCCATGGAAACCTCGAATATCGGCATATGGGAAGTGAAGGCAGACAATCATCTGATCTGGGACGAACGGGCGGCGACCCTGCACGGAAAGCCAGCCGATGCGGAAGCGAACAGGCTTGAGGAATGGTTGAAGCTCATAGTGCCGGAGGATCTTGCGGCGGCAGAGGCCCATTTCTTCACAACGATCTGCTCTTCGGAACCCAGCACGAACATCTACCGCATCCGTACCGCGCAGGGCGAAATCCGTTATCTGCGATCGGCCGGCGCAAGCTATCGCAAGAGCGACCTGACGACCCACACGACGGGTATCGTCTGGGATGTGACATCCGACATGATGGTCAACAAGACACTCCTCGAGGCCAAGGCCGACAGCGACATCAAGAATGCCGAACTTGAACTGGCGCTCGATGAGCTTTCCAATCGCGAGCAGGAACTGGAAGAGCTGTCGACACGCCTCAGCCTCGCGCTCGCTTCCTATAACTGCGGCATCTGGGAATCCATACCGAACGGCGGCGCCGAGATCTGGGATGAGCGCATGTGCCAGCTCTACGGTATCGTGGCGCAAAGCCGCAGAGTGGAACATACGACCTGGATCAGCATGATCCACCCTGAAGACCAGTTCATGGCGCGTGCCCTTGTCAGGAATAGCCCAAACGATCTTTCCGCAAACCCTTTGACTGTGCGGGTTCCGCAACCCGACGGAAGCATTCGCTATGTGCGCTCGATCGGAAAGATGCATGCGCTACGTGACGGCTCCACCAAACTGGTCGGCATCGCTTTCGACGTCACCGGCGACATGCTGATGACCCAGCAGTTACAGGCTGCCAAGCGGGAAGCCGAAGCCAAGAATGTCGAACTGGAGCTGGCAAAACATCGTATCGAGCACAATGCCCTGCATGATCCGCTGACCGGTCTTGCCAATCGCCGAAAGCTCGATATCGAGCTTGATGCACTGACACAGCAAAGCCACGCCGAGCGCATGCAGGTCTCGATTCTGCATCTCGATCTCGACCGGTTCAAACAGATCAACGATACCCTGGGCCATGCGGCGGGAGATGCCATGCTGGTCTATGCGGCGCAGATTCTGACGCGCAACGTTAGGGAGAATGATCTTGTCGCGCGCATCGGAGGCGATGAATTCGTGATTTTGATCAAGGGCAGCTGCGATGCCGACGCCATGGCCGAGCTTTCGAACCGGATCATTGCGGGAATTCGTCAACCGCTTGATTTCGAGGGTTTTTCCTGCCGCTGCGGTGTTTCCATCGGCATTGCCCAAGCCAGCGGAACGCGGATCGATGGACGCAAGATGCTTGTCAATGCGGATATTGCGCTCTACCGGGCGAAGAATCTCGGCCGAAACCGCTACGAATTCTTTACGCAGAACCTGCAGTCCGAAATCATAACCCAAAAGCGGACCGCCGACGAGCTTTTGACTGCCATCGAAGAGCAGCAGTTCGTGACCTGGTACCAGCCGCAATTCTGTGCAAATACAATGAGGTTGACTGGCGTCGAAGCACTCGTGCGCTGGCGTCATCCCCATCGTGGCATTCTGGCGCCCGATTCTTTCCTTAGGATTGCCGAAGACCTGAACGTGGCCGCGACGCTGGACCAGATCGTTCTTGAAACCGTGCTGAAGGACCAGATGCGGTGGTCCGCCGCCGGGATCGACGTGCCGAAGGTCTCGGTCAATGTTTCTTCAAAGCGCCTGAAGGACGAAGGCCTCATTGAAACCCTGAAGACACTGCAGATCTCGCCCGGGCGCATCTCTTTCGAACTGATTGAATCGATCTTTCTCGATGAAAGCGAAGATAGCGTGACGGATAATCTTGATCGTATCAAAGCACTTGGAATCGATATCGAAATCGACGATTTCGGCACCGGCCATACCTCAATTGTCAGCTTGCTGAAGCTCAGACCAAAGCGGTTGAAGATCGACCGCCAACTCGTAATGCCTATCCTGGAGTCCCGTCAGGAACTGACCCTCGTTCGCGCAATCATTGATATCGCCAAATCGCTCGGGGTTGAGACCGTGGCTGAAGGGGTCGAGACCATGCAGCACGCCAAGGTGCTGAAGGAGATGGGTTGCGACTTACTACAGGGCTACGCATTCTCGCGCCCCCTTCCCTATGAAAACTTCAGTACCATGGCGATAGCAGGCTTTCGCCAGGCAAGCTGACCCTGACAGGTCCATGACGGGTAAACGGTTTGCCCGATAAAAGGGCTTTCCTCGGGCCGGTCTTTTCCACTATGACAAACCCGATTTCAAAGGGAGCGGCTCAATGCCGCCGAACGGTCGGGTCTCATGTCGCACAACACATTTGGTCATCTCTTCCGCGTTACAACCTGGGGCGAAAGCCATGGTCTCGCGCTTGGCTGTGTAGTGGACGGCTGCCCTCCCGGCATCAGCTTCACCCATGAAGACCTTCAGGTGTTCCTCGACAAGCGCAAACCTGGCCAATCTCGTTTCGTGACGCAACGCCGCGAGGACGATATCGTCAAGGTTCTGTCGGGCGTCATGCTCTCCGACGATGGCGTGACGATGACCACGACCGGCACGCCGATCTCGATGCTGATCGATAACACCGACCAGCGTTCCAAGGATTACGGCGACATCGCGCGCAGTTACCGTCCCGGCCATGCCGACTTTGCCTATGACCTGAAATATGGAATTCGCGACTATCGCGGTGGCGGACGTTCTTCGGCTCGCGAAACAGCGGCACGCGTGGCGGCCGGGGCGCTGGCCCGCAAGGTTATTCCCGGTGTGACCATTCGCGGTGTCCTGACCCAGATCGGCAAGCACAAGATCGACCGCAACAACTGGGATTGGGCGCAGGTCGACCAGAACCCCTTCTTCTGCCCGGATGCCGCCATGGTGCCGGTCTGGGAAGAGTATCTGGATGGCATTCGCAAATCCGGCTCGTCTATCGGCGCGGTGATTGAAGTCGTGGCGGAAAATGTGCCCGCCGGTCTCGGTGCGCCGATCTATTCCAAACTCGATCAGGATATTGCCTCGCTGCTGATGTCGATCAATGCGGTGAAGGGCGTCGAGATCGGTGAAGGCTTTGCCTCGGCGGAACTGAGCGGTGAAGAAAATGCCGACGAAATGCGCATGGGCAATGACGGCAAGCCGCTGTTTCTCTCCAACCATGCAGGCGGCATTCTGGGCGGCATTTCCACGGGTCAGCCCATCGTCGCCCGCTTCGCCGTGAAGCCCACCTCCTCGATCCTCACCGAGCGCCAGTCGATCGATGCGGACGGCAACAATGTGGATGTACGCACCAAGGGTCGTCATGACCCCTGCGTCGGCATCCGCGCTGCGCCGATTGGTGAAGCCATGGTCGCCTGCGCCATCGCCGATCACTATCTGCGCGACCGTGGCCAGGTGGGAAAGGTGCGGGAATAGGCTAAGGGCATGATCAGGGTAGGATCATGCCGCCATGGTAATCCAAGCGGTATGCTTGCGCACCATTGCAGAAGATACTCTCCACGCCGTTGAAGCTACGCAGATCGCCGTGGCTTTCATCGTAATATTCATAGCCTTCAAGGCTATTTCTGAAGCCTCCCAAAAAGCGCTTCTCGCGATACATTAACGTCAGGGAAGCTTTGATGACCCTGCCCGCGCGTTCGCCATCGATCAACTGCCCATCCAGAACCCGACCGTAATAATTCATAGCCCAGACCGGCCTGTCCTCGAACCAGACAACCTCCTGCCCCAGAAAGTCCGTGCCACCGTAGTAGCTGTCAAGATAGCGCCAGGAACCGCTGGAATATGAAACATCATGTGACGCGGCACGACTTGACGCTCCCGCTGCTCTGCCTCCTACATATGAGGCGGCCTTTGCTTCTACGATAAAGGCTTCGAGTTGCTGCATGCACATGTCCTCCCTATGAATAATTGTTCAGATAAGCTTCACTGTCCTCGTCCTCGCAGAAAGCCCCTTCAAGCACCCCCCGGGTTTGTATTCGTTGCCAGCCAGCCATCGGCATAGTTCACCCCTTCCACACCGGTGAAGCGCGCAAGCCGCAGAAGCTCTGCGTTCAGGCGCTCCAGCCGTCCGGTGGATGGCTTGATGCCCGGCTCCAGCCACAACCGCTTGATGCCAAGAACGCTTGTCTTGCGGTCGGCCTTCATATCGATGCGCCCAATCATCCGGTCGCCTTCCAGCAGCGGGAAAACGTAATAGCCATATTGCCGCTTGGGTTCGGGCACGAAAATCTCGATGCGATAGAAGAAACCAAACAGGCGTTCGGCACGGTTCCTGTCCCGCAGCAGTGGATCGAACGGTGACAGGACGCGGATCCGCTGCGGCGGCACAGGGGGTTCCAGAATTGCGGGCAGTTGCTCCTTCAGCGCAAAGGAAGGACGTGACGTGCCATCGACACAGGCAATGGAGACCGGCTGCAATTCCTCTCGGTGGCTATCCACCCAGGTTTTCGCCTCCTGCGGGGACACCAGCGCCCAGAAGGCAGCGATTTCTCCATGCGTTGCGAACCCAAGCCGGAAGAGCGCCGAGCGACAGGCCCAGTCCACGAATTCATCGTGGCTTACCTCCGGCTCATAGTGATGCGGCGGAATGACCCGCTCCGCCAGATCATAGACTTTCTGGAAGTTTTCCCGCCGCGCGATGGCGAGCTTGCCCGTATGCCATAGAAATTCGAGCGCGGTCTTCGATGGATGCCAGTTCCACCAGCCGCCGCCTTTGTGATCCTCGGCTTTCACATCGCGCGACATGGTGGCCCCCAGCGTGCGGATGCGCTGATAGGTTTCCTCGAAGGCGCGGTCGAACCCCTCCCCCTGCCACTTGGCCCAGTTTTCCATGATCTTTGCCTCGCGGCGGACAAAGCGATGCTTCCAATAGGGAAAGAAGGCGGACGGAATGACCGAGGCATCATGCGTCCAGTGTTCAAACAGGCTTCTCTCTTTCTCCAGCAGCCGGACGAGATCCTCCCTCCGATAGGTCTGGTTGCGGGAGAACAGGATCTGGTGATGGGCGCGCTCCACGGTCTGGACGCTATCGACCTGAACAAAGCCGAGATCCTCGATCAGCCGCTGCAGCCCTTGCAAACCAAGCGCGCGATTTGGCGCAGCGGCAAGGCCTTGCCGCTCCAGAAACATTCGCCGTGCACGCTCGTTTTCAATGAGAATCGTCATAATTCTCACGCTAGCGATTGTTCTTGTTTTGTTCAATGCGGCACGTCGATTTTTCCGTGTTCAGACAGGCATTCCCCTGATCGAAGCGGAGCGTTATAGAGACTGCGGAAACGGACAGAGGCCTTCACGGTTGCGCATTCAACTTGAAAACGCGGGTTTGAGCTTTGGAGAACGGGTGGCGCTTCATCCGCTTTCTCTCGAATTGACTGAACACCGGATCGGCGTGATTGGCCTGAACGGTTCCGGCAAGACCAGTTTTGCCCGGTTGATTGCCGGCCTTGCCAAATCCACAAGCGGCAAGATTCTCATCGATGGTCTGGATTGGGCCGAGGACAGTGATGCCTTGCGCGGGCGTATTGGCTTCATTTTCCAGAACCCGGGACACCAGATCATTCTTCCAGTGATCGAGGATGACGTGGCGCTTGGCCTGAAGAGCCGAGGCGTCAAGGGACCGGAGGTGAGCCGGCGCGTTGGCGCAGTGCTCCAGCGGTTCGGGATCGAGGATCTTGCAAGGCGGCGTCCGCATGAACTATCCGGCGGCCAGTTGCAACTGGCGGCACTGGCGGCGGTGACGGTGACGGAGCCGGATCTGCTGCTCTTCGACGAGCCGACCAATCAACTGGACCTCCGCAATCGGGCCATCGTCAAGGACACGATTGCCGACTTGGCCGAGCAGGCCATCGTGGTGAGCCATGATCTGGACCTGGTCGCAGGCTTCGAGCGAGTGCTGGTGTTTCACGAAGGCCGGATCGTTTTCGATGGCTGGGGTCACGAAGCGATCCGTTTCTATTGCGAGCTGGCCGGATGCTGAACAGCCTCCACATCGAGGGGGAAGGCTGGCTTCACCGGATGGGAACCGGCTGGAAGCTTTTCGCGCTGCTGGTGATCAGCCTCGTGCTCACGCTGATCAGCAACCTGCCGCTGCTTGCAGCCGCGCTCGTAGCATCGCTCATGGTTTCGCGCAGTATCGGCATGACGGAGAGGATGCTCTGGGAAAGAACGAAGCCGGTGCTCCTGACCATTGCCTTTCTTGCGCTTGTCAACATGTTGCTCTTGTCACCGCGGGAAGGTCTGGTCATTCTCCTACGCCTGCCTGCCATCCTGTTTTTTGCCAGTGCCGTGACGGCAAGCACATCCCTCTCTGCGTTCATCGATACACTGACGCGGGCCGCCATGCCGCTGGAAAGGCTTGGCCTCATCAGGGCGGCGGATCTGGGTCTGGCGCTTGGCCTTGTCCTGCGCTTTGTTCCTGAGATTCATGCGCGCTACGGGGCCTTGAAGGATGCGCACAAGGCACGAGGTATTCCGGTGAAGCTGCATCGCCTGCTGGGTCCGCTGATCATTTCAACCCTCAAGGATGCGGATAGCATTGCCGACGCGATTGACGCACGCGGCATTCGAGGCCAGAAAAGCCGCCATTGATCTTTTTTAAAAGAGGCGCTCAGCCTCGACAGGAGTTTTCATGTCCACCAGAGATCTCGTGCTTGCGGCGCTGTTTACCGCCATCATCGTTGTTCTGGGCCTGATTCCGCCAGTTCCGCTGGCGTTTCTGCCGGTGCCGATCACCGCGCAATCCATGGGTGTCATGCTGGCAGGCTGCATCATCGGCGCCAGGCGCGGCGCGCTGGCCTATGTTCTGCTCGTCGTGCTGGTGGCGGTCGGCCTGCCGGTCCTGTCCGGCGGTCGCGGCGGCCTTGCCGTCCTCATGGGACCGACAGCAGGCTACATCTTCGGCTGGATTGTCGGCACCTTCGTCACTGGCCTTCTCGCCCAGCGGCTCGTCAGCGAGAGCCAGCCCGCGCTGCGCCAGATGGCGGGTTTCCTGATTGCGGGCGTCGTGGGCGGCATTGTCGTCGTCTATGCCATCGGCATGCCCTGGCTGAGCTTCATTACCGGCACGCCTTTCGACAAGGTCGTCACCGGCTCGGTCGTTTTCCTGCCCGGCGACATCCTGAAGGCTGTGATCGCATCGCTCGCTGCACGCGCCGTCATGGTAGGCTATCCGCTGCTTCCACAGCGCGCCTGATCAATCCAGGAAGCGATACAGCCAGTCACGCAGGTCTTCGGGGAGCGGTGCCGGGGCGCCGCTTTGCCGGTCGCAGGCGCTCCAGATGATTTCGGCTTCCGCCACCTGTTCCGCACCCCGGTGCATGAGAATGGAAAAGCCGGCGGAGCGCCCTCCGATCTTGCTGACCCGCACGGTGGTTTCGATCCGATCGCCAAAGCGCACGGCTCGCAGAAGATTGCAGCTGACCTTCGAGACATAGAAGGCCGGATCAGTGTCCAGCGGTTCACGCTGGTCCCAGAAGCGCGCGAGCGCCTCTTCCGCGTGAACGATATAGGCCGCGCTGAACATTTCGCCGCGCATGCCGACATCTCGAAACGGCACCTCGAACACATGCCGGTTGTTGATCTGTTTCGCCGTCATTCTGCCCCTCAACCGGTCTCCCGGCTTTCCACCCGTTGAAGATATTAAAGAGGACAGACGCGCCCCTCACAAGCAGGAAGCGGTGGGTGGCGGGTACGCACGTCTTGAAATCTCATCACATATAAGCCATTTCGGTGACGCCCGCCTTTTTGGTTGAAGCGGCAGGAGGCCGAGTGCATGACGACCCGCCTGTACGAAAACAAGATTTTCCTCGAACACAATACGCCTGAAGGCCATCCTGAACGCGCCGACCGGCTGCGTTCGCTGGCGCTGGCGCTGGAGCACCCGAACTTCGAGCGTCTGGAGCGTGTGCAGGCACCCCAGGCCAACGAGGATGCCGTTCTGCTGGCGCATCCGGAAGAGCACCTGTTTTCCGTGATGCGAGAAATTCCCGAAGAGGAAAACCGCATCCGCCAGATCGAAGCGGATACGCATGTCAGCCAGAAGAGCCTGCAGGCGGCGCTGACCGGCATTGGCGGGGCCATTGCCGCCGTGGATGATGTGTTCAACGGCAAGGCTGACAATGTGTTCGTGGCCTCCCGCCCGCCCGGCCATCATGCCGAAAAGTCGAAGGCCATGGGCTTTTGCCTGTTCAACAATGTGGCGATTGCCGCCCGCCATGCGCAGAAGACCTATGGTGTCGAGCGCGTCGCCATTGTCGACTGGGATGTGCATCACGGCAATGGAACGCAGGATATTTTCTGGGACGATTCGAACGTGCTGTTCTGTTCCACGCACCAGATGCCGCTCTACCCGTGGAGCGGCGAGCTTGGCGAAACGGGTGCGCACAACAACATTATCAACGCACCGCTGGAGCCGCATGCGGCGGGCGATCATTTCCGCGAGTCATTCTCCACCCGCGTTCTGCCCGCTCTTCACAACTTTCGGCCGGATTTCCTGCTGATCTCGGCGGGCTTCGACGCGCATCACCGCGATCCGCTGGCGCAGATCAATCTGGTTGGCGATGATTTCGACTGGGCGACCGGGCGTTTGATGGAAATTGCCGGACGCTATGCGGGCAACCGCCTCGTGAGCCTTCTCGAAGGGGGCTATGATCTTGAAGCGCTGGCGGAATCCGCCGGACTTCACATTTGCAGACTGATGAAGGGTTGATGATGAGCGACAGTGCAGCAAACCAGGATGTGGGCAGCCTGAGCTTCGAAAAGGCGGTGGCCGAGCTGGAAGGTATCGTGACACGGCTCGAACGAGGCGATGTGGCGCTGGACGAATCCATCGCCATCTACGAGCGGGGCGAAGCGCTCAAGAAACATTGCGAAACGCTTCTCAATGCAGCGGAAAACCGTATCGAGAAAATTCGTCTCGACCGGGCAGGCAAGCCGCAGGGTGTGGAGCCGCTTGACGGGGAATAATCGCAGACCGGTTGGGAACCTGAACGGGGCTCCCGCCGTTTCTGGGCCATGGCAAGAGATACCGGACCCCGCGCCCGCAAGGGCATGATCAGCTTCGTTGTTACCATTTTCGTCGTGGCCCTCATATTGGCCGCGATATACATGATCGGCTTCACGCCTGGCGAGACGAACTGATCGGCGTCACCGCACTTGCGTGACACGATGATCGATGGCGTTCAGGGATCGATCAACATGCCCTTCGAACACCAGTGCCTGTTCGTCCTGCACCAGCGATATGGCGGGCTGACCGTTCAGCCTCACATGCAGCGATTGCGACAACCCTTCCTCGATACCGCCCGTCAGGAGGTCGTAGAAGCGGTTGCCCGGTCCGGTGATCGCAACCGGCATGTCGCCTGCAAGGCTCAGCACGCGTGAGAGCCCCTGCCCCAGCGCAAGACCCGCCTGACGAAAGGCATATTGCGCCATGCGATTGCCCTGACGCGCCGACTGGGCAATCTTTTCCATTTCCACAAGCGGAACGAACTTGGCGGGTATAGTGTTCGGCGGCACCTGGAACGCCAAGCGCAGGATGCCGTAGAAGCCGGCCGATGCCTCGATACAGCCATAGGCGCCGCAGCGACAGAGCCGGTTATCGGGAGCATTCAGCATATGTCCGAAATTCGGGGCGGTCGTCATGATTTCGCCTGCCTCCATGCGCGCAATGCCGAGGCCGATGCTGTGGCCAAGCGACAGGGCAACAAGCCCGTTTGGCGGCATTTCCGATCTTGATGATTGGCGCCGTGCCAGAGCCTGAACCACGAGCAGCGTTTCATTGCTGAGCGACAGATGACAATTGGGATAGGCATCGGCCAGCACCGAAAAATCCACCTCTTCGCGTCCGAGAACCGGCGACCAGACAAGCCTGCCAACCTCCGGCTCCACGATGCCCTTGCTGCTCAAGGAGAGCTGGCTGAAAGCCTCCGGCGGGAGCTTGGAACGCCCCAGAAGCCTGACGAGCGATGCGGCGATATCCTGCAGAAGCGGACCGGCCTTCGCAACGTTGACATCCCGGACCGTGCTGAACCGGTCAATCAGTTTGCCGCGGTAATCAGAAAGCGCGTAGTGCAGCGCATCTGAAGAGATCTGCACCGAAACCGCATAGGCAAACCCGGCAGCCCGCTCGAACAAGACGCGCGGCCGCCCTCGCCCGCTGGGCGCGCTCTGCTCCTGCCGCTCGATGGCGCCCGCCTTTTCCAGATCGACCGTAACCGCCGTGACCGTGGCAGAGGCAAGGCCTGTCAGTTCCGATAGCTCCGTATGGGAAAGCGCGCCCTTTAGCCGCAGCACACCCAGCACGGCCAGCATGTTCTGGCGGCGCAGAAGCTCGGTGCCGGGCTTTGCCGTAGAAAAGCGTAGTCCCTGAACCTCGTCTCCGGTCGGCGAAGATTTCACCCACATGATTTCACAACTACCACCACTCGAAAGGGCTGTTGACACCCTGGCAATCATCTGACAGATATTTTCTCGACTGTCGAGAAAAACAATTTCCAGCATGGGAGCGGAGGTTGTCGACGGTATTTGGGCGGGGAGAAACGGGCTGTGAGGTCCGGCCAATTCCGCATATTCACTCGGGAGGTTTTAATGAAATCAGTTCTGAAGCTGATGGCCGCTGCTGCTGTCATCACCGCTGTTCACGCACCGGCTTTTGCCAAAGATCTCGTCGTTGGCGTATCCTGGTCCAACTTCCAAGAAGAGCGTTGGAAGACCGACGAAGCGGCCATCAAGAAGGCGCTCGAAGCCGCTGGTGCGAAGTATATTTCTGCTGACGCCCAGACATCTGCCGCCAAGCAGCTGACCGACATTGAAAGCCTGATCTCGCAGGGCGCCAACGCCCTCATCGTTCTGGCGCAGGATTCGTCCGCTATCGGCCCGGCCATTGAAAAGGCAACCAACGAAGGCATTCCGGTCATCGGCTACGACCGCCTGATCGAAAACCCGAAGACCTACTACATCACCTTCGACAACAAGGAAGTCGGTCGCCTTCAGGCCAAGGAAGTCTTCAAGGTCAAGCCGCAGGGCAACTACGTGTTCATCAAGGGCGGCTCCACCGACCCGAACGCTGATTTCGTCTTCTCTGGTCAGCAGGAAGTGCTGAAGGAAGCCATGGCTTCCGGCAAGGTGAAGAATGTCGGCGAAGCCTATACGGATGGCTGGAAGCCGGAAATTGCCCAGAAGAACATGGAGCAGTTCCTGACCAAGAACAACAACAAGGTCGATGCAGTCGTTTCCTCGAACGACGGTATGGCCGGTGGCGTTGTGGCCGCTCTCGAAGCGCAAGGTCTTGCCGGTTCCGTTCCGGTCTCCGGTCAGGATGGCGACAAGGCTGCTCTGAACCGTATCGCGCTTGGCACCCAGACCGTTTCTGTCTGGAAGGACAGCCGCGAACTAGGCAAGAAGGCTGGCGAAGTGGCCGTGGCACTTGCCAAGGGCACCAAGATGGAAGCGCTTCCGGGCACGCAGAAGTTCAAGGGCGGCGCCAAGGGCGTTGAAATGAACTCCGTATTCCTGACGCCGATCGCCATTACCAAGGACAACCTGAACATCGTTCTCGATGCTGGCTGGATCTCCAAGAAGGAGCTTTGCCAGGGTGTGAAGGCTGGTTCCGTCAAGGTCTGCAGCTAAGCTCGGACTTTAGAAGTCGATCATCGGCAACAAAAGTTCCGCAAGGGACGTCGCAGCACACCTGCGGCGTCCTTCGCTCGCGGAGGCTTGCCGACAAGAAGAGGGAGTTCAAGGCTTATGACGGATCAAACCATTCCGGTCGCCATCAAACCCGCCAGTGGCGCTCGTGCGGCACCCGGCAACCCGCTCAAGCGCTTCTTCCAGGCCACGGAAATCGACACGCGCCTTCTCGGCATGGTCGTTGCCATGCTGTTGATCTGGCTTGGTTTCCACGTTCTGTCGGACGGCCTGTTCCTGACATCGCGCAACCTCTGGAACCTCTCGGTCCAGGCGGCCTCCGTTTCCGTCATGGCAACGGGCATGGTGCTGGTGATCGTGACGCGCAATATCGACCTCTCCGTCGGCTCGATCCTCGGTTTCGTCGGCATGATCATGGCCGTGACGCAGACAAAGTTCCTGCCCGCATGGCTTGGCTATGACCACCCCATGACATGGATCCTGGCGCTGAGCGTCGGCATCGTTCTGGGCGCCGCCATCGGCGCATTTCAGGGCGCAATCATCGCCTTTCTCAATGTTCCCTCCTTCATTGTTACGCTTGGCGGCCTGCTGGTCTGGCGCGGCGCGGCCTGGATGGTGACGAGCGGTGCGACCGTTGCACCCATGGACACCAAATTCCGCCTGATGGGCGGCGGTGCGGATGGCTCCATCGGAGCAACCGCCAGCTGGATTGTCGGCATCATCGCCTGCGTGTTCATCGTTTTGTCGATCCTGCATTCGCGCAAGCAGCGCAAGCGCTTCGGCTTTCCGTTGAAGCCGATCTGGGCCGAATTCTTCGTCGGCATTGCCAGCTGCGGCATCGTGCTCGGCGCAGTGAAGGTTCTCAACAGCTATTACATGCCGGTCAATCTGGCCCGCCGCTATGCGGAAGAGAACGGCATTGCCTGGCCGGAAAACGGTCTCGACATTCCGCTCGGCATCGCCATTCCGGTTCTGATTGCGCTCAGCATTGCCATCGGCATGAACTTCCTGACGAACCGCACGCGCTTTGGCCGCTACGTCTTCGCCATCGGTGGCAACCCGGAAGCAGCAGAACTGGCCGGCATCAAGACCCGCTGGGTGACCGTTCGCCTGTTTGCCCTGATGGGAGCGCTCTGCGCCATCGCAGCCGCCATTTCCACCGCCCGCCTCAACGCAGCCACCAATGCACAAGGCACGCTGGACGAGCTTTACACCATTGCCGCTGCCGTTATCGGCGGCACGTCGCTGGCCGGTGGCGTGGGCACCATTGCCGGTGCGGTTCTGGGCGCGCTGGTCATGCAATCGCTGAATTCCGGCATGGTTCTGCTTGGCATGGATGCGCCCTTGCAGAGCATCGTGATCGGCATGGTGCTGGTGCTGGCGGTCTGGCTTGACACCATCTATCGCGCAAGAGCCCGCTAGAAGGAGCAGGAAAAATGACGCAAGACAAAACACCTCTGGTGGAAATGCGCGACGTTTCCATCTCCTTCGGCGGCATTCACGCTGTCGATGGTGCCTCGGTGGATCTCTTCCCCGGCGAAGTCGTGGCTCTTCTCGGCCACAACGGTGCGGGCAAATCCACCCTCATCAAGATCCTCTCCGGTGCCTATCGGCGCGATTCCGGCGAGATCCTCATCAATGGCGAAGCGGCGGATATCAACAATCCGCGCGATGCCAAGAAATACGGTATCGAGACCATCTACCAGACGCTCGCCGTTGCCGATAACGTCGATGCCGCCGCCAACCTTTATCTCGGCCGCGAGCTTCGCACGCCCTGGGGAACGCTGGACGATGTGGCGATGGAAGCCAAGGCACGCGAGGTGATGGGCCGCCTGAACCCGAACTTCCAGCGCTTCAAGGAGCCGGTGAAGGCATTGTCCGGCGGTCAGCGCCAGTCTGTTGCCATTGCCCGCGCCATTCTGTTCGACGCCCGTATCCTCATCATGGACGAGCCGACAGCAGCGCTTGGACCGCAGGAAACGGCACAGGTTGGCGAACTGATCACCCAGTTGAAGCGCGAAGGCATCGGCATCTTCCTGATCAGCCACGACATTCATGACGTGTTCGATCTGGCGGACCGGGTGTTCGTGATGAAGAACGGCCGCGTGGTGGGCCATGCGCGCACGCAGGATGTGACCAAGGACGAAGTTCTTGGCATGATCATCCTGGGCAAGGTACCGCCCGGTGCCACCGCCGGTCCCGGCGCCATGCAGATGGCGTGAGGGTAGCATTCTTGAAATCGAGCGGCGGGCCCTGTGCTCGCCGTTTTTCGTTCACCCCTCCCGCAGCTTTGCTGCGACCTCCCCCTCAAGGGGAGGTGGGAGAATACGTCACCCAGCGAAATCTGGTCTCACCCAAAGCATTCCCGAACACAAAAGCTAAAGTAGGAACAAGTGCAGGCTACACACTCCCACCTCCCCTTGAGGGGGAGGTCGGCGCGGCGCGCCGGGTGGGGTGATGCACTTTTTCGCCGTGCAGCTCAGTCCTACTCTGCCTCACCTGCCCCGCAAAACACCGGCCAGCGTGTGGATGTGGGCGGCACCGATGCCGCAGCAGCCGCCAATGAAGCTGGCGCCCGCATCGGCCCAGTTGCAGGCAAAGCGGGAATAGGCATCGTCCGTCAGGTCCTTGCGGGTTTCGTGAAGGCCCTCGTTGGCGGCGCTGTCATCCGCATCGGCCTCGAAAGCATTGGCGTAGACGCCGATTTCGATCGAGACGCCTTTTTCCTTGAAGATGGCGGACGCCGTGCGCACCGCCGCTTCCATGACTTCCGGCTTGGCGCAGTTGAACATCAGCGCCTCAGCGCCAGAACCTGCCGCCCAGCGCGCTGCATCGGCCACCGTCTCGCCGGAGCGAAGTTTCGGTTCGCCGCCCTGCACCTGCGCCTCGTCATCGGCCAGCGTGAACGAGATCCAGAAGGGCTTGCCCGTATCTTTCACCGCGACACGCACCGCTTCGCCCTCGGCAATCAGGCTCAGCGTTTCGCCCAGCCAGACATCCACATAGGCGTCGAGGTTTTCCACCAGCACCGAGAGATAATCCTGCACGCGGGAAGGATCGAAATTTTCCGGCTCGTAGGAGCCGAAGATCGGTGGCAGACCGCCCGCGACCGTGACCGGACGGCCAGCCTTCTCCGCTGCCTGTCGCGCCAGTTCGCCAGAAAGGCGAATGAGCGCCGGACCTTCCTTGGAAAAACGCTCTTCGCCGATGTGGAACGGCACCAGCGCATAGGAATTGGTGGTGATGACATCGGCACCGGCGGCGATGAATTCCTCATGCACCTGCCGCACGATCTCGGGGCTATTGATCAGCGCCAGCGCCGACCATTCCGGCTGCTTGAGTTCAGCGCCAAGACGCAGGAGTTCCCGGCTCATGCCGCCATCGAGAATTTTAAGCGTCGTCATAGGGTTACCTCATGGAATACAAACTGAAGCTCAGCGCCGGATCGGCACCTGTGCTTCGACAAACTTGAAACTGCGGGCAATCACCGCCGTCAGCGAGACATAGAACAAGGTCACCACGATCAGCGGCTCATAGACCAGCAGCGTGTCCTGCCGCACCTTGTAGGCGACCGCATAGAGATCCATGACCGTGACGGTGAAGGCGAGCGGCGTTGATTTCAATTGCAGCACCACCTCGCCCGCAATGGTGGGGAGGGCGATGCGGATGGCGCGTGGCAACCAGATGCGGCGCACCAGCGTGAACGGGCTCATGCCCACCGCACGGCCCGCTTCCAGCTCGCCCTTGGGCACCGAGAGAAGCGCGCCCCGCAGGATAACCGCCTGATAAGCGGCAAAATTCAGCGTGAACGAGACCGCCGCGAAGAAGAAGCCTTCCCGCAGGATGGGCCAGAGAAAGCTTTGCCTGAGACCCGGCACCAGTGGCAGCAGCGAGCCGACACCGTAGTAGAGCAGCCAGAGCTGGATGAGCAGCGGTGTGCCACGCAGGAAGGTGCAATAGGCGCGTGACAGATTGCGGGATATCAGCCCGCCGGACACCTGCGCGAAGGCGAGACCGATGGCGAGCACGAAGCCCACGGATACGGAAATCGCGAGCAGCGACACGGTCTGTATCGCGCCGTCGATCAGAAGCGGCCAATATTTCGCAATCCAGTCGAACCGCATCTCGCCCTCCTCAGCTCAACTGTGGCTGGCCGCGCCGCACACGGCGTTCCAGTGCGGTGAAAACGAGGTTCGAGACGAGCGTGATCGCCAGATAGAGAAAGGCCGCCGCAAGGAAGAACAGGAAATATTGCTTGGTGTTCGCCCCCGCCAGCCTGGTTGCCAGCGCCAGTTCCTGATAGCCGACCACGGCGACCAGAGCGCTATCCTTGGTGATGGACATCCAGAGGTTTGCCATGCCGGGCAGCGCATTCGGCAACAATGCCGGAAGGGTGACGCGGCGAAAGGCAAGGAAGGGCGAGAAGCCGAAAGCTCTTGCGGCATCCATCTGGCCGGAGGGAATTGCCAGAACCGCGCCACGAAGCACTTCCGTCATATAGGCCCCTTGCACAAAGCCAAGGACAGATACGGCGGCGACAAATCCGTTGATTTCGATGGTGGGCAGAGAAACCGCCGTAAGCAGCCGGTTCAGCCCGTCTGTGCCGGCATAATAGAGACCGACGATGAGAATGAGTTCCGGCACCGCGCGAATGATGGCCGTGTAGGCATTCAGTCCAAACACCAATGCACGATTGCCGGAAAGCTTGCCCAATGCACCGGCAAGGCCAATAGCCAGACCGATGGCATAGGCGCAGGCCGAGATGGCGACGGTTGAAAGAGCGCCGGTCAGCAGCATGCCGCCCCATCCCGGAGGATAGGGGGAAAGCAGTTCCCAAACACTCATCTGGCTCGCCGCCATCAAGGATACCTTTTACTTTGCGCCGTAGACGTCGAAATCGAAGTATTTCTTCGTGATTTCGTCGTATTTTCCACTGGCGCGCACAGCGGCGATGGCCGCGTTGAGCTTGGCCTTCAGCTCCGTATCGCTCTTGCGCAGACCGCCGCCGACACCGATACCCAGAACGGCCGGATCATCAGCAACATTGCCCATGTCGGCGCAGCAATTCTTACCTGCCTCGCTCTTCAGGAAATCGCCCAGCACGATGGAATCGGCGAACACATAATCGATGCGGCCATTAGCAAGATCCTGCAGGGCTTCATCCAACGTCTGATAGGTCTTCTCATCTGCCTGCTTGGCGAAATACTTCTTGTAGTATTCCGTCTGACTTGTCGAAACCTGAATACCGATGGTTTTACCCTTCACGTCCTCGACAGTGGCACCCGGCTTCTGGTCCTTTGGACCGATCAGCTTGCTCGGCGTATTGTAGTATTTGTTGGTGAAGTCGATGATCTTCAGGCGCTCATCGGTGATCGACATTGACGCCCAGATCACATCCAGCTTCTTGGCTTGAAGCGCCGGAATCAAACCATCCCAGGAAGACTCCACGATCGTGCATTTTTCCTTGATCTCAGCGCAGACGGCATCCATCAGCTCGATTTCCCAACCCTGCCATTTGCCACTGGCATCCTTGGCGAAAAAGGGCGGATAGGCTTCATTCAAGATTCCAAAGCGCACCTCAGCCTGAGCGGCAAAGGCTGAGGCAATGAAAGCTGCGCCAGCGAGAAGGAGAGAGAAAGGCTTCATCAGGCAATCATCCTTGTTTTGCGTTGAGATGTCAGCGGGAAAAACCGTTGGTGAAACTGCGCGCCCGCTCTGTCAGCGGGGCATCGAAAACCTGTTGCGGCGGCCCCTGTTCGGCGATCTCGCCTTTGTCGAGGAAGACGACATGGCTGGACACATCACGGGCAAAGGCCATTTCATGAGTCACAAGAAGCATGGTGCGCCCCTCCTCTGCCAGATCGCGGATGACCTTCAGCACCTCGCCCACCAGTTCCGGATCAAGCGCGGAGGTCGGCTCGTCAAACAACATGACAGCCGGATCCATGCACAGAGCCCGCGCAATGGCAGCCCGCTGCTGCTGACCACCGGACAGGAAAGCCGGATAGGTATCCCGCTTGTCGGACAGTCCCACCTTGGCCAGCAGCGCCTCAGCCTTCTCGATGGCTTCGCGGCGTGACTTTCCCTGAACATGGATCGGGGCTTCGATGAGGTTTTCCAGAACCGTGCGATGAGCCCAGAGATTAAAGCTTTGAAACACCATGCCGAGCCCGGTGCGCAGCCGCTCCAGCTGGCGGCGGTCGACCGGCTCCAATCCTCCCTGGCGCGCGGGCTTCAGCTTCAGTTCCTCGCCTGCCACGATGATGCTGCCCTGGTCCGGCTTTTCCAGCAGGTTGATGCAGCGCAGAAGCGTGCTCTTGCCGGAACCGGAGGAGCCTATGATGGAGATGACGTCGCCCTTTTTCGCCGTCAGCGAAATCCCGCGCAGCACTTCGAGACCGCCAAAGGTCTTGTGCACATTCTCGATCTGCAAGGCTGCGGTTTGTTGCGGGTTCATTCAAAACTTCTGTTGCCTGATGAGTTTGCGCACAATAAAGCTTCATTGCGCGGTTTATTCTCGCTTCATCGTCTAATGACGCATAAAATCGTCACCATAAAGGAACAGACGCATATTTTCCCTGCAATTGAGGGAAAATTCGTCTCGAATGAGGTCAACGTGAGAAAGTTCTCGCAAGGAGAGGAGAGCTGGTATGGCTGAAGCGCTGGATACCTTTGATCGCGCAATTCTGGACCTCGTTCAGAAGGACTGCCAGCTGAAGGCGGAAACCATTGCCGACGAGGTTGGCTTATCAGCCTCGGCCGTGCAGCGCCGCCTAAAGCGGCTTCGCGACAATGGCGTCATCCAGGCGGAGGTGGCTGTCATCAATCGCAAGGCGACCAGCTTTCCGATGACCTTCATTGCGGGCATGGAAATCGAACGCGACAACTATGATGCGCTCGCCCGCTTTCGCCAATGGGCGGAAAAGCAGCCCAATGTGCAGCAGGTTTATTATGTGACCGGCCAGGTGGATCTGATCGCCATCATCACCGCGCGCGATGTGGAGCATTATGACGATATCAGCGCGCAATTGATGGCCGACAATCCGCAGATCAAGCGTATGACGACCAATGTCGTTCTGCGCGATGTGAAGACAGGCCTGTTTATTCCGGTGGAGGAGTGAGCAAAAGGCCCGGATCGCTCCGGGCCTTTTCGCTATCCGATATTACCAGTTCTTGCCCTTGGCATTGGCATTGGCATTGGCCTGCTTGGGCTTACCCTTCTTCGCGGCATAGGGCTTTGCCCCATCCTTGAAGGGAGTCTTGGCGGCGTAGGGCTTTGCGCCTTCCTTGCGGGCTGGCTTATCGCCGCGCGCGGGCCGATCCGAGAAAGGACGCTCGGAGAAGGAACGCTCGCCTGCCGGACGGTCTTCGTTGAAGCGCTTCTTTGGCTTGTCCTTGGTCCACTCGCCGCCACGCTCGCTGCGTGCTTCGCCACGAAACTCCTTGCGAGCGTCATCGCGACCTTCTGTCCGGGCGGGACGATCTTCATAGGAGCGCTTGGCAAACGGCTTGTCGTTGCTGCGGTTTTCAAACGGGCGGGAAAGATCCGGCACGCCATCCAGCTGCTTGACGCGAACGCCACGCTCCAGCGTCTTGTTCGGGCCGATGGCACCGAGGAAGTCATCCACCTGATCGGCGGCAATTTCCACGAAGGTTTCTTCCGGCTGCATCTTGATCGCGCCGATGCTGGCCTTGGTCAGGCTGCCATTGCGGCACAGCATGGGGATGAGCCAGCGCGGCTCTGCATTCTGCTTGCGACCAACCGACAGCGAGAACCAGACGGCGGGGCCAAACTCGCCGCGCGGCGTGCGCGGTGTCGACTCGAATTCCTGACGCTCGCGGCCACCTTCGCGAGGCTTGCGCGCATCCTTGCCCTGAACGGAGACCTCAATCAGATCCTCCGGAGCCGCATTGCGGGCGCGGTGAAGCGCCACCAGAGCCGTGGCCAGTCGCTCTGCGCCATATTGTTCAGCGAGCTTGGCGATCAGATCCTGCTCTTCCTCACGAGCCTCTTCCTGGAAGATTGCATCGTTGAGAAGGCGCTCCTGATCGCGGGCGATGACTTCATCGGCGCTTGGCGGACGAACCCAGTTCGGCGTTACATCGGCGCCGCCCAGCAGACGTTCTGCCTTGCGACGCTGGTTGACGGGCACGATGAGCGCGCTGATGCCCTTGTTGCCGGCGCGGCCCGTGCGGCCCGAACGGTGAAGCAGCGTTTCGGAATTGGTGGGCAGGTCGGCATGAATGACGACTTCGAGACCCGGCAGATCGATACCGCGGGCGGCCACATCGGTCGCGATGCAAACGCGCGCGCGGCCATCGCGCATGGCCTGCAGCGCATGAGTACGCTCGTTCTGTGTCAGTTCGCCCGAAAGCGCCACGACCGAGAAATTGCGGTTGCTAAGGCGCGCGGTCAGATGGTTCACATTGGCGCGCGTGGAGCAGAACACGATGGCGTTTCTGGCTTCGTAGAAGCGCAACACGTTGACGATGGCGTTCTCGCGGTCTGCGGGAGCAACGACGAGCGCACGATATTCAATGTCGGCGTGCTGCTTTTCTTCAGACGCGATCTGAATGCGCACGGCATTGTTCTGATACTGCTTGGCAAGCTTGGCGATGCCGGAGGGAACGGTTGCCGAGAACATCAGAGTGCGGCGTTCTTCAGGTGCAGATTCCAGAATGAATTCCAGATCTTCGCGGAAACCGAGGTCCAGCATCTCGTCGGCTTCGTCCAGAACGGCGACGCGGATGTTGGACATATCCAGCGCGTTGCGGCGAATATGGTCGCAGATGCGGCCAGGCGTGCCGACAACGATATGGGCGCCACGTTCCAGCGCGCGGCGTTCGTTGCGAATATCCATGCCGCCCACGCAGCTGGCAATCACCGCGCCTGCCGGCTCATACAGCCAGTCGAATTCGCGCTTTACCTGAAGGGCAAGCTCACGAGTCGGCGCAATGATCAGCGCCAGTGGTGCTTCTGCACGGCCAAAACGCTCACCGTCATCCAGCAGGTTCGGCGCGATTGCGATACCGAACGCAACCGTCTTGCCAGAACCGGTCTGGGCTGACACCAGAGCGTCGGAACCGGACAGGTTTGGATCGAGCATGGCTTCCTGAACAGGCGTCAGGGTTTCATAACCGCGTTTTGACAACGCCTTGGCAATCGCCGGAACGGCGTTCTTCAGATCGGACATCACTTCTCTTTCGGAATGGGGATGAGCGCATTGGCGCGCCGCTGCCCCTAGATCGAGATCCGTTCTGAGTGCAGCGCAACATTGGCCTCTCCCTACTCATTTGTTGAGCAAATGTCAAAGCCGCGAAAGCGAGATCTGCCAGAACCGTGTTGCATGGCTAATACCAACTGTCGATGATAGGGACCGATTGCGCCGGAGCGATCCTGGTTTGCGTAGATGACGTTCGAAGGCCAGAAGCACCCGGTCTTGTGGATGGACCGGATTTCCTCCACCGACTTTGTCGCAGTCCTCGCAGGGCAAAAACAAAGCAGGCTTTGATTTTTGCGCGGCGGGCAATCACTCGGTTTTAGAAATGGAGTCACGGGGGCGCATATACCCTGCGCTCCGCGAACAAAACATTTTATTTAAAATATTTCGCAAATTTCTAAAATATATACTGTCTTTTACAATTGACCGATCGAAAAATATTGACTCTCTGCGACATATATAATTAACTAATTTCATCTCGGCATTCACGCGACGTTTATCTGCAGTTTTCATCTTATGATGCGTAAAAGCTGTATTTTCGATAAGATATTTCGCGGTCAAAATAGCCACTAGGCAAGCAAAACCAAGTAATTTTAGTTTGGAGAATTATTTGCGATGATCAAAGGTGGTATCGGTTCAAGACCAGTCAACAGTATTCCCGAACGTTTCACATCGAGCGTAGAGCCACCCACCACTCCCTCGCGCCCCGACCGCTCGAAAAGTAAAGTTGGCCCTGGCACTCAGTCGGCGGCAAGGTCCAGCTCACCTGGAAATCCGGCCCCACCTGCAAAACCTATTTCCGCGAGAAGGCCGGCCTCCACCGAAAGGCCAGTCTTGCCTGGAGAAGCATCCCGCCCTTCAGTGCCCGAGCCCTCTGCAATGCCTTCTTTCGTGGCAAAGTCATCGTCTGCTGTAAGGCCAGGCGACTTAACTGGGGATGATCCCATTAAACCCATTCGTGACTTATCCAATGCATTCCAATTGTTGAATAAGCGACCGGTTGGAGACCAGACAGGCTTTCCTGCGGGTGTCGCGCCGCGCAACAGAATGTTAACTGAAAAGGAGCTTTCAGAGCGACCTCTCCAGACCTTCCTGGAAGACCCCAACTCTTTCGCCGCAAGCTACTTCATAAATACAATGCACAATTTCGTAATGCCTGGGCGAACAGTACCGCCGGCGCAGCCCGGCGTCACCGTGGACGGATCGGACAGCCAGGTCGGCTTTACCCTTACCCGCACCAGCGACCATACTGCCGACATGACCATCACGGGCAACCTTTCGGAACTGGGGCGACCGGGTACGCCATCGTCTGCGCATGCCTACTATCTGCCATTTACAAATGGCGGGGCGACAACAATTCGTGTTCCGAGGCATCCCAGCCCGTCAGACCCGCAGTTCGTCGTTACAGGTCCATTTACCGGCTGCTCGTTCTATGTCCGGGAGGATCCGACAGATCCGAACTCTCTAATGTTTACGCATGACCCGCGAAGAGGTGTTGGAACCACCACATCACCCACCGGCATTCCTGCAGGTGCTATCGGTATGAGTTTCGACAACAATTACGGTCGCGCGCACAATATGCCACCGTTTACGGTACCCTCTGCAAGCGCATTTGCCGCCTATGATCGCGCCAACGGTCGCTGGGTCATGCATGTGCAAAATGCGACAGTTCAAGTTCCGCCGCCCGGATCAAATCAGCGAACGACGATTCAAAGGCAACGCGTGCCAGGCCAGATTGAAGGGGCGTACATCCCGATTGATTTCAGGCCGTCAAGGCCCCCGGACATTGGCCCATCGAATTCAGTCACCGATGAAGGTTTTTCAAGCTGGGCTACATTTGCTGAAACCGGAGCGGGAACTGGTGCTGCACTTGGTGGGCTTGCTGGTCCATGGGGCGCCCTGGCTGGTGCAGTAGCTGGCGGCATTGTCGGGAGTTCAGCATGGCTCTTCCGCTGGACGCAGCATCATGACACCAGCCGCCCCTGACGCTATGGCCATACCCTAACCGATCGGGATCGGCCTGTCGGAGATTTAAATGCGGTGAAGACACTTGAACGAAGGGCTGGTGTCTTTGCCTTAAGATAGAAATCGTATAGAAGCGCGGCTGTTAGCACTTGAAAATGCCGCGCTTCTTTTCAATGTGAAAGGGTATGTAGGCTTTCGGGCGCAAAAGCAGAAAAGGCCCTTTCCTTGACTTCTACCCCGAATACGCCCCTTCTGGACCAGGTGAACTGGCCCGCCGATTTGCGCAGGATCGACGATCGCGAACTCCCGCAACTCGCCCGTGAAGTGCGTGACGAGATGATCGATGCGGTTTCCAAGACCGGCGGCCATCTGGGTGCGGGGCTGGGCGTGGTGGAACTCACCATCGCCATTCACAAGGTTTTCAATACGCCGGATGACCGGCTGATCTTCGATGTCGGCCACCAGTGCTACCCGCACAAGATCCTGACCGGACGCCGTGACCGCATTCGCACGCTGCGGCAGGAAGACGGCCTTTCCGGCTTTACCAAACGTGCGGAGAGTGAATACGACCCGTTTGGCGCGGCCCATTCCTCCACGTCCATTTCGGCAGGCCTTGGCATGGCGGTGGCGGCTGATCTTTCGGCCACGCCGCGCAACGTGATCGCCGTGATCGGTGATGGCGCGCTTTCCGCTGGCATGGCCTATGAGGCGCTGAACAATGCGGGCGCTCTGGATGCGCGGCTGATCGTCATTCTCAACGATAACGACATGTCGATTGCGCCGCCTACCGGGGCGATGAGCGCCTATCTGGCCCGCCTTGCCTCTGGCCGCACCTACATGGGCTTCCGCGAATTCGGCAAGAAGCTGACCGCCTATCTGGGCAAGAATGTCGACCGCGCCATTACCCGCGCCGTTGAGCACGCGCGCGGCTATGTGACCGGCGGCACGATGTTCGAGGAAATGGGCTTTTACCATATTGGCCCGATCGACGGACATTCCTTCGAACACCTGCTGCCCGTGTTGCGCAATGTGCGCGACAATGCCAAGGGTCCGGTTCTGATCCACGTCGTGACGCAGAAGGGCAAGGGATATCCACCAGCGGAAGCGGCTGCCGACAAATATCACGGCGTCAACAAGTTCGATGTGATTACCGGCACGCAGGCGAAGCCGAAACCAAACGCGCCTGCCTATACATCCGTGTTTGCCGAAGCGCTGGTGCAGGAAGCCAAGCTGGACGAGAAGATCGTCGGTATCACCGCGGCCATGCCATCGGGTACCGGCCTCGACAAGTTGCAGAACCTGTTTCCCGAGCGCACCTTCGATGTGGGCATTGCCGAACAACATGCGGTAACCTTTGCCGCCGGTCTCGCCGCCGAAGGCTACAAGCCCTTCTGCGCGCTCTATTCCACCTTCCTGCAACGCGGTTACGACCAGGTGGTGCACGATGTAGCGATCCAGGGTCTGCCCGTGCGTTTCCCCATCGACCGCGCAGGTTTCGTGGGTGCCGATGGCCCGACGCATGCGGGCTCTTTCGACACGGGCTTCCTCGCCTCCCTGCCCGGCTTTGTGGTGATGGCCGCCGCTGACGAGGCGGAGCTGAAACACATGGTGCGCACGGCCGCCGCCTATAATGACGGCCCGATTTCCTTCCGCTATCCGCGCGGCGAAGGCGTGGGCGTCGACATGCCGGAGCGGGGCGAAATTCTGGAAATCGGCAAGGGACGCGTGATGAAGCAGGGTACGAAGGTTGCGCTGCTTTCCTTCGGCACACGCCTTGCCGACTGTCTGCTGGCGGCGGAAGATCTCGATGCAGCGGGTCTTTCAACCACGGTTGTGGATGCGCGCTTTGCCAAGCCGCTGGATCATGACCTCATCCGCCAGCTTGCCCGCCACCACGAGATTGTAGTCACTGTCGAAGAAGGCGCCGTCGGCGGTTTCGGCTCCCAGGTCATGCACTTCCTCGCCAATGACGGCCTGCTCGATAGCGGGCTGAAAATCCGCTCGCTGGTGCTGCCTGATCTCTGGATGGATCAGGCCAAGCCGGAAACCATGTATGCCAAGGCAGGGCTCGACCGCGCCGGCATCGTGAAAACCGTGTTCGATGCACTGGGCCGTGGGGCGAAGGTAGGCGCTGCCGGGTGAGGTGTGCTGAAAGTAGATGATGTATTAGAATTCCATATCAAGATAGAAGTGGAACCCTGCCAAGGCGGGACAACCCCATTTGAAAGAATCATCCTCTTTCAGTGAGAGACTTCACAATCGCGTCCATTTCATAATGAGAGCGAAACACAACTACCGGAATTTCGGGTCCATACTGGTCAATCCTCTTGATAAAAAGAGGCGCGTAACGCTTTTCAAAGTTCCATATGTACGACAAGAACTCCCGATCAGGCAGAGGCTCTGGGCAACCATCTGCCATTTCAGGGCGAACTGATCCATAATATCGAAAAACACGCTTGAACAAGCCGAGAAGCGCAACGCGTCTTGGAACGCGCACCCAAAATATCAATTCTGTCCTCGGAAGTCTGAGATCAAATGAAGATGCTCCACTTCCATCCATAACCCAGCGTTCCCGCAAAGCCAGATGTTTAATTGTTTCCCGCTGCTCGGCTCGATCACGCTCAACCCAACCAGGAAGCCATCGGACATCTCGGTCAAGCGATTGAAATTCGAGGTTGAGGCAAGCGGCGATTTTAGCGGCAAATGTTGTTTTTCCGCCGCCTGAACATCCTATCACCAATACACGTGTTGATGTAGCGAGAATGTCCACGGCTTCGTCAGAAGACACGTAACGCGGCATTCAGATAACTTCCTCCCAGTCGGCAAACTGACCATCCCTCCCCTCACTGCTGCAACGGAGGGTTGGACACCAAAAACAAAATATCCAGATCCTTTTCCGGCCAGAAATCGGTCTTTTCCATTACGAAGGTGGTAGGGCCGGTTTTCTTGATGCCATCGGCGCAGATGCTGAGGTAATTGTCCGGCTTGCCCTTATCGATCGTGAGCTTGAACTTGCCGATCGAGCCGCCCCAGTTGGCGCCGGTTTTCAGCACGTAGGAAAGCCAGCTTTCCGTGTAGTAAGGTCCACCGGACTGTGACGCCTTGTCAAGCTTCATGGCTGTTTTCAGGAAGGCGTCGTCGATGCAGTAGCGATCCTTGTAGCTCGCATAGGTCTCGTTGGTTTTGCCTTCGCTCAGGAACGATATGGCAACCGTGCCACCGACGCTCGGCTTGTAGCGGTGGCTGACACGCACCGGTTTCTTCGCCGGAAATGTCGTCTTCCAGAAATAGACGGACTGCATCGTCCACAGTGGCGTATAAACCGTCTGCACGCCCTTCCCCGCATCATAGACATCCGGGAATAGCAGGCCCTTGCTTTGCCAGTCCTTCAGAACATCGGGGGCAAGAGTTTTCAGCGCCTCGAGCGTTTTTTCGCTGTAGGGCAGCAAGGGCACATTCCGGCTTTTCAGCAACTCGGTGTAATCAACCGATAGCGCGCTGACCCGCTGCTGGAGCTGCGGCGTGATTGCCTTGCCGTCCTGCGTCACAGAGAACCCAAGAAAGTTGTCTGCCTCGAAATCGGGGATCGCAACATTGGCGTTCGGCTGCGCCGTAATGTCGGGCATGGGGAAAGCGACGACGCTCTCCACGTCCTTGTCGCTATTGTTCTGGAACACATAATCGACGCGCACTTCGTCCATGGAGAGAAACAGGTTTTCCTCGACCATCGAAACATCGCTGCTGATGACATAAGTCAGACCGCCTGTGCGCAGTTCCGCCATCGTATCATTGGCGAGCGCGGGTGCGGCGAGACAAAGCGCCGCCATGGATGCAAAAAGCAGATGTTTCATGGTCATGTCCCCTTAGATTGCTAATGAACTTAGCGCGGCAATCATTTTACCGGAAGAGCCTCGCATGCGAAAAAGGGCCGCTTTCGCAGCCCCTTCCCGGTCTCTCATCCATGAGGGTTGATCAAAACTCTTCCCAGTTATCCTGAGACGGTTTGGCTTGCTGTGCGCCGCCGCCAAATGCCTTGGCCAGCGTATTATGAAGCGCATTGGCAGGAGAGGCTTTCGGGCGTGACGTCGTGGTGGCCGCAACAGGACCGCGACCGATGGCTGGACGTCCCGCAGATTTTACCGCCGCTTGCGATGCTGGCTGTGCAACAGGCGCGGGCTTGGCACTGGCGACAGGGGCGGCAGGGGCGCTCGCATTGAAGCTTGAGCGCGCAGGACCGGAACGCGGTGTTCCCAGCTTGAACTGTCGCAACAATTCGTCAAGAGAACTTGCCTCGCGGGCGAGCGAATGGCTGGCCGCTGTCTGCTCTTCCACCATGGCTGCGTTTTGCTGGGTATTTTGGTCCATGGCGGAAATCGCCTGGTTAATTTCCTGAAGACCGAGCGATTGCTCGCGCGTAGATGTAACGATAGCCTTGATGTTGTCGTTGATTTCCTGCACCTCGACCACGATGGCCTGCAGTGCCTCACCGGTTTCACCAACCAGGGCCACACCTGCATCCACCTGCTGGCTGGATGTGGTCAGAAGCGTCTTGATTTCACGGGCCGCGTTGGCGGAGCGCTGGGCCAGTTCGCGCACTTCCTGCGCAACGACCGCAAAGCCCTTTCCGGCTTCACCGGCGCGGGCGGCCTCGACACCGGCATTCAGTGCCAGAAGGTTGGTCTGGAAAGCAATATCATCAATGACGCTGATGATATTGTTGATTTCGCTGGACGATTTCGAAATGCCCTCCATCGCGGACACGGCACGGCGCACGACTTCGCCAGAACGTTCTGCTCCCACGCGCGCCCGCTCGATGCGCTGGCCGACATCTTCGGCGCGCTTGGCGGAATCCTTGACCGTCGTGGTCACTTCCTCGATGGCGGCAGCCGTCTGCTCAACGGAGGCCGCCTGACGCTCCGTGCGCTTGGCAAGATCATCCGTTGCAGCGCGGATTTCAGCAGCGCCGGCATTGATGGCAGAGGCGTTGTGACCAACGCTTTCCAGTGCGCCTTGCAGCTTGGCAAGCGCCTGGTTGAAGTCCACACGCAGGCGATCCAGATGATCGGCAAAGGGGTTGTTGAGGCGATGGGCAACATCGCCATCCGCCAGCTTGACCAGTCCTTCTGCCAGGGAATTCATGGCGAATTCGATTTCCGCCGTTTCGCGCGCCTTACGGGCGTCGTTGTCCTGACGCTCGCGATCCGAAGTCAGGCGGATACGGTCCGTTTCGGATGCAAGCCGAAGTTTTTCGACCGCTGCATCCTTGAACACGGCAACGGCCTTCGCCATCTGGCCCACTTCATCGCCGCGATCGAGAGCCGGCACATTGATCTCATGATTGCCATTGGCCAATTCCGTCATGGCATTCGTCATGCCAACGATTGGCGTAACGATGGCGCGTGACAGAAGCAAGATGAGCGTGGTTGCAATGATACCGGCGACACCGCCACCGACGATCAGCGTCCAGAGAACGGCTTCCTGAGCGGACTTCTGCTGCGCTATCATGCCGTTTTTGAAGGCTTGCGCTTCAGCACGGACCTTGGCCGCTGCCTTGCGAAAATCTGCCAGCTGCGCGGTGCTTTCGCCTGCCTTTGCTTCTGCAACGGTGGCTTTGGCCTGATAGGCCTTCACCTGCGGCTCAACCACTTCCTTGTTGAAGGCGTCTGCTGCGCTGCGCATCTGTTGCAATCCAGTAACGATGCCAGCTTGTCCAGCCGCGAGCTTTTGCACGGCATCCAGTGCCGCAACGCTTGCGGACCGCTGAGCGCTGATACTGGCCAGCATTTCGGCACTGCCAGAGATGAGATAGCCGCGCAGAGCCAGTGCCTGTTCAAGCTGAGCTTCTGACGCTGCAGCCACGAGCGTATCCGCCTCTTGGGCCACGACCAGAGCATCGGACGCCTGCGAGGATTTCAGGCCTTGCCAGTAAACAACGGCAGAAGCGCAGCCGCAGACAAACATCAGGGCAAGGAATGTAGAAATGATTTTCTTACTGATGGACAGGTCTCGGAATGACATCGGGTACCGCTTTCGAAAAGCACTGTGCGTGACCTTACAGAATCGCAGTTGCGTTAAAATTGCGTTGCTCTCCCCGCTCGAAACATCAATTGACCTCCAGAAACTGTCAGTTTCTACAGATACTTAAAAAGAGAAACTGAATAAGATAGCATTTGTTATCTTGGGCCGGATCCGCGAATATGTCTGATAGACGCGAAAAGCCTTGCGTTGAGCGTGCGCGAGCGGCATGGACACAGAATGACAGCAAAGCGCACACAGACAGCGGCCGAGAGGCTTGATCAACTTCTCGTTTCAAGAGGGCTTTTCGAAAGCCGTTCGCGCGCGCGCGATGCAATCGCCCGCGGCACAGTGCAGGTGAATGGCGTGACCGTAACCAAGCCTGGTCAGATGGTTTCGACCGAGGCCACGCTTGTGGTGGACGATCCGGCACAGGCTTATGTCTCGCGCGCGGCACTGAAGTTGATCGCGGCGCTCGATCATTTCGGTATCGATCCGTCAGGCATGCATTGTCTGGATATCGGCGCATCCACCGGCGGCTTTACTGAGGTGCTGCTGGAGCGGGGCGCATCCCATGTCGTTGCCGTCGATGTGGGTCATGACCAGATGAACGAACGCATCGCTTCTAATGCGCGCGTCACTAATCTCGAAGGCCTCAATGCGCGAAACCTGACACGAGACGATATCGGCGCGGATTACGTTCACCTTGTCGTGTCGGATGTCTCGTTCATATCGCTCAGGCTTGCCTTGCCGCCAGCATTGGAACTGGCGGAGCCGGGGGCGCTGTGTGTGCTGCTCGTCAAACCGCAATTCGAGGCAGGACGTGAAAATATCGGCAAAGGCGGCCTCTTGCGCGATCCGTCTTCCGCCCCCGCCATCGCGGAGAATCTCAAGGCATGGCTTGAACAGGACATGGGCTGGAAGGCTCTCGGTCTCATTCCCTCCCCCATTGCCGGTGGCGATGGCAATCACGAATATCTTCTGGCTGGCAAAAAGCCCGGCAATCCATCGGAAAAAACCGCATTATGAGCACCGAATCCTACACCATTACCTCCCTTACCTCCAAGGGTATGGGCTTGGCCCATGCGGCGGATGGTCCAGTCTATGTGCCCTTTGCGCTGCCGGGCGAAACCGTGGCGGTGGCGCGGGTGGGCAACGAGGGTACGGTCATTTCCTACGGCCCTCCCTCCCCCGATCGCATTCAGCCTGCCTGTCGCCATTTCGGGCCTGAAGGCAAGGGCGGCACCTGTGGCGGCTGTTCGCTACAGCATCAGGCGAAACCCGCCTACAATGCCTACAAGCGGGATCTGCTGATCAACGCGCTGAAATCAAAGGGCATCGACGCGCCGGTCGGCGACCTGATTGAAGCACAGCCGCACCAGCGCCGACGGCTGGTGTTTACCGTCAGGCGGCCGGAAAAGGCGCTTGTCATCGGCATCAATCAGGCTGAGACGCATCATGTCGTGCCAGTCGAGGAATGTCCCATCGCGTCGGACGGACTGATTTCGCGGCTGGACGCACTGCACACCATTGCGCGTGCAACAGGCCATGACATGTTCCGCATCACGGTGACGGAAACGCTGACCGGTCTCGATATTTCCATGGATGGGTTGCGTTCGGGCCTTGATGATCGCCAGCGGCGTGCCGTGACCGAAGCGGTCATCGGTCTTCAGGGCATCGCCCGCGTTTCTGCCAATGGCGAGATCGTGGTGGAACCGCACAAGCCCCAGCTGGACTTTGAAGGCGCCCACGTCATCCTTCCCCCCGGCGGCTTTACACAGGCAACGCGCGAGGCCGAGGAGGCAATGGCAAAGCTTGCGATTGAGCATATCGGCAAAGCCAAACGTGTGGCCGATCTCTTTGCCGGGATTGGTACCTTCGCGCTGAGAATTGGCCGCAAGACCAGCGTTCACGCGGTCGAATCCGAAGAGCGGGCGGTCAAGGCGCTGGACCAGGCCGCGCGTATGACGCAAGGGCTGAAGCCCGTTACGGTGGAGCGACGCGATCTTTTCCGCCGCCCCATGACCCCGCAGGAACTCAAGGTCTATGACGCGGTGATTTTCGACCCACCCCGCGCCGGCGCCGAAGCACAAAGCGCGGAGCTTGCCCGTTCAAAGGTCAAGCGGATCGTTGCGGTCAGCTGCAATCCGCTGACGCTTGCACGCGATCTCGCCATTCTCACGAAGGGCGGCTATCGCATCAAGTCGGTGATTCCGGTTGATCAGTTCCTGTGGTCACCGCATGTGGAAGCCGTGGCGCTTCTGGAAAAATAACATTCCGCAGAAGCGCCTTTGCAGGGATTGATCAGAACTCTTCCCAGTTCTCTCCGGACTTGACTGCGGCGTTGCCGTGGAAGGCATGGGCGATTTTTGCCGTCATCTTTTTGATAGGTGGCGGCGCGACACTGCGTGACGGCACTGCGGAAGAGATGGCTGGCGAACCAGTCCGACGGGCAATCGGCTCGCCGCCAATCTTGAACTGACTGAGGAGCGCGAACAATTGCTCAGCTTCTCGCGCCAGAGTGTGGGATGCCGCGGATGTCTGCTCAACCATCGCTGCGTTCTGCTGTGTGCCCTGGTCCATCGTGTTAACAGCCATATTGATTTCCTTCAGGCCTGTTGCCTGTTCGCGAGACGCCTCCACGATCGCCCCGACATTTCCATCGACCTGCACCACCTGGGTGACGATTTCCTGCAGGGCCTTGCCAGTGGTGCCAACCAGATTGACGCCATTTTTGACATAGTCGTTGGAGGTAGTAATGAGCGCCTTGATTTCCTTGGCTGCCGTTGCGGAACGCTGGGCGAGTTCACGCACTTCCTGCGCCACGACCGCAAAGCCCTTCCCGGCCTCACCTGCACGCGCGGCCTCGACGCCGGCGTTCAGGGCCAGAAGGTTTGTCTGGAAGGCGATCTCGTCGATCACGCCGATGATATTTCCGATCTCACCCGCCGATTGCTCGATCCTACCCATTGCTTCGACGGCCTGACTGACGATATTCCCGGAATTCTCTGCATGTTCCTTTGTCCGGCGCACCAGTTGACCGGCTTCCTGCGCGCGTTGGCTGGAATCCGCAACCGTTGTGGTGATCTCTTCCAGTGCCGCTGCCGTTTCCTCGACGGAAGCTGCCTGCTGTTCGGTACGCTTGGAAAGATCATTCGAGGCAGACTGGATTTCCTGCGAAGCGGCGCTAATGGCGCTGGCGTTCTGCGCAATGGTCTGGAGGGTAGCGCGCAGTTTCGATGAGGTCTCATTGAAATCGATACGCAGGGTTTCGAGGACCGGAACGAAGCGTGTCGCCAATTCCTGCGTCATGTCTCCGTCCGACATGGCTTTCAGGGCGCCCGCCAGTTGTTCGACATTCGAGACCCGCTCGCTGACATCCGTACCGAATGCGACGATCTTGAAGACCCTGCCACTCCTATCGGTGATCGAGCTATAGCAAGCCTGCATGTGGATACGTCTGCCGCCCTTGCCGACGAGCAGGAATTCATCGGACACATGATGTCCGCCAGACAGTCTGGACCAAAAGCTGCGGTAGTCTTCGCTGGCTGAATGCGCAGCTTCACAAAACATGGAGTGATGCTTGCCCTGGATTTCAGATAACTGATACCCAAGCGCATTCAGGAAATTCTCGTTGGCTGCCAGGATCTCGCCCGCCGGTGAAAATTCGATCACGGCCTGCGCCTGGCCCAAAGCATGCAGCTTGCCTTTGTCTTCCGACCGTAGAAGGCTCTGTTCGGTAATATCGGTTGCAAACTTGACGATCTTGTAAGGCTTTCCGCCGCGCATTACCGGATTATAGGAGGCTTCGATCCAGATCTCGCTCCCATCCTTGCGGAACCGCCTGTACTGACCACGGTCGAACCGACCTTGCGCAAGCCCCTGCCAAAGTTCCTGATAGGCTCTGGATGACGCTTCCTCAGGATGCACGAAAATGCGGTGGTGCTTGCCGATGATTTCGGACAATTCGTATCCAACAGTTCGACAGAAATTCTCGTTCGCACTGATGATCGTACCATCCGGCTTGAACTCGATGATGGCCTGTGATCTGTGCATCGCATCAAGCACTGCCTTTGCATCCGCGCTGCCAATTCCAAACATCTTTTCCCCCGAAAATCGCTCTTTATTGCCCGTATCCGGTCATGCAAAAGCAACGGAATACAAAGCATGATGACGCAATATTTCCGGCAAATAACTTTACGGTTAGTAAAATTTTCATCAAAATTTAAAGATACAGTATATTGCGGTATCACATCTTTATTATTTTATATTTTTCTGTAAATCAAATGAAATCATTGGTTTAAATTTACAATTTTCAAGATTTAAATAGAACGCGGTAATAGCCGGTCGCAGCAAATTTATCTAAATAATTAACGCATACTTCAGTTGGCGAGCTGGAGCGTTCCGTTGCCGGTGACGCCATCGCAACGGCAGCGTCCGCCAACGCGTCCTTCCGATGCACGACACACATTGGGATATTGCTGGCTGGAACTTTGCGGTTGCGGCACCACGCAGACGTAACGCTGCCTTGGTTTGTAGTCATTGCTGTTATCTGTACGCGTATTGACCCCGCCACCGCCGATCACCGTGCCGTGTTGCTGGGCGCCAACGGTGCTAACACCGACGAAGATGATGAGCGCTGCAGACACTAAATGTTTCATGACAATCTCCCGAAATAGCCGCTCGCGACCCTGGAACGTCCGGCGTTAACCGGAGATGAATAAACGCATATCGAAGACGGGAAGAGGCGCCGGAAGCCTCGGCGCCTCTTCAAGCGTTTCAATCGTCGTTAACAGCAGGTTATGCAGCGCGGCGCGAATAACCGGTTGACGCCTGGCGATCGTCGATACGGAATTGCGCAATGAGGCTGTTCAATGTCGCGGCCTCGCTGGCAAGTCCATGGCTTGCCGCCGTCTGCTCCTCGACCATGGCAGCGTTCTGCTGCGTTCCCTGATCCATGGTGTTGACAGCAGTGTTGATCTCCTGAAGGCCAGTAGACTGTTCACGCGAGGCGGTCACAATCGCGTGGATATGCGTATTGATCTCTTGCACCTCCCTGACGATGACGGCAAGCGCCTCGCCCGTCTGATTGACGAGATCGACGCCACCGCGCACCTGATCCCCGGACGTACTGATCAAGGCCTTGATTTCGCGTGCAGCCGTGGCCGAGCGCTGGGCCAGTTCGCGCACTTCCTGTGCGACGACCGCAAAGCCCTTGCCTGCCTCGCCTGCACGGGCAGCCTCGACACCGGCGTTCAGGGCCAACAGATTGGTCTGGAACGCGATTTCATCGATAACGCCGATGATGCTGGAAATTGCCTCGGACGACTTCTCGATGTTCTGCATGGCCTCGACGGCACGCTGCACAACTTCACCGGACTTTTCTGCACCGGAGCGAGCGCGCGTGACCAGATGACCGACTTCTTCTGCCCGGCGCGCACTATCCTTCACAGTGGTGGTGATTTCCTCAAGCGCCGCTGCCGTTTCCTCGACCGAAGCCGCCTGCTGCTCGGTACGCCGTGCGAGGTTATCTGCGGCGGAACGGATTTCAGCTGCACCGTTGTCAATGGCGCGCGCATTGCGGCCAACTGTTGCCATGGCATCGTTCAGGCGTTCAACGGCTTCGTTGAAATCATTGCGCAAGCGATCGAGATCGCCTGTAAAAGGAGTATTGATCCGACAGGTCAGATCGCCATTCGCGAGTTGACCGAGCGATGTGGCAAGCGAGTTGACGACGAAGGCGATCTGTTCCGCCTCACGGGCCTTCGCGACTTCACGCTGCAGCCGCTCTTCCTCGGTGAGGGAGCGGTTCTCTTCCGCTTCCTTTTCGAGACGAGACTGTTCCATCATGCTGTTTCGGAACACCGCGACAGCTGCCGCCATTCGGCCAATTTCATCCTGGCGCTCCGTACCCGGAATTTCGACAGACAAATTACCCGCTGCGAGTTTATCCATACTAGCCGTCATAGCCGTGACAGGACGGACCACCACGCGGGAGATGACATAACCCAGCATGCCTGTCATGAGCAGAACCGCCAGCAGAGTCGCGACGGCGCCGCCAAGTCGCGCGTCGACCAGCGATGCATAAACCACATCCTTGTCCAACACGAAGCCAAGCTGCCATTTCACGTTGGGCAAACCCTGCACTGCGATAAAGCTGACCAGAACCGGCTTGCCGTTAAGGTCTGCCTCGGCAAGCCTGGAGGTTCGCTCTTTCACGGAAGGCAGAATATCCGTCAGGGACTTGTTGATGAGATCCGCGTTCGGATGCAGCAGGATCTTGCCCGCATCATTCATCAGGAAGGCATGGCCCACACCATCGAAGTCCAGTGATTTGATCTGGTTAACCAGCGTCTTCAGCGGAAAGTCACTGCCGGCGATCGCAATGATCTTGCCATCCTTGCGGATGGGTGCTGCGGACGTGATGGTCAGTTCATGGTCGGAAGCCGACATGTAGGGCTCGGTCAGAATGGTCGCGTTGGCAGCTAAAGCTGCCTTGTACCAGGGGCGCTTGCGGGGATCGTAATCGGCAGGCACGGATTTCTGTGGCCAGTTGGTGAAGACGCCCTGCTCATTACCCACATAGGAGCTGTTGAAGCCCTTGAGGGCCTCGTTTTGCAACATGGAGCGGATCTCGTCCGGTGTGGAAAGCTTTTCCGCAGCGGATGCGATCATCTCCGTTAGGCGAATGTTGGCGTTGAGCCAGTTGGTCATACTCTCGCCTGCCAGCTTTCCGGCGACATCCACTTTCTGCTGGATGGCATCGTGCAGCAACCGGGACTGAACGCGATCGCCATAATAGGCAAAACTGCCCAAAGCGACGACAACAACGGAGGTGGCGGCTACAAGTATGCGCGTCATGAGTTTGGAATTTTTGAGCATCCCGGCGCCTTCTTCTGTTCTTTTTGCACGGCATCGGTTCACGCCCCTCGATCAGAAGGAACGCACCTGCTTACCAAATGTAAAATATCTCGTTCAGCGAGGAAGGCCCGATATCATGTCGGGGCCACTAACTGAGGCGTGCTCTCGACTACAAATATTCAGTAAAAGTTTTAAGAACATTTTAAGCCAGCAGACTTCCGGCGATACCGAGTGGACGAGTATCGCAACAACATTCACTTTATGAATGTGACAAATGTCAAAGCTGAAAAGAAGCCGATCTTGTAATACTTGAATTACAATTGGGCAAGTTGCGCTTGCCCAACCGCCTCCGCATCAGCGCTTCATGAAGGCTTCGAAGGCTGCCCGTGCTTCCTGACTCCGCAGTTGCGCCTCGAAATGCACCATTTCCGCATCAATGCGCGTCAGCACTTCTTCCGCATCGCCCCGAACGAGGTTGCGAGCAATCCGGACGGCATTGACAGGCTTTGCCGCGATCGAGGCCGCCAGCGCAAGCGTTTCCGCCTCCAGTTGCTGCGGCTCCACGACGTCCCAGATCAGGCCTGCCGCCTGAGCCTGTTCGGCCGAGAACGGTTTACCGACGGCCAGCATGGCGAATGCGCGCTGATGACCCATGATGCGGGGAACCAGCAGGCTGGATGCCGCTTCAGGCACCAGGGCCAGATCCGTGAAAGGCGTGCGGAACTGGCTGCGCGTGGAGGCGACGGTCAGGTCGCAATGCAGGTGCAGCGTGGTGCCGATGCCGATGGCAAGACCATCCACGCCCGAGACCAGTGGCTTGCCGAAGCTTGCCAGAACTTTAAGAAAATCGACGGCAGCCGGAGGCTCCTTCGTTCCCGACATGGCATAGGTAAGAAAATCACCCATGTCGTTACCGGCGGAAAAGCATCCCTCGGAGCCCAGGAAGACCACGGCACGGATGGATGAATCATGGCCCGCCTCATGGAGGGCCATGACCATCTTGCGATACATGTCCGACGTGATGGCGTTCTTCTTCTCGGGCCGGTTCAAACGTATGACGAAAACACCGGGAAAGGCTTCCGGCCGCTCGATCAGAATATGGTCGGTCATGATTGGTCCTCTTCCTCGAACGGATTAAGCAAGCACGGCGCGGGCTGCCTGAAGGCTGGCTGCGCCATTGATGACGCGATCCTTCAGTGCGGCGGTTTCCGCAATCAGGTTTTCTGCCGTGAACCTGCAAAGCGAAAGACGCTGTTCGCGACCATGATCCTCTTCCGCAAGAGCGCCCTTGGCGAGATAGATGCCTGTCAGCGCAAGCCCGAAGAGACGCTGGTAGGGCGTGGCTCCTGCAAGCGCCGAGGCCGAATCTCCCGCGGCGAGCCTTGCCAGCAGCCACTCCGTGGTTTCTTCGAGATCTGCGAGGCTGGACGAAAGACGAGCCGCCGTTTCGCCGAAAGCTTCGAGATTGGAAGCGCGCACCTGTTCTGCGATCTCCTTCAGTTCGGCAATGAAGCCGCGCACGTGGTCGCCATTGGACAGCGGCAGCTTGCGGGTTACCAGATCGGCGGCCTGAATGCCGTTCGTTCCCTCATAGATCGGCGCGATGCGGCTGTCGCGCCACAGGCGGGCGGCACCGGTTTCCTCGATAAAGCCCATGCCACCATGCACCTGAATGCCGAGTGACGCTACATCGACGCCCGCATCGGTCGCGAAGCTTTTTGCAATGGGCGTCAGAAGTGCCGCCCGTTCGGCCCAATGACGCGCCTCGTCTGCGTCGCCATGGTGGCTGAGGTCCGTTGCATGGGCGCAGGAATAGCAGATGGCACGAGAGCCTTGGGTCAGGGCCTTCATCGTCACCAGCATGCGCGCCACGTCAGGATGCTCGATGATCGGGCTCATGCCCGAACCGGACCAGCCGGGCGCTTTGCCCTGCGTGCGGTCCTTGGCATATTGGACAGCCTTCTGGGTGGCGGCTTCGCAGATCGCGACCCCCTGCATTCCCACCGCCAGACGCGCATTGTTCATCATGGTGAACATGCAGGCGAGACCTTTGTTCTCCTCACCGATCAAATAGCCGATCGCACCCGGTTCGTTGCCGAACTTTCCGTCACCATAGATCATGGTACAGGTTGGCGAGCCATGAATGCCGAGCTTGTGCTCCAGGGAATGGCAGTGCAGATCGTTGCGTGCGCCGAGCGTGCCATCGGCATTGAGCAGAAACTTCGGCACGAGAAACAGCGAGATGCCGCGCGTGCCGGCCGGCGCATCCGGAAGACGGGCGAGAACCAGATGGATAATGTTCTCGGTCACATCATGTTCGCCCCAAGTGATATAGATCTTCTGGCCGAAAATCCTGTAGGTGCCATCGTCCCTGCGCTCGGCCCGACTTTTCATGACGCCGAGATCGGAACCGGCATGCGGCTCCGTCAGGTTCATCGTGGCCATCCATTCGCCGGACACCATTTTCGGAAGATACTGCGCCTTGAGAGCGTCCGATCCATGCGCAGACAAGGCGTCAACTGCACCCATGGTCAGCGTCGGCCCGAGCGTGAAGCCCATGGAGCCGCCGTTCCACATTTCCAGCGCCGCGACATTAAGCATATGCGGCAGGCCCTGGCCGCCAAAATCCGGGTCAGAGGTCAGGGAGTTCCAGCCACCGGCCGCCCAATCCTGGTACAGCTTGTCCCAGCCCGTAGGCACGATGACCTTGCCATCCACAAGGCGAGCACCTTCCTTGTCGCCCACCGGACCAAGAGGCGCCATTTCATCGGACGCGAAGCGGCCCGCTTCCAGCAGAATCGCATCGACGAGATCATCACTGAGATCGCCAAGCCTGCCGTCGGCAATTGCGCCTTTCAGGCCTGCAACATGGTTGAGTGTGAAGGCAATATCTTCGACCGGGGCCTTGTACATGGCGCGTCTCCTCGCAAAAATCCTCATGCCGCTGCGCGTGGCGCGGCGTCTCCTACCTGCTTTTTACGTAAACGTAAGATGACTTGTCAATCTCCCGTTCGCGGTGACCCTCGTGATCGCACTGGAGAGCGCTGTCACAAAACTGTTGCGAAGCTTCATTACGGCGGGTGGAGCAAGCATTCTTTATAGACGGCCAACCCCCTTGTTACGCCCAATCCAAGAGGTTCCGGGTGACGATTACTCTCTCAGGACCGAGCATTCCGGGCATGGTATGGGCCTATCAATGTCAGCGGGAAGAGCGCTCGTGCATGCGCCTTCCAGCAGATGCCACGCAAGATCAGATCACGCTGCCGCTCGACGGTTTCGTATGGCTGCATATGAGCCTTGCAGATCAGCGCGTTCCAGCATTTCTCGAGAGCCTTGGCACTGTCCCGCCGGATGTCGTTGCAGCTTTGACCACGCACGAAACGCATGCCTCCATCACGCTGGACGAGCAGAAGATCTACGGAACACTGGTGGATTTTCAGCGCGAGTTCGACAGCGAGACGCGGGATATAGGCTGGCTGCATTTCGCTGTCGTCGATCGGATGATCATCACGACGCGGCTGCAACCGCTGCGCTCCATCGACCGTGTGCGGGCAAGCCTTGAGAAGAATCCGGGACGTTGCCGTCAGCCCATCGACATCTTCGAGCTGATCGTCATCGAATTCCAGCGCACGCTGATTTCGCTCGTCATGGAACTGACGGAAGAACTGAACCAGATCGAGGATATCGTCTATGATGTGGATGCGCGGGACGAGCGCCGCAGACTGGCGCCGGTTCGCCGGACCATCGTACGCCTGCATCGACATCTTCGCACCATTCTCACCCTCATGCGCCGCGCCAGCGCCTCCGACGAGGACGAGATGCCGCCCGGCTTTGACGATACGGCCAGCCGTTTGATGGCGCGACTGGAATCGGTGGATTACGATGTCTATGCGCTACAGGAGCGCGCGCGCTTGCTGCACGAGGAAATCGACTCGAAGCTCTCCTCCGAGACGAACCGGCACCTTTACATCCTGTCGCTGATGACAGCCTTCCTGCTGCCACCCTCGCTTGTCACCGGCTTTTTCGGGATGAATACCTCAGACCTGCCGTTTGCCCATGGCGTTGGTGGCACCACGCTGGCCTTCGGCTTCATTGTGCTATCCGTGCTTTGCGCCTGGTGGATACTGCGGCGAGCAAGGATATTGTGAAGCAGAAAAGCCGCCCCTAGGGACGGCTTTGCAATCTTCACAATTCAATTGCTCAATAGAACGGAGAATAGCACTGCTGGCGCGGTCCGTGATTGGGCTGGAAGGTGTTGCTGTAGCTATCATACGACCGGTAGCGCGCCGCGCAATATTCGTAATGGCGCGGATTGATGCCGGAACGCGCCGGAGCGACATAGCGTGGAGCCGGAGCCACATAGCGCGGCTGAGCGGCAACCGCCCCACCGATCAGGGCACCTGCTGCAAAGGCTGCGAGCGGGAACCAGTAGCCATTGTGATAGCGGTAGCCATCCCGTCGCTCGCGATGGCCGCGATAGCCACCGTAATATCCGTCACGATGGCCGCCATAGTAATCGCGTTCGCGCCAGTACTGCACGGTCTGCACATCGCTTTTCACTTCCGGACGTGCGGTCAGGGGCATCGCTTCGGCGGGCAGGAATGAGGTCGCCAGAACCGCAGCAGACACTCCGAGAAGTGCGATTTTTTTCATCAAACTTGTCATATCCAGTCTCCAACCCGAAACGATCATCTGGAAGGTGTTGAACCCCTCACGATGGAGCTTGTCCGGGTTCAACTTGAGTGTAATCCGATTGGAGAAAGCTTACAAACCGGAAGCTGAACCGCTCATTAACAATTTCTTCAGATTTCCAGCAAAAGGCCCGGACTGTCGCGCAGTCCGGGCCTTTTTCAATTGTTGTCGTTGCAGATCAATAAGGCGAGTTGCAATAGCGGCGCTCGCCCGCGCTATTGGCCACATAAGTGTTATCGTAAGCACGGTAGGTCTTGTAGCGCTGCTGGCACCAGGCGTAGTGGCGGGAACTCAACGCGCCAGCCGGGGCCACCGCGCGGGGTGCCGTGGTCGCACCGCCAATAATCGCGCCGGCTGCAAAAGCTGCCAGCGGGAACCAGTAGCCATTATGGTAGCGATAGCCCGAGCGGCGTTCACGGTAACCGCGATAACCGTTGTAGTAGCCGCCGCGATATTCGTGGCGACGGTCCCAGCGTCGGTCATAACGGCGATCCCATCGGCGGTCAAACTGGACATTGACGACCGGTGCTTCCACCGATTGCTTTTGCTGTACCGGCGCGAACGGCATGGCCTGAGCCGGGGCAAGGCCGGTGACCGTTACAACGAGCGCCGTTGCCATGACCGCCAGCTTCCTGGTGAAAATACCCATTTTCGGTTTCCTCTGCTTTTTGGTTTGCCGTCCAACGCAGTCATTGAAGACAGGTTCCGCCAGCAGAGGCACGAAAGCGTGATCAGGCTTCCACTTCGACATCCGTTTTCGGACGCGAGCAGCAGGCGAGAATATAGCCCTCCTCGATCTCCTCATCGAGGATACCGCCGTTGTGTGCCATGTCGACCTCGCCAGAGAGAAGCATGACGCGGCAGGTGCCGCACAGACCGGATTCGCAGGCAGCCCCGATCCGCACACCACTGGCGCGGGCCGTTTGCAAGACCGTGAAGCCCGGTTCGCATTTGCCGTCTTTGCCGGACATCGAGAAGGAAACCTTGTGGGCCTTGACCTCTCCATCGGCGTTTGCAGCCACCACGGGCAGTTCCGCCGCAACAGGCTGGAAGGCTTCCTCGTGGTAGCGGCTCATATCAAAGCCTGCGCTCTTCAGGCTTTCCCGTACCGTTGCCATAAACGGCTCCGGTCCGCAGCAGAATACTGTGCGCTCGAGAAAATCGGGCGCCAGCAGCGAAAGCTTTGCCTTGTCGACGAAGCCCTTAAGGCCTGCCCAGAGCTGCGACCGACCGACCTGCTCCACGATGAAACCAAGCTGGAAGTGCGGCAGGTGGCGCGCGAGATACTCCAGTTCCCAGCGGCAGATGATATCATCCGGCGAGCGTGCGCAGTGGATGAAACTGACATCGGTATCCGGCGTACGATCGGCCATGTCGCGCGTCATCGACATCATGGGCGTGATGCCGGATCCGGCGGAGATGAATAGGTACTTCTCGCCCGGGTGCTTGACGTAGGAGAAATCCCCCAATGGCCCGATGGCACGCAGCTTCATGCCGGGCTTCAGATTGTCGAACATCCAGCGCGTGCCGATGGAGTTCTTCTGCGCCTTCACCGTGACCGAGACCGTATAGGGTCGCGAGGGGCTGGAAGAGAGCGTATAGGTGCGCAAAATCGGTTCCGGCCCCACCGGAAGTTCCAGCGTGACGAACTGGCCGGGCAGATAACGGAACCAATGGCCGGGATTTTCCGGCTTGAAAGTGAACGTCATCACGTCCGGCGCTTCCGGCGTCCAGGCGACAAGTTCCAGAAGATGCGTCCGGTCGGACCAGGGCCGCATCTCATCGACATGCTTGTAGGGATGAACTGGCGTCATGATGCTCAGGCCACGGCGGAAAGCTTGGCGCGGTCGCCCTGCAGGCGTTCCGTCATGAAGTTCGTGTACCACTCGACGAACTGCATGACACCACCTTCGTGATCGGGCGAATAAGGGCCTGGCTCATAGGCGGGCGAACGGATGCCGAAGGCGTTTTCTTCAACGATCGAGCGATCCTGATCATTGGTCATCTGCCAGACATGTGTCAGCTCGTGCAGGTCGTAATCCACGCCTTCCACGGCATCCTTGTGCACCAGCCATTTGGTGGTGACCTGCGTTTCTTCCGCAGACAGGGGTAGGACACGGAACGAAATCGCGTGGTCTACCAGCATGTGGTTCCAGGTCGTCGGATAGTGGAACAGCAGCATGGTGCCGATATGCGAGATCGTCACGTCATCGGAGAGCGGACGCTTCACGGCCCGCTTGCCGCTCATGGTGTAGCTTTCGGCATCCTCGATCAGCGGCATGCGCGCCACGCGGAACTGGCCGCTCTGATGCATGGTGAAGGCGCTGGGAAGGCCTGCCTGCTCGCAACGCTGCCAGTGTTCGGAGATGACCGGATCGTCGGCGGCACCCTGCACGCCGGTTGCGGACGGGGCTTCGGGATAGGTGCGGCACAGTTCCGGATGGTTGCCGGCACAGTGGTAGCATTCGCGGTTGTTTTCCCAGACGAGTTTCCAGTTGCCCTTCTCGACAATGGTGCTTTCGAAAGCCACCTTGCTTTCCCAAAGGCGGTGCGGTGCGATGTAAGGCTCGATGGTCTGGCGGACGGCTGAAAAATCCGGCGCTTCATCCGCAAGACAGATGAAGATGTAGCCGCCGACGCTTTCGCAGTGCACCTGTTTCATGCCGAACTGCGCCTTGTCGAAATCCTCGCCCATCTGACGGGCAAAGACCAGCGAGCCATCGAGGTCGTAGGTCCACTGGTGATAGGGGCACACGAGCTTGGCGGATGCACCCTTTTGTGCCGTGCAGACGCGATGGCCACGGTGGCGACAGGTGTTGTGGAAGGCACGAATGATCTTGTCGCGACCGCGCACGATAACCACCGGATAATCGCCGATCTGCGCCGTGAAATAGTTTCCGGCGCGCGGGATTTCGCAGTCATGACCCATGAAGAGCCAGTCGCGATACCAGATCATTTCCATGTCGAGGCGGAAGTAATCCTGATCGATGTAGAAAGGCTGTTCAAGGCTGAAGCCCTCACGGTGGCTCTTCAGCTGGCGCAGCACGGTTTCGCGAATATCCATCTTGCGTTCCTGTCGATCTGGATTGACCCCGAAATGTCGACCATAATTATAGCCGAGAGCAGGTCAGCCACGACAGAGGGCATTGCGACATGCAGTTCCGCATTGACGACAGGAAAAACGACATGTCGCAATGAGCGCATTCGCTAAACTATCTCAAGTATCCAATGGTTTAAGTCATAGTCTCGTCGCTTCCAAGTGGGAATGGACGACGCAAACAGAACAGAGATCAAAATCAGCAATCACGCAAGCCAGCGTTAAGGATCGTGCAATAAACTTTTGGCTGTACCGGTTCGGAGAGCGTGGCGTGGAAGAGAAAAGGAAGTTCCGTTATTTTGATGCGGCGGCGCTCAAGCCTTTGTTGCCGCAGCCAAAGAAGGCTTCTCATTCGGAATTCCTGCGCACGGGCCGCATCTCCCGCGATAAGGGCGACTGGCTACCGGACGAACGCCGCTATCTGACCTATGAGGAGGTGGCGGAGCGCACGGAAAAGAAGCTGACAACCGCGGGCGAGACAACCCACGAGCGTCTCAACAATGTTCACAAACTGATCCGCTTTCCGAAGATCATATTCAGCAAGGCGCTGGATGAGCGTCCCCACCTTGGCTACTGCCACGTTACCACAGCCAAGACGCGCTTCGATCGCAACAGGCCCATCGTCTGGTCGTTCTACATCTGCAATTTTGTAGCCGACATCAGCGAGAACGAAGGCTTTTTCCAGCATATCCGTACCGACTACTCGCGCATGTATTTTGCCGTTGCCATGCAGCAGGCCGAAGACGGACGCATGCAGATCGACCGCAGCATTCGCGGCAATGGGCTGCTGTTCAAAACGAATGATCCGGCGGAGGCGCTGAAGAACGTGCTGGTGCTGGGTGCGCCGGACGAAACGGTCCGCGAGATCATCCGCAAGCTCTGAAAGAATTTGCAAGGCCGATGGATTTGGCGTTATTCACCAGATCATCATGGCTGCAACTATCATTTCCATTCGCTCCGAACATGAACGCGCGCTTGAGGAAGGCGTGGCACGGCTTGCCGAAGGGCTGCCGATTGCCTTGCCGACTGAGACCGTATACGGCCTGGCGGCGGATGCCACGAACCCCAAGGCCGTGACTGCGATCTACGAGACCAAGGGGCGTCCGCAGTTCAACCCGTTGATATGCCACATGGCAGATCTTGCCATGACCAAGGACCATGCCACGTTCGATTCGATTTCGGAAAAGCTTGCCCGTGCGTTCTGGCCGGGGCCGCTGACGCTGGTTCTGCCGCTTCGGGACACAAGTCCCATCCATCCACTGGCAACCGCCGGCCTCGATAGCGTTGGCGTGCGTGTGCCGAAAGGCTTTGCGGGCGAATTGATCGCCGCCTTCGGAAAACCGCTTGCAGCCCCCAGCGCCAATACATCAGGCAAGATCAGCCCCACCAGTGCGGAGCATGTGGCTGATGACCTAGGCGACAAACTGTCCCTCATTCTCGATGGTGGCGTTGCGCCGGTCGGGGTCGAATCCACCATCATCCGCGTCGAGGGCGAGCGCGTGCGACTGCTGCGCCCCGGCGGCATTGCGGCAGAGGAGATCGAGGCGCTGCTGGGTCATCCGGTTGAGCGCCAGGAGGGTCCGGCACCGACAATCGAGGCGCCCGGAATGCTGGCTTCGCACTACGCGCCAGGGGCGTTCGTGCGGCTCAATGCCGTGGATGCGCAGGCCGGTGAGGCGCTGATCCGCTTTGCGGGCCAGCCCGTAGCGGGAAGCGAGAAGGCGCATGCCGTGTTCGATCTCAGCCCTGAAGGGGATCTTGCAGAAGCGGCTGCCAATCTGTTCGGGCTGTTGAAACAGGCTGACGCGACAGGCGTTGATAAAATTGCGGTTGGCCCTGTTCCCGACCACGGGCTTGGCGAAGCGATCAACGACCGACTGATGCGGGCTGCTGCACCGAGAGACACGTAAAGGAACTTCCGATATGGACAGCCTCCCCTCTTCCGACCTGCTTTCCCGCTTTGCCGCAATCGTGGGCGACAGCAATGTCATCACGGATGAGAAGGAGATGGCGCCCCGCCTTTCCGAGAACCGTGGGCTCTATCACGGGCGGGCAGCCATGGTTGTCAAACCGGCTTCAACGCAGGAGGTCTCCCAGATCCTGGCTCTGGCGAGCGAAACCGGAACGCCGGTGGTGCCGCAGACGGGCAATACGGGACTGGTCGGCGGGCAGACACCCTCGGAAGACGGCAAATCCATCATCCTGTCTCTCGAGCGTATGAATCGCATCCGCGACATCGATCCGTTGGGAAACACCATGGTGGTCGATGGCGGGTGCATTCTCGCCGATATCCAGAAGGCTGCGGAGGATGTCGGGCGGCTGTTTCCGCTTTCGCTTGGCTCCGAAGGCTCATGCCGCATTGCTGGCAATCTCTCCACCAATGCGGGCGGAACCGCCGTTCTCGCCTATGGCAATACTCGCCAGCTTTGCCTCGGGCTCGAAGTCGTCCTGGCGACCGGCGAAATTTGGGACGGTCTGCGCCGCCTGAAGAAGGACAATACCGGCTACGACCTGCGCGATCTCTTCATCGGCGCGGAGGGAACGCTTGGCGTCATTACCGGTGCCGTTCTGAAGCTATTCCCCCGCCCGGCGGGCCATCAGGTGGCGTTTGCAGGCGTGCCCTCACCGCAGGCCGCACTTCAGCTTTTCGAAAAAGCGTCCAACCTGTGCGGCACGGCGCTCACAGGCTTCGAACTGATGCCTCGTATCGGAATAGACTTCACGACCCGCCATATTCCGGGCGTACGCGATCCACTCGCCTCCCCTCACCCGTGGTATGTCCTGATCGATATCTCCACCAATGATTCAGCCGCGACAGCGGAAACCATGGTGCACCAGGTTCTGGAACAGGGGCTTGAGGCGGGCCTTGTCGAGGATGCGGTCATTGCGGCTTCTGTTGCTCAGGCCAAGGCGATCTGGCACATGCGCGAAAGCATGTCGGATGCGCAGAAACCGGAAGGTGGCTCGATCAAGCACGACGTCTCCGTTCCGGTGGCGCGCATTCCGGAATTCATGGCACAAGCTGAGACGGCCGTACTGACCGCCATGCCGGGTGCGCGTATCTGCGCTTTCGGGCATCTGGGTGACGGCAATATTCACTACAACATCTCGCAGCCGGTCGGCGCCGACAAGGCCGCATTTCTTGCCCGCTGGCGCGAGATCAACGCAATCGTCCATGCCATCGTTCTGGAAAAGGGCGGCTCGATCTCCGCCGAGCACGGCATCGGTCAGTTGAAGCGGGACGAGCTGGCGAGCATTCGTCCAGCCATCGAGATAGACCTCATGCGCCGCATCAAACGGGCATTCGACCCCGCCGGGATCATGAACCCCGGCAAGGTGATCAACGTCTGAACCGGATTATCGCTGCGAGAGCGAGTACAAGAGGTCGGCGCTGATGCCGGACGCTGCGCCGCTGCCGTTCAGGATGGAGAGAGCTGACGAGCTGGCACTGGAGTTCTGCTGGTCGTAGAGCGCCGTGAACTTGCTGATCATCTTGGCGACCTTCTCGTTATCCTTGAGGTCGGAGAGGTTCATATACTTCTCGACAAGGGCCGCCTGCTTGTCGACATCCATGTTGCTGAAGCTGTCTGGCAGAGAATAGGACACTCGGAAGAATTCGAGCAGCGCCGTATCGCCCAGGATATCATAAGCAGAGGTGATCTTCGGCGACATGCGCTCGAAGTAGAGTGCCAGGCGAACGCCTGGATTGGCCTCACCCTGCTGCTCCTCCAGCGTCTGGCGGTTATACTTGTTCTCGATCTCTATGACCTTGCCCTGGGACTGAACGCCGGTGTTCACAGTGCGCGAGATGTTTCCATCCTTGTCGAAATTGAACGAGCCCAGCATTTCTGCCCAGACACCATTCTTCTGCTGGTTTACGAAGCTCTTGGGATCAGAAAGATCCGACTTGAAGACCTGTTTGAGGAAATCATTGGTCACGCTCTTCGGATCGACACCGTAGGAGGTCAAAAGCACGTTCACGAGACGGCTATCGGCCAGAAACTCGGAGGCGTTCTCGATCTTGACCATCTGCTTCGAATAATAGCTGACTTCTTCCTTGGCTTTGGACTGCGCCGCGGTCAGCTCCGCGCCTTTCAACAGACGCGTCTGCTGAATGGTATAGGCTGAACCGATGGACGTGATCGTGGCGCTTGTCTGCGCAATGACAGGCGATGTCGTATTACCGTCCTTGCCAAAATTGAACGCCTTGGCGAGTTTGACATAACGGTCGTCGCCGAGCGTATAGACGAAGCTTTTGCTATCGTTGAGATCGCTCGTCAGCACCTGCTTGAGCGTGTAGGCTGAGACATCGGCGGGATCGAGGCCAACCGCCTTCAGTGCAAACTCGTAGGCATTGGGCTTTGCCATGAAGTCGTCGACGGATTTGATGCCCGTCATCGCCGTTTTGTACAGGAGCGCTGCCTGCTCATCGGCTTCGTCCTGCGTGTCGTCATACCGGCTGAAGTAGTAGCTGGAGGTAATCTCCTGCTGCTTGGCCGTCTGGGCGCTTCCGGCAGCGACCGTTCCATCCGATGCGAAATTGAAGGCCTTTGCCAATTCCAGAAGTCCCGGCTTTTTTTCGGCCAGCTTGTAGACCATGCTGTTCTTGTCGTTCAGATCGCTTTTCAGCGAGGTCTCGATATCCGACCAAAGTACGCCGTCCAGATTGAACGCCTTGCTGATGTATGCATAGAGGCGGCTGTCCGCCGATAAATCCGCGACTTTCGTGACGTTGCCGATCTTGGACTTGAAATAGGCATCCTCATTTGTCGCGGTCGTGGTGGATACACGGGTCTGATTGCTGAGGTAGAGTTCATACGTCGCCTTGGACTGGTCCGTCGTCTGCGCGCCTCCCGCCGGGACGGTTCCATCCGCATTAAACTGAAAGGCATCCGCCAACTTGTAATACTGGTCGATTGTGCTCAGCGTCTTGTCGTTCGCAAAGATCTTGTTGCGAAGCGCAATGCGTTTATCCGGATCCGTTTCCGCATCGACCTGCACTTGGAGCGACGCATTCTCTGCCGTCAGGGCGTCCTTGCGAGGTTTGAGGTTCTGATTGATGTAGCTGTTCGCATCGCTGGTATCGCTTGTCAGGACGCCTTTCACGAAGTCGCGCGAATAATAGGTCTGGTCCAGACCGTAGGCGGTGAACATATAGGAGCGTAGCCGGTCGTCGCTTAGCAACTGATCGACACTGGTGATCGTGCCCATCATCGCGTTGAAATATCCTGCCTCGACGGAAACGGATTCCTCCTTGGCATCCATTGTCGCAGTATAGAGCCCGATGACATCATCCATCTGGTTGGAGGTCTGGGCAACTGCGGAACTTGTATCATTGAAATTGAAGGCGGCTGCGAACTGGCGATATCGACTGTCGCTGAGACGATTGGCAAAGCTCGTCTCGTCGCTGAGATCGCTTTCCAGAACCTTCTGCATGAAGGCCTTGGCATAGGTCATCTCGCCCAGACCGAACGCCTTCATCGCATAGTTATACAGCCGATCGTTCTTCATGAACTCATCGACAGTCTTCACCTTGGCAATGTTAGCTTCGTAGTAATCTGCCTCTCGCGATACCTCGGGCTGTTTGGCCACGCGATTGAGACTCGTATAGAGATCGCGGTTGACAAGATCGTAGCTGAGAAAGGTCGATACCATTGCCGGGGCCTCTTACCCTCATGCGACGTTTGAGACGCCACATTACATACGGAAACTTAAGGAATTGCTCTCGCAGTGTGTCACGTTTCCCTTGCCTGGACCTGTCGTATTTGAGCGTTTCGTATCAGGCTTGCAACGGGATTGCTGGATTCATTCAAATGAAAGCTTGAGAAGTTTACATTCGCTAACCATCTGAGGACGCTATAATTTCTTAACCGCGATTTTTAAGTCGTTCTGCAAGTACCCCGCCTATGTTGAGCCCACCAGAGGACAAAAGTCCCGGGAGATGACCGAAACGGCTCTCAGGTAAAACAAGGGTAGCATTCGAGATGACAAATACGGTTCTGAAACCTACATGGGCAGGTGCAACGCTGCGGCTCGACCCGGCGCGCTTTCCCCAGCAGATCACGTACGGGCTGCATGATGCCGCCGGCGATGTCACCATTACCATCGACGAACGCGGCGCAGTCCTGCGCAAGATCCTCCCCGAGAGCGGCCTGCCGCTTTCCTTTGCTCTTCCCGCTCGCGCCTTCAAAGGGGTCGCGGCTCGGGCTATCGATCACGGCAATGGCGACGTCACCGTGACGCTGGAACTCCACCACGAAGATGCGGATCTCTGCATCCCGCTGCTGGTGGCTCACGACCTCTGCGATATCGCAGCCGACTGGCGCAGCTGGTCGGAAGCATTCCGCATACCCATGCTGATGGTTGAGGCAGACGGCATTGCCCGCCCGCTGGAAAACCACCTCGGAAACATTCGGACTGGTGAAAGCAAGCAGCGCCGCCGCCATTCCTACTTCGCCGCACGGCGACCACGCTTCCTGGTTCGCCGCCAGACCGGCAGCCTGGGGGTCGCCATGCGCATCGAAGGCAAGGAAATCATCGCAAGACGCTGATTTTCAATAAATTCAGTATCGAAATCGCCCGGCGCCGACATTTCCTGTCAGCCGGGCGATTTCGTTGAGGCATTGTCACAAGGCATTGCCGTTATAATGCGCCAGAGCCGCCGCAAGGCCGACAAAGATAATGAAGCCAACCCGGTTGTTGAACTTGAAAAGCTTCAGGCATTGATCGGGATTATCGATGTCCAGCACCAGGATCTGCCAGGCCAGCATGACGGCGGCAACAAGCAAGCCTAGATAGGCGAACACGCCAGCGTGTGCCGTCATGAAGGCAGCAATGAAGAACAGCAAAGCCGCGCCATAAATGGCCGACAGCCAGATCTTGGTATGTTCCCCGAACAGGCGCGCCGTTGACCGGACGCCAACCAGCGCATCGTCTTCCTTGTCCTGATGGGCGTAGATCGTATCGTAGCCTATCGTCCAGAGAATGGCTGCGCAGTAAAGCCAGAGAACTGGCCAGCCAAGGCTGCCGTAAACGCCAGCCCAGCCCATCAAGGCACCCCAGGAAAACGCCAGACCTAAGAAAAATTGCGGCCAATCCGTAAACCTTTTCGCAAAGGGATAGATCGCAACGATTACCAGCGAGGCGAAACCCAGCCAGATCGTGAATGTATTGAATTGCAACAAAACGACGAGCCCGACAAGCGCCTGAAGTACCATGAAGACCTTGGCCTGCAGACGCGAGACCCGGCCGGATGGCAGCGGACGCGAACGGGTACGCACGACCTGCAGGTCTATTCTGTGGTCCACCAGATCATTATAGGTGCAGCCAGCACCCCGCATCGCGACTGCCCCGAAGAAGAAGAGAATAAGGTGCGCAAGCTTGAGTTCCAGCGAGAATCCTCCGTCCGGCGCGCCATCCGCATTGGCTGCCAATGCGGAGGACCAGAAGCATGGCCACATCAGCAACTGCCAGCCGATCGGCCGATCCCAACGCGCCAGCTGCGCATAGGGCCAAAGCCAGCGCGGCAGGGCGCGATAGACAAAATTATTGGAGGTTGCGTCGGCCACGCGGCCGCTATCGTCAATCGGCGTGCTCATGGCGAGATGTTCTAGATCATTTCTAGGCGAGTGTAATCACGGTATTCGGTCGCAGCCAGCTTTTCCGAACACGTCGTATTGAATACATATTCCACCAAGGTCGAACGACGGCCGCTTATCAGCGCTTTTTCATCGCTTCGGCCAGGGCGGCACCGAGACCGCCCAATTGGCTTCCCTCGCTTTTCGATGGCTTCGCCTGGGCATGGCGCATAGGATTGCCAGCGCCTGGACTGCGGTTTTCCCGCATGGAAGCCGGGGCTGCCTCGCCGCCATCCTTGCGCATGGTAAGCCCGATGCGCTTGCGCTTGGCATCCACTTCCACCACGCGCACTTTCACCACATCGCCTGCCTTCACAACCTCATGGGGATCCTTCACGAAGCGATCCGCCAGTTGCGAGACGTGGACGAGGCCATCCTGATGCACGCCGATATCGACGAAGGCGCCGAAAGCCGCGACATTGGTGACCGTGCCTTCCAGCAGCATTCCAACCTTCAGATCGCTGATCTCGTTGACGCCCTCGGCAAAGGTGGCCGTCTTGAAGCTTGGGCGCGGGTCGCGGCCCGGCTTTTCCAGCTCGGCGAGAATATCCTTCACGGTTGGAAGACCAAACTGATCATCCACGAACTGCTTGGGATCAAGCCGTTTCAGGGCGGCGCTGTCGCCCATCAGGTCGCGAAGGTCACGACCACAGGCAGCCACGATCTTCTTCGCCACGCCATAGGCTTCCGGGTGGACGGCGGAGGCATCGAGCGGCTCCTTGCCGTTGGGAATGCGCAAGAAACCGGCGCATTGTTCGAAGGTGCGGGCACCAAGACGCGCCACCTTCAAGAGTTCCTTGCGGCTTGCAAACGGTCCGTTCTGGTCGCGATGAACGACAATGGCATCGGCAATCGCGCGCGTAAGGCCCGCGACACGCGCCAGAAGCGGCGAGGATGCGGTATTGAGATCCACACCGACGGCATTCACGGCGTCTTCCACAACCGCATCCAGCGAGCGGGAGAGCTTACCCTGGTCCACATCGTGCTGGTACTGGCCGACACCGATGGATTTCGGCTCGATCTTGACGAGTTCCGCCAGCGGGTCCTGCAGGCGGCGCGCGATGGAGACAGCGCCACGTAGCGAGACGTCGAGATTGGGGAATTCCGTCGCCGCCAGTTCAGACGCGGAATAAACCGAAGCCCCGGCCTCAGACACAATGACCTTGGTGGGCTTTGGACCCGCCGGAAGTGCGGCTAGCATATCCGCCACCAGCTTTTCCGTCTCTCGGCTACCCGTGCCGTTGCCGATGGCGATTAGATCTACCTTGTGCTTGCGAATGAGGCTGGCAAGTTCGGCCTGCGTGCCACGCAGATCGTTCTTCGGCGGGAACGGGTAGACGGTCGTCGTTTCCACCAGCTTGCCGGTACCATCCACCACGGCCACTTTCACGCCAGTACGAATGCCCGGATCGAGCCCCATGGTGGCGCGGGAACCGGCGGGAGCAGCCAGCAGCAGATCCTTCAGATTGCGGGCAAAAACGCGGATGGCCTCTTCCTCCGAGCGCTCCCGCAGTTCGCGCATCAGATCGAGCGAAAGCGACATGGACAGCTTCACGCGCCAGGTCCAGCCCGCCACATCCATCAGCCAGCGGTCTGCCGGTCCCTTCTCGCCAATCTGGAAGGCACCGGCGATCATGCGGTGGGTCGGCTTGATCGGTGACGGATCATCCTGATCGACATCGATGGTCAGCGTCAGGAACTCCTCGTTCCAGCCGCGCAGCATTGCAAGCGCACGATGGCCGGGGGTCGTGGCCCAGCGTTCGGAATGATCGAAATAGTCGGAGAACTTTGCGCCGGCCTCCTGCTTGCCATCCACCACCTTGGCCCGCAGGGTGGCGTTGTCGCGCATATGCTGACGCAGACGGCCAAGTAAGTCTGCGTTTTCCGTAATGGTTTCGGCCACGATGTCGCGCGCGCCTTCGAGTGCTGCCTTCACATCGCCAACCTCGGGCGAGAAATAGGCTTCCGCCAGCTTCGAGGGATCGGCCGAGCGGTCTGCCCAGATGGCTTCCGCCAGAGGCCCGAGACCTTTTTCGCGGGCAATCTCTGCCTTTGTGCGACGCTTCGGCTTGTAGGGAAGATAGAGGTCTTCCAGCTCTGCCTTGGTTAAGGCGCGCGCCAGCTTTACCGCCAGTTCATCCGTCATCTTGCCCTGAGAGTTGATGCTCTCGACAATGGAGGTGCGGCGGGCTTCCAGCTCGCGTAGGTAAACCAGCCGTTCCGCGAGCGTGCGCAGCTGCGTATCATCCAGCCCGCCCGTGACTTCCTTACGATAGCGCGCGATGAAGGGAACCGTCGCGCCCTCGTCCAGCAGGCCAATCGCGGCCGCCGCCTGGTCCGGGCGGGCGTTGATTTCTGCGGCAATGGTCGCGGCGAGGAGCTTGTTATTGGCAGCCATGGGTCTTCCTGTTCTCAGATTTGTGGCGACCATAGCGACAGATCGTGGCAAGGCAACGCCAGCCTGATCACTTCCACAGCTTGAAGACCGTGATCCGGGGCCGAATGGCCTTGACCTTTGCCGCCCCTGCCCTTAACCGCCCAGCATCTCTTTTCAGCAGCGGAGCGCGGCAATGAAGGTTCTTCTGATCGGGTCTGGTGGTCGTGAGCATGCTCTTGCCTGGAAGCTTGCACAATCCCCCCTGTTGACCAAACTCTATGCCGCACCGGGAAATCCCGGCATCGCGGAAGAAGCAGAGCTGGTGTCGCTGAATGTGGAAGACCACGCAGCCGTCATAGCCTTCTGTCAGAAGCAGGCCATCGATTTCGTGGTAGTCGGCCCGGAGGCGCCGCTGGTGGCGGGTCTTGCCGATGATCTGCGCGCCGCCGGCTTCGTCGTCTTCGGCCCTTCAAAGGCCGCCGCCCAGCTGGAAGGCTCCAAGGGTTTCACCAAGGATATCTGCGCCCGCTACAATATTCCAACCGGCGCCTACCAGCGTTTTACCGCTGCGGAACCGGCGAAGGCCTATATTCGCAAACAGGGTGCGCCCATTGTCGTCAAGGCAGATGGTCTGGCCGCAGGCAAGGGCGTGACGGTTGCCATGACAATTGATGAGGCGCTTGCCGCCGTGGATGATTGCTTTGCCGGTGCCTTTGGCGCAGCGGGGGCCGAGGTTATCGTCGAAGCCTATCTGGATGGTGAAGAGGCCAGCTTCTTCTGCCTTTCCGATGGCAAGACGGCCCTGGCGCTGGCCACGGCGCAGGACCACAAGCGCGTGGGCGATGGTGACACCGGGCCGAACACCGGCGGCATGGGCGCCTATTCCCCTGCACCTGTCATGACACAGGACATGGTTCAGCGCACGATGAAGGAGATCATCGAGCCGACGATCCGCGGCATGGCGGAAAGCGGCTATCCGTTCACCGGCGTCTTCTTCGCTGGCCTGATGATCACGGCCAAGGGTCCGGAACTCATCGAATATAACGTGCGCTTCGGGGATCCCGAATGCCAGGTGTTGATGATGCGCCTGAAGAGCGACCTCTTACCAATCCTCTATGCCGCCTCCACGGGCACGCTGGATCAGGTGAGTGCTGAGTGGTGTGACGAACCGGCACTGACAGTCGTGATGGCATCCAAGGGTTATCCGGGCGCCTACGACAAAGCCACCCCGATTACCCATCTGCCGCAGGCACGCGACGGTGCGAAGGTGTTTCATGCCGGGACGGCGCTCAAAGAGGGGCACCTGGTCGCGACAGGCGGACGCGTTCTGAATTTGACAGCAACAGCAAGCACGGTGGCCGAAGCACAGGCAAAAGCCTATAAGCTGGTGGATGAGGTTCGCTGGGAGAACGGTTTTTGTCGTCGTGACATTGGCTGGCGTGCGCTCAATCGCGGATAATGCACGATAAGCCAATTGCACGTCTTTACGATGTGTTAACCGCGCCTCCTGACTGCTTGGAAAGATTCATCTGCTAATGCTCTGCCCTATTATCGGGAAGGGTATTCGCTATGATCAGCTCTGTTCTGGCACTGGTAGCATCTGTTGCAGCCATATCGGCGGATGCGTCCTCCATTTCCGTTCTTTCCGGGAAGCCGGTCCTGGCCACGCCAAGCGTCGTTCACATAGCCTGCGCGGCATGTGACGGAAAGGCATCCCGTCGTTCGAAATCCGCTTATGTGGTGCCTTCACTTGATGCGGGCCAAGAACGCGTGACGATCTCCCAGATCGGCGGGAAGCCGGCGGTTACCCGAACCGAAAACTTCATGGGCGGTTCACCCGTGCGGTTTGTCAGCTTGAACCCTATGTGGGTGGAGCGCGAGCAGCAGCTCATGCTGTCTCGTACCGTTTCCCCAACGAAAAGCGATGGCGTGGACCAGAGGGCGACAACGTCTGCCGTATCGGCGGATGCGGCCCCGAAGCCTGTTGGTGCAACGCCGGTCGAGCAGCCCGCCGCACCTGATTTCTCCAAATTCGAGCTTCGGCCCAGCCTTTGACCAAGTATTCACGATATTGAATACAAGGAAGCGCGAATTTAATGCTTTGCGACTGACCCTTTTTGCCGCGCTCGCAGCAGTCAACGCACACTCCTTATGCTTCCATTTCTCGCCTTCACTGAGTAGTGCGCCGGGAAGTTTCTATTATCTAAATTTTCAGGAAGCCGGTTTACTCTCTTTGTCCAGGAGCGCGTTGTAGTGCTCGTCGGGTGCAGGAAGCGCCTCTCTCAATGATCCTCGACACCTAGTCTTTATCACAGTGCTCGAGATCGAATAGGCGGTCGTCAGAATGAAAAACATGCGCATATCACTTCAGCTTTTCATGCTCGTTGGAGCCATGATGGCAGTCTTCGCGGCCATTACCTATTTCCAGCTCCAGTCATCCACAAAAGCCATTTACCGTGAGCGCTACGAAATGCTGCGCACGCAGGTGGAGACGGCCATTTCAGTACTCAAGGATTTCGACGACCGTGCCAAGAAGGGTGAGTTCAATCAGGAGGAAGCGCAAAAGCGCGCTTATGGCCTTCTGAACACAATGAAGTTCGACCCGGATGGCTATTTCTTTGCCTATGACTACGATGTCGTCATGATGTTTCATCCGAACCAGAAACTGGTCGGGACATCCGGCAAGGGCAAGGGAGATTCGACTGGCTTCCTGTATCGCGACGAACTGGTAAAGCTCGGTCGTGCCGGTGGCGGGTATGTGGAATTTCTCGGTCCGAAGCCCGGCAAGGACCCGAACGACTACAGCTATCCAAAGGCCTCCTACGGCAAGGCCTTCGAGCCCTGGAAAATTGTTGTCGTGACGGGCCTTTACACGGACGATCTTAAGGCAGAAGTCCGCGAGAACATCATCAAGACCGCCGGTGGTTCTCTTGCACTGTTCCTGGCCGCTCTCGCGGGCGCTTATGTCGTGATCCGCGGGATCACGCGCCCATTGAGCGCCATCCACGACACGCTCGGTGCTGTCGCCAATGAAAATACCTCCATGCCGGTTCCGCATACCGACATGAACAATGAAATCGGCAAGATGGCCCTTGCGACCGAGGCGCTTCAGCAGAAAGTGCGCGAGCGCCATGCCATGGCGGCACGCCAGCAGGAGCAGGAAGCGCAGATCGAGGAGCAACGCGTCCGGGCCGAGGAGGCGCAGCGCCGCGAGGCCACCGAACAGGCTCATGTGGTCTCAACCATAGGAAGCGCGCTCGAGCAATTGGCTAAGGGCGACCTGACCGTTCGTTGTGCCGATCTTGGCGGGAAATACGAAGGTCTTCGCCATAACTTCAACGATGCGCTTTCGCATCTCGAGCAGGCCATGTCTCGCGTCAGCCTGAAGGGTAACGATATCGGCGTGTCCAAGGAAGAAATCCGTCGTGCTTCTAGCGAGCTGGCGCAGAGGACAGAGCGTCAGGCCGCCAATCTCGAGGAAACGTCAGCAGCCTTGGACGAGTTGACCGTGGCCGTTCGCCAGACCGCCGATGGCGCCAAGGAAGCGGCTCAACGCGTGAAGACGATCAGCGGCGAAGCCCGCCAGAGCGACTCCATCGTCGAGCAGGCCATCACGGCCATGAGCGGCATCGAGCAGTCTTCTGCCGAAATCACCAAGATCATTGGCGTGATCGACGAAATTGCCTTCCAGACCAACCTGCTGGCCCTCAACGCAGGTGTTGAGGCAGCACGCGCAGGCGAAAGTGGCAAGGGTTTTGCGGTCGTTGCGCAGGAAGTTCGCGAACTCGCCCAGCGTTCCGCAGCAGCGGCCAAGGAGATCAAGGACCAGATTTCGCGGTCCGGCGGCCAGGTGGAGCACGGCGTTCAGCTGGTCTCGCAGGCCGGCGAAGCTCTGAAGCGGATTTCGGCGCAGATCGAGGCCGCGAACGACGTGGTATCCAAGATTGCGCACAGCGCGCAGGAGCAGGATACGACCTTGCGCTCCATCTCCTCTGCGCTCAACCAGCTGGATACGGCCACGCAGCAGAATGCTGCCATGGCTGAGGAGACGACCGCATCCGCCGAGGTTCTCGCCAACGATACCGGCGATCTTCTCGATCTCATCCGCGGCTTCCGCACGGCTGACGCACGCGGCAATGGCCTGCAGGACATGGCAAACCGCATGCGCCGCGCCGGCTGACAAGCTTTGATCCGAATGATGGCAGACGCCGGTCGCAAGGCCGGCGTTTTGCGTTTTAGAACAGGTTTGCAGCCAGATCTTCGATTTGAGCAGGCGCGTAGACGGCAATACCCTCGGAGCGCAGAAGCGCTGCCGTGACGCCATTGCCTGCGTGTTTCACGCCGTTAAAGTTCCCGTCATAGATTGCCAACGAGCCGCAGGATGGACTGCCGTCTATCAAGAGGGCGTGGAGACAGCCGTTGTCGCGGGCATGCTTGAGCGCGCGCCCTGCGCCGTCGATGAATGCGGCCGTGACATCGCCACCGGTCAGTTCCAGAACGCGGGCACGACCCGCCAGAACATCCTCGCCGTTCAGGCCGTCTTCGATTTCTGCAGGCGGGCGCGGCACACTCATGCCGCCCGCAAGTTCAGGACAGAAAGCAACAAGGCGCCCCTCCCTTTTCCACTGTTCGATGAGTGAATGGAGGAGCGGCTTGCCTTTGCCGTCATAACGGACCGGCTGGCCGAGGAGGCAGGCACTGATGAGGATCCTGCCTGCCGCCATTCTGGATCAACCGCTGATCTTGGAGAAGTCCGCAACCGTTCCTGTCGCCTCGCGAATGGCCTTCAACAGGGCGAGGCGGTTGGCGCGGATGGCTGGGTCTTCGTCATTGACGAGCACCGCTTCGAAGAAGGTATCGACGGGACCGCGCAGCCTGGACAGTGCTTCCATGGCAGAACGGAAGTCTTCCGACTTGACCGCCGCTGCCGCCTCGCTGGTTGCAGATGTGATAGCCGCATGGAGCGCCTGTTCAGCATCGAGCTTCAAGAGGTCTGGAGAGACTGCATCGGCAACGACGGTTCCCTTCTTCTCTTCCGCCGCCAGCAATTGCGTCGCACGCTTGGTGCCAGCCAGCAGGTTCTTGCCGTCTTCCGAGGTGATGAAGGCGGTGAGTGCTTCAGCGCGGCGAGCAACCAGCAGAAGATCATCGGCGTCCGGCGTCAGCACGGCATCGATGATATCGTGACGCGCACCCATGTCGCGCAGATAGACCTTCAGTCGGTCGTGGAAGAAGGAGAGAAGGTCATAAATTATCGCCTCAACAGGAAGAAACCTAGTAAATCTGTCCTTATTCATTATATCAAAAGAAGCGTCCATATCTATTTCGCCGGACAGCATAGATTTTTTGTTTATGTACCAGAAAGCATCCGTGTCTGCCGGATCCTTTGTCATTAAACTATGAGGATATAGACGAAAACTTCCGGTGTTTGTTCTGAAATACAGCGCGCTCGAAGAGGTGAACCGATCAAAATATGCTTGGTAGCTCTTAGAAAGAGCAAAATTGATACTAAGCCGCACCTTACGCTCCAGCATGATGCGCACGACGCCGAGAGCGGCGCGACGAAGGGCGTAAGGATCCTTGGAGCCGGTCGGCTTTTCATCGATGGCCCAGAAACCGACGAGCGTATCGAGCTTGTCTGCAAGCGCGACAGCAATTGCCACCTTGTCTTCCGGCACACGGTCCGACGGGCCCTGCGGCTTGTAATGGTCTTCGATGGCGGCGGCAACGGACGCATTTTCGCCCTGGAGAACAGCATATTTGCGGCCCATCAGGCCCTGAAGTTCAGGGAACTCGCCCACGGCTTCAGTGCGCAGATCAGCTTTTGCCAGAACAACGGCGCGATCCACCAGCTTTTCATCCGCACCGACAACGCCCGCAATCTGCTTTGCCAGCGCCCGGATGCGCTCCACGCGCTGCCCTTGCGTGCCGAGCTTGGCGTGGAAGGTGACGTTCAGCGCATCGAGCTTGGCCATGCGCTGGTCGAGCGGCTTGGAAAGATCGAGGCCGAATTTGTCCTTAGAAGCCTTCAGGGTTTCGAGATCCGGCAGGTTGCCCTGGTCTCGCGTCCAGAAATGCTTGGCATCTGACAAACGCGCGCGCACGACCTTGCCATTGCCGTGGATGATTTCCTTGCCGCCATCCTTCGCCTCGATATTCGAGATGAGGATGAAGTGGTTGGAGAGACCTTCGGTTGCACCCTGCGGACGAGTGACGAAACATTTCTGGTTTGTCTTGATCGTCAGGCGGATGATCTCCGCGGGGATCTGGAGGTATTCTTCCTCGAACGCGCCCATCAGCACATGCGGCCATTCGACGAGGCCAGACACTTCTTCCAGAAGCCCCTCGTCTTCCACCAGTTCGAGACCGTTGGCAAAGGTCAGATCCTTCGCGTCATGCAGGATTACATCCTTTCGGCGCTCTGCATCCAGCATGACCTTCGCTTTTTCGAGGCTCGCCACGTAATCGTCGAAGCGGCGAACAGTAATCGCCTCTGGCGCATGGAAGCGGTGACCATAGGTGATGTTGGAGGCCGTGATGCCGTCGACTTCGAACGGAATGATCTGCGTTTCGTCGTGTTCAGGCCCGAACATGCAGAGGATGGATTGCAGCGGGCGCACCCAGCGCAGGCTTTCGGAACCCTTGCCGTCAATGCCGTTGAACCGCATGCCCTTGGGCGCGGAGGCGGCACCGGAGCGCATGCTCTTCGGCCAGGGAAAGGAGCGGATGATGCCGGGCATGACATCGCCAATGATCTCTTCCGCCGCACGACCGGGCCTGGAAATCACCGCCACGTAGAAATCGCCCTTCTTCGGGTCCGAAGCGACCTGCGCCTCTTCCACGGAGCCAAGACCTGCCTTGCGCAGGAAGCCCTGGATGGCCTGTTCCGGCGCCTTGGTGGATGGACCCTTGATCTCTTCCCGCTGGTCGGCGGAACGGGCCGTCAGACCACGGATATCCAACGTCAGGCGGCGCGGCGTCCAGTACTCGCGCGCTCCCTCATAGGTCAAACCGGCTTCCACCAGCGCATCGGTCACGAGCTTCTTCAGATCGCCCGCAGCCTTGCGCTGCATGCGGGCAGGAATTTCCTCGGAGCGGAGTTCGAGCAGAAGATCAGGCATTGTTCAGTTCCTTGGCCCGCATGCGTTTTGCCTGTTTGCACGTCCTCGCACCTGCGGCGCTACGGGCGTGCGGCTGGGCAGGAATTTCCTCGGAGCGGAGTTCGAGCAGAAGATCAGGCATTGTTCAGTTCCTTGGCCCGCATGCGTTTTGCCTGTTTGCACGTCCTCGCACCTGCGGCGCTACGGGCGTGCGGCTGGGCAGGAATTTCCTCGGAGCGGAGTTCGAGCAGAAGATCAGGCATTGTTCAGTTCCTTGAGCCGCAGGGGCTTGTCTATTCTATCGGCTGGCAGTGTGTTGCGCGGGACTTAGCAAGGCAGCGTGGAATTGTCATCTACGGGGTGGCGCAAAAAAGGAGTTTGGACCAGAGCTACCAGCCGCCGCCGCCACCACCACCGCCGCCGCCACCGGACGAGCCGCCGCTGGAAAATCCGGACGACGACGAGGAGACGGGCTGCGGGATGGTGGATGCAATGGTCGACGCCATGGAGGAGGAAAAGCCGCCGATGCTTTCTCCAAACGAGCCGAAGCTGTCGCCGCTATACCAGCCGGGGTGATAGCTCGCCGCCGCGGCACCGGCTGCCGCTGTGGCAAGCCAGGTCTCGAACGTACGGCTCCAGGGTTTTTCCACTCCCAGCGCAACGGCATAGGGAAGAAGCGTCTCGAAGTGGCGCGGGGACATTTCCGGCGCCTCGACCATGTTCATGCGATCCCGTTCGGCCAGCGTGAGATAGGTCTTCAACCCATCCACTTCGTCCATCAGTCTGGCGCCAAGCGGTGTCGGCGCGCCCATCAGGAAAAAGAAGACGGCATTGATCAGCGTGATGCCGCCAACCACGGCGATAACGGGCCAATCCGAATGATCCAGCGCTTCCAGCGCCGCGACGAGGATGCCGCCTGCGGCGATAAGACCGATGAAGCCGAAGACTCCGAACATCAGGACGCCGCCGATGCGCGCGATCACACTGCGTTTGCGGAACATGGAGCGACCAGCTTTCAGCGCGAAGCCACCCCAGACAACACCAAACACCACGGACGGCACCAGGAATCCGATGCTATCGGGGTCGAAATCGCCGAAGAACAGGAGGATAGCGAGAGCCAGGATGCTGAGGAGAACACCGCCGACGATATAGCCGACATTGCCCTTGTAGTAACGACCGCGATGCTCTTTCTCGATGGCATTGCGGAAGAGCTTGGCGATCGACTGCACTTTCGTGCCATTGGCCTTGTCGATGGTGAAAGCTTCGCCCTTCGCGCCCAGCTGCTGCAGCAGGATGGCCTGTCCGGCGGGCAGACTGGATGGAGCGGCTTTGCCCGTTCGCCGCACGACGATGCTGCTCTTCAGATCCTCCAGGACGACATAGCCACCCACGGCGAGATCAATGAAGCTGGCCGACAGCGCATCCCAGCCTTCGCCGGAAAATCCTTTATTATCGACATAGTTCACCAGCGCGGGAGACAGACCCTCCGGTGGATACCAGCGTGGCACCACGACGCCGCGCGGCGGGTCACGCCCCACGCGACGCCAGAACCAGAAATAATAGGCGGCGACGACGAGAAGGCCCGTGCCGCCGATGATGTAGTTGATATTGTCACGCCAGAACCAGCCGCGCTGCTGCGCATCGCTGGGCGGCATGATCGAGCCCTTGGGCATGGCGATGGCAATCGTCAGGCCTTCATTCGGGCTGAGAGGACGCACTGTGACAAACCCGGGAGCCGTATCGCTGCCGGTGCGACGGGCATCCTTGCCGGTTGCGCCTTCGGCACCCGTGAAGAAGGTGGTGTTCAGCGCCTTTACACCCGGCGGCAGCTGAACCACGGCGGAGGCCTGATCGATGCGGAACATCCATCCGTTGCCGGTGACGTTCCAGTAGAACTCGTCGAAGCTTTCCTGATAGCGGATCTGCCGATCGGTGCGGTAGGTCAGTTCGTAGGTATGCAGGCCGCGATCGAGTTGCGTCTCGGGCGAACCCAGATAGATGCGCACACCGCCGGAAACGCCCTCCGTGCGCCAGTTTTCAGGACGGCCGTCGCGCGTAACGGTCAGAACTTCGAAGCCCACTTTCTGCCGCTTGCCCTTGGCATCCACCATGTAGAGCGGAAAATCGCGGAAGATACCGCGGCGGATGTCCTTGCCTTCCGCATTGACGGTGATGATCTCCGTCACGGTCACATCGCCTTCACGGCTGAGCTGGATCTCCGAACGGTAGGCCGCGATGTATTCCGCCGCACGCGCTGCGCCCGGGATGCCAAGCGCCACTGCCTGCAGCAATGCCAGCAGCAGGAACAGGCGGGAAATCGGCAGGCAGGCGCGCTTCATTCCGGATCAACCCCGATCCAGAGCGACGCCGAGCGACGACAGCGCATCCCAGTAGTGCGGATAGGTTTTCGCCACGCAGCCCGGATCAAGGATGGTGATGCCGTTGATCTTGAGACCCGCAAGTGCAAAGCTCATGGCAATGCGGTGGTCGGCAAAGGTGTCGATACTGGCGGGAAGCGTCTGACCGGCGAGGGCTGGGTCGGAGGCGACGACGAGATCATCCCCTTCCTCAGTCGCAAGCCCCTGACGGATATTGTTCAGACCCGTCGAGAGCGCACGAATGCGGTCGCATTCCTTCACGCGCAGATTGGCAATGCCGACAAAACGCACTGGTGTCTTGTTGAAAGCTGCCAGAACCGCAATCGTCGGGATGGCATCCTGCATCTGGCTGCCATCGATGACGGCGGGCATATGCGGGAAAGCCGAAATGACATCATAGGCCTTGGCATCCGGCTGGGTGAAATCAGTCGCCGGTGTGCCGATATCGATTGAACCACCCGTCAAAACTTCCGCGCCCCAGAGATAGGTCGCGGCAGAGGCATCCGGCTCGATATGGAAGTCGGTCGCCGTGTAGCCGGTCGGCTCGATCCGCCAGACTGACGGGGACGGTTGCTCGACCTTCGCACCGAAGGCGCGCATGGCAGACAGCGTGAGATCGATATAGCCGCGCGCGCCGATATCAGCACCGGCCAGCTCGATCTCGAAAGGTTCGGCGGCAATGGCAGCCGCCATCAACAAAGCCGACACATACTGGCTGGAGAGGCCGGCATCGATCACAACGCGGTTCTTCTCGAAGCGGCCAGTTGCATCGATCGTCACCGGCGGGCATCCCGTCGGCGCTTCCACGGCAACGCCCAGGGAGCGCAGTGCATCGACCAGTGGCTGGATCGGGCGCTTGCGCATGTGCTGGTCGCCGTCGACCACGAAGCGCCCCTGGCCTAAAGCCACGGCCGCCGTGAGAAAACGCGTTGCTGTGCCTGCATTGCCAAGGAAGAGCGGCTCTGACGACGGGTTGAGCTTGCCGGAGCTGGTGACCACGAAGGTCGTTGCATCCGGCTCATCAACTGTCACACCCATGGCGCGCAGAGCTTCTGCCATATACCGCGTGTCATCGCTTTTCAGCGCCCCGGTCAAACGGCTCGTGCCCTTGGCAAGACCGGCCAGCAGCAAAGCGCGGTTGGTGATGGATTTGGAACCGGGTGGCGCCACATGCCCCTTCAGGGGATGGTCAGGCGGGAGAATGGTCAGTTGATCGGCACTCATTATACTCTCACAAGCGCTTGTCATGCGCCCTTTTTTCATGGATTTCGAAGACGGCCCGGCCGCTAGAACTTGACCGTCGGAACAGCGCGATCCGCTTCGTTGGCAATTTCGAAATAGGGCTTCTTGGCAAAGCCGAACTGGCCCGCAATGAGATTGGACGGGAAGCTTTCCACCTTGACGTTCAGGTCACGCGCAGCACCATTGTAATAGCGCCGGGACATCTGGATCTCGTTCTCAACGGTTTCCAGCGAGCGCTGAAGTTCCACAAAGTTCTCGTTGGCCTTGAGATCAGGATAGGCTTCGGCAAGCGCAATCACCCGGCCAAGCGCCTGGCCCAGAAGACCTTCGGCAACGGCACGGCCTGCCACATCGCCCGATGGCACGGCTTGCGCCTTGTTGCGCAGTTCGACCACGGCTTCCAGCGTAGAGCGCTCGTGCGATGCGTAGCCTTTGACGGTCTCGATGAGATTTGGGATGAGGTCGGCGCGACGCTTCAGCTGTACATCAATGCCGGACCAGGCCTCTTTCGCCATCTGACGGGATTTCACCAGCCCGTTATAGACGAAGACGACATAGAGGGCGATGGCCGCGAGTGCGGCTAAGGCGACATACATGAAAGGCTCCCCGGCGTGATCAGCGCGCGAACCCTAATCGTTTCGCGCGCTCCTGTCATCGGGTTTCTCAGCCGAGCGGGCGGGGTATCGGTATTCGCCCGATCAGGCCGCAGCACCGAGATTGGCGCCGCCAGCATCGGTCAGCAGGAAGGCTTCGCCGCAGGCCTTGGCCAGCGTGCGCACGCGCAAGATATAACTCTGGCGTTCGGTGACCGAAATCACGCCACGCGCATCCAGAAGGTTAAAGACGTGGGACGCCTTGATGCACTGATCATAGGCCGGAAAGACGCACTTATGTAGTATCCCCGTCGCGCCTCCGGCGCTCCCCGCCTCTTGTGCAGCCGCTTCGCCTTGCAGACGGCCCGCTTCCAGCAGCGCCTGGCACTCTTTTTCCGCATCGATGAAATGGCGATGCAGCATTTCGGTATTGGCGAATTCGAAATTGTGGCGGGAATATTCCTGCTCTGCCTGCAGGAAGACGTCGCCATAGGAAATCTTTTCCTCGCCTTCGCGACCGTTGAAGTTCAGATCGTAAACATTGTCCACGCCCTGCACATACATGGCCAGACGCTCCAGACCGTAGGTCAGCTCACCGGCGACCGGCGAGCATTCGATACCGCAGACCTGCTGGAAATAGGTGAACTGCGAGACTTCCATGCCATCGCACCAGCATTCCCAGCCAAGACCCCAGGCGCCGAGCGTCGGGCTTTCCCAGTCGTCTTCCACGAAGCGGATGTCGTGAAGCAGGGGATCGAGGCCGATCGCCGCCAGCGAACCGAGGTAAAGCTCCTGCAGGTTCGACGGGTTCGGCTTCAAAATGACCTGATACTGGTAGTAATGCTGCAAGCGATTGGGGTTCTCGCCATAGCGGCCATCGGAGGGACGACGCGAGGGCTGCACATAGGCCGCCTTCCAGGGCTTGGGGCCAAGCGCACGCAGGGTCGTTGCCGGATGGAACGTACCAGCACCCACTTCCATGTCATAGGGTTGCAGGACGGCGCATCCCTTGTCTGCCCAATAGTTGTGAAGCGTCAGGATCAGCGCCTGGAAAGAGCGCTTCGGGTCCATATGCGGAGCAAGGGTCGTGGTCATGGGATTGTGTCCGGAGCCAGTATACGTGATTTTTGCCCGTCTGGTGCCACGGGAGGGCGTGAGGGTCAAGCCTACGAGGGCCATCAAGGTCAAAGGCAAAGACGCCGGGTGCGGCACGCAAACTTTTTCGTGAAGCCGTAACAATGCGTCATGTCCCAACGTAACATGGGCATGGCTGCAAGAAAGCTCAGCCGAAACCGAGGAGACATTCATGAGATTTTCATCCACCGTGGCGGCCCTGATCGGCGCTGCCGCTCTTTCACTGACCGCAAGCCTGCCTGCGAGCGCCGCCGAAATCCGGGCCTTCGAACAGAAAGCCTTTACTGCTGCACAGACTGCGGGCAAGCCAATCGTGGTGGATATTACAGCCAGCTGGTGCCCAACCTGCGCCAAGCAGAAGCCGATCATCCAGTCGCTTGCCGACAGCGACAAGTTCAAGGACATGACCATTTTCACGGTCGACTTCGACAGGCAGAAAGATGTCGTGCGCGCTCTCGGTGCGACCCAGCAGTCGACGCTGATTGCCTATCGCGGTACGAAAGAGACCCGCCGCTCGATAGGTGATACCAAGGCTTCCTCGATCGAGCAGCTGTTCCAGTCAGCCAAGACGAATTGACCCATGCTGACGGGCATCACCTTTGCAGGCCTTGCCGGTATCCTGTCCGTTTTGTCGCCCTGCGTGCTGCCGCTGGTGCCGATCGTTCTGGCGAGCGCGGCCAATCGTCACCGGCTTGGGCCCCTGGCGCTTGCCGCAGGACTGGCCGTTTCCTTCGTCGTTGTCGGGCTGTTCGTAGCGCTGGTCGGCTTTGGACTGGGGCTTGATTTTGGCCTGTTCCGCTCGGCAGGCGCCATCATCATGATCCTCATAGGCGCAGTAATGGTGATGCCGGCCCTTCAGGCCCGCCTTGCACTGGCGGCGGGACCTGTGGGCAGCTGGACCGAAAAGCGCTTCGGCGGCTTCGATGAAAGCGGCTGGCAAGGGCAGTTCGGTGTCGGCCTCTTGCTTGGCACCGTCTGGAGCCCGTGCATTGGCCCAACGCTCGGGGCCGCATCCCTCATGGCCGCACGCGGCGAAAACCTTGGTCAGGTCATCGTTACGATGCTGGCATTCGGCATCGGCGCTGCTCTGCCGCTTCTCGTTCTCGGCACCGTTTCGCGCGACCTCTTCAGCCGCACCCGGGACCGCATGCTGCGCGCTGGACGATGGCTGAAAGCGATCCTTGGCATCATGCTGATTGTCATCGGGTCGCTGATCCTGACCGGAATGGACAAAAGGCTGGAGACGAAACTCATCGAAGCATCGCCAGCCTGGCTGACGGATCTGACGACCCGCTTCTGATTCACCCGAATAAACTTTGGTGAAAAAAGCGGGCAGTCGTGCGCCTATTCCTCATCCTCGCGCTTGACGCGATACTCGCCCGTCACCGGATCCTTCACCAGAGTGCCGATGGCACCCGTCTGGCGCTCCTTTTCCCTGGCGCGCCGCAGCCGCGCCAGCTTCTCCGCATCGTTGACAAACTTCCGATACAGCAGCCAGCCTCCGCCGATGAGAATGGCAAGAAACAGGATCTGCGGCATGGGTGACAAGTCCTCGAATCGCGAATGGCGGGCCTAGAGCGTCGGACACTAATCGGAAACGGCCCGCCGCTCTAGATTCTTTGTTGACGCATCGGTTGAGCGAAAAACCGGATGCCACTTTTTCGCCCGATGCTTTAGAGCCCGTAACGGCTCCACAATGCCCGTTCTTCAAGGGTGCTCGCAAGCCCCTCTGCCGCACCGGATGCGATTTCCGCTCCTGCATTGCCGATACCAAGCGAGGCGATGCCCGGCAGGCGACGGCCAAGAAGGCCACGTGCCGAACCCACCAGTTCCAGCCGCGTCTTCGGCCCGAAGCGGCGCTTCAATACGTCGCGGATTTCGCCAATGCCATCGACAAGACCAAGCTCGACGCCGCGCTGCCCCGTCCAGAAAAGGCCGGAGAAAATGGTCTCGTCATCGGCAAGCCGTTCTCCACGACGGGATTTGACCATGTCGATGAAGACCTTGTGGATTTCGAGCTGGAGGGATTTCAGATATTCGATATCGCTCTCTTTTTCCGGCTGGAACGGATCGAGGATGACTTTGTTTTCGCCAGCCGTATAGACTCGGCGCTCCACGCCGATCTTGCGCAGGAGTTCCGGAAAGCCGAAACCGCCGGACACGACACCAATCGACCCGACAATGGATGTCGGATCGACAAAGATCTCATCGCCTGCGAGCGCGATCATATAGCCGCCGGAGGCTGCGACATCCTCCACGAACATGAGGACGCGCTTGTTCTTTTCTTCAGCAAGCGCGCGGATGCGCTGGTAGATGAGCCGCGATTGCACCGGAGAGCCCCCCGGCGAATTGATGGATATGGCGACGACGGGCGCATCCTTTTTCGCAAAGGCCCGCTCCAGCATCTGGGCCGTATTGGCAAGGTTCAGCGTGGGACGAAACTGGCTGCCGCCGGTCATGATCGCGCCCTGCAGGCGGACAACGGGAATGGCTATGCCTTCCTTGCGGAACCGCTTCGGTAGAATGCGCGTCAAAAGGCCTGCCATGTCATCTCCTTGGAATGGTGTTCATCCGTCATGTATGCAACGGAATGGCGGGCGCAATGGTTGGTTCCCGTAAATTCCACGTCATTGGCCAGATCGCTCAGCGGCCCTTGCGCCGGTAGGCCTTGCGGCCATTGTTGAGGCCATCGACTTCGGCCGCGAAGGCATGGCCCTCTTCTCCATGCATGAACAGCGGAGAACGCCAGACAAGACGCGATTTCGATCCCTTGATCCCCGTGACAAGAAGACGAATGGCATCCTCGCCGGGTCGCGGATGGATGGCCGTCAGTTCCAGCCCGCCAAAGCGTTTTCCACAGGCGGCGATGATGGCCGCTACGGATGATGGCCGCGCGATGAGCGAAAGCTGGCCGCCCGGAATCATGATCGCGTTTGCGGTACGAAGCCAGCTTTCGAAGAGATCTTCAGTCATGGCATGCGCTTCGGCCTTGAGGGCATTTGGTGCCCGGCGGTCCCGCGCATCGTTGAAGGGCGGGTTCATGATGACATGATGGAAATGATCATCCGGCAAGCCCGCCTCTACGCGCGCCTTTCCGCGAAGCGTCACATCCGCTTCGATGACAGTGAGACGGGAGCCAAGCGCCCGGTTTTGTTCGATCGCCGTATTGCGACGCGCATAATCGGCCATTTCCGGCGAACGCTCGACCAGTACGACTTCGGCATTCGGTAATCGGGCTGCGACGGCAAATCCGGCAGCGCCGGCCCCCGCACCCAGGTCTGCCACTCGCACAGGACGCTCGTCATCCACCAGCGAGGCCAGGACCATGGCATCCATGCCCGCGCGGTGCGCCCCCTGCGCCGGTTGCAACAAGTAGAATGCGCCGCGATGGAAGGCGTCGAGCGTATCGTTCATTTCTCGGTCCGCAGTTCCGATCCGAGGCCCGCATCCACCAGCAAAAGCCGCGCCTCGCCTGCCCGCTCGCTTTCCACCAGAAGGCGACGGGGGAGGAGGCCAAGGGAACCTTCCAGCACGCTCATCGATTGATCAGCGACAAGAGAGTGAATTCCTGCATCGTTCAGCAGGCTGGTGGCAAAGGACAGGACCACAGGATCATTGGTGCGGATCAGTTCTTTCATGCGTCAAACGATCTCGATTCCGGGTTATTATAACATTTGGCTCTTGCCGGTTGTTGCGCCCCTTTCTATTGTCCGCCGCAAGATTTGAACAGGAGGCCATTTCATTGGGCGTCGTTATTCCGCTCGAAGAGGGCAAAAACAAGCAGGCATCCGTCAAGCCGCTGGTCGATCTGACCAGACTGGATATGGATCGGGTCAACCAGCTGATCCTGTCGAAGGCCGGATCCGATGTGCAGATGATTCCGGAAGTGGCAAACCACCTGATTTCTTCCGGTGGCAAGCGTCTGCGCCCCATGCTGACGCTCGCGGCCGCGCAGATGTTCGGCTACGAGGGCGACGGTCATATCAAGCTCGCCACAAGCGTGGAATTCATGCACACCGCAACGCTGCTGCATGACGATGTGGTGGACGAAAGCGATCTGCGGCGGGGCAAATCCACCGCGCGCATGATCTGGGGTAACCAGGCGAGCGTTCTCGTTGGTGACTTCCTGCTGGGGCAGGCCTTCAAGATGATGGTCGAGACCGGCTCCATGGACGCGCTGGATGTTCTGGCCTCCGCTGCCGCCGTGATCGCGGAAGGCGAAGTGCTTCAGCTTTCCGTTGCCAAGAACATGGAAACGACGGAAGACGATTATCTCTCTGTCATCCGCGCCAAGACCGCAGCCCTTTTCGCCGCCGCTGCCGAAGTTGGCCCCATCATTGCTGGAAACGACAAAAGCGCCCGTTCGGCTCTTCGCTCTTATGGCATGAATTTAGGCCTTGCCTTCCAGCTGGTGGACGATGCGCTGGACTATGGGGGCAAGGCGGCCGACCTTGGCAAGAACGTCGGCGATGATTTCCGCGAAGGAAAGATCACGCTGCCGGTGATCCTGTCCTATCGCCGTGGCACGCCTGAAGACCGCGCCTTCTGGAAGACCGCGATCGAAGATGGGCAGAGCAGCGACGAAAACCTTCAGCAGGCGCTGGGCCTGATCGGCAAATACAGCGGGCTCACAGACACGATAGCACGCGCCAAACATTATGGTGCAATCGCACGCGACGCTTTGTCGCCACTGCCCGCATCGGCTCACAAGGCTGCCCTTATGGAAGTGATCGATTTCTGCATCGAACGGGTCAACTGAGACCCGACCTTCAAGGCGCTGCCTGGTTTGGGGCCACGCATTTCACAGGCGGCGTGAACAATGGCCGCCTTCGAGATTCTTGCGAAGCTGCTTCAAAAAAGCCATTCTATTATGAATCATCGATCGAAGATTCCCGGTGGCCCGACGGCCGCCTCCCAGTTCTTCTTGAAAGGCACTTTCATGCGGCAGAAATTCGTCCTTCGTCTGCTTTCCGGCGTGGCTTTTGCCTCTGCCCTTCTGGCAGCGACGGTCGTTCCACGCCTTGCCATGGCGCAGGACAACCCGGTCGCAGAGGCCGTGGAGTTCACGCCCGACAAGGTCAACACGTTTTCCGGCGCATTTCTGGCGGCAAGAACGGCGGATGTCGATCACGATTACGCGACTGCAATCGCGCTCTACCAGAAGGCCCTGAACTTCGAACCAGCCAATCTCGACATTCGCGAACGCCTGATGGTGTCCTTGCTGATGAACGGGCAGTTCGACGAGAGCCTCAAGCATGTCGAAGCCCTGAAGGGTGACGACGCTGTTGAGCGTATCACGACAATCGTTCGTGGACTGGAGGCAATCCGCAAAGGTTCTTACGCCGATGCGGAAAAGATCCTCACCTACAAGGGCGGCAATGATCTCGACCGATTGACTCACGCCCTGCTGATCGGCTGGGCCAAGGTGGGTGCCGGCAAGGGTGCAGAGGCTATCAAGCAGATCAAGGCGCTAAAGGGGCCGGACTGGTTCAAGGTCTTCACGCAGTATCATCTGGGCGCCATGGCGCTGGTGGCTGGCGATACTGCCACAGCCCGCACCAACCTCAGCGCAGCCATCACCAGCCAGGAAGCGGTTGCGACGACGCCGGATACATTCATGCGATCAGTCATGGCGCTGGCACGCCTTGAGGCAGCACAAGGCAACAAGCAGAAGGCGCTTGATGCGATCTCTGTTGCTGAACGGTTGATGCTGAACTATGCGCCTCTGAAGGCGCTTCGCCAGAGCATCGAGAAGGGTGAAAAGCCGGAGCAGCAGGTCACCGATGCGACGCAGGGTGCCTCCGCCGTTCTCTTTTCCATCGGCAGTGCGTTGAACCGTCAGGGTGCCGAAGAAATGGTGTCGCTCTACCTGCAGATCTCGCATGCGCTTGATCCGAAGAGTGCCGATACGTTGATTCTGCTGGGTGGTATTGCCGAGAAGCTGGAGCAGCCGAAACAGGCGATTGAACTCTATGGTCGTGTTCCGCAAGACTCCCCCATGCGGCGCATTTCCGAGCTGCAATTGGGCCTGACGCTGGCGCAAACAGGCGATGTAGACGGTGCGAAGGAACACCTGAAGAAGCTCATCGAATCTGATCCGACCGACATTCGCAGCTACATTGCTTACGGCAGCGTTCTTTCAGACGCCAAGGATTTTGCCGAAATGGCAAAGACTTATGACAAGGCGGTGGAAGTGGTGGGGCCAGCCCCTCGGCCCAGCGACTGGTCGGTGTTTTTCCAGCGAGGCATCGCCTATGAGCGTCTGAAGGAATGGGACAAGGCCGAGCCAAACTTCCGCAAGGCGCTCGAATTGAACCCTGACCAGCCGCAGGTTCTCAACTACCTGGGTTACTCCTGGGTTGATATGAACCGCAACCTGGAAGAAGGTCTGAACATGATCCGCAGGGCCGTCGATCTGCGGCCAGATGACGGTTACATCGTGGATTCACTCGGTTGGGCATATTATCGCCTCGGCCGTTACGACGATGCGGTGACCGAGCTTGAGCGTGCCGTGCAGTTACGGGCTGGCGATGCCACGATCAACGACCATCTGGGCGATGCCTACTGGCGCGTTGGGCGGCAGCTGGAAGCGAAGTACCAGTGGCAGCGTGCCCTGACCATGAAGCCGGAGATGACGGAAATCCCGAAAATCGAGCAAAAGATCCGGGAGGGTCTTGCCGATGCCGGTCCGCCACCGGTGCAGACGGCCATGGCGTCTCCGGCAGCGACTGCACCTGCTGCTCCCCCGGCCACTCCCCCGGGCGCAGCACAACCCAATGCCCCGGTCACGGCCGATTACATCGTCAGCGAAGGCGATACGCTGTCCAAGATTGCGATAGATCGGCTGGGCGACAAGGAACGTGCGCGCGAGATTCTGGAGATGAACCCGGAACTCAAGCGTAATCCCAACCGGCTGTTTCCGGGCCAATTGATCAAGATTCCGGCCAAATCCAATTGAGCCAAACCGGAATAGTGATCGAGGCAGCGCGGGCGAAGATCAACCTCGCGCTGCATGTGACCGGTCAGCGGGCAGATGGCTACCATCTTCTCGACAGTCTTGTGACGTTCGCAGACTTCGGCGACGAGCTCGCCCTTCGCCCATCTGCCCAAGACCGGTTCGAGATCACTGGGCGGTTTGCAGAAACCCTGTCGGCTGATGCGGATAATCTCGTGACGCGGGCGCGGGATGGCTTGCGGGCCCTTGCCGAAGAACTTGGATACGAGACGTGTCCGGTCGACATCACGCTCACGAAGAGCCTGCCGCTCTCCTCCGGAATAGGTGGTGGTTCCGCAGATGCAGCGGCAACCTTGCGCGGCCTGATGCGGTTGTGGAAGCTGGATGTGCCGCGAGACCGGTTGGCAGAGCTTTGCCTGTCGCTGGGAGCGGACGTGCCGATGTGCCTTGCGTCCAGCCCTTTGATCGCGCGTGGAATCGGCGAGGACATAGAACCCCTAGCCACCCTTCCCTCCTTCTTCATCCTGCTGGTCAATCCGCTCAAGCCCGTTTCAACGCCCCAGATATTCCGATTGCTGACATCGAAGACTAACGGGCCGGTTCATCCCTTCGATCCGGCGCAAGCGGACTGGCTGGATTATCTGGGCTGCCTCAGAAACGATCTTCAGGAGCCTGCGCAGAGGCTGCTTGCGGACATAGGTGAGTGCCTTCAGCAGCTTGAGGAGAGCGGCGCGGAGGTCTGTCGCATGTCTGGATCGGGCGCCACGTGTTTCGGCCTCTACCGCGACGAAATGACTCTGGAACGTGCAGCCTTGACGCTCGAGCAGGCCAAGCCGCAGTGGTATGTCAGAGCGGGCCGAACTTTGGAAGGAAATGCACCATGAGCCGTATCGATGAGAGCCGTCCCTTCATTCCGGTCGGTATTGCCGTGCTGACCGTTTCCGACACGCGGCGGCTCGACAATGACAAATCCGGCGACACGCTGGTGCAGCGCATTCTGGAAGCGGGGCACGAACTCGTTGCCAGGGCAATCGTTGCCGATGACAAGGAGCAGATCTACGAGCAGGTTCGGAACTGGACGCTGGCCGAGGAAATCGACGTGGTGATCACCACCGGCGGCACAGGCTTTACCGGTCGGGATGTAACGCCGGAAGCCCTGGAACCGCTGTTCGAAAAGCGCATGGATGGCTTTTCAGAAGTGTTTCACCGCATATCCTACGACAAGATCGGAACATCGACGATCCAGTCCCGTGCCACCGGTGGCGTTGCCAATGCGACCTTCGTTTTCGTGTTGCCCGGCTCGCCGGGCGCCTGCAAGGATGCGTGGGACGGGATCCTGAAATGGCAGCTGGACTATCGCCATACGCCCTGCAATTTCGTGGAGATCATGCCACGGCTTGACGAGCACCTGAAGCGCGGCGGCAAGGCGTGATCAGGCTAGGCCAGATTATATTAGCTACGCGCTGCAGCCCAGGCTGGGATCAGTTCTGAGATGAGCGTATGTGGCCGGTGCCCCTCAACGAGATCGGCAAGCCGCGTAGCGCGAGCACCTTTGGCTGAAGCCACACTTTTCTGAATAAGAAGACCCTGCGCGAGCGGCGGATCCTTGCTGAACAACCGCTGCATCAGCGGCCTCCGGTAATTCCTTGATGCGGTGAAGCGTGCGGGATGCCGTGTGAGCGAAATATGCTCGGCGACTTCATCGATCCAGCCAATTTGAGGGCGCGCTCCCGGCTCAAGCAGCAGGAGCCACTCGCCACGCACCTCCTGCAGCACGTTCTTCAGATCCCACTGCGTATAGAACTTGCACCCCGCGGCATCCGCAACACGCGCGGACGCATCGGTAGAACCATGATCGAGCACCGCGACATCGCTGACCAGACCTTCCACAGCACCGGCAACCAGAACAGACAAAGTCTGCGCCAGCTCGGATTCCTGATCATGGCATTCCATCAAGACAGTCAGCATTCATGACCCTTATCGCATCGGCCTGAAAATTGCCATCAACAAAGGCGGCAGATTTTGTTCTTGCAATGTTCTCATTTTAACGATACGAATTTGAGGACGCCAGCGTTGAACATCTGGCTGGGAGTTATCCATGAACGAGCTGTCTCAACTGCGGCAGGACGCTTTCGCGCCTGCTCATACGGCTGATATTGCCGACGCTCTGGTCCAGTCGTCTGGACTTCGCGTCGAGACGGACCGTCGGCGCGGACGGGGTGCCGGCTTGAACCCGAGCGGCCGGTTCGAAGACCAGCGGCGCGAGCAGTTCGATGATGGTTGGCAGTCGCTGGAAGAACTCGAACCTTTCAAGACCGAAGTCCAGATCGAGAAGCCGAAAACAGCGATCACACGCAACGACTCACCCGATATTCCATTCGATCGATCGGTCAATCCGTATCGCGGCTGCGAACATGGCTGCATTTATTGTTTTGCCAGACCAACCCATAGCTATATGGGGCTTTCGGCAGGGCTGGATTTCGAGGCCAAGCTTTTTGCAAAGCCCGATGCCCCTCGTCTGCTTGAACGAGAGCTGAGTAAGCCCGGATACAAGGTGAAGCCCATCGCGATCGGGACGAACACAGACCCTTATCAACCGATCGAGCGCGAATGGCGCATCATGCGGCAATTGCTGGAAGTGTTGGAAAAAGCCAACCACCCGGTCATGATCGTCACAAAGTCAGCGCTGGTGACGCGGGACATCGACATTCTTGGCAAGATGGCCGCCAAGGGCTTGGCCAAGGTGGCAATCTCCGTCACGACGCTCGACCGCAAACTGGCGCGCCTGATGGAGCCACGGGCCTCGACGCCGTCAAGGCGGCTTGAAGCCGTACGACAGTTGACGGATGCAGGAATACCGACCGGCGTTCTCGCCTCGCCTCTCATTCCGGCGCTGAACGACCATGAGTTGGAACGAATTCTGGACTCTGCACAGGCGGCTGGTGCCGTGTCTGCAAGCTACATTCTTCTGCGTTTGCCGCTCGAGGTCAGCCCGCTCTTCCGCGACTGGCTTTTGAGAAACTATCCGGATCGCTACCGGCATGTGATGTCACTGATAAAATCGATGCGTGGCGGCAAGGACTACGATGCGGAATTTGGCAAGCGCATGAAAGGAGAAGGTCCCTATGCCTGGCAGATCTCGCGGCGTTTCGAAATGGCGACGAAGCGCCTTGGTCTTGCCCGCCGGGGTGTAGCGCTGCGCGACGATCTGTTTGTTCGACCCGATGGCGCGGGGGTTCAACTGTCGCTTCTGTGAGGCTGCGGCACGGAGGTTGGATTTCGGTGAATTCTGCGCCAAGATCCGGGCCAAGATCCGGGCACTGCTGACTTGAAAGCCTGTTCTCCCTGGGTGGCTGCGATGCGCTTCGGCCCTGTGCCGTTGCTGCGATGGGCGATCGTCGGCGATCCGTGCAGCTTACTCATCTTTTGCCATCTCGCTGGGCGCCCCCAGCGAGATGGAAATGGACCGGCGCCGCCCCTGCTGGTCTTGCCCCGTTGGCCTGATCCCCTTGGGCCTGAAGCAGTGCCGCCTCATTTGCTTCGACGGGGCTTGCGGGAAATCGGGTGGGCGTGCGAGTGATGCCGCATGTCACGACGCACGCCCCCCGATTCTCCTCCCGATCTTTTTTCCCTCGAACCGATCGTTCCGGATTTTTCGCTGGAGCTGATGGCGCAAAAAGCAGGTCATTGGCCGGTCGCAGGCACCGACGAAGCTGGACGCGGCCCCCTTGCTGGACCTGTTGTTGCCGCAGCGGTCATCCTCGATCCGGACCACATCCCAGCAGGACTGAATGATTCCAAGCAGTTGACGCTGAAGCAGCGTGAGGCTCTTTTCGTAGAGATCTGTGCCACGGCGCATATTTCAATCGCCTCTTCCGGTCCCCGCCATATCGATGAGAAGAACATCCTTCGCGCCAGCCTTGATGCCATGCGCCGTGCCGTGGACGCCCTGCCCATCAGGGCAGATTATGTCCTGGTCGATGGCCGCGATGTACCGCCAGGGTTAGCCTGTCAGGGCAAGGCTGTCATCCAGGGCGATGCGCGCAGCCTTTCCATTGCCGCCGCTTCGATCATCGCCAAGGTGACAAGAGACCGGATGATGACACGCGCGAGCCAGGTTTATGGCAACTACGGCTTCGCCCAACATGCGGGCTATGGCACGGCCCAGCATAGGCGGTCCATCGAAGAGCACGGGCCATGCCCCCTTCACAGAATGAGCTTCAGACCACTCCGACAAGATCGAGCGGAATGCTCTCTATCGAGCGGTCGGGGAAATGACATGCTTGGGGCTTAAGCGTGTCGCGATCTTTCAGATTCGCTCCTGGCGCTTTATCTTTTTGTTTTAACGCATGTCGTTTGCGCAAAACCGCTGCACACTTTTACTACGACATGCTCTAGGCGGTAGTGACGATTTAGCTATTTGAGCCAGATGGCGATGGCTGCGAGTTTGACGAATCCCATGAAGTT
>NZ_JALJQZ010000013.1:0-75733 GCF_022968395.1 Affinirhizobium lemnae
TCTTGCCATGGTCAACGTGGCCAATCGTGCCGATGTTCACATGCGGCTTGGTACGCTCAAACTTGCTCTTTGCCATTGATGCTTCCTGTGATCAAAAAGAATGATTCATCCGCGCGTGCGGATTTGGTGACGCCGTTTAAGGCTTTCCAGTTCAATGCGCAAGATAATTATTGCAAAGGCCCCGGGGGTATCCACGCGCAACAGTCAGACGCCATTAACTGGTGCATTTTAGTAGAATTTGGAGCGGGTAGCGGGAATCGAACCCGCGTATTCAGCTTGGAAGGCTGCTGCTCTACCATTGAGCTATACCCGCGGGCTTGCATTCGGTCGAAGATCAGAATGGTGGAGGGAGTTGGATTTGAACCAACGTAGGCTGAGCCAACGGATTTACAGTCCGTCCCCTTTAACCACTCGGGCATCCCTCCAGTATCTGTCTGGACCGAAGACCAAGCTTGTGAACCGCGTCGATTGCTGCAGTCACGGCGGCGTATATGACTGGCAGTTCGCCTGCTGTCAACACGACATCAAATGAAAATTTCGAGAAATTTCAGAACTTCTCTTCGACCTGTGGATGACGGTGGACTTTCCCCGTGGATGCACAGTCGCTATAAGGCAGCATGACGAAGAACGATAACAAAGATAAATCCGCCCGAGACAGCCACTACGCCAATCTGCGTCGGCAAGTTCGAGATTCCAAGAGAGAGCGTGGCGAAATTCCAACGCCGGTGCCTGCCAAACGCCGGAAGGCAGGCAGAGATTGGTCTCCGCCGCAGCTTGAGGCGGAACAGGTCTACCTATATGGGCTTCATACCGTGCGCGCAGCCATTGGAAATCCGGCGCGCAAACTCGTGCGCCTCTTTGTGACCCAAAATGCATTTATGCGGCTCGATATCGGTCCCGCGGAATCGCTGCCGTTTCCGGTGGAGTTCGTCGTTCCATCGGACATCGAGCGTGTCCTGGGTCCTGAAGCGATCCATCAGGGCGTCATGCTTGAGACTAGAGCGTTGCCAATTCGAAGGCTCGAAGCGCTGAAAGACAGCCCTCTCCTTCTGGTTCTCGATCAGGTAACTGATCCGCATAACGTGGGCGCGATCATGCGTTCAGCCGTTGCATTCGATGCGGGTGCAGTGATCACGACCCAGCGCCACAGCCCGACCGAATCGGGTGTCCTTGCGAAGTCGGCGTCGGGAGCACTGGAACTCATCCCCTACATTCAGACTACGAATCTGGCGGACGCTCTTGAAGAGCTCCATCGATTGGGGTTTCAGTCCGTCGGCCTCGATTCTGAAGGTCCTGCACCGATCGAGGGTGCGTTCGCCGGAAGCAAGATCGCGCTTGTTCTCGGTTCCGAAGGCAAAGGTTTGCGTCAAAAGACCCGCGAGACGGTTAGCGCTCTCGCACGCCTCGATATGCCGGGAGCAATCAAGTCTTTGAATGTGTCAAACGCTGCGGCAATAGCACTTTACGCCAGCCGACATTTCCTCAGCAGAAAATAGGTCAGGCGCAGCATCAGGATGCAAGTCGATTGAAGCGTTCCGGCGCAAATACGTCTGCGCCAGACCTGAAATCCGCGGCGATTTGTATGACAGCTACCAGCTCCAGATCGAAGATCGGCTTGGAAATGACACCGAGTGTTCCTGGCACGCCCTCCCCCAGCAAATCCGGGTTGGCGGTCATGAATAGCACGGTCGCGCCAGATTGCGCGAGTGCTGCACCAATAGTCGTGCCTGTTATGCCGTCCTGTAACTGCGCATCGAAGAGCGCGATTTTGCAGTCCTGAGCATAATTTATCGCGTCCTGTAAATTTGCCGCTATACCCATCATGTCGTCGCCGAGCGCCGTCACCGCATCCTAGATAGGAGGTGCGGTCAGCAACTGGTCTTCGACAATCAAAATTTTATAGGTCATAGAATTCGGCCCGCCATCAGATCCTTGAAAACCCACTATTACGGGAAAGGTTCCCATATTTTTCCGCGATTCTGAAGGTGAGGAACGACGACCCGGATGTTTCGGATGAATCATTTGGCGCGCGGCTTCCTCCATGGATCAGCCACGCGCCTCGCAACGCAGACACCAATTTCCGTTTTCAACTCTTTGGCTAAGAGAACCGGCTGTTCAGGCGGCAGCTCCCGACTCTTCGGTTCTCTCATGCGGAGCGTTCATGATTCTTCTGATATCCGGCAATGCGCTAATGAAAGCCTGAACACATTGCGGATCAAACTGACTGCCAGCTCTATCCTGAATATGCTGGATCGTCTTATCTATGGTCCATGCCTCTTTATATGGTCGAGCCGTCGTGAGGGCGTCGAAGCTATCGGCAATTGCAACGATGCGGCCCGCTAGAGGAATCTCTGCTCCCGAAAGGCGATGCGGGTAACCCTGACCATCCCATCTTTCGTGATGAGCACCAGCAATCTCGGCTGCGAGTTGTAGAAGACTAGAACGGGAGTGACCGAGAATTCGCGAGCCGATCGATGGATGACACTGCATCTGTTCCCGCTCGACATCCGAGAAGATACCCCTTTTCAGAAGCACAGCGTCGGGAATACCCACCTTACCGATATCGTGCATCGGGGCCGCAATGCGAATATCGGCGCAGATCTCATCTGGAAGCCCGTAAGCTTGGGCGATTGCTTCTGAATAGGCCCCCACTCGCAGAGTGTGCATGGCAGTTTCCGGATCTTTATAGCTTGCAGCCAGTGTCAGTCGGTAGATTATTTCCTGCTCACGCTCGCGCAGTTCGTTAACGACTTTTTCAACTTCGGTGCGAAGCCATTCAGCCCGATCCGCCAATTGATTTCGCGCAATGGTCAAGGCCGTAAGGTTGCGGATGCGTGCCTGAAACTCAAGCGGATTAATGGGCTTCGTCAGAAAATCGATTGCCCCGGCGTTGAGTGCAGTCATTCGCGTCGCGGTATCTCCGTCGGCAGTAACCACCACAAAAGGCTTGTCGCGATATTTATCGAAACGACGAATCTCCACAAGAAGGTCCACACCGTTGTAGACCGGCATCTGGAAATCGATCACGCCGATATCGAAGTCCAGATCCGGCATAGCGTGAAGCGCTTCTTCAGGACTGGAAAAACCGATTGCCTTGCATCCATCCACAGTCGCCACAAGTTTCTTCAGCAGAACCAGATTGGTCTTGTTGTCATCGACCACCAGAATGTTCATGTCTTTCTCCTCAGGCGGCCAGCGCAGTTTGCGCGGCACGAATTTGTTGCGAAAGCTCATCAATGTCAGCCAGTGTCAGTTCCCTCTTGCGAAGAGTTTGCGCACGTAAGGCGATCTCCTCCAACCCGATATTGGCTGCAGCTCCCTTGAGATTATGCAGAAGCGTGTCAAAATTTTCCTTACGCCCGTCCTGCATTGAGACATTTAGTGAGTTCAGCAGATCAACCGCGTCGTCAAAGAATGCGGCCATCAGCTCCTCGAAGGCATCAGCTCCTAGAATATCCTCGATTTCCTGACGCCGGTCAGCCACCGCAGCGAGACCGTGTTTAGGCGGATTTATGGGATCAGTTAGTAATGGATCGTTTGAAGCGCTTTCAGTTTGAATAGTTGGCAACGGTGTGATTCCCTTTAGCAAAGCATGCAGCGCAGCGAGGCTTATTGGCTTGGCCTGGAAGCTGGTCATCCCGACATTTATGCAGCGCCGCCGGTCTTCCTCCGACGCATTGGCTGTCAGCGCAACAATGGGTACATTTTTGTTGCGGCTCATGGGATCACGAAGACAACGCGTTGCCTCTATCCCGTCCATAATCGGCATCTGCATATCCATCAGAATAAGATCAAAGTCCTGCTGGGAAGCGAATTCCAGTGCAACCTGACCATTCTCCGCGACTGTTGCCGTCTGACCAAGATGACTGAGATAACCCAGGATCACCTGCTGATTGATTTTGTTGTCTTCCGCCAGCAGGATCCGCAGAGGCGCAATGCTGGCGAATGCCTTGGGTGTTTCGACATCTTGTTCCGTTGCCGGAGCCTCTGTTGCCTTCACAGGGACCTCGAACCAGAAGGTGCTGCCGAAACCGATAGAGCTTTCAACACCGATCCGGCCACCGAAGCGATCGACGATTTCCTTGCAGATTGTAAGACCAAGACCTGTCCCCCCGTAGCGGCGGCTGATACTGGCATCGACCTGAGAGAAGGGGCGAAACAGCTTTTTACGCCCTTCCTCGCCTATACCGATGCCTGTATCCTGGACTTCAACGCGCAACCAAACCTCGCTCTGCCGAACCTGCTGCCGCATTCGCAGGGTGACGGTCCCTTCGCTCGTAAACTTCACGGCATTGCTCATCAGGTTCAACATGACCTGACGCAAGCGCGTAGGATCCGCCAGGACATGCCGAGCATGCCAACGATGGGGAAGATCAACAGCGATCCGCGTTCCCGCTTCCGTCGCACGACCGCGCATCATCTCTGCCGAATTTTCAGCCAGTGAGACAAGATCTACTGGGCGTTCTTCGAGTTCCAGTTTGCCATGTTCGATCTTGGCGTAATCCAGGATCTCGTTGATGGTATCCAGGAGTGCCTCGCCTGATCGGCGAATCGTCCGCACCCGACTAAGCGCATCTTCAGGCAACTTGTTCAGTTCAAGAAGCTCTACCATTCCGAGAATTGCGTTCAAGGGCGTACGAATTTCATGCCCCATAGTCGCCATGAACTGCGATTTGGCCCGGTTTCCCGCCTCAGCTGCCTGATAGGAAACCGTTAATTCTTGCGCCATAGCTTCAAGGCTCGCACCTGCCGCCTGAACACCGCGCAACTGGCGTCTGAGCCCGACTATCAAAAGAAGAACCGATAGAGATAGTAGGCCGACGATCAGGAAAGCCTTCTGCTGGAGAGCCTCCACTTCTAGCCGGTTCTGTGCGCGCTCTTCGCTCGTAAGCGTGTTCGTATAGACGAGAAGAGCGCCCGTCGCTTCCGACAAAGCACTTGCCCGAGAGAGAAGTTCAACGGAATCCACGGTCGCGAAATCGATCTGCGTCAATTTGCTGAAGACCGGGTCCAGATGCATGATCATGTCCTGCACCTGCTCAAGTCTTGACTTTACTTCATTATCTGCAGAGAAGCCCTGCTCGAACTTGGACTTTCGCAATACGTCCATGCGCGAAAAAACAATATCGAAGCGTAAGGAGAGACGTTCACGGTTCGACGCTTCTTTCAATCCTCCTTCGATAACTTCCTTCAACGAGTGCAACAATTCGTCGGCTTCGCGATCGAGCTGATACACAGACCACATCGCGTTTTCACGGACGGCGTCTTCGAGGTTTCCCTGCCGGTTCGATATATCAATGTAGATGGATACGAGGATCCCCAACAGGATTACCCCAAATATCTGAAGCGCCGCCGTCGTCCGGCTGGCGCGGCGAATAACCTCCCCACCGAACGGCGTTGCTGGCGTCACGGCTTTACCTCAATCTCCTTGATCTGCCACACTGATCGAGAGAAGTACTTTTCATTATAGAGAGCAGGATCTTGGTCGAAGGGATAGATCAGGAAAAGCGGTCCCTTTTCCCGGATGGACATGACCTTCCCATTTTGCCGCGTCGCGAGAATTGTGTTCAGGTTTTCCGCATCCTCGATGGGAATCTCAGCGAAATAGTCGTTCAACGCCTTGACTTGTAGTTGGCTGCCCGTAGCTCCCGCCTCCTTCAGGATTGCGCGCAAAAGCGGACCGGAGAAACTCGTTTCACCTTCGGTCCATGGTGTCTTCATCTTGCCTGTGCGGCCATCCAGTTTCTCCAGCATTTCAAGGTCAAACTGTGCGGTCCCGCCAACATTGGCATGAGCAAGTGTGCCCTTCACGGTGAGGATTACAGGACCCTTAGGCGCGTCCAGTGCCAGGGCCGAGGAGGTAAACAGCAGAGAAGAAGCGATCAGCGTGAGAAATCGCATTTTGAACACCCGTTTCATTTTTTTTTTGCAGTCCGAAGAAGCGCGAACTCAGGCAGCCTGCGGAATTTGATCGTTCTCGAACAGACGTTCGATGTTGAGGTAACAGATCATTCCGGAGTCATGGGTGATGATCCCGTCACAATAGCGGCTGTCGAAACTAGTCAGTACAACGGGGACCGGTTGCAACTGGTCAGCAGATACGGTGAGCATGTCCGTAACGTGATCAACAACCAAACCGACTATAGTTGGGCCCGCCTCAGCCACAACAATGGCACTGCGTTCCGTACGTTCCGCTGGCGTCATGCCAAGTCGGCGCGCCAGATCAATGGTGGGAATCACGTTGCCGCGCAAGTTAATGACACCGAGCACGAATTCAGGAGCGTTCGGGATAGGCATTGATGGCCCCCAACCGCGAATCTCACGCACGCCAGTGGTGCGGATGCAAAAGTTTTGTTCGCCCAAACGAAAGGCGATGATTTCCAGAGCGTCGTTTTTAGTTGCGGCCGTCATGGGTCGATCCTCATCTGGCAGTTTCGGGCAATGGTTCCGAACCGACGAGGGATGCCGTTCACGCAAGAACAATGGCCTGCATGCCTGACAGCTGAAAATCGTGGGGATGTCCGCGCTGAAGATGGCTTAACTGCGTCTCAGCATCGATTCGGTCGGGTCCGCATTCATTTCGGTGGTGATGCGACCGCATCGCCCGACGCTTTCAACCTAGTAGAAAGAGTCTAATCGACGCTGAAGTAATTGCTTCAATTTGATTGAATTCTCGCTTTTTCAAGCAACGGCAGCATCTGTGCTGCAACATCGGATGGCGAGTATGAGGATATGAATGGTGCCCCCGGCAGGGTTCGAACCCGCGACCCCCTGATTACAAATCAGGTGCTCTACCAACTGAGCTACAAGGGCACTTGCGGGTGTCCAACTAGCATATCTGGCCGCTGTGTAAACCCCAAAATCCAATTTTCGAGAAGAAGAAGAGATAAAAGAGACGGAGAACCATCAAACCTCAGCGCGGACTTGTACCTGGAGACCGATATCGGCTACCAAAGTGCTCGGAACAAGGAGAGCCAATGTCATATAGCAGCTTTAAACTCTGTTTTCTGGCTTCTCCAGCACCAGAAGCACAGGCCGCTTATGCCGAGTTAACATCGCTCTATGGGAACCACGATATCTCAGACGCCGATGTCGTGGTTGCCCTAGGAGGCGATGGGTTCATGCTGCAGACGCTTCACCAGACAATTAACAGCGGTAAACGCATCTACGGCATGAATTGCGGCTCGGTCGGCTTTCTGATGAACGATTACCGTGTCCATGGTCTCAACGCGCGGATCGAAGCTTCGGTTGAAAACGACCTTCATCCTTTGCAGATGAAAACCTTTAATGCAGACGGATCCCGGTCCATCGCTCTCGCCATCAATGAGGTCTACATCTTCCGGCAATCTTACCAGGCGACCAAGGTGCGCGTGACCATCGATGGGCATACACGCCTGGAGGAGCTGATTTGTGACGGGCTAATGATCGCAACACCAGCAGGTTCAACTGCCTATAATCTGTCTGCTCACGGACCCATCCTACCGCTGGAAGCCCCTTTGCTGGCGATGACACCGGTGAGCGCTTTCCGGCCTCGTCGCTGGCGCGGCGCGCTTTTGCCGAACAAGGTCTGCGTTGAACTCGATATTTTGGAGCCCGGCAAACGTCCGGTGAACGCTGTCGCGGATAATACGGAGGTCAAGAGCGTACTAAAGGTGACCATTTCACAATCGAACGATCGGACGGCACGAATACTATCCGATCCCGATCATTCATGGTCGGAGCGCATTCTGGCGGAACAGTTCTCAGACTGAATATTCCCGCAGCGTACAAAAAAGCGACTGCGCAACTTGCACGCAGCCCTTTTGCTATCACGGCTCAAAGATCGAGCATCTCAATCGATGTCGGCCACGTCTGCTCCGGCACCACCGTTGATACGATGTGCGAGGGCCGCCTCCATAAACTCATTCAGTTCGCCATCCAGAACATCGCCCGGTGCAGTGCTTTCCACACCGGTACGTAAATCCTTGACCAACTGATAGGGCTGCAAAACATAAGAGCGGATCTGATGCCCCCATCCGATATCGGTCTTCGATGCGGCTTCGGCGTTTGCCGCCTCTTCCCGCTTCTTCAATTCGACCTCATACAGACGAGCGCGCAACATGTCCCACGCCTTGGCGCGGTTCTTGTGCTGCGAACGTTCCTGCTGGCACGCAACCACGATGCCGCTTGGAATATGCGTGATTCGTACGGCCGAATCCGTCGTATTGACGTGCTGTCCACCTGCACCGGATGAACGATAGGTATCGATCCGGCAATCGCTTTCGTTCACCTCGATCTGGATCGAGTCGTCAACCACAGGATAAACCCAGATCGACGAGAATGACGTGTGACGACGTGCGTTGCTGTCGTAGGGCGAAATACGCACAAGCCGGTGAACGCCGGATTCGGTCTTGAGCCAGCCATAGGCATTGTGGCCCTTGACCAGGATCGTGGCAGATTTGATGCCCGCCTCTTCACCGTCATGGACTTCAAGTAGTTCCACCTTGAAACCCGAGCGCTCCGCCCAACGGGTATACATGCGCAGGAGCATGTTGGCCCAATCCTGCGATTCGGTACCACCAGCGCCGGAGTGAACTTCAACATAGGTGTCGTTGCCGTCCGCCTCGCCCGAGAGCATGGCTTCGACCTGCCGGCGGGTTGCTTCAGCTTGAAGAGCCTTCAACGCATCTTCCGCGTCGCGAACGACGGTTTCGTCGCCTTCTTCTTCACCAAGCTCGATAAACTCGATGTTATCCCGCAGTTGCTGCTCCAGAGACTTTACGCCACTGATGCTGTCATCCAGCTGCTGGCGTTCGCGCATAAGCTTTTGCGCTTCGCTGGCATCGTTCCAGAGTGTTGGATCTTCCGCCTTGTTGTTCAACCAGTCCAGCCGTCTTACCGCCTGATCCCAGTCAAAGATGCCTCCTCAGCAGGCTTATGGCCTGCTTGATTTCGTCGATAACATTCAAAGTTTCGTTGCGCATTCTCTGCCTTCTCGTCCTTTCGGGATTTGACGGTTGAATAGTTCCACCGGCGAGTTCTGTAAAGCATCACGATGAGGCCATGACTGCCTCATCACAGGATCTCGGCAAGTTGTATGGTTAGAAGAGGCCACCGGAACCCGAGGTAACGGCCTGCTGTGCCTGTGGCGACGTCTTAAGGATTTCTTCCGGCGGTAACTGTGCATTAGCACCGATGATCGTCAGCGTATCTGCTGGTCCCGTTCCAGGCTTGAAGGCTTCGACAATCGTGTCCGGCTCGCCTTCGAGAGCGAACATGCCGGTTTTTCTGTTGACGGCAATGAACTGCATCCCAGCAGGAACCTGGAACTTCGTCGCCGGGGTTACCTTCGCCGCCTGAGCGAGGAATTCGCCAAAAATCGGCGCCGACAGGTTTCCACCGGTACCGCCACGACCGAGCGGCGTGGGTGTATCAAAGCCGATGTAGAGGCCAGCAACAAGGTTCGGCGTAAAGCCGACAAACCAGGCGTCCTTTTCGTCGTTCGTCGTACCCGTCTTGCCAGCGACCGGACGATCCTTCACCGGGATCTTGCCTGCGGCGGTGCCACGCTGGACAACACCCTCCATCATCGATGTTATTTGATAAGCCGTCATCGGGTCGAGAACCTGTTCGCGGTTATCTATCAGCGTTGGCTCGGGCTGGTTTGCCCAACTATTGAAATTACATCCCTCGCAAGTCCGCTCCTCATGGCGGAAGATGGTCTTGCCATAGCGATCCTGAATACGGTCAACCAGCGTGGGCTTGATCTGCTTGCCACCGTTCGCGATGACCGAATAGGCCGAAACCATACGCAGAACGGTAGTTTCACCGGAACCGAGCGACATAGACAGAAGCGGCGCCATTTTATCGTAGATGCCGAACCGTTGTGCATATTCCGCAACCAGATCCATACCCATATCCTGCGCGAGGCGCACAGTCATCTGGTTACGCGATTTCTCGATGCCAACTCGCAGCGTCGATGGGCCACCTGATTCGCCACCATAGTTATCCGGACTCCAGACCTGCCCACCAGACGTGACTTCGATCGGGGCATCCAGAATGACGGAGGATGGAGTGTAACCGTTGTCCAGCGCGGCAGCATAGACAAAAGGCTTGAATGACGAACCGGGCTGTCGCATCGCCTGTGTAGCGCGGTTGAACTCCGACTGAGCGTAGGAGAAGCCGCCCACCATGGCCAGGACGCGGCCTGTATGCGGATCCATCACCACCATACCGCCCTGTACCTTCGGAGGTTGTCTCAATGCGAAAATGCCAGGCTTGTTCTCGATCGGCTCGACATACACGACATCGCCCGGCTCGACCACACCGACGGGAGACTTGGCCGTTTTCTTGACGCCCTTCGCATCGCGGAAAGCCCATTTCATCTGATCGGCTGGTATTGTGCCCTTTTTGCGTTCCTCGACAACTTTACCGGCTACCAGGTCGGGTTGAAGGCCGATATCGACCTGCTTGTCGGACACGGCGGTGACAACGGCGAGCTTCCACTCCGGAACATCGCGGAGAGCCGGAACCTTGGCGAGTTCCATGCCCCAGTCACCGGATACGCCGATCTTGGCAACCGCACCGCGATAACCCCGACGCTCGTCGTAATCTACCAATCCCTTCTGCAAGGAAGCCCTGGCCATGATCTGCAACTGCGGATCGAGCGAGGTACGAACGGACAGGCCGCCCTCATAAAGGGCCTTGTCGCCATATTTTTCTATGATCTGGCGGCGTACTTCTTCCGAGAAGTATTCGGACGCAGCGAGCGTCGCGCCACCACGGTTCATGTTCACGCCAAGCGGCTGCTTTTTGGCCAGTTCAGCATCACTGGCGGTGATGTAGCCGTCTTCCGCCATACGGCTGATAACGTAATTGCGTCGGGTAATTGCCGCCTCTTCGTGACGAAATGGATTGTAGTTTGCCGGACCTTTCGGCAGGCCGCCCAGATAGGCAGCCTCCGCAATCGTCAACTCTGTCACGGACTTGTTGAAATAGGTCAACGCGGCGCCGGCGATACCGTAGGAATTGAAACCGAAGAAAATCTCGTTGAGATAAAGTTCGAGGATTTTGTCCTTCGAGTAGGTCTGCTCGATACGGAAGGAGAGGATGGCTTCTTTGACCTTGCGGTCGATAGTCTGGTCTGCGGAAAGGAGGAAGTTCTTGGCAACCTGCTGGGTGATCGTCGATGCACCCTCGGGCCGACGACCGGAGCCAATGTTTTGGATGTTATTGACTACGGCACGTGCGAGGCCCCAGGGATCGACGCCAGGATGCTTGTAAAAGTTTTGATCTTCCGCAGCGATGAATGCAGCCTTAACGCGATCCGGAATAGCCTGGATGGGCAGGAAAAGCCGCTTCTCTCGCGCATACTCAGCCATCAGCGCTCCATTGCCTGCGTGAACGCGCGTTGCGACAGGTGGCTCGTAAGAGGCCAATACCTCGTAATTAGGAAGATCCTTGGATACGCCCGTCAGGTACACTGCGGCTACTGCAGCAAACGCAAAGAACGCTATGCACGCAAAGCCGAAGAAATATCCAAATAATCTTATCATTCGCTAGCTACCGCTTCGGTCGTTCGGCACAGTCTCGGCCGACTCTCATGTTTTCACGGGTTTTGCACATGGCCTATGCCGACTGCAAGCTTCAGTCGTTAAAAACCATATCCAGCCACGTATCTGCACCCTAATTCTGTAACGCCGGGAATGTGAGTAAAATAGGGCTCTTGCGAAGACTTACTCCGTCTTGGCCGCGATAGTTCGACCGGAACAGCGACCCAACAGGAGCCTGTTGTACTCAGGCAACAATGCAATCTGCTCCAATGCTAATCAGCCACCGCCTGCGACAGCCTCACCCCTATATTTGAGGACTGCATCAACAAGAAGGCTGGTTAACTTGTCTCGCCACTCCTCGCTCAAAAGCAGCTTCTCATCTCCCTCGTTGGACAAAAAACCGAGTTCAAGAAGGATCGATGGGATGTCTGGCGCCCGCAGTACCTGAAAACCTGCAAATCGATGAGGATTATTGATGAGCCCGATCTGCCCCTCGAAAGATTTCACCACTCTGTTGGCCATTGAAATGGAGAATGCTTGTGTTTCCCTGCGAGTGAGGTCCAGCAAAATGTCGGCGATTTCCGGTTGTGGCACCTCAATGGAGTAACCGGCGAGTTGGTCCGAAAGGTTTTCACGGGCGGCAAGTGCCGCAGCCATCTTGTCCGATGCAGTATCGGAGAGCGTGTAAACGGTCGATCCCCGGATACTTTTCTGACCAAGCGTGTCGGCATGAAGGGATATGAACAGATCTGCCTTACCCTGCCGAGCAAGGACAACGCGCTCCGACAGCGATAAAAAGCTATCATTGCTACGGGTCAGAAACGCTCGGATACCCGTCTGCTCGTTCAGTTTCCCAACCAAGACCTTGGCAAAGGCAAGCGTAATTTCCTTCTCCGGCGTCTTCGTTACTGCGCCAGACGCCCCTGCATCGATTCCACCATGACCGGCGTCAACGGCAATGGTGAAGACGCCATCCTTGGCCGACGTACCATCCGGCAGTCCGTCAACTGCCGCGGATTGCTTCAATTCGGCATTCTTCCAACTCTGGGTCCTGACGAGTTCGGCGAACTTATCCTTCGTGGTGATTTCGGCATCGAGAACCAGCCTGAAACCTCGATCCTCGTTTTTTTGCACCTCCGCAGAAACGAGTTTCACAGGCCGCTGTGCAGTCAAGACAATGCGCGCGCTGCCCTCACCCATTGTTCCGTAACGGATGTCCTTGAACAGCCCACGCGCGGCAAGATCTCCAGCAGGAAAACCGAAGGCCGTTGCCGGCAAATCAATGACGATGCGTTCCGGAGAGGCAACATAATGGATTGAAAATTCAGGCTTGTTATCGAAATCAACGACAACCCGCGAGCGTGCATCGTCGCCAACGATTCGTGCCGAGAATGCGAGAAGTGCGTTATCCGGTGTTTCGCTCGCTTGGATCGAGAGAGAGCAGAAAAGAAATAACGCAATAAACACGGCCGCAAACATGCCGTAGGCGCTACCCAAAGCGCCAGACAGCCGGCCCATTGACCTCACAGATTTGCTCCAAACCGGACCCAATTCAATACGCCCCTCAACGAATGATTCTCAATGTATAATAGGCGGTGACCCGTCTTCAAATTCAGATGCATGCGAAAGTGAAGCAGCACCCAGGGCTTTAGTGCGTGAATTTGATCCATAATAAGGCAGGATCGGCTTTGCCCTTGCTATTGTGACAGATAAAACATACAAGGCTTGAGAGGGTTTAAGTGTCGACGGGATAGTCTATTGCAGGCAGCCAGCTGTCATGTTCTGGCGCCGTGGAGCAAAGACATCCGCCGTCTCTACACTTGGCCTGAAACACCATCAAATCCGGCATGGCTGGACGAATACCGGATGGCTCGCCATCCTGCTCATTGGGAGCAAATTCATCGGGTTCCGCAAGGAACCTTGTATAACGTCATTCTCGACTGGTTTTCAATGTTGCGGCACGATTTGCATACTCCAGACAGGCTCAAAGGAACGAAGGTTCTGACGCTTGTCGTGGCGATGCCGCTTGAAAGCGTATCAGCGGGAAATCATTATCCGGCGCAGAACTCGCGATGCAGGGAGGTGCTGACATGAGGACAGGCCTCTTCAAGCATGCGCGGCTGCGCCGAGGAGCACATGTTCAATGGCAGACAAAATGCTTATCGACGCCTCCCATGCGGAGGAGACACGCGTCGTAGTCGTCCGGGGGAACCGGATTGAAGAGTTCGATTTCGAGTCGCAGCACAAAAGGCAGATACGCGGCAACATTTACCTAGCGAAGGTGACCCGCGTTGAACCTTCTCTCCAAGCTGCATTTGTGGACTATGGTGGCAATCGCCATGGCTTCCTCGCTTTCGCGGAAATACATCCAGACTATTATCAAATCCCGCTTGCAGACCGCCAGGCATTGCTTCAGGCGGAAATGGAAGACAATCCACGCCATCACGATCACGATATAGAACCGGTTCTTGATCTGGCTAAGGCGGATCAGCCGGATGTGGGAATTGTCCATCAGGTAGACGCCGCTCTTGGCGCAGATGACAGCTCAAGCGAGTCGGTCTATGCAACAGAGGCTCATGCCACTGACGACAATTCTGTTGAAGGGGCAACTGCTGATGCGGTTGCGGAAGAAAAGCCGAAAGCCAAGCCGCGCCGTAGCCGGGCCCGCAAGAAGCCGGTTGAGGCTGCAGCAGATGAGGTGGTCGTAGCTTCAGACACGACGGACGCAAACGACGATAGCACGCCGGACGAGATGGCGGCGATGGTTGATACCGATTCCGTGTCCGAAGATGTCGTCGATCGCCGTTCCAACGACGACGATGATGACGATGATGACGACCATGAAAAGGAAGTCATCGAGTCCGTTGGTGCAGAAGATGCCATGGAAGAGGTGCCGGATCGCGTATTCCGCAAGCCTCGCAAGCAATACCGCATCCAGGAAGTCATCAAGCGCCGTCAGATCCTGCTGGTTCAGGTTGCTAAGGAAGAACGTGGCAACAAGGGCGCTGCTCTAACGACCTATCTCTCGCTTGCAGGTCGGTATTCCGTTCTTATGCCCAACACCGCACGCGGTGGCGGTATTTCGCGCAAGATCACCAATCCGACGGACCGCAAGCGCCTCAAGGAGATTGCGCGCGAGCTGGACGTGCCGCAGGGCATGGGCGTGATTCTTCGCACGGCGGGAGCAAACCGCACCCGCGTCGAGATCAAGCGCGACTTCGAATACCTAATGCGCCTGTGGGAGAATGTCCGAACGCTGACGTTGAACTCAATCGCTCCCTGTCTGGTTTACGAGGAAGGATCGCTGATTAAGCGCTCCATCCGCGACCTCTATAACAAGGACATTTCCGAGATCATCGTGGCGGGTGAAGAAGGCTATCGTGAAGCGAAAGACTTCATGAAGATGCTGATGCCAAGCCATGCGAAGGTGGTCCAGCCCTACCGGGATTTGCATCCAATTTTTTCGCGCTCTGGTATCGAGGCGCAGCTCGACCGTATGCTGCAGCCGCAGGTTACGCTGAAGTCTGGCGGCTACCTCATCATCAACCAGACGGAAGCGCTGGTCGCCATCGACGTCAACTCCGGGCGTTCGACTCGCGAGCATTCGATCGAAGAGACCGCACTTCAGACCAATCTGGAGGCGGCAGAAGAAGTTGCTCGTCAGTTGAGGCTCCGCGACCTTGCAGGTCTGATCGTCATCGACTTTATCGACATGGAAGAGAAGCGGAACAACCGCTCCGTCGAGAAGAAGTTGAAGGATTGCCTCAAGAATGATCGGGCACGCATTCAGGTAGGCCGCATCTCGCATTTCGGTCTGCTCGAAATGTCGCGTCAGCGGATCCGTGCCAGCGTGCTCGAATCGACAACACAGGTCTGCTCGCATTGTGGCGGAACAGGTCATGTTCGTTCGCAGTCCTCGATTGCCTTGCATGTTCTGCGCGGTGTCGAAGAATACCTGCTCAAGAATACGACGCACGATATCACAGTGCGGACAACGCCCGAGATTGCGCTTTATCTGCTCAATCACAAGCGCAGCAACGTGGTGGACTACGAGAACCGCTTCGGTGTCTCTATCTTTATCGAGGCCGATGGCGGCGTGGGTTCAAGTCACTTCGTAATCGACCGCGGAGAGCCCGTCGCAAATCCGGTAAAGATCGAAAGTCTCGTACAATTTGCGTCCCTGCCGATTGAAGAGGAAGAGGACGACATCATCGTTGAAATTGACGATGAGGACGAAGACGAGACCGCAGTAGTCGCAACTTCACCCCCACAGGCTTCGCGCTCCGAAGACGAGCAGAGCAATCGCAAGCGCAAGCGCCGCCGCCGTCGCCGCAACCGGAATGGCGATACATCTCAGCATGCCTCGGGCGCAGCGTTTGGCGCCGAGGATGATGGCGAGGATGATGAAGACGATGATTCTGCGGAAGGCCAGACGGATCAGGCCCAGTCGGAAGCCGATGAAGGCAATAAGCGCAAGCGTCGTCGTCGTGGCAAGCGCGGCGGTCGCCGCAATCGTCAGGGCGAAGAGGACGGCGTGCAGGCAAACTCTGGCGAGGACGATGCTGAAGCCAATACTACTGCCGATGAGAGCGCAGACGACAATGACCTGAGCCCTGTATCCGGCTTCTCCGACGGCGGTTCGACGCAGGAACTCCAAGTCGATACTGAAGAGGCTGTAGCAGTAGACGCAAACGAAGCCGTGAAAACGGAAGAGGCACCGGTCAAGCCGCGTCGCACGCGTCGTTCCAAGGCCTCCAGCAAACCGGAGACCGAAGCCGTTGCCGATACTGTCGCGGTGACGGAACAGCCTGTAGCGAGTTCGGCCGAGGCTGAAGTGGCAGAGCCAGAAGCCGTAAAGCCGGAACCAGCAGTCGAAACCGCTTCGTCATCGGAAGAAAGTGCGGCCGAAAAAGCAACTCGGGCAAACCGTGCTTCCAACATAGCTTCATCGGAACCGGTGGTGACATCCAGCGCTCCATCCGACAGTGAGCCAGATGGCGAGCTGACGAAACCGAAGCGTGCTGGCTGGTGGCAGAAGCGCGGCTTCCTTTGATCTCGGTAAAACGGTCGCACATGTTGCGGCCGTTTCGCTTTTCGGGGGTAAGATAGTGAAATATGTGCGCGCAGTGCTGCGGCGCATTTTTGGTCAAAGATGATTGATCTCAACCTGTTGCGATGGCAATCATGAATTGATCAGTGTCTGCCAAATTTGTGATCGTTTGATCCAGTAGACCCCGAGACCACCGAAGCGCTACAGGATCACAAATGATTCACCCAGACGTCAATTGACGGGGTTGAGTCGCAATCATTTTTAGCGATGCGCGATACAGAGGATAGCCATGAAATCTTTTCTGAAGTTGCTTACCGTCGGGCTACTGGCCTCCGCTACCGTTGTCGCGCCTGGAACTGCTGCAAACGCTCTAGATGATCAGCAGAAAAAAGACTTCGGCGCATTTATCCGCGAGTATCTGATTGCAAATCCCGAGATCATGCTTGAAGTTCAGGACGCTCTGGAAAAGAAACAGCAGGACGCACGAACCTCTCAAGCCTCGGAGGGTATTGCAGCAAACAGCAAGGCAATCTTTTCAACAGCCAGCGACATCACCTTGGGTAATCCGAACGGTGATGTGACGATCGTTGAGTTTTTCGATTACAACTGCACGTATTGCAAGCGCGCCCTAAACGATATGGAAACGATCCTCTCGTCGGACCAGGGGGTGCGTTTCATCCTGAAAGAATTCCCGATTCTCGGCCCTGATTCCATGGCCGCCCACCGCGTTGCCAGCGCCTTTAAGGCTCTAGCGCCGGAGAAGTATCCGCAGTTCCACAAACAGCTTCTCGGCGGGCAGCAGCGGGCAACAGAACAGACCGCCATTGCTGTCGCAACGGCCCTGGGTGTCAGCGAAGCCGCAATCCGGAAATCGATGAAGGACAATCCGAACGACCAGCAAATCCGTGCGACTTATGAGCTCGCCAACAATCTCGGCGTCACCGGCACACCCTTCTATGTTGTCGGCAACGAGGCCGTGTTTGGTGCTGTTGGACATGAGGAACTGTCCAGCAAGATCAGCAACATGCGCGCCTGTGGCAAGGCAACCTGCTGATCAACGTCCTACGGCCTCATCCTAAGGCCTTCACGGCGCGGTGAATTCAGAATATTCGCTGAGTAAACTCGGTTATTCACGGCTTTCGTGGCCGGGGGCTTTCCCTTACCATTCTGCCGGTCTATAGGTTTCCCTGGTTTTATGGTAGGAATTCCATGAGCAAGACAATTTTTGTCCTCAACGGACCGAACCTGAATATGCTGGGTAAGCGGGAGCCTGGAATATACGGCGGCAAGACACTCAACGATATCGAGAGTGAATGTGTGGCAGCCGGTCGGCAACTGGGGTTCGATGTCGAATGTTTTCAAAGCAATCACGAGGGCATTCTGGTTGATCGCCTTCACGAAGCCGATGATCGCGCTATTGGCGTCGTCATCAATCCCGGCGCGTACGGGCATACGTCGATCGCGCTTCACGACGCCGTAAGAGCGATCTCGGTTCCCGTGATCGAAGTGCATATCTCAAATATCCACGCCCGTGAGGAGTTCCGACACAAATCGATGATCGCACCAGCGGCCAAAGGCATGATCTGCGGCTTGGGTCCGGGCGGTTATATCCTGGCATTGCACGCACTGCACAACATCACCAATTAAGAACAACAGAGCACATAGGTTGACCATGTCTGAGAAGAAGAACGGTTTCGACAAGGGGTTGATCCGCGATCTGGCGAACATCCTCAACGATACCGATTTGACAGAGATTGAAATCGAGCAGGACGATCTGCGCATTCGCGTATCTCGCACAATTCAGGCGCCGCAGTACATCCAGGCGCCAGTCCCGGCTCTACAGCATTATGCAGCGCCCGCCGCTGCACCTGCCGCGAACGTACCCGCAGCAGCACTCGAACCTGCAAAAGATCGTTCCAAGGCTGTCACTGCACCAATGGTTGGGACAGTTTATCTGTCGCCCGCCCCTGGCGCACGGTCCTTCATTGAAGTTGGTGCGACCGTAAAGGAAGGGCAAACGCTTCTGATCATCGAGGCCATGAAGACCATGAACCAAATCCCTGCACCGCGTTCGGGCAAGGTGACGGAAATCATCGTCAATGACGCGCAGCCCGTTGAGTACGGCGAACCGCTCGTTGTGATCGAATAAGGCGGTCTCATGATTTCGAAAATCCTCATTGCCAACCGTGGCGAAATTGCCCTTCGCGTTCTGCGAGCGTGTAAGGAACTTGGCATCCCAACCGTCGCCGTTCATTCAACGGCTGACGCTGACGCAATGCATGTCCGTCTGGCAGACGAAAGCGTATGTATTGGCCCTCCGCCATCACGTGATAGCTATCTCAACATCCACCAGATCGTGGCGGCTTGCGAAATCACGGGTGCGGATGCAGTGCATCCTGGTTACGGCTTCCTGTCGGAAAATGCCAAGTTCGCGGATATTCTTGAAGCGCATGGCATTACATTCATCGGACCAACTGCCGAGCATATTCGCCTGATGGGTGACAAGATCACGGCTAAGAAGACGGCTGTCGAGCTTAGCATTCCAGTCGTTCCGGGCTCCGATGGAGAAGTGACGCCCGAAAACGCTTCGGAAATCGCGCGGCAGATAGGCTTCCCGGTCCTAATCAAAGCTACTGCCGGCGGTGGCGGTCGTGGCATGAAGGTCGCCAAAACCGAGGCCGATCTTGAGGAAGCCTTCAATACAGCCCGTTCGGAAGCGGCTGCCGCATTTGGCAATGATGCCGTCTACATGGAGAAGTATCTCGGCAAGCCTCGCCACATCGAGATCCAGGTCGTGGGTGACGGGGCCGGCAATGCTATCCACCTCGGAGAACGCGATTGCTCGCTTCAGCGCCGTCACCAGAAGGTTTGGGAAGAGGCAAATTCCCCTGCCCTGAATGTCGATCAACGCATGAAGATAGGTCAGATCTGCGCTGACGCAATGAAGAAGATGAAGTACCGCGGTGCCGGTACGATTGAATTCCTGTATGAGAATGGCGAATTCTACTTCATCGAGATGAATACGCGTCTTCAGGTCGAGCATCCAATCACCGAAGCCATCACCGGTATCGATCTCGTTCATGAGCAGATCCGCGTTGCCTCTGGCGCCGGGCTTTCCGTAACCCAGGATGAGATCAGTTTTTCCGGTCACGCGATTGAGTGCCGCATCAACGCCGAAGACCCGCGTACGTTCGTTCCGTCTCCGGGAACGATCACACACTTCCACGCGCCGGGTGGCTTGGGTGTTCGTGTCGATTCGGGCGCCTATGCGGGTTACAAGATCCCTCCCTACTATGACAGCCTGATCGGCAAGCTCATCGTCCACGGTCGGACTCGCGTCGAATGCATGATGCGTCTGCGCCGCGTGCTCGACGAATTCGTCGTTGACGGTATCAAGACGACACTGCCGCTTTTCCAGGATCTCGTTTCCAACCAGGATATCGCCAACGGTGACTACGATATCCACTGGCTGGAAAAGTATCTGACTGGCGACAAGCCCAGCGCGTAGTCATGGCAGGTCGGCGCGGCAGATATTATCCCGCCATCACGCCGGAAATTCTGCTGCGCGCCTATTCCATCGGTCTGTTTCCGATGGCCGAATCAGCGGACGACCCGGAAGTCTTCTGGGTCGAGCCAGAACTGCGGGGCATCATTCCATTGGATGCCTTCCATGTATCTAAGAGCCTTCACAAGGCCGTTCGGCAGCAAGCTTTCTCAATTCGCCGTAACACGGCATTCGAAGCCGTAATGACGGGCTGCGCCGAATCAGCGCCCGATAGACCGACGACCTGGATCAACTCCACAATCCGATCGCTCTACAAACAGCTCCATGCCATGGGTCATGCGCACAGTGTTGAAGCCTGGGAAGGCGGTCAACTGGTCGGCGGGCTTTACGGAGTGTCCCTGGGCGCTGTATTCTTTGGAGAAAGCATGTTCTCCCGGCGCACGAATGCGTCGAAGATCTGCCTTGTACATCTCGTCAATCATCTGCGTGCTAACGATTTTCACCTACTGGACACGCAATTCACGACTGATCATCTGAAAACGTTTGGCGCAATCGACATCCCGAAACAGGTTTATCTCGAACTGCTGAAAGCAGCTGTCGAACTGCCTAACCGCCCCTTCTGATCAGTGACGGCTGATCCTCCCAGGCATTGACCACCAGGGAACCCAATACAGTTTGAGGCCGAATGCGATGCGAGTTTATGGCTTGGCAGCGGCAGCTGGCTTTGCTGGACTGGCGGGCGGCGGAACATCTGACTTCTGCTTGCAGCCTGTCAGCCAGACGTCGTAGATCGGATGTTCAACAGCATTAAGACCAGGGCTGTCGGCAAACATCCATCCCGTAAAGATCCGCCTTATCTTGCGATCAAGGGTGATTTCATCAACTTCAATAAAGCCGTCCACCTTTTGCGCTTCTGTGTCATCGCGCGAGAAACAGGCTTTGGGCGTTACCTGCAAGGCTCCGTACTGGACAGTCTCATTCACATAGACATCAAAGCGGGTAATACGACCAGTGATCTTGTCGATACCTGAGAATTCTGCAACCGGATTTTCGATACGGGCCGCGGAAGCAGGTGCAACCATCACCAGACAGAGCGCCATTCCCAGAAGCAGCGAACGAACGGATCTATGGGACATGGGAGCGAGACCACCTTCAGAAAATACCAAAGCGTGTCGCGATCTTTAGGACTCGCTGCTGACGCTTTATCTCTTTATCTTATCGCACGTCGTTATCGCAAAACCGCTGCGCACTTTTGCGGAACATGCTTTAGGTCCCGATCAATGCCGGGACCTAATGGCGATAGTTCAAAAATGTGGCATGAGATGGAGCAAGACGCTCAGGAACCCGGTGTCCATGCATCATAGTCACCGGTGACACGCGGACGCTGACCTGTCGCATCCATAGAGCCCGTTGGCTTGTACGCGAACGGCGTCCCTGTCAGGTTCTCATGATGTGGCTTCTGCCACTCACGGGCCGCATAATTCTCCTTCGAAGGAGGCGTATCGGTCCGGTAATGCATCCAGCCGTGCCAGCCCGGCGGAATAGCTGAAGCTTCGGCGTAACCCTTGTAGATGACCCAGCGACGAGGCAGGCCAAAGGACGTCATGCCGCCTTCGTAATAGACATTACCCAGTTCATCCTCGCCCACGCGCTTGCCGTTGCGCCACGTAAAGAAGCGCGTGCCAAGCGTCTGGCCATTCCACCAGGTGAAGATTTGAAGGAGAAGATTCTTCATAGTTTTCCAGCGTCCTCGCGAGAGACAAGGAATGTTTCCTTGCCTCGCTTATGCAATCTCGATCCGCGAATGTCCAGCCTTTAGGGGGTGGATACGCGCTATTTGAAGTGCATTCTGAAGCCTGTGTAGTCCGGCGAAAAACCGGCCCTCTCGTAGAAAGCCCGGGTTCCGTCACGGTCACTTCGATGCGTGATTTGCACCAGCCGGCAACCGCGTCGTTTCGCCTCGCTCACGGCGAACTCCAAAAGCTTGGAGCCGATCCCCTGTCCGCGTTTGTCGGAACGCGTATGAACCGCCTCGATGACCCCCGTCAAACCTCCGCGGCCGCGCAGCGTTCTTAGAAATGCAAGCTGAAAGCTGGCAACGACTTCGCCACCCTGTTCGGCGACGTAAAGCTGCTCGTTCAGCGACTGGTCAATTATGTGAAATGCTTTGACGTAGTCATCATATGCATGCTCGTCGCTGGTATCACCATGGCCGCCATGCTCATCCTCCTCAAAAAGCCGGATCAATTCAGAAAGATCACTTTCCCTGGCTCTTCTGATATGCAAGTCGCTGTCAGTCATGGCACTCCTCCCTTAGTGCGCGAGCGGCTTCTCCATGATGATTGCTTCAATACCACTATTGTCCTGACCGCAGTTCTTGGTGCGGTCAACTTCCGTGAAGCCTAGTCGCGTATAGAAGGAAATTGCGCGTTCGTTCGCTACGTCAACTTCCAGGCGAAGAATTTCGGCATCTGGGAAACAGGTTTCTAACTCGGCAAAGAGATCCCGCCCGATTCCTTCATTCTGGCAGGTCGGATGCACGTAGAGCTGATGCAGGACTGCGGTCTTTGTCATCGTAGGCGACATGGCGGCAAATCCCATGCCACCAATCCGCTTTCCGTCATCGGCAACCAGAAACTCGCCGTCCTTCAGGTTGATCCTCTTCAGGATGGCCTCTGCGCTATGCAAGCTTGTGACGAGTGAGCCCACCTTCAGCGGACCATGGATGGGATCATAGGTCGCGTGCCATGTCTCCGCCAATAGCTTTCGCACCGGCTCTACGTCCTTTGGGCCCGCTGTGCGAATGAAAAACATGGAACAGCCCTCTCTCGGAGAAGCAAGGCCGAAGCCTTACTCCTCGATGCCCAGCTTTGCCTTTACCAGCGCCTGCACAGCCTGCGGGTTGGCCTTGCCACCGGTCGATTTCATTACCTGGCCCACGAACCAGCCGGCCAGCGTTGGCTTCGCCTTGACCTTGGCGACCTGATCGGGGTTTGCGGCGATAATATCGTCGACGGCCTTCTCGATGGCGCCGGTATCGGTCACCTGCTTCATGCCGCGGCTTTCCACGATTTCCGCAGGATCGCCGCCTTCGTTGAAGACGATTTCGAACAGGTCTTTGGCTATCTTGCCGGAGATGGTCTCAGCCTTGATGAGATCGATGATACCACCGAGCTGAGCAGGAGAAACCGGAGTCTCTTCAATGCCTTTGCCAGCTTTGTTCAAGGCGCCAAGCAAGTCGTTGATAACCCAGTTCGCCGCCGTCTTGCCATCACGCCCTTCAGCAACCGACTCGAAATAATCGGCAATTGCCTTCTCGGACACGAGCACAGAGGCGTCATAAACCGAAAGCCCCAGTTCGCGTACAAATCGGGCCTTCTTGTCATCCGGCAATTCCGGCAGATCGCTCTTCAGTGCCTCCACGAAAGCATCGTCAAATTCCAGCGGCAGCAGATCCGGATCCGGGAAGTAGCGGTAATCATGCGCATCTTCCTTGGAGCGCATCGAGCGCGTCTCGCCCTTGCCCGGATCGAACAGGCGAGTTTCCTGGTCGATTGAGCCGCCGTCTTCCAGAATCGCGATCTGGCGGCGTGCTTCGTATTCAATCGCCTGGCCAATGAAACGGATGGAGTTGACGTTCTTGATTTCGCAACGTGTGCCAAAGGCTTCGCCTGGACGGCGCACGGAAACGTTCACGTCGGCGCGCATGGAGCCCTCGTCCATGTTGCCATCACAGGTGCCGAGATAGCGCACGATGGATCGCAGCTTTGTCATGTAGGCCTTCGCCTCATCCGAGGAGCGCATGTCCGGCTTGGATACGATTTCCATCAGGGCAACGCCTGAACGGTTCAGATCAACATAGGACATGGTCGGATGCTGGTCGTGCATGGATTTGCCAGCGTCCTGCTCAAGGTGCAGGCGCTCGATACCGATCTCGATGTCTTCGAAATTGCCCTGACGATCTGGCCCCAGCGAAATGATGATCTTGCCTTCGCCGACGATCGGATCCTTGAACTGGGAAATCTGGTAGCCCTGCGGCAGGTCCGGATAGAAATAGTTCTTGCGATCGAAAATCGAGCGGTTGTTGATCTGCGCCTTGAGGCCGAGACCTGTCCGCACTGCCTGCTTCACGCATTCTTCGTTGATCACGGGCAGCATGCCGGGCATGGCTGCATCCACCAGCGACACGTTGGAATTTGGCGCCTTGCCGAACTCGGTGGAAGCGCCGGAGAACAGTTTGGACTGTGAAAGAACCTGCGCGTGAACTTCCATGCCGATGATGATTTCCCAATCACCCGTGGCACCGGGAATCAGACGTTTCGGATCAGGTGTGCGCGTATCGACAAGGGTCATCTTAAAGGCTCTTCATGCGGTCAAATGGGTTGAATGTCAGGTAGAGCAATTGGTGAAGCGGTGCAAGCTTTGAGGCCTAGCACCTCGTCGTTAGAGGTTAAAACTCGACGCCGTAGCCCGCTGGTACCGGGGCAACCAGTTGCTTGGACATACCAACGGATTGCACATCCTGATCAAGCTTCGGCGCATAGGCGATCGACAGCCAGTTGACCCGATAACCGTTCTTTTCAAAGAAACTGACCGCATCCGTATTGTGCGCATGCGTTTCCAGCTTGATTTCATCGAAACCATGCTGGCGGACTTCTTCTTCAACGGCTTGAAGGAGTTCAGAACCGAGACCTCGCCGCTGATGGTCCGGGTCGATCCAGAAATCGGTTATCTTTTCGTCCAGCGCTTCGCGGGATGCCCATCCGGCAGGGACACCGCCTTCCTCAATCACCGTAATCTTAACCCAGGAGGATCGAACGAAGTCTCCAAATGCACGTAATGCATTTTGCAGCATCGCCTCCGTGCCGCCAATGGGGCCCATGGCCTGGGCCCAGGCTCGCAGACCTATGCCTGTCAGCGCATCAATCTCGTCTTCACGGGCATTGCGAACATGATGCATGAAAATCCCCGGAACGTCGCCACGATTAGATCATTGCCGGACGGTGTTTCCAAGCCCGTCAAAGGGATTAGCCTGCGATATAGAGATCTTTGTTGAAAACTGGTCAACAAAAAGGACCGGTCCAATGGATGAGCCGGTCCTTCTGCAGTCGGCTATTGGAACTCAAAGGTGTTACCACCACTTGGCGGGGGTGAATTTTCCGGCTGCCTGTTCGATCACATGCGCCGTCTTGAACAGGGTTTCTTCTTCGAACGGCTTGCCGATGATCTGCAGGCCCAGCGGCAACCCCTTGTGATCAAGGCCAGCCGGAACCGAAATGCCAGGCAAACCGGCCATGTTTAGCGTGACCGTGAAGACGTCCTGCAGGTACATCTTAACCGGATCTGCGGCGAGTTCCTTGTCACCGATGGCAAAGGCGGAAGACGGCGTGATAGGTGCCAGTATAGCATCGACGCCCGCATGAAACGCTTCTTCGAAGTCACGCTTGATGAGAGTGCGAACCTTCTGCGCCTTCAGGTAATAGGCGTCGTAATAGCCGGCCGAGAGAACATAGGTTCCGATCATGATGCGGCGCTGAACTTCCTTGCCGAAGCCAGCAGCGCGGCTCTTCTCGTACATGTCGGCAATGTCCTTGCCGTCAACGCGAAGGCCGTAGCGAACGCCGTCATAGCGCGCAAGGTTGGACGATGCTTCAGCGGGTGCCACGATATAATAGGCCGGAAGCGCATATTTGGTGTGTGGCAGCGAAATTTCGACGACTTCAGCGCCGGCATCCTTCAGCCATTCCACACCCTGCTGCCAGAGCTTTTCGATTTCCTCTGGCATGCCCACGATACGATATTCCTTCGGAATGCCGATCTTCATACCCTTGACCGACTGACCAAGTGAAGCTTCGTAATCCGGCACCGGCAAATCGACAGAGGTCGTGTCCTTGGTGTCGACGCTTGCCATGCTCTTCAGCAGGATTGCTGCGTCGCGCACATCGCGCGCGATCGGACCAGCCTGATCCAGCGACGAGGCATAGGCAACGATACCCCAGCGGGAGCAACGGCCATAGGTAGGCTTGATGCCGACCGTGCCAGTAAAGGCTGCAGGCTGGCGGATGGAGCCACCGGTGTCGGTTGCGGTCGCACCGGCGCACAGATGCGCCGCGACTGCAGCAGCGGAGCCCCCTGAAGAGCCGCCCGGCACCAGTTTTTCGTCCGAACCCTTGGCCTTCCAAGGGTTTACCGAGGGTCCGTAATAGGAGCTTTCGTTGGATGAACCCATCGCGAATTCATCCATGTTCAGCTTGCCGAGCATTACGGCACCGTGATTCCAGAGGTTCTGGGTGACGGTCGATTCGTACTTCGGCTTGAACCCATCGAGAATGTGGCTGCAGGCCTGCGTGTGGATATCACGCGTTGCGAATAGATCCTTCACGCCAAGCGGAATACCCTCAAGCGGGCCGCCCTTGCCGTCTGCCAGTCGCGCATCCGAGGCTTTCGCCATCTCGCGCGCCTTGTCGGGCGTTACGGTCACGTAGGCGTTCAGGGCGCCGTTGGCAGCGTCGATGGCCGACAGGTAAGCGTCCGTCAATTCGACCGCCGTAATTTCACGGCCCTTCAGTTTGGCGCGCGCTTCGGAAATGGTAAGGTTGGTAAGTTCGGTCATCGTGATCTCGAATTTTGCTTAAGGCTGCGTTGAAGGTCGGTGCTGCGGAATGGTCCGCGCTTACTCGACGACCTTCGGCACGAGGAAAAAGTTCTGATCTGAATTGGGGGCATTGGCCACGATATCGGCAGCCTTATCACCATCCGTCACCGCATCGGCGCGCTTGCGCATGGTGATTGGCGTAACGGATGTCATGGGCTCGACCCCGCTGACATCGACCTCGGAAAGCAGCTCAACAAATCCAAGGATACCATTCAATTCGCCCGTCATCCGCTCCAGATCATCTTCGGAAACTGCAATGCGGGAAAGGCGCGCAACGCGCTTGACGGTAGCGATATCGACGGACATGGAACTTCTCCGGATGAAATTTCCTCCCGCTATAATGGCCATATCCGGCATTCGCAACGGTTTTAGCCGCAAGGCGGACGGAGTTGTGACGGAAATCGGCGCGGTTGGCCCAAGACGCCGCGCCGATTACGTAAGGTCAGATGCTTAGCGTAACGCCAACCTTAGGCGTCTCTACCCTCGTCTTCAGACCTTCCAAGCCTTTCACGAACTTTTCCGGCGTCTGGTCAATGATCGGGAAAGACCCGTAGTGGCACGGGATGGCGTGCTTGAAATCGAAAAAGCGCTGGCAGGCGAGCGCTGCCACAGCACCGCCCATCGTGAACCGGTCGCCAATCGGCACCAGACCGATATCAGGCTGATGCAATTCGTTGATCAGACCCATGTCGGTGAAGATGTCCGTGTCGCCCATGTGCAGCAGCGAGGCCTCTTCTTCGAAATGCAGCATCAGCCCATTGGCATTGCCAAGCGCATGGGAGACCCCGTCTTCCGTGATCTGGGCGGAGGAATGCAGGGCCTGCGTAAAGGTCGCGCTGAAGCTGCCGAAGCTGACGGTGCCGCCGGTATTGCCCATTTCGAGACGCTGGACACCTTTGGAACCGAGCCATGCCGCGAGGTCGGCATTTGCCAGCACGACGGCACCGGTTTCCTGTGCCAAGGCGACGGTATCCCCTACGTGATCTCCATGACCGTGCGTCAGCAAAATGTGCGTGATGCCCGCAGCCGCTTCCTTGCGATCCTGGTCTGCAAAGGATGGGTTACCGCTGAAGAATGGATCGATCAAAATCTTCGCATGGGTGGTTTCGAGCCTGAAGGCCGAATGGCCAAGCCAGGTGATCTTCATGATAAATCTCCATTTTGCAGTTGAGATCAAAGGATCCGGGTGTGGACCGTCAGTTAAGCGCAGGTTATTCAACGCCATGATACGCATCAACGGGACAGACGGATTTTATTTCCCGTGCTGACCTAGAGCAGCCGCAATTAATTCAAGAGCATAGACCGAGAGAAGGAATAAGCTTTGGCAACAATGACGATCGAAGAACTGGCTGCCAGTCTGTTGCCGGGGCAACCAGTGGCCGGTCTTGATCTTGGCACAAAGACCATCGGCCTTGCCGTATCAGATCTCGGGAGGCGGTTTTCGTCCCCTCGGCCCGTGTTGAAGCGCTTGAAGTTCACAAAAGATGCGGAACTCTTGCTGGCGTGGGCAGACAAGGAAAAGGTGGCAGCCTTTATCATCGGCCTGCCTATCAATATGGATGGCTCGTCGGGCCCGCGTGTCCAGGCGACCAGAGCTTTCGTCCGCAGCATGAGCGACAAGACAAAGATACCGTTCGTCTTTTGGGATGAACGTCTATCCACTGTGGCCGCAGAGCGGGCACTTCTGGAAATGGATGTTTCCAGGGCGAAGCGCGCTGAACGGATCGATTCGGCAGCCGCGAGCTTTATTCTTCAAGGAGCCTTGGACAGGCTCGTATCCTTGGAAAGGGCTGCATCGGGAGATGACGCATAACGCCTGATCCACCAGGCGTGAATCTGCTTGCGGCGACGGAATGCCAGAATTGCGATGACGATCAGGCTGTCCACCGCAACGGCACGGACAACCAGCATGGGAAGAAGCGCCGGATCAATTCCCAGGGTCTGCCCATAGATCTGAAACACCAGATCGTGGGTATCACGGGTCAGCATGAAGAACCCGAAACTGATGTTGTAGTAGGATAGCCAGTACCAGGCACCCAGGAATGCGACCGGGCCAGCCCAGAGGATGAGAAACCACTTCATGCGGCGTTTCCTTCCACAGTTAGCCAGCGCGTTGATTTCGGCCAAGGTGCCGACAGAACCGCCCAGCGCAGAAACGCCATGACGCTCAGCACGATTGCAGGAAACGTCAGATCAACCGCCCAACTCGTAAAGAAGCAAAGAGCCAGACACAGTAACCCGTAGTGATAGCATTGGTTGTCAGACACAGCCTTACCACGCAGCGATGGTTAACAAATCGTTAACCTCAACCTATTGCTCGCGGCCCAAAGCGCAACGAGAACCACCTGATATGGTTAACGCTGGGCGTTGACCTGTGGATGAAGGCTCCGGGTTCAGCTTGCCGCGGGATAAAGAAGGTCGACGATGTAGGAGGCATCGAAGCGGGAATCGAGCATCCCGTAAGTTGCCCGCCATCCTCCGGCCAGACGGGTTTCCACGAAGGCGTCCGCGATCTTGCCCGCGCCAAGTCTAAAAAGCTCTGCAGCCGCAGCCGCGAGTGCAAGTTGCTCCACCAGAAGTCTTGCCGCGCCCTCGTCCCGTTCCGCCAGTGCCATGGCGGCACGCAGAACATCCGTCGTCTTTCGTCCACTCGGACCCAGATCCCGCTCGATGCCCGACAGAACCGAATCGAACAGATCACGGCCACGGCTCAACACGCGCAGCACATCCAGCGCCATGACATTGCCGGACCCTTCCCAGATCGCATTGACCGGAGCCTCGCGATAGTGACGGGCAAGCGGACGCTCCTCCACGTAGCCATTGCCACCAAGGCATTCCATCGCTTCGTAGATCAGCGGAGGCGCGATCTTGCAGCACCAGTATTTGATGACGGGCGTCATGACGCGGGCAAAAGCTGCATCGGCGGGATTGCTACCGGCCTTGTCGAAGGCTTCTGCCAGACGATAGGCCAGCGCCGTCGCGGCTGCGACGTCCAGCGCCATATCCGCGAGAACCCGGGTCATCAGCGGCTGGTCAATCAGGTTCTTGCCAAAGACGCTGCGACCACGGCAATGATGCACAGCCTCTGCCAGAGAGGCCCGCATGATGCCAGCTGACGCAAGAGCACAATCCAGCCGCGTCAGCGTCACCATGTCGAGAATGGTTCGCACCCCACCGCCCGGTTCACCCAGCAGGTAGCCGAACGCATCCTGGAACTCGACTTCGGAGGACGCATTGGAACGATTGCCCAGCTTATCCTTCAGCCTCTGGAATTGAAGCCCATTCGCCGTACCATCTTCCAGGAGGCGCGGAACGAGGAAGCAACCGATACCTTCATTGGTTTTCGCGAGCATGACGAAGGCGTCGCTCATCGGCGCGGACATGAACCACTTGTGACCGGAAAGACGATAGACGCCCTCGCCCACCCGTTCGGCAATCGAGCGGTTGGCGCGCACATCCGTCCCGCCCTGCTTCTCCGTCATTCCCATGCCAACGGTGATCGCGGTTTTCTGCTGCGCGGGACGGTTCGACGAATCATATTTCCGCGACAGGATACGCGGCGCCCATTCTTTCTGAACGCGAGGCGAAGCCATCATCGCAGCAACAGAAGCGCTGGTCATCGTCAGCGGACACAAGTGGCCACATTCGAGCTGAGAGGTCAGATAGAACCGGGCAGCACGAGCGCGGTGCTGGTTGTTGCGCGATTCCGGAATGTTCTCCCATAGCGAGGAATGCAGCCCGCTGCCCATCGAGCGCCGCATCATGGCATGCCAGGCGGGATGAAACTCCACAGTATCCTGCCGTTCGCCTCTCGGACCGTGGGTCTTCAGCTTTGGCGGATTTTCATTCGCCATCCGCGCAAGTTCCTGCGCTTCAGGGGAGGTCACATAGCGGCCCAGCGCATCGAACTCCTCGCGGATCGCGCGGTGCAATCCCGCCGTCAGATCCACGATCAACGGGTCTGTGCGATAGGCATTGATACCGGACCAGAGGCTTGGCTGGTTCAGGTCGGTGAGATTGTCGTCGGTCCGGTTCATCTGATTCATGAGCTGCTCTTAAACGAAAGCTGGGCAAATTGCATGGGGATCAGAAAAACTCGATGCAGCACACGCTTGCCCGCTCGCCTCGCTGTCTCTATAGACCGCGTAAACAAGCGGAGGACGTTATCGTGGTCTTCTTTCCCCACCGCCATCTCCTCGGGATCAAGGGCCTGACCGAGCAGGACATTACATTCCTTCTCGACAAAGCCGACGAGGCGGTCAAGATCAGTCGGCAAAGAGAGAAGAAAACTTCGACTCTTCGCGGGCTCACCCAGATCAATCTTTTCTTCGAGGCTTCGACACGCACGCAAAGCTCCTTCGAGCTTGCTGGCAAGCGTCTGGGCGCAGATGTCATGAGCATGTCGGTCGGCAACTCTTCGGTCAAGAAGGGTGAGACGCTGATCGATACGGCGATGACGCTGAACGCCATGCGGCCGGATGTCTTGGTGGTTCGCCACTCATCCGCAGGTGCCGCTGCCCTTCTGGCGCAAAAAGTGGCGTGCTCGGTCGTCAACGCCGGCGACGGTCAACACGAGCACCCGACGCAGGCACTACTGGACGCGCTGACAATCCGTCGCGCCAAGGGCAAGCTATCCCGTATCATCGTCGCAATCTGCGGCGATGTTCTGCACTCGCGCGTTGCCCGCTCCAACATTCTTTTGCTGAATGCCATGGGCGCACGCGTTCGCGTCGTCGCGCCGTCCACTCTGCTGCCGTCGGGCATTTCGCAAATGGGCGTGGAAGTCTTTCATTCCATGGAAGAAGGCCTGAAGGATGCGGATGTCGTCATGATGCTGCGTCTTCAACGGGAGCGCATGTCCGGTTCGTTCGTGCCGTCGGTTCGCGAATACTTCCATTTCTACGGCCTGGACGCCGAGAAACTGAAAGCCGCCAAGGAGGATGCGCTCGTCATGCATCCGGGGCCAATGAATCGCGGTGTCGAAATTGCCTCTGAAGTGGCCGATGGACCACAAAGCGTCATTGAAAGCCAGGTCGAAATGGGCGTTGCCGTCCGCATGGCTGTGATGGAGGCATTGCTGATTTCCCAGAACCAGGGGCCGAGAAGCGAAGGAGTGGTCGCATGAAGCCGCTTGTTCTGAAAAACGCGCGTATCATCGATCCTTCCCGGCATCTGGACGAAGTCGGCACGATCATCATCGGTGATGACGGTCGTATTCTTGCGTCTGGCGCAGACGCACTCAATCAGGGGCATCCTGACGGTGCCGAGATCCGCGATGCCCAAGGTCTCGTTGCGGCACCGGGTCTTGTCGATGCGCGCGTCTTTGTTGGCGAACCGGGTGCGGAACATCGGGAGACCATCTTTTCCGCCAGCCGCGCCGCCGCTGCAGGCGGTGTGACGAGCTTCATCATGATGCCGGATACCGACCCGGTTCTTGACGATATCGCCCTCATCGAATTCGTCCTCAAGACGGCTCGCGACAAAGCTCTCGTAAACATTCACCCAGCAGCTGCTTTGACGCGCGGGTTGAAGGGCGAGGAAATGACCGAGATCGGCCTATTGAAGCAAGCGGGCGCCGTCAGCTTCACCCAGGGCCGTCATGGATTGGCGGATACGCAAGTTCTGCGACGCGCCATGACCTACGCGCGCGAGTTCGGGGCCGTCATTTCTCTCGAAGCCCGCGATCCCTACCTTGCTGTTAACGGGGTCATGAACGAAGGGCTGTTCGCCAGCTGGCTCGGTCTGGCAGGCGCCCCGCGAGAGGCCGAACTCATTCCGCTCGAGCGTGACCTGCGGATAGCCGCCCTCACTAAGGCCGCCTATCATGCTGCGAAGATTTCGGTGCCGGAATCTGTCGAAGCGATTCGCATTGCTCGCGATCGAGGCGCGAACGCAACCTGCGCCGTGTCAATCAACCACCTTTCGCTGAATGAAAACGATATCGGCGAGTATCGTACTTTCTTCAAGCTTTCGCCGCCGCTGCGCACGGAAGACGACCGTCAGGCCCTGGTCGATGCTCTGGCGAACGGAACGATCGATATCATCGTCTCGTCGCATGATCCGCAGGATGTCGATACGAAGCGTCTTCCTTTCGGTGATGCGGCGGATGGCGCCATCGGGCTTGAAACCATGCTGGCGGCCGCCTTGCGGCTCCACCACTCCGGTCAGGTTTCGCTGATGCGCCTCATCGACGCCATGTCCACAAGGCCCGCCCAGATCTTCGGGCTGGACGCTGGAACGCTGAAACCGGGCGCGAAGGCAGATATCGCCTTGATAGACATTGATGAACCGTGGATCGTGACGAAGGATACCATCCAGTCCCGCTCCAAGAACACGCCCTTCGAGGATGCGCGTTTTAGCGGACGGGTTGTTTCGACTTATGTAGCTGGCTGTCTGGTACACTCGCTGTAAGGAAATTAAGCATGGCAGAGCTGTTTAACTGGCAAATCACGCTTCCTATCGCGCTGGCCGCACTTGCCTTCGGCTATCTGCTGGGCTCAATCCCCTTTGGCCTCCTCCTGACAAAGGCGGCTGGTCTCGGCGACATCCGCTCCATCGGTTCAGGCAATATCGGCGCCACAAACGTCTTGCGCACTGGCAATAAGAAGCTGGCTGCAGCCACGCTTCTGCTCGATGCATTGAAGGCTACGGTTGCTGCCCTTCTGACTGCAGCCCTTTGGGGTCAGGAAGCCGGGTTGCTGGGTGGCTTTGCAGCGTTCCTTGGCCATCTGTTTCCGGTCTGGCTTGGTTTCAAGGGCGGAAAAGGCGTTGCAACCTATATTGGTACATTGTTGGGTATTGCACCGGCGATGGTTCTGGTATTTGCATTCCTGTGGCTGACAGTTGCAAAGCTCAGCAAATATTCATCTCTATCGGCGCTCGTCGCCACACTTCTTATTCCCGTCGTGCTCTGGCTAATCGGGGAACCAAAAATTGCACTAGTCATGGCCATCATGACCCTCATTACCTATTGGAAGCATAAGGCCAACATCGAGCGTCTGATCAACGGAACAGAAAGCAAGATCGGCCAGAAGGGATAAGTTCCTCTGTGTCCTCCGGCAAAGAAAATCGGAGGGGGGTTGCACTCACAGACGCTCAACGGATCGCCTGGCTCAGGCTGATTCGCAGCGACAATGTGGGACCTGCAACCTTCCGTGACCTCATCAATCATTTCGGCTCTGCCGACGCGGCTCTGGCTGCGATCCCTGAAATGTCGCGCCGGGGTGGCGCGGCACGTGCCATCCGCGTGGCGACCGTCCAGCAGGCGGAGCAGGAACTGGAAATAGCTGCTCGTTTCAATGCCAAGCTTGTCGGTATTGGAGAGCCGGACTACCCTTTTGCGCTTCGCCAGATTGACGCGGCCCCGCCCCTGCTGGCGATGAAGGGTGACTTTGCCGCAGCCAACCGACCGTCGGTCGGCATTGTCGGATCACGCAACGCATCGATCAGCGGAGCCAAAATCGCGGCGATGATTGCTCGTGATTGCGGTCGTGCCGGCTACACGATTACCTCGGGTCTCGCGCGCGGCATCGATACGGCTGCCCACCGAGCAAGCCTGGACACGGGAACCATTGCTGTGCTGGCGGGCGGCCTTGACCAGCCCTACCCGCCCGAGAATATTCCGCTGCTTGGAGATATTACCGGCGGCGTTGGATTGTGTGTGAGCGAGATGCCCTTTGGATGGGAGCCACGCGCACGCGATTTTCCGCGCCGCAACCGGCTCATCGCAGGGATATCTCTCGGGGTGGTCGTCGTCGAAGCCGCCCAGCGTTCCGGGTCTCTGATCACGGCGCGGCTGGCGGGCGACTTCGGGCGTTTGGTCTTCGCTGTGCCCGGATCTCCGCTCGATCCGAGATGCCATGGTACAAACGATCTGCTGAAAAACGGCGGCATCGTAACCACCTCTTCACACGACGTGCTGGAGGCGCTGGCTCCTATTTCTCAACTAGACCTATTTAACGGTTCTACCATAGCGGAACCGGAAGACGACGAGACGACACCTTTGCAGCAGCCCCTCGACGATAGTGACCGGATGCGTATTGCCAATGCTCTTGGGCCGACACCTGTCGAAATAGATGACATAATTCGACACACCGAAATTCCAGCAGCGACTGTTTATCTCGTGCTGCTGGAACTTGATCTCGCCGGAAGGCTCCATCGGCATCCTGGCGGCTTAGTTTCCCTCTCGATGCAAAACTGACCGCGGACGTCGACCGGTGAGCATATCGCCTGATTCCACGTAAGCCATTTCAAGAAGATAGCAGAGCATATCTGCATTCTCCTTATGAGCAACCTGTCTCAACTGACCCAGCATATGCCGGATATAGGCGATGTTCGATCGCCATTCCTCATTCGTAATTTGCTTTGAAGATGGCTCAACCATCTTGTCCTCGCTAAAATAACTTAAAATAATGCACGCTTAGGATGCGCATTCCTGAGCGCACTCGCAATGTGACATTTCTCATCTAGGATTGCAATATAGTAATTATCTTCTTATGGTTGCATAGAGGCGAGAGGCAAAAATGCATCCTCCCTCTTGACCGCAGACAAAACGCCCTCCATGTCGGGTGGTCAGATTCAAGCCGAAGCGCCATTTTTCGCTTTGTCGCACCTCTCAGAGAAAAAAGTTATGAATGTCGTCGTTGTAGAATCCCCTGCCAAGGCCAAGACAATCAACAAATATCTTGGATCAGGCTTCAAGGTTCTCGCTTCCTTTGGCCACGTCCGTGACTTGCCTGCGAAAGATGGATCCGTCCTGCCTGATCAGGATTTCGAGATGTCGTGGGAAGTCGACAGCGCATCCGCGAAGCGGATGAAAGACATCGCCGACGCAGTTAAGGGATCCGACGGACTGTTTCTCGCGACCGACCCGGATCGAGAAGGTGAGGCTATTTCCTGGCACGTTCTCGATCTTCTCAAGAAAAAGAAGGTCATTGGCGATAAGCCGGTCAAGCGTGTGGTGTTTAACGCCATCACAAAAAAAGCCGTCTTAGATGCGATGGCGAACCCGCGCGATATCGACATATCGCTGGTGGATGCGTATCTGGCCCGTCGCGCACTGGATTATCTTGTGGGTTTCAACCTTTCCCCGGTTCTTTGGCGCAAGCTTCCGGGCGCTCGCTCTGCTGGCCGTGTGCAATCCGTTGCATTACGCCTTGTTTGCGATCGGGAAAATGAAATCGAGCGTTTCGTTCCAGAAGAATACTGGAACATCTCCGCGCTTCTGAAGACGCCGCGGGGCGATGAATTCGAAGCCAAGCTTGTGTCCGCCGATGGGAAGCGGGTCCAGAGCAAGGGCGTCAAGAACGGCGAGCATGCCGGCCGTCTGAAGGCGCTTCTGGAAGGCGCTGCATATTCGGTCGAATCGGTCGAGGCAAAGCCGGTCAAGCGCAACCCCGGCCCTCCCTTCACGACCTCTACCCTGCAGCAGGCTGCCTCCTCGAACCTGGGTTTCTCGGCATCGCGCACCATGCAGGTTGCACAGAAGCTCTACGAAGGCGTGGACATTGGCGGCGAAACAGTCGGTCTGATCACATATATGCGTACCGATGGAGTTCAGATGGCGCCGGAGGCGATCGATGCTGCCCGCCGTGCGATCGGCGATCAATTCGGTGAGCGCTATCTGCCCGAAAAGGCGCGATTCTATTCCACGAAGGCAAAGAATGCGCAGGAAGCGCACGAAGCCATTCGTCCCACCGACTTCAATCGTTCGCCGGAGAAGGTCCGCAAGTTCCTGGATGGAGACCAGCTTCGCCTTTACGAACTCGTATGGAAGCGCGGTATCGCCAGCCAGATGGCGTCTGCTGAAATGGAACGGACGACTGTTGAAATTACCGCCGCAAACGGCTCCGATCGCGCGGGCTTACGGGCTGTCGGCTCCGTTGTCCGCTTTGATGGATTTCTAGCTGCCTATATTGATCATCGCGACGATAGTGACGCGGGTGATGACGACGAAGATGGCCGTCTCCCCGAAATCAATGCGCGTGAAAGGCTGCACAAATCGAAGGTCAATTCAAGCCAGCACTTTACGGAGCCGCCGCCGCGCTACTCGGAAGCTTCTTTGATCAAGAAGATGGAAGAGTTGGGCATCGGGCGCCCTTCGACTTACGCCGCGACCTTGAAGACGCTCAGCGACCGCGAATATATTGTCATCGAAAAGCGCAAGCTGATCCCTCATTCCAAGGGTCGGCTGGTTACTGCCTTCCTCGAGAACTTCTTCACGAAGTATGTGGAATACGATTTCACAGCCGATCTGGAAGAGAAGCTCGACAAGATTTCAGCTGGCGAATTGAACTGGAAGCAGGTTCTCCGGGAGTTCTGGGACGCCTTTTTCGCCCAGATTGAAGATACGAAGGAACTTCGCGTTACCAATGTTCTGGACGCGCTGAACGAAGCTCTCGCCCCGCTCGTTTTCCCCAAGCGGGAAGACGGCAGCGATCCGCGTATCTGCCAGGTCTGTGGTACGGGCAACCTGTCTCTGAAGCTTGGGAAATACGGTGCCTTCGTCGGATGCTCAAACTATCCCGAGTGCAACTATACCCGCCAACTGTCCTCGGATGGCGCCGAAGCTGAGGCCGCCTCCTTGAACGAGCCGAAGGCGCTGGGCCGAGATCCGATGACCGGCGAGGAACTGACCCTACGATCCGGTCGTTTCGGACCTTACATTCAGCGCGGAGACGGCAAAGACGCGAAGCGGTCTTCGCTGCCACGCGGGTGGAAGCCCGAAGACATCGATCACGAGAAGGCTCTGGCCCTTATCAATCTTCCTCGGGATGTGGGCCAACACCCGGAAACCAGCAAGATGATTTCTGCCGGCCTTGGTCGGTACGGGCCCTTCCTGCTGCATGATGGCACCTATGCCAACCTTGAAAGCATCGAGGATGTGTTCAGCATTGGCTTGAACCGCGCTGTGACAGTCCTGGCCGAGAAGCAGAGCAAGGGCGCCGGGCGCGGGCGGACTGCAGTAGCCGCCCTCAAGGAATTGGGCGATCATCCGAGCGGCGGAGCCATGACGGTTCGCGAGGGACGCTATGGTCCTTATGTCAACTGGGGCAAGGTGAATGCCACCCTGCCAAAGGGCAAGGACCCACAAAGTGTGACGGTTGAAGAGGCGCTTGCGCTCTTGACCGAAAGGGCTGGCAAGGCACCGGCTGCGAAGATCAAGTCTACGAAAGCGACCAAAGCGGAGGCCGCTGACGCCAAGCCAAAAAAGACGGCTACCAAGGCAAAGTCTGCCGCCAAGCCGAAGGCGGCCACGAAAGCAAAGAAGACGGACACGTGAGCAAGAAACCGCGCGAAGACAAAAAACCCGTTCCGGTTGGCCGCAAAGCCGCCCTTCGCGCGGAAAAGGCCGCTCTGGGCGATCCCAATGTGATCGTCCACGGCGTTGTTCCGCCCCGCGATATTCTGCTCCAATTCATTTCCGATAACCCGGACCGCGCCTCGAAGCGGGAAATTGCCAAGGCCTTCGGTCTCAAGGGTGATACCCGTGTCGAGCTCAAGGATGTGCTGCGTGACCTCGAGGACGAAGGCCTTCTTCAGAAGAGCCGCAAGGCGCTGATGCGGCCGGGTGGCCTGCCGCCCAGGACAGTGCTGGACATCACGACCCGCAGCAAGGACGGCGAACTGATTGCCCGGCCTGCCGAATGGCCGGATGATGGTGGTGTTGCGCCTGCGGTTTTGATCCGGCAGTCCTCCGATAACCGCAGCAAGAGCAAGACGCCCGCTGCCGGACTTGGCGACCGCGTGCTTGCGAAGATCTTCCCGAATAAGGATCGATCCGGTCCCGCCTATACGGCGCGCGTGGTCAAGATCGTCGACAAGCACCGCAATGCCTCTCTCGGCGTCATCCGTATGATGCCGGAGGGTGGTGCGCGATTGATGCCGATTGATCGCCGCGGCGAGGAAATGCAGATTTCCGCCAGTGATCTTGGAGATGCAAAGGATGGTGATCTGATTGAGGCTGACGTCCTGCGTGGGAATCGCTTCGGTCTGACCCGCGCGAAGGTTCTGTCAGTGGTCGGCTCCGTGGCGTCCGAGAAGGCAATCTCGATGATTGCGATCTATTCGCATGGCATTCCGCACATCTTTCCGAAGCAGGTTCTGGATGAGGCGGAAGACGCAAAGCACGCCAGCATGACGAAACGGGAGGACTGGCGGCATGTGCCGCTGGTCACCATCGATCCGGCCGATGCCAAGGACCATGACGACGCCGTCTATGCCGAACCTGACCCATCGCCGGATAATCCGGATGGCATCATCGTGACGGTTGCAATCGCAGACGTATCCTATTATGTCAAGACGGGATCACCACTCGACCGTGAAGCGCTGCAGCGGGGTAATTCGGTCTACTTCCCGGATCGCGTCGTGCCGATGTTGCCGGAGCGGATTTCAAATAACCTCTGTTCGCTGCGCGAGGGCGAAGATCGACCGGCGCTCGCAGTCCGCATGGTCTTCTCCAAGGACGGCAAGAAGGCGGGCCACACCTTCCATCGCATCATGATGAAGAGTGCCGCCAAGCTCTCCTATCAACAGGCGCAGGCGGCCATCGACGGCAAACCGGACGACAAGTCCAAGCCGCTTCTGGATCCCATCCTGAAGCCGCTCTGGCATGCCTATGCGATCATGAAGCGTGGTCGCGACCGTCGCCAGCCGCTGGAACTGGATATGCCGGAACGCAAGATCCTGCTGAAGCCGGATGGCACCGTCGACAAGGTTGTTATCCCCGAGCGTCTGGACGCGCACAAACTCATCGAAGAGATGATGATCCAAGCCAACGTTGCTGCCGCGGAAACACTGGAGAAGCAGCGTCAGCCGCTGATCTATCGTGTGCACGATGCGCCGTCGCTTGCTAAGCAGGAGATCCTGCGGGAGTTCCTGGCTATGCTCGGTATCCCGATGGCGAAAGGCGGACAGGTGCGAGCAAACTCCTTCAATGGTATTCTCGCGAAGGCTGAAGACACGCCGCATCAGGTGATGGTCAACGAAATGGTTCTGCGCAGCCAGAGCCAGGCCGTCTACAGCCCCGACAATCTTGGCCACTTTGGCCTGAACCTGATGAAGTATGCGCACTTCACCTCGCCTATCCGCCGCTATGCAGACCTTATTGTTCACCGTGCCCTCGTGCGCGCTTTGGGCCTTGGCGAAGGCGGACTTTCGCCTGAGGAAGAAACGCAGCTCGACGACATTGCCGCAGAGATTTCCACATTCGAACGACGCGCCATGGCGGCCGAGCGCGAAACGATTAACCGTCTGATTGCCCATCATCTAGCGGAGCGGGTCGGCCAAGAGTTCGAAGGCCGCGTCTCTGGCGTGACGAAAGCGGGACTATTTGTCACGCTGCCGACCTATGGTGCGGATGGCTTCGTGCCGGTATCCACGCTGGGGTCTGATTATTTTGTCTATGATGAAGCCAGGCAGGCACTCATCGGCGAACGGCATGGCCTTGGCTACCAGTTGGGCGATTCTGTCGACGTGCGTCTGGCAGAGGCGATACCTCTTGCGGGCGCACTGCGCTTCGAAATGCTGAGCGAAGGCCAGAAGATGGGCGTCGCAATGCGCTCGTTCCACAAATCGGGACGGCGCGGTCGTTCAGCACCAAAACGACCAGGGACCAGACCACCGCGCCGCCGTTGATGAGCGTCGTTGGCGTGCAGGCTGGTCTGGGGTCCGTTATTCCTATATTGGAGAAGGCAATGGCCGAGCAGAAAGCATTATCAACTCCTGTAAAGCCGGTTCGGTTTGGAGGCGCACAGGAGCCTGAGCGGCAACTCGGTCAATCCATCATGCGTGGACTGCGTTGTACCTGCCCTAGATGCGGTACTGGTCGTCTGTTCAAAGCGTTTCTGAAACCGGTGGAGCAATGCTCTGCCTGTGGTGAAGATCTGCACCACCAGCGGGCCGATGACCTGCCCCCTTACCTCGTCATTTTCATCGTGGGTCACGTGACCGTCGGTGGCTTCATGATGACAGATATGGTCTGGCAATTGTCCGTCTGGACGCATCTTGCGATCTGGACGCCAATCACCATCCTGATGGCGTTGCTGATGATGCAACCAATCAAAGGAGGCGTGATTGGCCTGCAGTGGGCGCTGAAAATGCACGGTTTCGGGAAAGAAGATGAGAGTATCGATCCCGGTCGAGGCGGCCCAATCGATTAACCGATAATACGTTGCCAGAGCGTGAACATCCTGATGCCCCAATCATCAACAATCAAGACATCGACAAAACTCGCGGTCACCTGACATCCAGCAGTCATGCAAGCACGTTATGAGGCAACATGATCACTCAGAACGGAAGCCTTCTTCGTTGAAGTTTTTGCCGGTACCGCTTCACCACGTGTCGATTGCAGATTATATCGACTTCGGCCGCGCCGAATTTGCGCGTAGAACCTAAGCGACGGGCAAATGGATTCATATTCGAAGGACAACCACCATCCTAACCAGGGGAACAGTGACAGCTTTCACCCGGAAGAGATCCATTGGCCTTCGCTCTTTGCCGCCGTGTCGGCAATAAGCGCGGTCGGCATCGCAATCGGTCTTGGTCTACCCCTGCTCAGCATCATCCTCGAAAAGCGCGGAATTTCGTCGACGCTGATCGGATTGAATTCCGCTATGGCAGGAATCGCCGCAATGGCGGCCGCTCCGATTACAACAAAGCTGGCACATGATTATGGCGTGGCAAAAACGATGCTCTGGGCGGTCGTTCTGGCAGCGGTCAGTGCCCTTGGCTTCTATTATGCGACCGAATTCTGGATGTGGTTCCCATTGCGTGTGGGCTTCCACGGCGCCACCACTACGCTGTTCATTCTCTCGGAATTCTGGATCAATGCTGCCGCACCACCGCGTAAGCGAGGGTTCGTGCTCGGCATATATGCAACGGTGCTCGCAGTTGGTTTTGCAATCGGGCCTTTGATCTTCTCGAAGATTGGAAGTGAGGGAATACTTCCATTCGCAGTCGGCGCAATCGCCATTATGCTGGCCTTCATACCGATTTACATCGCGCGCGGCGAAAGCCCGGTTCTAGACGAGAAGCCACAGCAGCATTTCCTGCGTTATGTGTTTCTTGTGCCAATGGCAACTGCAGCGGTCTTTGTTTTTGGTGCCGTCGAAGTCGGAGGGCTCTCGCTCTTTCCTGTCTATGCAAACCGCGTAGGCCTGCCGGAAGCAAGCGCCGCTATGCTCCTGACGATCATGGGAATTGGCAACATGGTCTTCCAGATCCCGTTCGGTATGATTTCAGACCGGCTGAAGGACCGAAGACCGATGCTCTTCCTGATGGCTCTGGCGGGCCTTCTGGGAGCATTGGCACTTCCCTATTTGATCCATCATTGGTGGCTGATGGCGGGCCTACTGCTGGTCTGGGGTGGATGCGTATCCGGCCTCTATACCGTCGGGCTTGCGCATCTTGGATCACGACTCACGGGATCCGATCTCGCGGCGGCCAATGCTGCCTTCGTTTTCAGCTATGCGGTTGGGACGGTCGCCGGACCCCAAGCTGTTGGAGTTACGATCGATCTGGTCGGTAATAATGGCTTTGCGTGGGCACTCGCCGGTTTCTTTGCCCTTTATGTGGTGATATTCATCGTTCGGACGATTTTCAGCCGTCAACGGACTTGACTTTCTGGGCGCGATTTGTAGTTTCGCGCCAGATTTCGCCGTGGACCATATGAAGGCGTCCGCGGCTTGATTTTTTATTAGAGGCAGGAAGACCATGGCGAAAGCTACGACCATCAAGATCAAGCTGCTGTCGACGGCCGATACAGGTTTCTTCTACGTGACGACGAAGAACAGCCGTACGTTCACGGACAAAATGACGAAGACGAAGTACGACCCGATCGCTCGCAAGCATGTCGAGTTCAAGGAAACCAAGATCAAGTAATCTGATCTGGATTCCACTTTAATGAAGCGCGGCACCTCGGTGTCGCGCTTTTTTGTGCAAGCGTCGACAACCGCCTGCAACCGCTCCTCCGCTCTTGCGATGTATTTGGGACTCTCTTGTCAATTGTTATTCGCGGGAAAGAAAGAAGCAGTCTACCTGCAAGATTTCAGTTAATACTGAGTATTCTGAGGATGCCGAAGTAGCGACGTCGCCTACATCACGGTGAACGGCTCATCTTAATTAGGGGGCCGATCGGCATGCAAAGCGGCACGAGGAACCGCAAAATGCACGCCGATCGACCGACCCCACGACCCAGGAGATGCGGCGGACCTGAGCATCATGGGGTATCTTTATGTTCCTTCAGGAACTTATTCCATTGACAACAAAGTCGCGTAAAACCGGGACGAAATCAACCCATTCTTAACTAGCGCGTCAATTGATGCGTGACATGGTTAAAACAGCAAGATCGAAATTCAAAATCGAACTACTTACCCAAGAGATAACCAAGCTTAGATGGGGAGTTAATAAAGGAAAAACTTATAGAGAGACGCACAATACTGATATTCTGTCGTTTTGTCCGAACTGCTCAAGCGCTGAAACTATAGGGCCGAATCTCTCTTCGATTTAGACGAGCCATAACTGAGAGCAATGAACTTCAACCTTAAGGTGCAAGGCAAAGTATGACTGTAATCCGTCTTCTGTTTGTCAAAAGGTAGCCGCCTTCTGACAGTCGCTCCAATTATAATCGTTGCTGTCGCCCGAGGGAGCCATACGAGCCGTCTGACAAAACGCTCCAGTCGCTATGCTGCCGCCGCAACGACCCGATTTCGTCCGCTGTTCTTTGCCTCGTACAATGCTCTATCTGCGTTTTTAAGCAACTGCTCAGGCGTGTCGATACCTGCCGTGAAGCTCGCGATCCCTAAGGACGCAGTGATATTCAACGCACCACCGGAGGGAAGAGCAAACGGAGCCGCCTCAATGATTCCACGCAGCCGTTCCGCGATTGAAGCAGCTGAATTCGCGTCGGTATCCGGCATCACGACTACGAACTCTTCGCCTCCGTAACGACAGGCAAGATCTGCCCCGCGCACCGTGGAGCGAATGCGCCGGGCGAATTCCCGCAGGATCTCATCACCAATGTCGTGCCCATAGGTATCGTTAACACTCTTAAACCGATCAATGTCAGTAATACAGACCGAGAGAGGCCGTGACCTAGCGGCGGCGCGATTAAAAAGTGTCTTCAAATGATTATCGAGATAGCGTCGATTATGGAGACCCGTCAGCCCGTCTGTCACCGCAAGCTCTATTGTCTGTCGAACGCTAGAGCGCAGTTTATCGTTGTATCGCTTGCGTCTGATTTGCGTCAGTGTCCGTGCGACCAGTTCGTTAGGGTCAAGCGGGCGCGTCAGGTAATCATTCACTCCGAGATCCAAAGCCCTTACAATAAGTTCCTCACGCCCGCTTTCTGTGATGAGCAAGAGTGGCAGGAAGCGGGTTCGTTCCAGGAGGCGAAGTTGCGAGCATAGTCTGAGGGGATCGTATTCCTCGATATTGTCATTGATGATCACGAGATCGATCGGAGACTCGGCTGCCTCGAAGATCGCGGCCTGTGGGTCCGACATTGCAGTGACTTCAGCAACCGGCTTCAACGCCCTGACTATGCGCTCCTGGGAGCTTCCGCGGCCGTCCACGAGTAGAACCTGACCGCTAATATCGAAGCCATCGAAGCGGGTCAGATCCTCGAAGCCAATCGTTCTGGCGGTATCGGCGCGGATGCGAAGTTCGTCGCTGAGCGTCTTGAGACGCACGAGACTCTTGACGCGCGCAACGAGTTGCAGATCGTTCACAGGCTTGGTGAGAAAATCATCGGCACCGGCCTTCAGGCCACGCACACGATCTGCTGGCTGGTCGAGTGCCGTCACTATGACTACTGGAATATGCATGGTCTTGGGATTAGCCTTCAGCCGCTCACATACTTCAAAACCGTCCATGCCCGGCATCATAATGTCGAGTAGGATAACGTCCACATTGGTGTTTGCGACGATTTCTAGCGCCTTGAAACCGTTCTCGGCTGTCAACACGTCGAAGTATTCGGCAAGCAGCCGTGCTTCCAGCAGCTTCACATTCGCCGGAATGTCATCCACTACGAGAATACGCGCAGTCATGTCCGCCTCCCCGCCTCAGGCGTCCCCAAGATAGGTCTTTATCGTTTCGAGAAACTTAGGCACCGAAATAGGCTTGGAGACGTAAGCTTCGCATCCACCCTGACGGATGCGCTCCTCATCTCCCTTCATCGCGAAGGCAGTAACCGCAACGACTGGAATGACGTGAAGCTCGTCGTCTTCCTTCAGCCATTTGGTGACTTCAAGGCCCGAGACTTCCGGGAGTTGGATATCCATGAGGATCAGATCGGGACGGTGCTTTCTCGCGAGATCCAGCGCCTCCATCCCATTGCGGGTCTGGATCGTCGTATACCCGGAAGCCTCGATCAGATCGCGGAAGAGCTTCATGTTCAGCTCATTGTCTTCAACAATCATCACCCGCTTGGGCATACTTTCTATCCTTCATTTCGAGCGATCGCGCCTATATTGAGATATAAGGCTCCAAACGCTCGATTCCATGCTCCGGCTTCCGGAACAGTAAGCGGATTTGGTTGAAGAAAAGGTAACTGGATCGTTGATGCGTTCAGAATTTGTAAACAGCCCGAAGCCAGACGAAACAGCAGCCGCAGTTTTGCAATGGCTGGCCAATGAGCCGGACATGCTGGGTCGCTTTCTGGCGCTTTCCGGCGTCCAGCCTATGCAATTGCGCAGTGCACTGAACGATCCCGGCTTCCTGGCAGGCCTCCTCGACTTCGTCATATCGCATGAACCCACGCTCCTCGAATTCTGCAAGGTCTCGGAATGGAAGCCAGAGGATGTCGTTGCCGCTTGGCGACATTACTCCGGACCAGAACTTGAATCGGGGCACTACGAATGAGCGAAATCGTTGACATCGACCATCTGCGTCTCAGCGACCGTCCGCTTGTCGTTTGCGATGTCGATGATGTTGTGCTCGAATTCTTGTCTCCTTTCGAAGGCTTCATCGGCAGCCTGGGTCATCGTCTCGTTCCCCGCTCCTACCGTCTGCATGGCAATATTCTCTCCACGCTGGACGATCGTCCTATCGCTGACGATGATGTTACGCAGTTGATCCAGGATTTCTTCGCCGCGCAGGAAGCTTGGCAACGGCCCTTTGGCGATGCGGTAAAGACCTTGAAGCGGCTAGCCGCGGAGGCCGACGTTGTCTTTCTCACAGCCATGCCGCCGCGCTATACGCATATGCGCAGGCGCCTGCTGGATAGCATCGATCTCACCTACCCTCTGCTCGCAACGGAGAGCCCAAAAGGCCCTGTTCTTCGCCAGATACACGGCACCCGAGATCTACCTGTCGCGTTCATCGATGACATGGCTCACAATCATCATTCCGTTGCCACCGCGGTTCCCGAGTGTCTGCTGGTTCATCTCATGCCGCAATCAGAGATGCATAACCACGCGCCTAAACCAGCCCCCACGGTGCTTTCTGCGCAGAACTGGTCGGATGTCGAGCGCTTCCTTCTGGCTCACTTCGCTCAGCGTTGAGGCCAGGTCTCTGATATCCTGCTTGATAGGAAACATGACGGCGCCAGAATCTGGCATCTGCTCGCATATACTCAAACCTTCATTAAGCTCCGTGGCGTAATGTATCTTTTTGATATTGCGTATGAGGTATGTCATGGTTGGACGCGCGGCGCTCGCGCTCGCCATTCTTCCGAGCCTTGCGGGTTTCAGCTTCGCGGCAGAGGATGGACGAACGATTAAGATCATTGTGTCCAGGGCAAAGCAGAGCCTGACCGTATATGATGATGGCAAGATAATCGCGACCTCGAAGGTTTCTACAGGTAAGCCCGGCCACGATACGCCAACAGGTATTTTCTCGATCCTGGAGAAACGAAAATACCACGAGTCCAATATCTACTCCAATGCGCCTATGCCCTGGATGCAGCGCCTGACATGGTCAGGTATCGCCCTCCATGAAGGCAAGGTGCCGAACTACCCGGCATCGCATGGCTGTGTGCGGCTGCCTTCCGGCTTCGCCAAAACCCTCTTCTCCATGACCGAGCGTGGGGCGCATGTCATCATCGCCGATGAAGATGTGGCACCAATCGTGGTAAAGCACTCGTTTCTATTCCAGCCGACAACCGACGTGCAGATCCTTTCAGATGTGCCTTTGCGTCCTTCCAGTAAGACAACCGGCCCCGTCGAACTGGCAATGAACAATCCTGACCGGTCGCTGCTAATACCCAAACCAGAACGTCTGGTCCGGACTCCGGAGGAGTCCCAACCGCTTCGAATATTGATTACGCGTCGAGGCGACCGCGAACTCGTTGCAGATGTTCAGGCGATGCTCACCGACCTCGGCTTTGACGCAGGGGTACCGGATGGCTTTGCAGGCGAAATGACGCGCAGTGCAATAGCTGGCTTCAAACGGTGGAAGAACCTGCCCTCAAAAGGCACGCTGATATCGAAAGAGATGCTGGCAGTCCTATATGCAGTGGCTGGTCGCGAACCCGCTCCGCAAGGCCAGCTCTACATCCGCCAAGGCTTCAAAGAAGTGCTCTCGACACCGGTTGCCATACGGCACCCGGAGCGCGAGCTTGGAACATACCTCTATACCGTAGCCGATATCGATCCGAAGAACGGTCAAGCCGTCTGGCAGGCGATCGGCCTCCGAAACGAGCTCAGCGACGGCGCGCGCAAAAGGCTGGGCATTGCCCCGGAAGGCTCCGTGCTTGAAGCAACGGGCCAGAGCGTTCTGGATCGTATCGAGATACCAACGCAGATCCGTACCCAGATCAATGATATGCTCACCGAGGGCACATCAATCACCATTACAGACAACGGTGTTAGCACCGAGACCGCACCCCAGGGAACCGACTTCATTACACTGACGCGCTGACGCCGTCTCTGAGCCACTGACAATGTAGCTGCTTCTCCAGCGGCGCTTTCACAGAAGGATCTGTGTCAGCGTTTCTCGACGCATGGGCTAAAGCGTGTCGCGATCTTTCAGATTCGCTCCTGACGCTTTAGATCTTTGCATTATCGCATGTCGTTATCGCAAAACCGCTACACACTTTTGCGCGACATGCTTTAAACGACGAGTTCGACGTCCAAGACACCCGGTGCAGTTTTAAGTGCCGCGGCAATTTCCGGGGAGATGCGATATTTCTCCGTCAGTTCGACCTCGATTTCCCGCTTGCCATCGTCCTTGACGACCACAAAGGAAACAAGCCCGTCTCCTCTCGCATTCAGGTGCTTCACGATCGATCTCAGTGGACTTGAGTCCTTGACGTAGACGCGAAGCGCCTTCTGCATCTGGATCGACATCTCCTCCAGCGACTGAACCGTCTGGATGCGCAGCCCGATCCCTTCCGGTCGCTCATCCGCCTGCACCGTAATGACCAGCGATTTTCCCGGCTCCAGCAGATCGCGATACTGGTTCAAGGCTTCGGAAAACAGCACAGCTTCGAACTGACCAGTTGCATCGGAAAAGGTGACGATCCCCATCTTGTTGCCAGTACGTGTCTTGCGTTCCTGCCGCGCGGTGACCGTGCCTGCAAGCCTGCCAGCCCCTGCCCCGGCTTTCACAGCAGCGGAGAACTCCGCGAAATTTTGAACGCGCATTTTTGCCAGCACCTGCGCGTAGGTATCCAGCGGATGTGCAGATAGATAAAATCCTAGCACCTGATATTCGCGCAGCAGCTTTTCAGACGCTGTCCAAGGGTCAAACGCGGGTAGAATGAGCTTCTCCGGCCCTGCGGCAGAGGAAGCGCCGAACATATCATGTTGTCCGCTGGTTTTGCCTTCCGCCGCCCGCTGCGCATAGCCAATGATCCGGTCCAAACCGCCGACAAGCTCTGCACGATCCTTGCCGAAACAATCAAACGCCCCAGCGAAGATCAGGCTTTCGAGAACGCGTCGATTGACCTGCTTGGGATCGATGCGCAGGCAGAAATCTTCCAGGCTGCTGAACGGCTTCTCACCACGTACCGCGACGATGTGTTCAACAGCGGCCTCGCCGACACCCTTGATCGCAGCCAGCGAGTAAAAGATGCAATTGTCACCCGTCTCGAACATGCGGAACGAGGTCTGAATGGACGGCGGAACAACCTTGATACCGAGGCGCTGAGCATCCTGTCGGAAATCATTCAGCTTCTCCGTATTGGCCATATCGTAGGTCATGGATGCGGCGAGAAACTCGACCGGATAATGAGCCTTCATATATGCCGTTTGATAGGAGACGATGGCATAGGCGGCAGCGTGCGACTTGTTGAAGCCGTAGTTCGCGAACTTGGCCAGAAGATCGAAAATAAGATCTGCCTGCGGTTTGGAAACCTCGTTCTTGATGGCGCCCTGAACAAAGCGTTCGCGCTGCTTGTCCATTTCCTCCTTGATCTTCTTGCCCATCGCGCGGCGTAGAAGATCGGCCTCTCCAAGCGAGTAACCGGACAGAACCTGAGCGATCTGCATGACCTGCTCCTGGTAGACGATAACGCCTTGCGTTTCCTTCAGCAGGAAGTCGATCTTGGGGTGGATGGATTCGATTTCTTCTTCGCCATGTTTACGCGCATTGTAGACCGGAATGTTTTCCATCGGTCCCGGTCGGTAAAGCGCCACCAGAGCAATGATATCTTCGATACAGTCCGGTCGCATACCCAGCAGTGCCTTGCGCATGCCGACACTTTCCACCTGGAACACGCCGATGGTTTCGCCGCGCGACAGCATGTCGTAAGTCTTCTTGTCATCGAGCGGAATTGTGGCCAGATCGACATGGATGTTGCGTTTGGCGACGAAATCCACGGCAGTCTTCAGGACGGTCAGTGTCTTCAAGCCAAGGAAGTCGAACTTTACGAGTCCGGCCTGCTCCACCCATTTCATGTTGAACTGGGTGACCGGCATGTCCGAACGTGGATCGCGATACATCGGCACGAGTTTCGAAAGCGGCCTGTCGCCGATCACGATACCCGCGGCATGCGTCGACGCATGGCGATAGAGGCCTTCGATCTTCTGCGCGATATCCAGCAGCCGACCAACGACCGGCTCCTTCTCAGCCTCTTCCCTCAGGCGCGGCTCTTCCTCAATGGCCTTGGAAAGCGGCGTCGGATTGGCTGGATTGTTGGGCACCAGCTTGCAGATCTTGTCGACCTGACCGTACGGCATCTCGAGAACACGCCCGACATCGCGCAGTGCGGCGCGCGCTTGAAGCGAACCGAACGTGATGATCTGCGCCACCTGCTCGCGGCCATACTTCTGCTGGACGTAGCGAATGACCTCTTCGCGTCGATCCTGACAGAAATCGATATCGAAGTCGGGCATTGAAACGCGCTCCGGATTGAGGAAGCGCTCGAAAAGCAGCGAAAACCGGAGTGGGTCCACGTCCGTGATGGTCAGCGCATAGGCAACCAGCGAACCTGCACCCGAGCCTCGGCCCGGGCCGACCGGGATGTCATGTTGCTTTGCCCATTTGATGAAGTCAGAAACGATCAGGAAATACCCTGGGAACTTCATCCTCTCGATAACCGACAGTTCAAAATCGAGGCGTTCGCGATAATCCCGTTCCGTATAACCGGCAGCCATTCCGAGCGCCGCAATGCGTCCTTCTAGTCCCTCCACGGACTGGCGACGCAGTTCTGCCGCCTCTGCGCGCTCCGCCTCCTCCGCATCACTGGCACCGCCGGTAAAGCGAGGAAGGATGGGCTTTCTCGTTTTCAGAACGAAAGAGCAGCGACGGGCAATCTCGATCGTATTTTTAAGCGCTTCGGGAAGATCCGCAAACAAGGCCTGCATTTCAGCACGGCTCTTCAGGCAGTGGTCCGGCGTCAGGCGGAAGCGCGTGTCATCGGAGACAATGGCGTTATGGGCGACCGCCATTAGCGCATCGTGTGCATCGTACTCGGCCTTGGACGGGAAGAACGCCTCGTTGGTCGCGACCAGCGGAAGATCATGGGCGTAAGCAAGGTCCACCAGCTTTCGCTCATGCAGCCTGCTATATCCCGTATGTCGCTGCAACTCGACATAGAGCCTGTCGCCGAACACTGACTTCAACCGGAGCAATCGTTGTTCAGCCTGGGAAACGTGCCCTTCCTTCAGCAGTGGGTCTATGGGTCCGGAACTGAAACCGGTCAGCGCAATGATACCGTCCGCGCCGCCCTCTTCGAGCCATGACATCCGGATGTGAACGGCATGCCCCCCTTCACCACCAAGATAGGCGCGGCTGACGAGGTCGACCAGCCGCTCATAGCCAACAGCATTGGCCGCCAGCAGTACGATTGATGGAAGCTTGACGAAGCCTCCGTTACCAACCCGCTTTTCGTCGCCCTGATCTTCCATATCGATGGACATCTGGCAGCCGATGATAGGTTGGATTCCGTCACCAGTAGCCTTCTCGGCAAACTCGAGCGCCACAAAAAGGTTGTTCGTGTCGGTGATCGCGATCGCGGGCTGATTGTCCGCGCTCGCTTTGGCCAGAATTTTCTTGAGCGGCAGGGCCCCCTCCAGCAGAGAGTAAGCCGAATGCACACGCAGATGAACAAAACCTGGTGATACCGCCGTTTCTGCTGTCGCCGTTTCGTGAACCTGATCTGCCATTTACCTGCCGTTCTGCCTCAAAGAGTCTCCTCCCAATTGTCGACGGAACGGTCGCCAAAGTCCAGCAATGGGATGACCAATCAACCGGAAAACGGCGTTCGATCTTTACATGGACAAGACAATGACGCAGAGGCTGGCGAGAAAGGTCATCATAGAAGCAAATGCAGCAACATCCCGGAGCAAGTCAGTCATCACGCTCTCCCTTTCCGTTATGTTTTTAATTTGTTCTTTTTTTGTTCCTTCGTCAATAAGAAGAACATTCGCAGAACGCTTTTAATGAATAAATTATGAGGAGCGCGATGGGCTGCCCGCCCGATCATGACCCGGAGGTAGCCACATGCGGAGGGAGCGTCCGACTATTCCGTCTAACGTGGCAGGCAGGTTGGGTAACGGCAAAAATCAGGTGAGCACCTGGAAACCGATCAAAACTCGCGAATCTTACCGCCTTCAATGGTGACGCGCCGATCCATCCTGCCTGCAAGTTCGTGATTGTGCGTTGCGATCAAGGCAGCAAGACCGGACTGACGCACGAGCGCTTCCAAGGCATCGAAGACATAGGAAGCCGTTTCCGGATCAAGGTTTCCGGTCGGCTCATCTGCAAGCAGGATCAATGGTGCATTGGCAACAGCGCGCGCAATCGCCACACGCTGCTGCTCACCTCCGGACAACTCTGCGGGCCGATGATCGGCGCGGTGGCCGATTCGCATATAGTCCAGCAACTGCGCGGCCCTTTCCTTGGCTTCCTTCCGGGAAAGCCCAGAAATCAACTGCGGCATCATGATGTTTTCAAGCGCTGAGAATTCCGGAAGAAGATGATGAAACTGATAGACGAATCCTATGTCGCCGCGGCGAATGGCCGTGCGCCTGTCGTCCGGCAATCCGCCACACGCTTCCCCGTTGATGTATATCTCGCCTCCATCCGGATGTTCGAGAAGGCCTGCCAGATGCAGCAATGTCGACTTACCGGTTCCAGACGGTGCGACAAGTGCCACGATCTCTCCAGCACGCAATTCGAAATCTGCATTTTTGAGGATCGAGAGAACTTGCTCGCCCTGACCGTATTGACGGTCCACCGCGGCAAGCTTGAGAACGGTCTTTCGCGCCATGTTCCGATCCTATTCGTAACGCAATGCCTGAACCGGATCGAGCCGTGAGGCGCGCCAGGCGGGGAATATGGTGGCAAGGAAAGACAGAAAGAGTGCCATGATAACCACAGACAGGGTTTCACTGAAGCTCATTTCTGCTGGCAACTGGCTAAGGAAATAGAGCTGCGGATCGAACAGGACCGTGCCCGATACCCAGGAAAAGAACTGCCGGATCGACTCAATATTCAGACACACCACGACGCCCAGAATGACGCCCGCGATCGTGCCGACGATGCCGATCGCAGCACCCGTCATAAAGAAGATGCGCATCACCGCACCTGAGCTGGCGCCCATCGTCCGCAGGATGGCAATATCGCGTCCCTTGTCCTTCACCAGCATGATCAGGCCCGAAATGATATTGAGCGCAGCGACCAAGACGATGAGTGTCAGGATCATGAACATGACGTTTCGTTCCACCTGCAGTGCCGAAAAGAATGTCTGGTTGCGTTGGCGCCAGTCGGTCAGAAACACTTGCCGCCCTGCGGCTTCTTCGATCTTTGGTCGAAGCTCATCAACCTTGTCCGGGTCCTGCAGGAAAAGCTCGATCGACTGCACGATACCGTCAGCATTGAAGTAGGCCTGCGCTTCGGCCAAAGGCATGTAGATAATGGAAGCGTCGTACTCCGACATGCCGATCTCGAAGACGCCAGAAACACGGTATGATTTGACGCGCGGCGTCATCCCCATAGGCGTTACGTCACCCTCGGGGGAAACGAGCGTAATTCGTTCACCGGCAGAGATGCCCAAGGACGCTGCCAGTCTCGAGCCAACGAGAACTCCGTCTCCTGTTGCAAATCCTGTCAGATCGCCAGAGCGAATATTGGTCGCGACCTCTTTCAGCTTTTCGAGATCTTCCGTTCGAATGCCGCGAACGAGGGCTCCCGAACCTGCCCCCTGCCGGCCCGAGGCCAAGGTTTGACCCTCCACAAGTGGCAGGGCCATAGTGATGCCGGATACGCCCGCAAATTTCTGCGCCAGCTGCGCATAGTCGGTTAGAGGCTTGTCTACCGGTTGAACAATAATGTGCCCGTTAATGCCCAGAATGCGAGAGATCAGCTCGGTGCGGAACCCGTTCATCACAGCCATGACGATGATGAGAGTCGCGACGCCGAGCATGATGCCGACGAAGGAAAAACCCGCAATGACTGATATGACAGTTTCCTTGCGCCGAGAACGGAGGTAGCGCCATGCAACCATGCGCTCGAAGGCCGAAAAAGGTCCAGCAAATGGAGTAACGTCTTGCTGTTGCACTGCTTTGTTAGCCTCGGCCTTCGCCATGATTTCTCCTGCCCCTGAGACCGTCTGCCTGAAGTTGCGGTTCAGGCAGTCAGGCGATTCAGTGCCGCTTCGACTGTCATCGTTTCACGAGCACCCGTTTTCCGTTCCTTCACCTCGACCTCACCCGTGGCCCCGGAGCGCGGACCAACAATGAGCTGTACCGGAACGCCGATGAGATCCGCTGTCGCGAACTTGGTTCCAGCACGGTCGTCGGTATCGTCATACAAGACGTCGAGACGGGCATTGGTCAGACCGTCGTACAACTGTCCACAGACCCGATCACAGGCTTCGTCACCCGCTTTCATGGTAATGACCATCGCGTCAAACGGCGAAACCGAAGCAGGCCAGATGATTCCGTTCTCGTCATGCGAGGCTTCTATGATGGCAGGAACAAGGCGCGTCGGCCCAATGCCATAGGATCCCATGTGGACCAGATGCTCCTTGCCATCCGGCCCCTGTACTTTCGCACCCATGGGTTCGGAATACTTGGTTCCGAAATAGAAAATGTGGCCAACCTCGATACCACGGGCAGACAGGCGGTCCCCTTCCGGAATGGCGTTGAATGCAGCTTCATCATGCATTTCCGAAGTGGCAGCGTAGGCGGATGTCCACTTTTCGAAGATGGCCTGCAATCCAGCGACATCATCGAAATCAGTATTCTCACCAGGGATATCGAACTCGATAAAGCTCTTGTGCGAATAAACTTCCGATTCGCCGGTATCCGCGAGAATGATAAATTCGTGGCTGTGATTGCCGCCGATGGGGCCCGTATCCGCGCGCATAGGAATGGCGCGCACACCCAGGCGGGCAAATGTGCGGAGGTAAGCTACGAACATCTTGTTGTAGGAGTGAAGCGCACCTTCGCGCGTCAGATCGAAGGAATATGCGTCCTTCATCAGGAATTCGCGAGAGCGCATCGTGCCGAACCGTGGCCGGATTTCATCACGGAACTTCAGCTGAATATGATAAAGGTTCAGCGGCAGGTTCTTGTAGGATTTGACATAGGAACGGAAGATATCCGTGATCATTTCCTCATTCGTCGGACCATAGAGCATGGGACGATCCTGCCGATCCTTGATCCGCAGCATTTCCTTGCCGTAGGCATCGTAGCGCCCGCTTTCCTGCCACAACTCCGCAGACTGCAATGTCGGCATCAGCAACTCGACTGCGCCGGCACGATCCTGTTCCTGCCGCACGATGGCATTGACCTTGTCGAGCACACGCTTGCCGAGCGGTAACCAGGAGTAAATGCCCTGGCTCTGCTGGCGGATCATCCCCGCACGAAGCATGAGACGATGCGAGACAATTTCAGCCTCCTTGGGATTTTCCTTTAGGATCGGCAAAAAGTAGCGGGAGAGACGCATTGCGTTTTCCGTAGTTGTAAGCTGATCCCGAATGACAGGAATCAGCAATTGAAAAAAGCGAGAGAGTTGAGGGCTACATAGCGGTTTAGCGTGTCAATTGGAACCCGCTACGCTGGTCAAAGGCGTGTTCACACACAGCGGAAAAGCGATGATTTGCAGCCACCCACGCCACAATTGCGCCAGTTCTGTGACGAAAAGTATGACATATGCGTTATTGGAAAAAAATTATGGGAGTGTGTCAAAACTGTCAAAAAGGCTAGTGACAAAGCTCAAACGTTAAGCTAGGTTCGGCTCATAAAAGAGGCAGGGAGTTCAAATCTTTGCCAATCGCGGTCAAGTCTTGGGAGGATCAGATCTTAGGCGCGCTCGTACGCAGCCCCGGTAACGGTTGAAGATCACGCGAAACTTTGAACAAGGCGTTTTCGCCTTGTTTTTTTTTGCTTATTCGATGCGTCATATACATTCTACGCCACATCTTGCCGCAATTTCTGGCGCTCTTGCAGCCCTTCTATAGCGCGGAGCACTATGCACCCCGCACGTCTCTGCTGTCAAAATTCAAACTGAATGCGGGCCTACCTGCAGAAGGGTCGCGTCAGGTGCGGCCAAAATCCGGAACGATGCGCGGTAGAGAATTCATACTGAAGCCAAAATATGTCGACGCGACATACCATGCGCCATAAATCGCTGCTGAAATGACACTGGTAAGCAGAACAACGCGCGCGCCACGAAATCGAGCCGGGGCGCTTTCAACAGTTCCAAGCACCACTTCGTTTTCATCAGCCTGCGTTCTCAGCCCGATTGGCAACACCATGAACAGCACAGTCCACCAGATAATGAAATAGACTGCAAAGGCAGACATAAACTGAGTCACTGGGCCTCTCCTGATCCCTGAAACAATTGCGCACTCGGATTGCGGCAGGCTGGCCAGTCTCCGCGCAACAATACCCCATATTTGTTTGATCGCACAGGCGCAAACCAGTGAGCTTGATCGTTATGAAGCGGAGCTGTTTGGCCGCAGCCCCGCAGACTTACCATTTCCCCGCTTTGTATTCACTGCGTCAATCGGTCCATCTGCGGATGAGCCTGTCGCGCTTAAAGCGTGTCGCAATTTTTAAGATTCGCTCCTGACGCTTTATCTCTTTGTTTTGTCGCATGTCGTTATCGCAAAACCGCGGCGCACTTTTGCGCGACATGCTTTAGTGGTCGGCGGTCTTGTCTGCGTCTAGACCTGTTCAAGCTCGATCAAGGTTCCCTGGAAGTCCTTCGGATGCAGAAACAGTACAGGTTTGCCGTGGGCACCGATCTTCGGTTCACCGGAGCCAAGCACCCGAGCGCCCGCTTGGCTTAGCTGGTCCCGCGATGCGAGGATATCCTGCACCTCGTAGCATATGTGGTGCATGCCACCGGATGGATTTTTTTCCAAAAAGGAGCGAATTGGTGAATCGTCACCAAGCGGCTCCAGCAGTTCAATCTTCGTATTCTCCAACTCCACAAAAACGACCGTTACGCCATGTTCCGGAAGAGCCTGAGGCTGCGAGATCCGCGCGCCCAATGTATCACGGTAACTGGCAGCCGCGACACCAAGGTCTGGAACGGCAATTGCGATATGGTTCACTCTACCAAGCATCCATTTCCTCCGTTCCTAAAATCAATTCGGCACATCTCGCTCGATTTACGAGTCCCAACTAAACCTCCTGGGCGTCGCCGTCGCTGCTCTCTGGCGCTTATCAGGCCATGCGGTTGACGAACACCGTGACCACAGGTTTTTTGCCCCAGGCGTTATTCGCCGCTGAACGAACGGAGCGGCGCACCGCCTCTCTCAGCGTGTCCAGATCCTTCCGACGACTGCGCGGGATGCTTTCGACAGCTCCAAGTACAGCGTCATAGAGCGTGTCCTCCATATCCTCGCCCTCGTCATCATATTCCGGAAGACCGAAGGGTACTACATCGGGATCGCCGATGAAATCATATCGCGCATCCAGCAAGACACTGACCGCGACATGGCCAACATAAGCAAGCTTTTTGCGATCAGATATGCCCATTTCATCTATATCGCCGATGAGCTTGCCGTCCTTGAAGATGCGGCCATGAGGTGCGTCATCGATGACTTGAACATCACCGGGCGCAAGGCGCAAAATATTGCCGTTTCGAACACGGGGCACGATCCCGATCCCGGCACCACGCGCCAAATCTGCCTGGGCCGTCAGATGCGCTGCCTCGCCGTGCACCGGAACCAATACCTGCGGGCGAATCCACTCGTACATCTTCAGCAATTCGTTACGACGCGGATGACCGGAAACATGAACGAGCGCCTGAGAATCTGTCACAATCTTGATGCCCTGGTCAATCAGGCCGTTCATGATCTCGAGAATGGCTTTCTCGTTGCCCGGAATCGTTCTCGATGAAAAGACGACCGTATCGCCGGCCGCCAACGCCACGTGGCGCATCTCATCACGGGAAAGTTTGGCGAGTGCCGCACGCGCTTCGCCTTGGCTGCCAGTCAGGATGACGACCACTTTATCGCGCGGAATGTAACCATATTCATCTTCAGCGATAAACGGCTTGATTCCTGCCATCAGCCCAACGTCGCGGGCGACATTCACCACCCTCTTCAACGACGAGCCAAGCAGGAGAACCTCACGACCCGCGGCCTCGGCAGCCTGGGCGATTGATCGGATGCGGCCAACATTGGAGGAAAAGGTCGTAATCGCGACGCGGCCTTCTGCCTGTTCGATAACCTGACGCAGACCTTCAGACACAGCCTCTTCCGAGGGAGAGACACCGTCACGAACTGCATTCGTCGAATCGCACATCAGTGCGAGAACGCCTTCATCGCCAATGGCGCGGAAACGATTCTCATCAGTGAGAGGCCCGAGCGATGGCTCCGCATCAATCTTCCAGTCGCCGGTATGAACAATGTTGCCAAGCGAAGTGCGGATCACAAGCGACATCGGCTCGGGAATCGAGTGATTGACACCCACCGCTTCGATTTCAAACGGACCGATGTTGACGCGGTCACCTGCCTTGAAGATGGTGATCGGGATATCTGCCCGCGTTCCTTCATAATCCCGCTTTGCCTCAAGCATGCCAGCAGTGAACGGAGACGCATAGACGGGCACATTCAAACCGGGCCATAGATCATTCAGCGCGCCGTAATGGTCCTCATGCGCGTGCGTGATAATGATTGCTTTCAACCGGTCGCGCTGCTTGGCGAGAAAAGAGATATCCGGCAGGATCAGGTCCACTCCGGGCAATTCCGGCCCTGCGAACGTTACTCCGCAATCTACCATGATCCACTGGCGCTTCTCAGCCGGGCCAAAGCCATAAAGGGCGAGATTCATACCAATCTCACCCACGCCGCCCAGTGGCAGAAATACCAGTTCGTCCTGTTTCGCCATTACACGTTCATTCCGTTTCAAGAAGAAAAACATCGCCCGCAGCAATATGGTGCAGGCGGTTATCGGTCTCCAGTATCAGAAGTCCATCATCATCGATACCAACAAACACACCATCCAAAGACCGGGCCGGCAAATTAACGCGGATCAAGGTGCCTATTCCACATGCAGCGGACCGCCACAAACGGGTTACCGCAGCCACGCCGTGACCGTGATCCCAGATGTTCAAGATCTGGATCATCTCGTCAAACAGGTGCGTAAACACCTCTCCAGCCGAACTCGTAGCGCCCTGCTCTTGCAAAGAGGTCACGCCGTAAGGTGCTGTTTCGGGACGATGACGAATATTGATCCCGATGCCACAGACAACAGCACGGCGGCCATCGGGAAGAATTTCAGCTTCGAGGAGAATGCCGCAAGATTTCTTGCGCCCTATAAGAACGTCATTCGGCCACTTGATCTCAACAGCTTCTGCGGTCGCTGGCAAAACCCTCCGCAGCGTCCCGTGAACAGCCAGTGACACGGCCAGCGGAAGTGAGCTCAGGAGTTCAGGTGGTGAAGGATCGATCAGGAGGAGACTTGCGTAAAGATTGCCGGTTTCAGAGGTCCATGCCCGTCCCCGACGTCCTCTGCCTGCTGTCTGGCGCTCGGCAGTAATCCAAAGTCCGGAGGCTTCGCCTTGACGAGCCCGCGTCAAACATTCCGTATTTGTGGAAGACACCTCGCCAAGTGCGAGGTGTCTGAAATGCTCGAGGGAGTAGGATCCCCCTCGTTCGTTGCGCATCAGAAGAACGCCTTCGCAGCAGCTTCTGCGGCAAGACCAATCGGGCCGCCAAACAGCACATAGGCGGTGACGAAGAGACCCGAAATCCCGAAGACAAGTCTCAGTTCACCGGCAGTTCGAGCGAACTCGCCGTTTGCTGCGTCGAACCACATGACCTTAACGATGCGAAGGTAGTAGTAGGCGCCGACAACGGAGGAGAGAACACCAATAATGGCAAGCGCGTACAGCTTCGCCTCGATCGCTGCAACAAAGACAAAGTACTTTGCAAAGAAGCCTGCCAGGGGCGGAATACCGGCTAGCGAGAACATGAGAGCCGTCAGAACCACCGCCATGAAGGGGTTCGTCGAGGAAAGGCCTGCCAGATCATCGACGCTCTCGAGAGCTGCGCCTTCCTTCCGACGCATCGACATGATGCAAGCGAAAGTACCAAGCGTCATGACCATGTAAATCAGCATGTAGAGGGCGACGCCGGAAACGCCGGTCTCCGAACCGGAGGCCAGGCCAACCAGCGCATAGCCCATGTGTCCGATCGACGAGTAGGCCATCAGGCGCTTGATGTTCTTCTGGCCAATCGCCGCGAAGGATCCCAGAAGCATGGACGCAATCGAGATGAAGACCACGACCTGTTGCCAATCCGCGAAAACAGGCATGAATGCATCTGTCACGATCCGCACGAAGATCGCCATCGCAGCGACCTTCGGGCCAGCTGCGAAAAACGCCGTGACCGGTGTCGGCGCGCCCTCATATACATCCGGCGTCCACATGTGGAATGGAACCGCAGAAATCTTGAATGCAAGTCCGGCCAGGATGAACACAAGTCCGAAAACAACGCCAAGCGACCGCGTTTCTGCCGTCAGAACAGCCGCGATGTTGTCGAAGCCCGTATTGCCAGTGAAGCCATAGACCAGCGACATACCATAAAGCAGCATGCCCGAGGACAAGGCACCAAGAACGAAGTACTTCAAGCCTGCTTCTGTTGAACGGAGGCTATCACGATTGATCGCAGCAACAACATACAGTGCAAGCGACATCAACTCGAGGCCAAGGTAGAGAGCGATGAGGTCGTTGGCCGAGATGAGCAGCATCATTCCCAACGTTGCAAGGGTCAGAAGCACCGGAAACTCGAAGCGATCCAACTGTTCCGACCGCGCGTTGCCGACCGTCATGATCATAGCTGTGATCGAACCGATCAGCGCGATGACCTTCATGAAGCGACTGAAGGAGTCGAGTACAAATGCGCCTCCCCAGGCTTCGCCCTGCATCGGAGAAAAGACCAGCCACAATCCGGCTGCGATCATGATTGCAGCGGCAAGTCCCGTCACAGTCGGAGCAGATTTGTCACCAGAGAAGACACCGATCATGAGCAACGCAAGAGCACCAACCGCGAGGATCAGTTCCGGCGTCGAGATCTGCAGGCTCGTAATGAGAAGTTCAGCAGTCATTTGAAATCGTGTCCCCTTGTCAATGCACGACAAGTGCAAGTTTCTGCGCGGCCTGCAGGGCAGCGGAGTAGTTATTGAGCAGCAAATCGACGGATGCGGCAGTAGCATCGAAAACCGGTGCAGGATAGACGCCGAAGAAGATCGTCAGAACAACGAGCGGATACAGTATGATCTTCTCGCGTGTCGACAGATCGAGCAGACCCTTCAGGCTTTCCTTTTCCAGCGCACCGAAGATCACCCGACGGTAGAGCCACAGAGCATAGGATGCCGACAAGATCACACCCGTCGCTGCAAAAAGCGCAACCCATGTATTCGCGCGGAACACACCGATGATCGTAAGGAATTCGCCGACAAAGCCGGAAGTGCCTGGAAGACCGACATTGGCCATGGTGAAGACCATGAACGCAACCGCATACTTCGGCATGTTGTTGACCAGACCGCCATAGGCCGCGATTTCACGGGTATGGAGACGATCATAGACGACGCCGACACAGAGAAAGAGCGCACCGGACACGATACCGTGCGACAGCATCTGGAAGATAGCTCCCTGCACACCCTGCGCATTCGCCGCAAAGATGCCCATGGTGACATATCCCATGTGAGCGACCGACGAATAGGCGATCAGCTTCTTGATATCGTCCTGCATCATCGCGACGAGTGAGGTGTAGATGATGGCAAGAACAGACAGCGTGAACACGAAGGGAGCGAAGTAATCCGAGGCCAACGGGAACATTGCCAGAGAGAAACGGATGAACCCGTAACCGCCGAGCTTCAGCATTACACCCGCCAGGATAACAGACCCGGCTGTCGGTGCCTGAACGTGCGCATCCGGCAGCCAGGTATGCACCGGCCACATCGGCATCTTGACAGCAAAGGCCGCAAAGCACGCAAGCCAAAGCCAAGTCTGTATTCCAGCGGGAAAGCCAAACTTCAGCAGTTCAGTGATATCTGTCGTGCCGGCCTGCCAGTACATCGCCATGATGGCCAGCATCATCAGAACTGAGCCGAGGAGCGTGTAGAGGAAGAACTTATAGGATGCGTAGACGCGATCCTTCCCGCCCCAGACACCGATGATGACGAACATGGGGATCAGGGTCGCTTCGAAGAAGACGTAGAACAAGACGATATCGAGCGAGACGAAAACGCCGATCATCACGACTTCCAGAAGCAGGAAGGCGATCATGTATTCCTTGATACGCTTCTCGACAGATTCCCAGCTTGCCAGAACACAGAACGGCATGAGGAACGTGGTGAGGATCACGAACAGCATTGATATGCCGTCGACACCCAAATGGTAGGCAATCCCGGTGTTAAGCCATTGATGCTTTTCTACCATCTGGAAACCCGGGTTCGAGTTATCGAACCCAATCCAGATCAGCAGAGACACCAAAAAGGTAACGACAGTCGTCCAGAGGGAAACATTCAGGATATTCCGGCGGCCGTGAGGACCGTCTTCCCGCGTCAAGAGCAGGAGAACGACACCAACGAGCGGCAGAAAGGTGACCGTTGAGAGAATCGGCCAATCGGTCATTAGAGGGAACTCCCGAGCATCATCCAGGTGACGAGCGCAGCAATGCCGATGAGCATCGCGAACGCATAATGATAAAGATAACCGGACTGAAGCCGGACAACACCGCGCGTCACATCCATGACGCGTGCTGCGATGCCGTTAGGTCCATAGGCATCGATGATACCCACGTCGCCGCGCTTCCAGAGGAAACGACCAAGCGCCTTGGCAGAGCGGACAAAGAGCAGATCATAAAGTTCGTCAAAGTACCACTTGTTCAGCAGGAACTGATATAGAACCCTGTGCTGCTCGGCGAGACGCTTCGGTGTTTCCGGCGACTTGATGTACATGAACCAGGCGGTAACGAAACCCGTCAGCATGGCAACGAATGGGCTCCACTTCACCCAAAGCGGTACATGGTGAAACTCTTCGAGAATTTCATTCGTCGGCAGTGTGAACAGGGCACCCTTCCAGAACTCGTTGTACTCGTGCCCGAAGAAGTGACCTTCGAAGACGACACCTGCGAGGACCGCACCAACCGTCAAGAAGGCCAAGGGCAGAAGCATGACGAGCGGTGACTCATGGACATGGTGCATGACATCCGAGGAAGCCCGCGGCTTTCCGAAGAATGTGAGAAACGCCAGACGCCACGAATAGAAGCTCGTGAACAACGCGGCAATAACAAGCAGTATGAAAGCGAAGCCGGACACAGCCGAATGCGACGCAAAGGCCGATTCAATGATGACATCCTTGGAGAAGAAACCGGCGAAACCGATCATCGTCCCTGGGATACCCACGCCCGTCAGAGCCAGGGTACCGATCGTCATGGCCCAGAATGTGTATGGAATATGCTTCCGCAGCCCGCCCATGTAACGCATGTCCTGCTCGCCATCCACAGCGTGGATCACGGAACCGGCGCCCAAGAAGAGAAGGGCCTTGAAGAAAGCATGCGTGAACAGATGGAACACAGCAGCACCGTAGGCACCGACACCCAGAGCAACGAACATGTAGCCAAGCTGCGAGCAGGTCGAATAGGCAATGACACGCTTGATGTCATTCTGCACGAGACCGACTGTTGCCGCGAAGAAGGCCGTGATCGCACCGATGATTGTGACAACTGTCAGCGCATCTGGCGACAGTTCAAAGATCGGCGACATACGCGCAACGAGGAAGACGCCAGCGGTAACCATCGTAGCCGCATGGATGAGCGCCGAAACCGGGGTTGGTCCCTCCATGGCGTCCGGAAGCCATGTGTGCAAGAGAAACTGCGCGGATTTACCCATGGCGCCCATGAACAGAAGCAGGCAGACACCTGTCAGTGCATGTGCTTTGTCCAAATGCATGCCGAACAGGTTGATGACTGCCTGGTTGGCATCTGCTGAGCCCGCAGCCGGAAGATAGGTCGGGGCCGTTGCGAAAATGGTCTCGAAATTGATGGATCCGAATAGAACGAAAACACCGGAAATGCCGAGTACAAAACCGAAGTCGCCGACACGGTTGACGATGAAAGCCTTCATGGCCGCCGCAGACGCAGAGGGCTTCTTGAACCAGAATCCAATCAGCAAGTAAGAGGCCAGACCAACACCTTCCCAACCGAAGAACATCTGAGCCAAGTTGTCAGACGTCACCAGCATGAGCATCGCGAAGGTGAACAATGAGAGGTAGGCGAAGAAACGCGGCCGATGCGGATCGTGGTGCATGTATCCAATGGAATAGATATGCACGAGTGTCGAAACGGAATTCACGACCACGAACATGACCACGGTCAATGTATCGATCCGGAAAGCCCATTCGAAATCAAGACCGCCGGACTGGATCCAACGCAGGACAGTTACCTTGATCACCTCATGGCCTTCACCATGAGCAAGCCCGACCTTGAAGAATACGATCCAGGACAAGATCGCCGCAACGATCATCAAACCACTTGTGACGTATTCAGAAGCCTTCGCACCGATGGAGCGGCCAAAGAGGCCGGCGATCAGAAAGCCGATCAGGGGAAGAAAGACAATAGCCTTGTAGATCATAACCCGATCAGCCCTTCATCATATTGACGTCTTCAACAGCAATCGAACCACGATTGCGGTAGAAGACCACGAGTATCGCAAGACCGATCGCAGCTTCCGCAGCTGCAACAGTCAGAATAAAGAGTGCGAAAACCTGACCGACGATGTCGTTAAGGAACGACGAGAACGCGATCATGTTGAGGTTGACCGACAGCAGGATCAATTCGACGGACATCAGAATGATGATGACGTTCTTCCGGTTGAGGAAGATGCCGAAGACGCCAAGCGTGAAGAGTATCGCGCTGACCGTCAGGTAATGGGAAAGTCCGATTTCCATATCTCAGTTCCTTGATCGCGCTCTTAGATGCCTTGGCCGGTCTTGACCTTGACCACTTCGATAGCTGTCGCAGGGGTACGAGCAACTTGCTGCGAAATGTTCTGGCGCTTGATATTTTCGCGGTGACGCAGGGTCAGGACGATTGCACCAATCATTGCGACCAGCAGGACCAGACCCGACACCTGGAAGAAGTAGACGTAGTTTGTGTAGAGAACATCGCCGAGTGCTGCAGTGTTCGTGCGTGTTGCCGGCGACGGGATCGGCATCGTGATGGCTTTGGCCGCTTCGGGCGTCAGCACCGACCCGCCAACAACAACAATGAGTTCTGCTGCAACGATCAACCCGACCAGAGCTCCAACCGGCGCGTACTGGAGAATTCCGGAGCGCAGGGCAGCAAAGTCGATATCGAGCATCATGACGACGAACAGGAAGAGCACCGCCACAGCACCGATGTAAACGACCAGCAAGATCATGGCCAGGAATTCAGCACCAGTCAGCAGGAAGAGCCCTGCCGCGTTGAAGAACACCAGGATCAAAAAAAGCACCGAATGAACGGGATTCCTGGCGGAGATGACCATGAAGGCCGATGCGACCGCTACAAAGGCGAACAAATAGAAGAAAACAGCCTGCAAACCCATGGTGGTGCCTTTTCGTCTTCCCCAGCGAGGAACTTTCTCCCCACTGTCAAAACCCGGCGGAACGACCAGCCAGGTAGGTAATGTCTTCAGTTTACTCGGCGCCCTCGCGGACGCCGACAATTCAAACGCTCAACGATAAGGAGCGTCGATGGAGATATTGCGCGCAATTTCGCGCTCCCATCGGTCGCCGTTATCGAGCAGACGCTGCTTATCGAAATAGAGTTCTTCACGCGTCTCTGTCGAGAACTCGAAGTTCGGACCTTCGACGATTGCATCAACCGGGCATGCTTCCTGGCAGAAGCCGCAATAAATGCACTTCACCATGTCGATGTCATAACGGACTGTTCGGCGCGTCCCGTCATTGCGACGCGGGCCAGCCTCGATGGTGATGGCCTGGGCGGGACAGATTGCCTCGCACAGCTTGCAGGCGATGCACCGCTCTTCGCCGTTTGGATACCGACGCAGTGCATGCTCACCCCGAAATCGCGGACTGACCGGACCCTTTTCGAAGGGGTAATTGATCGTCGCCTTCTGCTTGAAAAAATAGCGCATCGACAAGAAGAAGGTCGAGACGAATTCCTTCAGAAAAAGCGAGCTGATCGACTGAGCCAGACTTGCCATTTGTATTCTCCAATGAACTTCCGGTCAGGCGCAATCAGGCGCCAGCGGTAAGCTTCAGTACGAATGCAGTGATGATGACCATAGCGAGCGAGAGCGGCAGGAAGACTTTCCAACCCAGACGCATCAGCTGGTCGTAGCGGTAACGCGGAACAAACGCCTTGACCATTGCGAACATGAAAAAGACGAGTGTGCCCTTGAGGATAAACCACACGATGCCCGGCACCCAATTCAAGAACCAGACATCGACCGGCGGGAGCCAGCCTCCCAGGAACAAGATGGTCGTCAGCGAGCAAATCAGCAGGATGGCGGCATATTCGCCGAGCATCAACATCATGTAAGGCGCAGAGGAGTACTCCACCATGTAACCGGCGACGAGTTCGGATTCTGCTTCCGGTAGATCGAACGGAGGGCGGTTCGTTTCAGCGAGGCCGGATATGAAAAAGATCACGAACATCGGGAACAGGACGAGCCAGTGCCAATCAAGGAAGGAGGCTGGCAATCCCACTGCCGTGCCTATGCCGGTCTTTTGCGCAAGGACGATGTCCGTCAGGTTCAAAGAACCGACGCACAGCAGGACGGTCACGATCACGAAGCCGATCGAGACTTCATAGGACACCATCTGCGCCGCAGAGCGCAGTGCACCAAGGAAGGGATACTTGGAGTTGGACGCCCAGCCAGACATGATTACGCCGTAGACTTCCAGCGAGGAAATGGCGAAGACGTAAAGGATGCCGACGTTGATGTTGGCGATCACCCAGTTCTCATTGAACGGGATGACGGCCCAGGTTGCGAGCGCAAGCGTAACCGATACGAGTGGCGCCAGCAGGAACACGCCTTTGTTTGCGCCAGCCGGAATGATCGGCTCTTTGAATACGAACTTCAAAAGATCGGCGAAGGACTGGAAAAGGCCGAATGGGCCCACCACGTTAGGTCCACGGCGCAACTGCACCGCTGCCCAGATCTTGCGATCGGCCAGCAGGATATAGGCGATGAAGACGAGCAGGCATACGAGGAGCAACAGGGACTGGCCGATCATAACAATCGCTGGCCAGACGTAAGTCAAAAAGAAGGAGTCCATGTTTTCCAGCCTTTACTCTGCCGCAGCCTTGAAATTGTTGCGGGCCAGTGCCGAACATTCCGCCATCACGGCCGAAGCACGTGCAATTGGGTTCGTGAGATAGAAGTCTTTGACCGAAGACGCAAACCCAGACTTGCCCAAGCTCACCGGTTTTTTTGCAAGCTCTGCAATCTCATTGCTCGGAGCCGGAGCAATTTCGTCCAGCGAGTTGAAATGAGGATGCGCTTCATACAGCTGGCGACGAAGAGCCGAAAGCGAATCAAAGGGCAGCTTCTTGCCGAGAACGTCCGAAAGCGCACGGATGATGGCCCATTCTTCGCGAGCATCGCCAGGCGCAAAGCCCGCACGATTGCCCATCTGTACCCGCCCCTCGAGATTGACCCAGGTGCCGGACTTTTCCGTGTAGGCCGCGCCGGGAAGAATTACGTCTGCGCCATGCGCACCAGCATCGCCATGGCTACCGATATAGACGGTGCACTTGGCATGCTTTGTGGAGAACTCCATTTCGTCAGCGCCCAACAGGAAGAGTACGTCCATCGACCGCAGCATGGTGGCGGCATTGGCGCCGTTAGCGCCCGGAACGAAACCGAGATCCAGTCCACCAACACGCGATGCGGCAGTATGGAGCACACCGAAGCCATTCCAGTCTTCGCTCACTGCACCAACAGCACTCGCGATCGAGGCAGCAGAAGCAAGGATGCTCGCTCCGTCGTCCCTCGTCAGAGCGCCGGGTCCCACGACAATCATGGGCTTTTTCGCGTTGCGCAGTTTCTCGACGAATCCATGGGATCCATTGGCCAGTTCGGCAAGAGTTTCCGGACCAGCACCGAGATACTCATAAGGGTAGCGCAGCTCAGCGGCTTCGCCGATCACAGCAATCGGGAAATTGCCGCGACGCCAGCGCTTACGGATACGGGCATTCAGAACGGCAGCTTCCAGTCGGGGATTAGCGCCGATAAGTAGGAGTGCGTCAGCGTTTTCAATACCTTGGATGGTTGGATTAAAGATGTAACTTGAACGACCAAAGGCCGGATCCAGCTTCGAACCATCCTGACGACAATCGAGGTTCTGCGAACCAAGTGCATTCAAGAGTTGCTTGAGCGCGTACATTTCTTCAACGCTTGCAAGATCACCTGCGATCGCGCCGATACGGGCACCTGTCGTTGCCGAGACCGCCGTCTTGATCGTCTGGAAAGCGTCTGCCCAGGTGGTGGGCTGCAAGCGACCGTCGCGACGGACATAGGGGCGATCGAGACGCTGAGTCTTCAGACCATCCCAGATAAATCGGGTTTTATCGGAGATCCATTCTTCATTCACTTCCTCGTTCACACGAGGCATGATGCGCATGACTTCGCGACCGCGCGTATCGACCCGGATTGCAGAGCCAACAGCATCCATCACATCGATCGATTCGGTCTTGCCAAGTTCCCAAGGACGCGCCGTAAAGGCGAACGGACGGGACGTCAGCGCACCGACCGGGCAGAGATCAATGACATTGCCCTGTAGTTCGGACGTCATTGCATGCTCGAGATAGGTCGTGATTTCCGCGTCTTCGCCGCGGCCGATCAGGCCTAGTTCAGAGATGCCACCCACCTCCGTCGTGAAACGAACGCAACGCGTGCAATGGATGCAGCGGTTCATCACCGTCTTGACGAGCGGGCCAATATATTTGTCTTCGACAGCACGCTTGTTTTCGGCATAGCGGGAAGCGTCCATACCAAAGGCCATCGCCTGATCCTGCAGATCACACTCGCCGCCCTGGTCGCAGATCGGACAATCAAGCGGGTGATTGATGAGCAGGAATTCCATGACCCCTTCCCGGGCCTTCTTCACCATCGGTGTGTTGGTGAAGACTTCAGGAAGTTCTCCGTTCGGGCCACCGCGAATATCGCGCACGCCCATGGCGCAGGAGGCAGCCGGTTTTGGCGGCCCGCCCTTTACCTCGATAAGGCACATGCGGCAGTTGCCCGCCACCGACAAGCGCTCATGGAAACAGAAACGCGGCACTTCGGCACCCGCCTCCTCGCACGCTTGCAAAAGCGTGAAGTGATCGGGAACCTCTATCTCTTTGCCGTCAACCTTGAGCTTAACCATCGTCACTTACGTCCTGTTTCCAGTCCCCTGCCCTTTCAGGCTGGTGACACATTCCGTTACCGCAGCAGCGCCTTTGCCTGCGCGATCCAATCGTCCTTGGCAATCCGACCGTCAAGTCCCACCTCCCGGTCGAAATGCTCTACTTCCTTATCAGTCCATGCTGCAATATCCTCAATGCGCACGACACCCATGCCATTGAGCAATACCTCCAATTTCGGGCCGATACCCGAAATTGCCTTCAGATCATCCGGCTGCTTTCTAGTTCTGCTGCTGCGGCGCCTGCTCCCACCGAGCGGATCTTGGGAAGCGGTAGGCTTGCCAGGCCCGACCTTGGCAGGCTTGGGTACACCTTGCGTCTCAGAAACCTTCTGCTTTGACTTTGCTCGAAGCTTTATCGAGGGAGCGCTGGTGCTCGGAGATACCTCTTGCGATGCATCCGAAGCCACATCCATCGCTACCGGATGAGAAGCAACTGTCCTGACCTCGTCGGATCGACCCGCATCCTTCACCGCACCAGAAAGCTTGTCATCTGCTGCCTGCCGCTGCTCGGTAGTTGCAGTTGCCGCCATCGCGGCCTGCATCATGCCGAAAAAGGCGCCCGCGAACTGGTTACTCAACGCAAGACCAGCGGCGGTGGCAGCCGTCACCAACTCCAAGGGACTAGCCGGCGCATGGTCGGAAAAAGGCAAAGTGAACCCGAGCGAAGAATTCTTCTTCCCATCAGAATTATCATTTTCATTGCCCGCACCGACCATCGATTACTCCGCAGCTTCCATGACAGCGCCGTGGCTGGTGGCATTGGCAGTGTATTGATCGATGCGCTTCTCGATGTCAGATCGGAAATTGCGGATCAGACCCTGGATAGGCCAAGCCGCCGCATCGCCGAGTGCGCAGATCGTGTGGCCCTCGATCTGCTTCGACACCTGGAACAGCATATCGATCTCGCGCTTCTGCGCCTGCCCCTTCACCATCCGCTCCAGAACACGCATCATCCAGCCGGTGCCTTCCCGGCAAGGCGTGCACTGACCGCAGCTTTCGTGTTTGAAGAAGGCAGCAATACGCCAGATCGCCTTGATGATATCCGTGGATTTATCCATCACGATCATGCCGCCTGTCCCGAAGGACGACTTCACTTCGCGCATGCCGTCAAAGTCCATGATCGCATCGGCCATGTCCTCGCCGCGGACAACCGGGCACGAAGCGCCGCCGGGGATGACAGCAAGCAAATTGTCCCAGCCGCCGCGAATGCCGCCGCAATGGCGCTCGATCAGCTCACGGAAGGACAGGCTCATGGCTTCCTCGAAGGTGCAGGGCTTGTTCACGTGGCCGGATACCATGAACAGCTTTGTACCGACATTGTTGGGACGACCAATAGCCGAGAACCACGAAGCGCCACGGCGAAGGATCGTCGGGGCAACGGCGATCGACTCGACGTTGTTCACCGTCGTCGGACAGCCATAAAGACCCATGTTTGCCGGGAACGGCGGCTTGAGGCGCGGCTGACCCTTTTTGCCTTCAAGGCTTTCCAGAAGTGCAGTCTCTTCACCGCAGATGTAGGCGCCTGCGCCATGATGGACGTAGACATCAAAATCCCAGCCACACTTGTTGTTGGCGCCGAGCAGGCCAGCATCGTAGCATTCGTCGATGGCCTTCTGCAGATCCTCGCGCTCGCGCATGTACTCACCGCGCACATAGATGTAAGCGGTATGAGCACCCATCGCGAAGCCTGCAATCACGCAGCCTTCGATCAGCGTATGGGGGTCGTTGCGCAGGATCTCGCGATCCTTGCAGGTACCAGGCTCCGATTCGTCAGCATTGACCACGAGATAATGCGGGCGGCCATCCGATTCCTTCGGCATGAAGGACCACTTCAGACCAGTCGGGAAGCCCGCGCCACCGCGCCCGCGCAGACCGGACGCCTTCATCTCGTTGATGATCCAGTCGCGGCCTTTTTCAATGATCTGCTTCGTGCCATCCCAGTGGCCACGGCTCATTGCGCCTTTCAGCGACTTGTCCTTGAGGCCGTAAATGTTGGTAAAGATGCGATCTTGATCTTTCAACATGATGTGTTCCACCAGTCCGCGGCCCCGAGGCCGGCTTTAAGAATACCTGTTCACCGCGGAATGCGGCGTTTCACCGATGCGGCAGAGTTATTTTCTGCCGCCGGATGTCTTGTCGTCTGTACCGGCTACCTTGCTGCCTTCAGCCGGTGCGCCCTCGCCCGTACTGCCAACAGCCTTGGGGTCCGGCTCCGAAGCCTTTGTCCCGGAAAGCGGCTGCGTCTCAGCTTTCTCGGCATTCGCTTTCGCTTCTGCCGGCGCAGTCACCGGTGTCTTGAGCGCAGCATTGGTTTCCGCACCCGTATCCTTCGGACGAGCAGCCTCGGCAGGCGGTACAGAGGCACCCTCTGCAGGAGCCTGCGCTTCCAGATTGGTACGGACCGGCCTTGTCTCCTCAAGCAGCGTCAGCGACCCACCTTCGGGTGCAGACAAATGCCGGTCGATCTGTGGACCAGTTCTGACATCTGCGCCACGACCTGCTTCGAATTCATCGATAATCTCTTCAAGACGCTCAGGCGTGAGATCTTCATAAGCATCTTTGAAGATCATCACCATCGGCGCATTGACGCACGCACCCTGACATTCGACTTCTTCCCAGGAAAGGGTGCCGGATGCGTTGCGCTCGAAAGGCTCCGAATTGATCTTGCGCTTGCACACGTCCATCAAGGCTTCGGAACCTCTCAGCATGCAAGGCGTTGTACCGCAAACCTGGATGTGAGCCCTTGTGCCAATCGGCTTCAGCTGAAATTGCGTGTAAAAGGTCGCAACTTCCAGCACGCGAATGTAGGGCATCGCCAGTTTCTGGGCGATAAACTCGATTGCTGCCCGCGTCACCCAGCCATCCTGCTCCTGGGCGCGCATCAATAACGGAATCACCGCTGATTGCTGGCGACCTTCCGGATATTTGCGAATCGTCGCTTCTGCCCAATCTGCGTTGTCCGCAGTGAAGGCAAAAGCTGCCGGCTGAAACTGATCTTCGGCTAGTCGACGAACAGACATTTCTTCTCACGCCTTATCAATTGATGGATGCGCACCGCGTGTTCGCCACATTGACGAATTCGCAGGCGTAGCCGGATTTTCCCTTTTGCATGAATACGATCAACTTCGATCCATTGGGTACGGCCGACTTGATTTCATATTCCTTGGCTAGAAGTTCCGCCATGGTCGCATCAGCACCTCGCGCGGTGTCTGCCCCCGTCTGAAAGCTCTGAGCTTCAGCTGCAAAGCTAGACAGGACAAACAATCCGGCTGCGATGGCGACGCATTTCATCAGCGGTCAACCTCTCCAAACACGATATCGAGCGATCCGAGCACCGCGGAAACATCAGCAAGCTGATGTCCACGGCACAGGAAATCCATGGCCTGCAGATGTGCATAGCCCGGAGCGCGGATCTTGCAGCGGTAAGGCTTATTCGTCCCGTCAGAAACCAGATAAACGCCGAACTCACCCTTCGGTGCCTCTACCGCAGCGTAAACTTCGCCTTCCGGGACATGGAAACCTTCGGTGTAGAGCTTGAAGTGATGGATCAGCGCTTCCATGGAACGCTTCATCTCACCGCGCTTCGGTGGAACAACCTTGCCATCGATAGACGAAACAGGACCGGTCTTTGCATCGCCGAGCAGGCGGTCGACGCACTGCTTCATGATCTTGCAGGACTGTTCCATCTCGAACATGCGGATCAAGTAACGGTCGTAACAGTCACCGTTCTTGCCGATTGCGATATCAAAATCGAGATCGGCGTAACATTCGTACGGCTGCGACTTGCGAAGATCCCACTTCGCGCCGGAACCGCGAACCATGACGCCCGAGAAGCCCCATGCCCAGGCATCCTCGAGCGAAACAACACCGATATCGACGTTGCGCTGCTTGAAAATGCGGTTGTCCGTGATCAGGCCATGGATATCCTGAAGCGCGCGCGGGAACTCGTCACACCATTTACCGATGTCTTCGACAAGATCCTGCGGAAGATCCTGATGCACGCCACCCGGACGAAAATAGGCCGCATGCATGCGAGCACCGGAGGCGCGCTCATAAAACACCATGAGCTTCTCGCGCTCTTCGAATCCCCATAGCGGCGGCGTAAGCGCACCGACGTCCATGGCCTGCGTCGTCACGTTCAGCAGGTGCGACAGGATACGACCGATTTCGGAATAGAGAACACGGATGAGCTGACCGCGGATCGGGACTTGGATACCGAGCAACTTCTCAACCGCGAGACAGTAGGAATGCTCCTGATTCATCGGAGCAACGTAGTCGAGGCGATCGAAATACGGCAGGGCCTGAAGATAAGTCTTGGCCTCGATCAGCTTTTCCGTGCCACGATGAAGCAGGCCGATATGGGGATCGACGCGCTCGACGATTTCACCATCCAGTTCAAGGACCAGACGCAGAACGCCGTGAGCCGCAGGATGCTGCGGTCCGAAATTGATATTGAAATTGCGGACGTTGTGTTCAGTCATTTCTGCCTACTCCATGCTGGACAGCTCAAAAGCGCCAGCGGGATGACGTTCCTTGTTAAAGCGGCGCCGGGACGCCGCCTGAATCAGACCTTGGCCTTCTCGTCGCCGGGAAGCACGTAGTCAGTACCTTCCCAGGGACTCAGGAAATCGAAATTCCGAAACTCCTGGCGCAGTTGCACCGGCTCGTAAACGACACGCTTTGCACCATCATCATAGCGAACCTCGACGAAGCCAGTCAGCGGGAAATCCTTGCGGAGAGGATGACCTTCGAAGCCGTAATCCGTCAGTATACGACGAAGATCCGGGTGACCGGTAAACAAAATGCCGTACAAATCCCACGCTTCCCGCTCGAACCAGTCTGCACCCGGGTATACTGCACAGGCCGATGGGACCGCTTCATCTTCTCCGCACTGCACCTTCACGCGAATGCGCGCATTCTGGCTTGGCGAAAGCAGATGATAGACAACATCGAAGCGACGCGCACGCTTTGGCCAGTCGACGCCTGCGATATCAACGAGGTTGACGTAACGTGCCTGCACATCGTCACGCAGAAACGTCAACAGCGCGATCAGGCTTTCCGGTGTCGTGTTGAGTGTCAACTCATCATAGGCGATAGCGGATGACGCGACCAAGCCAGGTCGAGCCTCGTTCACATAAGCCGCGAAGTCGTTCAGGGCCTCACTCATATTCAGTCCTCGCCCTCAGCGCTCGATCGTTCCGGTCCGGCGTATCTTCTTCTGCAGCAGAAGCACGCCGTACAGCAGCGCCTCCGCCGTGGGGGGACAGCCGGGAACATAAATATCAACAGGTACGACGCGATCGCAGCCACGGACCACCGAGTAGGAATAATGGTAGTAGCCGCCACCGTTTGCGCACGAGCCCATCGAAATGACGTAACGTGGCTCAGGCATCTGGTCGTAAACCTTGCGCAGAGCCGGCGCCATCTTGTTCGTTAGGGTGCCCGCAACAATCATCACGTCAGACTGGCGTGGTGAAGCGCGAGGCGCGAAACCAAAGCGCTCGACATCATAGCGAGGCATGGAAAGCTGCATCATTTCAACAGCGCAGCACGCAAGACCGAATGTCATCCACATCAGCGAGCCGGTGCGCGCCCAGTTGATCAATTCATCCGTCGAAGTGACTAGAAAACCCTTATCGGCGAGTTCGTTGTTAATCTCGCCGAAAAATGCATCGTCGCTTCCAACTGGCTTGCCGGTCCGGGGATCAATGATACCCTTCGCTTGTGGCGCAACCAGGGTGGTGCCGTTATCGACTACTCCCATTCCAGCGCTCCTTTTTTCCACTCATAGATAAAGCCGATGGTCAGGACGCCGAGGAACACCATCATGGACCAGAAGCCGAACCACCCGATTTCTCCGAAGGACACAGCCCAAGGGAACAGAAAAGCAACTTCCAGGTCGAAGATGATGAACAGAATCGACACGAGATAGAATCGGATGTCGAACTTCATTCGGGCATCGTCAAATGCATTGAAACCGCACTCGTAGGCAGACAGCTTCTCCGCATCCGGCGCCTTGTAGGCAACAGCGAACGGAGCAATTAGAAGCGCCAGACCGATCACGAGGGCAATTCCAATAAAAATCGCGATCGGAACATAGGAACTGAGAAGTTCAGTCATCGTATTCCATCCTTGCTTGCCAAGCGGTGCCGGGCGGCACAAAAGCGAATGCGCGGCAAGCGAACGTGCATTGCAACACGGCGTGACTAGCGCAGGCGGAAGCCGCGCGCAAGACCTTTGAATCAAGCTTCCCGCACCAAAATGGTACAAATCCATTTGCATGTTAACATCAAGGGAAGATGACGCAAATGATGAGGCCTGAGAATCCTGTTGATCGGCTTTGTACCACCGTCAGATAATGAGGTATTGTCGGGAAAACAACGGATCGGCGACACCTAAAGGCGATACGTCCGTTTGAGGACGAAACGACAGTCTTGCGACGCTGGGTCGCACCGACGAAAAAGGAAGAATACCCCGGAATACCGCCCAACGGGAAACAGATGCACTCAGTTGAGTTCCACGTAGTTCCGAGAGCATTGAAACTAAAATGGCGCGAGTGACGGGGCTCGAACCCGCGACCTCCGGCGTGACAGGCCGGCACTCTAACCGACTGAGCTACACCCGCGCATTGTTTCTATTTTGACTGGAATGGCGCGAGTGACGGGGCTCGAACCCGCGACCTCCGGCGTGACAGGCCGGCACTCTAACCGACTGAGCTACACCCG
>NZ_JALJQZ010000013.1:75831-104024 GCF_022968395.1 Affinirhizobium lemnae
CGCATTTTTCCAGGCAAGGGAGAAATCCCCTTCACCAACCGGCAGCGCCAGTCGATGACGGGCTCTCTAAGGCGTTCGTTCAGAGGTGTCAAGCAGCTTTCGAGACAATTCGGTGACGAATGTTCGTTTCCTTTCAACAGGCACCATATCAAGTATCAGGCCCTGTGGAAGGCGAAAAAAACTTTGAGGCTAAAACCCAGGAGTTTCAGGGTTTTTGAAAAGTTCAACTCCCTCCTTGGCCAAAAAAATCAAAAAAACCTCGCAAAAGCTCTTGCGGTTTTTTTCGGATCTGAATACATCACCGCCACCGACGTAGCGGACACGAGCCGCGGACGTCAGGGCGATTAGCTCAGTTGGTAGAGCGCTTCGTTTACACCGAAGATGTCGGGAGTTCGAGTCTCTCATCGCCCACCATTCCCCACCTGCTAATTTTATATTATGTCGTGTTCGGGCCCTAAGAGCGTGATCCCGTTGTTTTCTGCTGCTGCCCTGCGCGGCGATTTTGCCGCGCGCGATATCGAAAAACATTAGCGTCACTCAAAGCTGCAACTCGCGACTGTGCGTAACGTACCAATCAACGAAGGCCGCGACTCCTGCATTCAAGTTGATTTCAGGCTTTCTTCCTGTCAACGCCACCAGCAGATCCGGGGACGCATAGGTTCGCGGCACATCCCCCTGCTGCATGGGTAGCATTTTGCGCTTGGCCTTCCTGCCCAGCACGAATTCGATGGTTTCAATGAAATCCAGGACGCTGACGGGCTGTCCACCGCCAATATTCACGACTCGAAACGGCCCCTGATGCGAGAGAGTATCCCGCACGCCGTTTGCCGTCACCCGATTCCCCTCTGCGGGAATCACGTGCGATAAATCGATGATGCTATTTACGAGATCGTCGATGTAGGTGAAATCGCGACTCATGCGCCCCTCCCCGTAAATTTCGATCTCTTGTTCTTCGAGGATTGCCTTCACAAACTTGAAAAGCGCCATGTCAGGCCTTCCCCATGGCCCATACACAGTGAAGAACCTGAAGGCGCTTATCGGCAGGCGATGCAGATGCGCATAGGTGTGCGCCATCAGTTCCATACTTTTCTTTGTCGCTGCGTAAAAACTCAGCGGTTCGTCAGTCTTGTCGCTTTCTGAAAACGGGATTGATTCGTTCGCGCCATAGACGGACGATGTCGAGGCCAACATGAGGTGGCGAACACCCACCTCTCGCGCGAGTTCGAGGACGTTCCAGGATCCAAGCAGGTTCGAATCAAGATAGGCGCGAGGATTCTCAAGGCTGTAGCGAACGCCGGCCTGAGCCGCCAGGTGGATCATCACATCAGGTTGTCCATGGTCGCAAGCACTGTTCAACGCTTCACGATCCTCAAGCATGCCAATGACCGGACGGAAGGCCGGAAATTGCGCCAGCACAGCGTGGCGACCCTCTTTGAGCTTGAGATTATAATAGGGTGTAAGACCGTCAAAACCGGTCACCCGATGCCCATCCTCCAAAAGGCGGCGTGCAAGATGAAAGCCGATGAACCCGGCCGTACCCGTTACAAGATAGTGCATGTGCGAAAATGCTTCCCGTTAATCGGCCGGGATAAGAGTACAATCATTGCTGCAAAGCAACAGTCCGGGTTGACACATACCCTTTAGCCGCTTGCCAAAGTTGACTTGTCACGGCCTTCACTGAGCGCCTGCGCTACGTCGACTGAGCGCGATACAATCGTGTCCCATGGAGTGGTTTGCCGGATGTTGCGTCCTCTACACGTTGATCCGTCACACAGCAAATGTTCAGGCCATGGTGAAGGGCAGTGCGGTCTCACTCAGAATTTTTGCAAAATTATGTGACTCGTCTGCGCGAGACAGCATTTCATCCATCTCACGTGATTGTTGGCGCAGTTTATGTGGGTGAGAGTTTAAAGCCTCGTTTCGGTTGTGATCTGTTTGCTAAAGATCGCGCTATAGAAGAAGTGAAAACTACAAGCAGTTAAGGATATCCGGTACGGAGTCTTGAAGTACCCGGCTTTCACACTCTATGTAGGGATGAGACCAAATCAAAGACGATTCCGGGCGGAAACGCCCTCGGGCGCCCGATGAGACAAAGGAACACCATGAAAAATCCAGTTGATACCGCTATGGCCTTAGTGCCGATGGTCGTCGAGCAGACCAACCGCGGCGAGCGCTCCTACGATATCTATTCGCGTTTGCTGAAAGAGCGGATCATCTTCCTCACAGGCCCTGTTGAGGATCACATGGCGTCTCTTGTCTGTGCGCAGTTGCTTTTCCTGGAAGCGGAAAATCCGAAAAAGGAAATTGCGCTTTATATCAATTCGCCAGGCGGCGTTGTAACAGCCGGCATGTCGATCTATGACACAATGCAATTCATCAAGCCGGCTGTTTCGACGCTTTGCATCGGTCAGGCCGCTTCCATGGGCTCGCTGCTTCTGGCGGCTGGCGAGAAGGGCATGCGTTTTGCCATGCCAAACTCCCGTATCATGGTTCATCAGCCATCAGGCGGCTTCCAGGGCCAGGCGTCTGACATCGAGCGCCATGCTCGCGACATATTGAAGATGAAAAAGCGTCTTAACGATGTTTACGTGAAGCATACGGGCCGCACTTATGAGGAAGTCGAAAAGACCCTCGATCGTGACCACTTCATGGACAGCGACGAGGCGCTTGAATGGGGCGTTGTGGACAAGATCCTCACATCGCGCCTGGAACTGGAAGGCGGCTCAGCAAGCTAAAGCAGGGTTGCGTTCCACAAAGTGTTACCCCGTAAATGACCGAAGCGGGGTTTCAACTGACAAAGAACGCGATAATAATGTCTATTAATGCTGTGTTGAATTATTATGACATAGCATGCGGTATTGAAGGGGTTGCGTTGCCACCGCGTCAGGGACCTTTAAGTTCCTATTCGGTAGAGTGCCCCAGAAACGGGTTGGCGTGGCTCTTAGCACGAGAGTCGGCCCACCGGCATAGGAACTCTCCGAGCCTGGGGACAGGCCATCGGTGTGCTGGAAGGAAAGTGATATGAGCAAGGTCAGCGGCAGCAACGGCGGCGACTCGAAGAACACGTTGTATTGTTCCTTCTGCGGCAAAAGCCAGCACGAGGTTCGCAAACTGATTGCCGGACCGACCGTATTCATCTGCGATGAATGCGTTGAACTGTGCATGGATATTATCCGCGAAGAGAACAAGAGCTCGATGGTGAAGTCCCGTGATGGCGTTCCAACGCCGCAGGACATCATCAAGGTTCTGGATGAATATGTCATCGGTCAGCAGCAGGCGAAGAAGATCCTGTCAGTGGCCGTGCACAACCACTACAAGCGTCTGGCGCACGCTTCAAAGAACGGCGATGTGGAACTTGCCAAGTCCAACATCATGCTTGTCGGCCCGACCGGATGCGGCAAGACCTACCTCGCCCAGACGCTTGCGCGGATCATCGACGTGCCATTCACCATGGCTGACGCAACGACGTTAACGGAAGCTGGCTATGTTGGTGAAGATGTCGAGAACATCATTCTGAAGCTTCTTCAGGCTGCCGACTACAACGTCGAGCGGGCACAGCGCGGAATTGTCTACATCGACGAAGTGGACAAGATCTCCCGTAAGTCCGACAACCCATCCATAACGCGTGATGTTTCTGGTGAGGGTGTTCAACAGGCCCTCCTGAAGATCATGGAAGGCACCGTTGCATCCGTTCCGCCTCAGGGCGGCCGTAAGCATCCGCAGCAAGAATTCCTGCAGGTGGACACGACGAACATTCTCTTCATCTGCGGCGGTGCATTTGCCGGTCTGGACAAGATCATTTCGGCGCGCGGCGAGAAGACATCTATCGGTTTCGCTGCGACCGTGAAGGCCCCGGATGACCGCCGCGTGGGCGAAGTTCTGCGCGAACTCGAACCGGAAGACCTGGTGAAGTTCGGCCTCATTCCGGAATTCATCGGCCGTCTGCCGGTTCTGGCGACGCTCGAAGATCTGGATGAGGATGCGCTGATTCAGATCCTGTCCGAGCCGAAGAACGCTCTGGTAAAGCAGTATCAGCGTCTGTTCGAGATGGAAGATGTCGAATTGACCTTCCACGAGGATGCGCTGCGCGAGATTGCTCGTCGTGCTATCATTCGCAAGACCGGCGCTCGCGGTTTGCGCTCGATCATGGAAAAGATCCTGCTGGACACCATGTTCGAACTTCCCGCTCTGGAGGGCGTTCGCGAGGTAGTTATCTCTGAAGAGGTCGTCCGCGGTACGGCGCGTCCGCTTTACATCTACGCCGAACGTCAGGAAGAAAAGGCAAACGTTTCAGCCTGATCTTACGTCGATTTGCGAGGGGGCCTGCTGGCCCCTGAGCTATCTTTAACACCCGTGCAAGGTTCAATCCCGTCGAGGGTGGGGCGATAGGTGTCGGAGCGTTGCTTCCTGACCGGCCCGAACGATCAGGAACGTTGGCCAGAACTTCATGGCAATGTTGGCTCCTGATTTTGTATGCTGAAAACAGTCACGCGTAAGCATCCGGCCCTATGCTCGACCGTTCCATAGCCGCCTCGCGGATGGCTGTGCAAGGCTTGAAAACTGCTTCCGGAACCTCCACTTTGGAGAAGAAAGAAAGTCCAGCTTTTGACTGGACGGCTCCCGGAAACGGGAAGAGTGAAAGGAAATGTTATGACGAATACAGCGTCGGCGCATCAGAACGGAAGTATTTATCCGGTTCTGCCTCTGCGCGATATTGTGGTTTTCCCCCACATGATCGTACCTCTGTTCGTCGGGCGCGAGAAATCCATTCGCGCGCTGGAAGAGGTTATGGGTTCTGACAAGCAGATCATGCTTGTCACGCAGATCAATGCGGGTGATGACGACCCGGATCCTTCCGCCATCCATAAGGTTGGTACAGTCGCGAACGTTCTTCAACTGCTGAAGCTACCCGACGGCACCGTAAAGGTTTTGGTCGAGGGTCGGGCGCGTGCAGAGATTTCGGATTACACCGCACGTGAAGAATTTTATGAGGCGCAGGCCTCCGTTCTCAGCGAACCTGTCGAGGATCCGGTTGAAGTCGAAGCCCTTGCACGCTCCGTGGTTTCAGAATTCGAAAACTATGTGAAGCTGAACAAGAAGATTTCTCCAGAAGTCGTTGGTGCTGCGAGCCAGATCGAAGATTATTCGAAGTTGGCGGATACTGTTGCGTCCCACCTCTCCATCAAGATCACCGAGAAGCAGGAAATGCTGGAAACGGTGAGTGTCAAGATGCGTCTCGAAAAGGCGCTCGGATTCATGGAAGGTGAGATCTCGGTGCTTCAGGTCGAGAAGCGCATTCGTTCGCGCGTCAAGCGCCAGATGGAAAAGACGCAGCGTGAATATTACCTGAACGAACAGATGAAGGCGATCCAGAAGGAGCTCGGCGACGGTGAAGACGGCCGTGACGAGATGGCCGAACTGGAACAGCGCATCAATAAGACGAAGCTTTCAAAGGAAGCCCGCGAAAAGGCCGATGCTGAACTGAAGAAGCTGCGACAGATGAGCCCGATGTCTGCTGAGGCGACGGTCGTTCGTAACTACCTCGATTGGCTGCTGACGATTCCTTGGAATAAGAAGTCGAAGGTCAAGATCGATCTGCACAATGCGGAAAAAATCCTGGATCAGGACCACTTCGGTCTTGATAAAGTCAAGGAGCGTATCGTCGAGTATCTCGCAGTCCAGGCCCGCGCTACGAAAATCAAGGGGCCAATCCTATGCCTTGTCGGCCCTCCGGGCGTCGGCAAGACGTCGCTCGCACAGTCGATCGCCAAGGCGACGGGCCGCGAATATGTGCGCATGGCGCTCGGCGGCGTTCGGGACGAGGCTGAGATTCGTGGTCACCGCCGCACCTATATCGGCTCCATGCCGGGCAAGGTCGTGCAGTCGATGAAGAAGGCAAAACGGTCGAACCCGCTCTTCCTGCTCGACGAGATCGACAAGATGGGTATGGACTTCCGTGGCGATCCGTCATCGGCTCTTCTCGAAGTTCTCGATCCGGCTCAGAACTCCACCTTCATGGATCACTACCTGGAAGTGGAATACGATCTCTCTGACGTCATGTTCATCACGACCGCGAACACGCTGAATATTCCTGCTCCGCTCATGGACCGCATGGAGATCATCCGGATCGCCGGTTACACGGAAGATGAGAAGCGGGAGATCGCCAAGCGGCACCTGCTACCGAAGTCCATCAAGGAGCACGCGTTGAAGCCGGAAGAGTTCTCCGTCAGCGATGACGCTCTGACCGCTATCATTCAGCAGTACACGCGTGAAGCCGGTGTCCGTAACTTCGAACGTGAACTGATGAAACTCGCACGTAAGGCCGTGACGGAGATCATCAAGGGCAACACGAAGACCGTCGAGGTCACCGCCGCGAACATTCACGATTATCTCGGCGTTCCGCGGTTCCGCCACGGTGAAGCAGAGCGTGAAGATCAGGTCGGTGTCGTGACAGGTCTTGCCTGGACCGAAGTCGGAGGCGAATTGCTGACGATCGAAGGCGTCATGATGCCGGGTAAGGGTCGCATGACCGTAACCGGCAACCTGAAAGACGTGATGAAGGAATCGATTTCTGCGGCGGCATCCTATGTCCGTTCGCGTGCCGTCGATTTTGGAATCAAGCCGCCGCTCTTCGACAAGTCCGACATCCATGTTCACGTTCCGGAAGGCGCAACGCCGAAAGACGGTCCGTCCGCTGGTATCGCAATGGCAACTGCCATCGTGTCCATCATGACGGGAATTCCGATCTCCAAGGATGTCGCCATGACGGGGGAAGTCACCCTGCGTGGTCGGGTTCTGCCCATCGGCGGTCTGAAGGAAAAGCTTCTCGCCGCACTGCGCGGTGGCATCAAGAAGGTTCTGATCCCGGAAGAAAACGCCAAGGATCTGGCGGATATCCCGGACAACGTGAAGAACAACATGGAAATCATCCCTGTATCGCGGATGGGTGAGGTTCTGGAGCATGCGCTCCTGCGCAAACCGGAGCCGATCGAATGGGATGGAACGGTTGAAACGACGGTCATTGCTGCTGTTGACGGCAGCGACGATACGGGTGCGACTGTCGCTCATTGAGCATCATAGGGTGTAGATTATGCACCTCTTGTGGAAAAAGGCCGGTATTTCACCGGCCTTTTTTGTGAAAACTGCTGAGAGCCCCTTGTTTTTCAGGCAATCGCAGAGCTTTTGGTTGGGCGAAGGGCGGCATGAATCGTTGCCCCGACTAGGTCCATTTGTGTGAAACCATTGAAAGGGGTGGAAACATGAACAAGAACGAATTGGTATCCGCCGTTGCTGAAAAGGCTGGTCTGTCCAAGGCAGACGCCGCATCGGCTGTTGACGCAGTTCTCGATGCCGTTCAGGCTGAACTGAAGAACGGTGGCGATGTTCGTCTCGCAGGCTTCGGTAGCTTTTCCGTATCGCGCCGCGAAGCTTCGAAGGGCCGTAATCCATCGACCGGCGCTGAAGTTGACATCCCGGCTCGCAACGTTCCGAAGTTCTCGGCCGGCAAGGGCCTGAAGGACGCCGTCAACAGCTAAGGCTGTCTAGCATGCGTTTTCAGAAACGCAGCTGGTTTGAAGATCCAAGCCCGGCCCTCGTGCCGGGCTTTCCATTTGATGGCGAACCGTTGACTTGTTATCGGTGTGACCCGGGGTCGACAGTTGATTGCGGCCAGCAGTAACGACGGATATCTTATGAATGCGCACCAGCCGAAAAGCCTGATCCGCTCTCCTGCCATATTGGGCGCGCTCTTCATGATCCTGGCGGGGATTGTGTTTGCAGCGATCAATGTTCTGACCCAATGGCTGGCCATGGTACTGCACTTTCCAGCCTCCTCCATGGCGTTCTGGCAATATGCCATTGCAACAGCCTTCTCCCTGCCCTTGCTGATGAAGCTTGGGATCAGGGCAATGCGGACGCGCCATCCGATCCGTCACCTGCTTCGCGTCGTCCTGGCCGCTCTGGGAGTTCAGGCCTGGGCCTACGGTCTGGTGACTGTCCCGATCTGGCAGGCAATTGCCCTTGTCATGACGTCGCCGTTCTTCGTCATCATCGGCGCTCGTCTGTTTCTGGGCGAGACTGTTGGTCTGCACCGTTGGTCGGCAACCGCGATCGGCTTTACAGGCGCTATGATCATTCTACAGCCCTGGGCAGAGAGCTTTTCAGCAACTGCACTCCTACCCATTCTGGCTGCTCTCCTCTGGGGCGGTTCATCCCTGATCATGAAGAACCTGACGCATCATGAACCAGCTGAGACCGTCACGATCTGGTTGTTCGTGCTGCTGACACCCATCAATGCCGCTCTTGCCTTTGGTACCGGCTTTGCCCTGCCGCAGGCCTCAACGCTCTGGCTTCTCGTTCTGGCGGGCTTTCTCACCGCTATCGGGCAATATCTGCTCACGCTTGCCTACAGCGTTGCCGACGCCGCTTACGTGCAGCCGTTCGATGACCTGAAGCTGCCGCTCAACGTGCTCGCTGGCTGGGTGGTATTTGGTTATGCGCCGAGCGGTTATCTGTGGCTCGGCGCACTGCTTATTCTGGGGGCGTCGTTGTCGCTGATGCTGAAAGAGGCACGGCAGCAGCAGCGGTGATCACAGGCGAATCACGTAGTCCTTGCGAGTCGTTTCAATGACTTCCCAGGTTCCCTTGAACCCTGGTCTGAGGATCAGCCTGTCGCCCGCCTTGAGATGAATGGGCGCGCCACCATCCGGGGTCACGACCGAGTGGCCTTCAAGAATATGGAAATACTCCCATTCGTCGTAAAGAATACGCCATTTGCCGAGAGTTGATTCCCAAATCCCGGCATAGACGCCGCCATCCGCCTCTTCAACATTCCATGTCCGGAACCGCGGCTCACCGGAAATCAGCCGATCAGGCGCTGGCGCGCCCTCCTCCGGCTCAATGGATGCAATATCAAAGCGGACGACGTTGTTCATTTTATCCTCAGACTTTCGAGAGCGACTGATCGAGATCGGCGATGATATCCTTCACATCCTCGATGCCAATCGACAGGCGCACGACGTCCGGCCCTGCCCCGGCAGCCGTCTGCTGTTCGGGCGTCAATTGTCGATGGGTCGTTGAAGCGGGGTGAATGACCAGCGAACGTGTGTCGCCGATATTGGCCAGATGCGAAAAAAGCTTCAACCCTTCCACAAACGTCTTGCCAGCCTCGTAGCCGCCCTTCAGGCCGAAGGTGAAGACCGCGCCGGCGCCAGAGGGTGAATAGCGTTGCTGCAGACCATGATTCGCATCATCCTCAAGTCCGGCATAGGAGACCCAAGATACCTTGTCGTGACTTTTGAGCCACTTCGCTACTGCCAGGGCATTATCGCAATGCCTTTGCATACGAAGCGGAAGCGTCTCGATACCGGTCAGCAGCATGAAGCAGTTGAAGGGTGAAATCGCAGGTCCAAGATCGCGCAGGCCCAGAACGCGGCAAGCAATGGCGAAAGCAAAATTCCCGAACGTCTGATGCAGCACAACACCGGCATATTCAGGCCGCGGCTCGGACAGCATGGGATAACGTCCTGACGCGGACCAGTCGAAGGTGCCCCCGTCCACGATGATGCCACCCATCGAATTGCCATGCCCGCCGAGGAATTTGGTCAGGGAGTGCACGACGATATCGGCTCCGTGCTCGAGGGGACGAACCAGATAGGGGCTGGCCATGGTGTTATCCACGATCAATGGAAGGCCATGCTTCTGAGCGACTTCTGCAATCGCCGCAATGTCAACAAATGTGCCGCCAGGATTGGCAAGACTCTCCATAAAGATCGCCTGCGTGTTCTCGTCGACTTGCGCGGAGAAGCTTTGCGGATCTGCAGGGTCTGCCCAACGTACATCCCAGCCAAAATTCTTGAAGGCGTGTCCGAACTGGTTGATGGAGCCTCCGTAGAGACGGCGTGCAGCGACGAAATTGCTCCCGGGTTTCATGATCGTATGAAAAACGAGCATCTGCGCTGCGTGGCCCGAAGCGACGGCAAGAGCCGCGGTGCCGCCTTCCAGGGCAGCAACCTTCTCCTCCAGTACTGCCTGAGTGGGATTCATAATCCGCGTATAGATGTTTCCGAACTGCTGCAGTCCGAAAAGAGCCGCGGCATGATCGGCACTTTCGAAGACGTAGGATGCTGTCTGGTAAATAGGTGTCACTCGGGCGCCTGTGGCCGGATCAGGCTTTGCGCCTGCATGAATCGCAAGTGTGGAAAAGCCCGGATTGTTAGATGTCATGTTTGTTCCTCCCTTGAACCCGATACGCCGTTTTCGGCTAACCATAGCAGCACTATAGCCAGCGGCATGCCCCGGCGACAAACCGGCAAAGGCCATAAACCGGACTGCATTGAGAAATTCTTTGCGCGGTTCGACACTGCAGACGGAACTGCTGCTTCCCCGATAAGGACTTGATCCGGATCAAGGTGCCTGCTCACAGACATGCCACACTGCGGGCCGGATCGTCAGGAGGCATCAGCATGGCTATGAACGAAGCATCAGGAAGTTTCGCAGCGCGCTTGTCGCATCTCTACGGAAATATTCGCAACTGTTTCCAGACCTTATCGGAATTGGATGAGCTGGGACCGGAGCTCCAGAGCGAAATTGCAGCAGATCTGGGTATAGACCGTCATCGACTACTGGAGCTGAACCGTCTGGCCGCGAATGGCGCGGAAGAAATGGAGCGGTTGATGCAGGCCCTGCATATCGATCCGGTCGAGGTCCGACTTCTGTCACCGAACCAGTTCCGCGAAATGCAGTCGAATTGCTCGCACTGCGCGTCGAAGGAGCAATGCCGACACGACCTTGGCATGCACCAGGCACCGGAAAACTTTGCCACCTACTGCGTGAACGCAAGCGAGATGAACGCGCTTCGAGTACAGCCGGATTTGCTCGTGGACTAGGGTCAAAACTCAATCAGGATTTGGAGCGTGGTATGGGAGAAAATCGTTCAGTTATAGAAGCGAAGCCGCCGGTGGATCCAATATCCATCAAGGATTCGCGACGCAGAAATGAGCGATTTTCGCCATATCCCTGCGGGACGCGGTGGATTTTCTCTGCGAAGGCGTCGAAAAGGCTTTGTGGAGTGGCGCTCCACGGCAGCCTCTTCTCCTGTTCGCCAACAAAATCCGCTCGCGCCACGCCCGAAACCTGATTGAGTTTTGACCCTGCCCTCCCGAACCTCTCGCCCTGTCGGTTCAATGTACCGGATGGTGCCCGAGCAGTCGTGGATATTCGATTGCCGGACACCGATCCATGACAACCTGCACACCCGCTTGCTCTGCCCGCACCGCCGAACTTTCTTCCCTCACACCCAACTGGGTCCAGATGACTTTCGGGCGAGGAGAAAGCGCAAGCGCTTCATCGACAACTTCAGCCAGATATTCCGAGGCACGGAACACATCGATCATGTCGACCCGTTCGGGAATATCGCCCAGGTGACCGTACACCTTCTGTCCAAGAATCGTCTTGCCAGCCTGACCCGGATTGACGGGAATGACGTGGTACCCCTTAGAGAGCAAAAAACCCATTACGCCATGGCTTGGTCGGCTCGGATTGGGAGACGCCCCCACGAGTGCGATTGATTTAACGGATTTCAAGATGTCCGTCAGATAGCCGTCGTCGTAGAAATTGTGATCCATCGCGTGATCCTCCAAAGCATCGGTTCATGCTCTTGGCTGAGAAACAGTTTGCGCTATTTTAGGTTCCGCAAGGCTTAAAAGGAAAGATCAAATGCAAGTTCACTATTTGATTGCCGCAAGCGCCGCGTTTTCTATAATCGCAAGCAGCCAGCCAGCGGCCGCTATCTCACGCTATAACTCGACATCCATGACCTGCGCGGCAGCACAAGAGCGTATTGCACGCGAAGGCGCAGTCATTTTCCGCTACCCCGGACGGACGGGGGTGACGCTCTATGATCGCTACGTTTCGAGCGACCGCTATTGTGCCGGTGGCGAGTATGCGAAGTCCGACAGTATTCCGACCAAGGATGTTCGCAACTGCCCTGTCCGTCAGTGCGAAATGCGCCCTTCCCCCGGGGACTGCGACAGTTTTCTGGACGAAGGATGTTTTGGTTGGCGATAAACCACGGTCTCATGCCAAAGATTCGATTGATTTTTGTGGTATCATGAAACCACAATACTAACCTGTTGATTTTCATCGTATTATTTCCGGGCCGCCAATTTCAGTCATCTTGACGATAGCGGCATCTGTCCCTATAAGCCGCCGCAGGTCGTGAAAGCGTGACTTTCCTGTCCTGTTGGCCTGCTTGCGGGCCAAAACCAAGCAACAAGAAACGCCCGAGATGAGGTTTCCTCGCTACGGGATCATGAAAAGAAGAGAGCACATATGTCTACCTTCGTACAGAAGCCCGCTGAGGTGGAGAAGAAGTGGGTGCTGATCGACGCCGAAGGCCTCGTTGTCGGACGCCTCGCCACCATCATCGCAAATCATCTTCGCGGCAAGCATAAGGCTACCTACACGCCTCACGTCGACGACGGCGACAACGTCATCGTCATCAACGCTGAGAAGGTCGTCTTCACCGGCAAGAAGTACTCCGACAAGAAGTACTACTGGCACACCGGTTATCCGGGCGGCATCAAGGAGCGCACTGCACGCGCCATCATCGAAGGCCGCTTCCCTGAGCGTGTTCTCGAGAAGGCTGTTGAGCGCATGATCCCGCGCGGCCCGCTCGGCCGTCGCCAGATGAAGAACCTGCGCGTTTATGCTGGCTCCAACCATCCGCATGAAGCACAGCAGCCGGTCACGCTCGATGTGGCCAAGCTCAACAACAAGAACACAAGGAGCGCCTAAGCATGGCTGACCTTTCTTCCCTGAAGGACCTCGGCGTCGCTGGTCAGGCTTCCGCTCCGGCACGTGAGCGCAAGGTTGATGCACAGGGCCGTTCCTATGCTACCGGCAAGCGCAAGAACGCTGTTGCCCGCGTATGGGTCAAGGCTGGTTCCGGCAAGATCATTGTCAACGGCAAGGACTATTCGGCATACTTCGCACGTCCGGTTCTGCAGATGATCCTGCAGCAGCCGATCGTTGCAGCTGCCCGCAATGGCCAGTTCGACATCATCGCAACCGTTGCTGGCGGTGGCCTTTCCGGTCAGGCCGGTGCTGTTCGTCACGGCATCTCCAAGGCTCTCACCTACTTCGAACCAGGCCTGCGCTCGGTTCTGAAGAAGGGTGGCTTCCTGACCCGCGACAGCCGCGTTGTCGAGCGTAAGAAGTACGGTAAGGCCAAGGCCCGCCGTTCGTTCCAGTTCTCGAAGCGCTAATCGCTTCTCCTGGAGACTGGATTGGAAAGGCGGGGCTTCGGCTCCGCCTTTTTTCGTTATGACTTCATCAATAATTCAGGCTTGTCCGGAGAAGCCATCTGGGCATCATCAGTCATTGTTTGTAACGGGAGATCACTATGTCAGCGGAATCGAAAGATCGTTTCGCAGCGCTGCCAAAGCCACCCTATTTCGTGGTGGCTTTTAGTTCTCATCGAACTGTTGGTGATTGCGGATACGCAGACATGGCCCAGACCATGCTGGATCTTGCCGAGCAGCAACCGGGTTATCTCGGCTATGAGAGCGTGCGGGGTGCTGACGGATTTGGGATCACTAATTCCTACTGGATCGATGAGGCCAGCATTATTTCGTGGAAACAGGTGGTAGACCATCTTGCTGCGCAGGGACGGGGCCGGAGAGACTGGTACGAGCGTTATGAAGTCCGGATCGCGCTCGTGCAGCGCGCCTATGGCTTTGTGAAGGATTAATCCCGTGGCTTCGAAATCCATCGATAACGCCTTCACAGCAAAAACAATACGTGGTGCCGCTACCGATCCCACCTATGCGGGCGCGCTATCTTTCATGCGGCGCCGGTACACCAAAAGTCTCGAGAATGTCGATGCTGTTATTCTCGGCATTCCCTTCGACGCCGCTGTTTCCAACAGACCCGGCGCCCGCTTTGGACCACAGGCGATTCGTCGCGCATCGGCGATCTTCGACAATGATCCTCAATATCCGTTTGCGCGTGATCTGTTCCAGCAAATGGCTGTCATAGATTACGGCGATGTGCTCCTCGACTACGGGAATCATCAAGAGACGCCTGCCCTCATCGAACAGGAAGCGGCCCACATCCTTGCGTCGGATGCCTATCTATTGTCGCTGGGCGGCGATCATTTCGTAACCTGGCCCTTGTTGAAAGCGCATGCTGCAAGACACGGGCCGCTGGCGCTTTTGCATTTTGATGCGCATCAGGACACCTGGGATGATGACGGAAAGCGCATCGATCACGGCTCGTTCGTATGCAGAGCCGTCCGCGAGGGCGTCATCGATCCTGCCCACTCTATCCAGGTCGGCATCAGAACCGAGGCTCCGGACGATTTCGGCATTCGGATTATCCACGGCCACCAAGTCGAGGATCTGGGTGGACAGGCCATAGCAGACATGATCCTCTCCCATGTCGGCGAAGCACCCTGCTATCTGACCTTCGACATCGATTGCCTTGATCCGGCCTTTGCGCCTGGCACCGGCACGCCGGTCGCAGGCGGCCCCTCCTCCGCAAAGATGCTGTCGGTTCTCCGAAAGCTCGGCCCGCTCGACATTCGCGGCTCGGATATCGTGGAAGTGGCGCCTGCCTACGACCATGCGGATATCACCGCCATTGCCGGTGCGACGGTAGCCATGTATATGCTGGGTTTGCGTGCCGAACGACTGGCACGGTCGTTAACAAAATGAATCAACCGGCGGATAAACTGATTCCGCCTGCACCCGTAACCCATTGAAATCTGGACAAGGACATGAGCGCGAAAATCTTCATCGACGGCGAACACGGCACAACGGGATTGCAGATCCGCACCCGCATGGCTGGCCGCCGCGACGTGGAACTCCTGTCCATTCCCGAAGCGGAACGCCGTAACGCTGCGATGCGCGAGGATCTGCTCAATAGCGCGGATGTCGCCATCCTGTGCCTGCCTGACGATGCATCTCGCGAGGCTGTTGCCATGCTGAGCGGCAATAACAAGGTGCGGATCATCGACACCTCGACGGCGTATCGTGTTGCCGAGGACTGGGCCTACGGCTTTGCGGAAATGGATCGCGCTCAGAGAAGCAAGATCCAGTCCGCGCGGCTCGTGGCCAATCCGGGTTGCTATCCAACCGGCGCAATTGCGCTCATTCGTCCGTTGCGGGCAGCAGGTCTTCTGCCAGACGGCTATCCTGTGAGCGTGAATGCCGTTTCCGGTTATACGGGCGGGGGCAAGCAGATGATTGCCCAGATGGAAGACCAGACGCGCGACGATGCCATTTCGGCCAACAACTTCCTGTATGGTTTGACCCTGAAGCACAAGCATGTGCCTGAGATGAAGATCCACGGCCTGCTAGACCGCGCGCCATTGTTCTCGCCGTCCGTCGGACGTTTCCCACAGGGAATGATTGTTCAAGTACCGCTTTTCCTGGATGACCTGAAACAGGGTGCAACGGTCGAAAACATCCATGCTGCTCTTGTGGACCATTATGCCGGTCAGAACATCGTCAGCGTGGTTTCACTCGAGGAGAGCAGCAAGCTGGGCCGCATTGACGCTGAGGAACTGGCCGGACAGGACACGATGAAGCTGTTTGTGTTCGGGTCAGCGGGTGGCTCGCATGTCAACCTTGTCGCGCTTCTCGACAATCTGGGCAAGGGCGCTTCCGGCGCAGCGGTCCAGAACATGGACCTGATGCTCTCGGCCTGATAGCCAATGTGAAAGGATAACGGGAATGCTGGATCATATCGGCTTGTCCGTGACAGACCTAAAGCGCTCCCGTTGCTTTTACGATGCGGTCATGCCCGCCTTGGGCGCTGCCTGTGTGATGGCGGTGACATTGGAGGAAACAGGCGGCACCTATGAAGGCGCAGGCTATGGCCGTGATGGAAAGCCCAGCTTCTGGATCGGTAGCGGTGGACGCACGCAAGGCTCACTGCATGTGGCCTTCGTCGCCCCTACCCGTGCCGCAGTGGATGCGTTCTATACAGCCGCCATTGGGTCCGGCGCCGCAGACAATGGCCCACCGGGCATACGCCCGCATTACCATGCCAATTACTACGCAGCCTTCGTGCTGGATCTGGACGGTCACAATATTGAAGCCGTCTGCCATCTGCCAGAATAGACGCCCCGTCCGGACTGTTAATCATTCTTGAACGAAGTGTCGTGAGCGTGGACGATTTTCATAGACAGTGACAACTGCTAGCCTGCTGAAAAATTGCGAGGCTGGTTTATGTCAAACAGATTTCCTGTCTACTTCATTCCGCATGGCGGCGGGCCTTGGCCGTTCATGGAATTCCCCAAGAATGCTGAGGGAAAAGGGCCATGGGATGATCTCGGGGCATTCTTACGCAATCTGGCGGACGATGTCGGCAGGCGCCCGAAGGCTGTTCTGGTTGTATCGGGCCACTGGGAGCATGAACCGGTTCCAACTCTGAGCACTGCTGCCAACCCCGGCATGCTGTTCGACTACTACAACTTTCCGGCCCATACTTATGAACTGAATTATCCGGCGCCCGGCTCTCCTGAGCTCGCCGTTCGCGCACGTAAACTGCTTTCAGATGCCGGTATTGAATCAGCAGAAGATGAAGCCAGAGGCTTTGATCACGGCGTCTTCATCCCCTTCATGCTGATCTATCCGAAGGCGGATGTACCGATCACGATGATCTCGCTCAAGAATACGCTCGATGCGCCAAGCCATATCAAGATGGGCGAAGCGCTGGAACCATTGCGCGATGAAGAAGTCCTGATCATCGCTTCGGGCATGACATATCATAACATGCCAATGTTCCGGAGAGCGGATCCGGAACATGTCGCGCAGGCTTCGCGCTTCGATGCATGGCTCGCCGATGTCATCGAGGAAAAGGATACACAGAGCCGCGCCGCCCGCTTATCCCTTTGGGACGAGAACCCTGATGCGCTCGCCTGTCATGTGCCGGACCACGATCATCTTGTCCCGCTTTTTGTCGCGGCGGGTGCGGCCGGGAGCGATACCGGAAAACGGATATTCACGACCGATTTTCTGGGTAAACCCTATTCTGCCTATCGCTTCGGCTGAACGTTCGGGATCAGGCTGAAACAGCCTGATCCTTGGTGAACTCGCCATAGAAGCCGCGCCAGTGAGTGATGGCATAGCCCAGCACAACGAGACCGCCAGCCTGATGCAAAAGCCCCATTTCGATGGGTACATGCAGGAGCAAAGTCGTAACGCCGATGGCTGCCTGGATACAGACCAGTCCGAACAGGACGATGGCACCCTTTGCATGTGTTGTTCCGGGTGTCAGTCGGACGGACTGAATCATATGAACCAACGTCAAAGCCAAAAGGAGGTAGGCGCCACAGCGATGGACGAACTGCACTGTCTTCGGGTTCTCAAACAGATTGATCCACCATGGGTTCTGCACGAAGAGGTCTGGCGGGATGATCGCGCCATCCATCAACGGCCAGGTGTTATAGGTAAAGCCAGCGTCGAGACCTGCCACCAGTGCACCCAGGTAGATCTGGAACAGAGCGAGAAAAGCCAACCCGCCTGCAGCCAGATGTGAATGTGCAGTTGGTGGCCGGTCTACCTGTTGCGGCGTCAGGCCGCGCATGATCCATACGCAGGCGGAGAAGATCATACATGCGATAGTCAGATGGGTAGCAAGCCGGTATTGCGACACATCGGTGCGCACCGATAAGCCGGAAGACACCATCCACCAGCCGATGAAGCCTTGAAAGCCGCCAAGGGCCAGAAGACCAACCAGCGGCAGACGCAGGCGTTTTTCCACACGGCCGCTCAGCCAGAAAAACAGGAGCGGCAGGCCGAAGACCAGTCCGACCGCACGGGCCAGGAAACGGTGAGCCCATTCCCACCAGAAAATGGACTTGAACTCATCCAGCGACATGCCTTTGTTAATCTGCTGGTACTCGGGAATTTGCTTGTAAAGCTGAAACTCCTCCTCCCACTCTGCAACGCTCAAGGGCGGAATGACGCCGTGAATGGGTTTCCATTCAGTGATCGAGAGACCGGAATCCGTAAGCCTAGTTGCTCCGCCAACCAGAACGAGACAGAACAGCGTTGCGATAACCGTTTTCAGCCACCATCGCAGCGCGGTTCGATTGGTCTCGACGCGCCCTACTGGCGCCTGCATCACTTCAGTCGTCTGCGACGTCGCCATGAGATCTCCTGACATTCGTCAACATGGTTATTGGGCGTTGATTTGCCCTACCCTTCGGTGCAAAACAAGTCCTTGCCCTTTGCGGCATGCCGTCGCGGCACGGGAGAGGTTCAACAAGGAGACAGGCGAATGCCTCTGCGGCTCAAAAAGTTCATTGGCACGATCCTGATCATCGTCTTGGTATCGGTCTATGCAATCGTTGCTACAACAATAGCCACGCTGACGCTTTCCACAGCGCCCTGGTATGTCCACCTCCTCTATTTCCTGCTGACAGGCGTTATCTGGATCTTGCCAGCGATGCTGATTATTCGCTGGATGGCGGGGCCTAGAAAGGTCTGAGGATCGCTTTAGGGCGCCTTAACCATCTGTCTAAATGTTGATCAATGGCGTTCTCGTGCTAACAGCTTATGCGGCGTTTGCCGGTAAAGCTTGAGCCGCCACCTTCAGATGGACGGATTTGCCATGGGCGCAGTAACGGCACGGATGGATCAGGACAACTGCGCTGCGGACGCAGCGAAAGAGCATGGTCTTGTCGTCAGCCTTCATCAGGAAATCAAGCAGGTTGCGGATGCGTGGCGGGACCTGCAGCAGGTCGCATGGAACAGTCCGCACCAGTCTATCGAGTGGTGCAAGGCCTGGTACTCAACGCAAGCCGACAAGCCGCTCTTCCTGTTGGGCTCTGACATGGGAAAGCCCCTGTTCCTTTTGCCGCTTGCAGTTACCTCCAGTCACGGAATTCGGTCCGCTGGCTTTCCCGGCGGTTCGTTCAACAACATAAACACTGGTCTGTTCGCGGCAGGTTGCGACCTCTCGGAATCAGCGTTGATGCGCTGTATCGCACAGATCAAAAGCGCTTTGTCTCAGCACGTTGACGTTCTGCACATGCGTGCGATCCCGAAGGAATGGCACGGTGCCAGACTACCCTTGCACCAGCTTGCATCATTGGAGCATGTCAACCATTCCTTCCAATTGCCGCTTCTCGGATCGTTTGACGAGACGCTGGCCCAGGTCAACGCCAAGCGTAGGCGCAAGAAGTTTCGCCAACAGACACGACGGATCAGCGAACTTGGAGGGTATGAGGTCTGCACACCTGAGCAAGCAAGTCAGCAACACGAACTTCTGGACCTTTTCTTTGAACAAAAGCGCGAACGCTTCCGGTCCCAGGGATTGCCGGATGTCTTTGCCAACGCTTCCATACAGAACTTTTTTCATGCGCTTCTTGATGAACCCGCCGATGCAGAAAACTATCCCTTAAGGCTTTCTGCAATCAAACTAACGGCGGGTGGCGACCGCGCAATCCCTGCCATCTGCGGCCTGACGCGCAAGGGCAATCACATAATCTGCCAGTTCGGCTCGATCGATGAAAGTCGTGTGCCGGAAACGAGCCCGGGCGAACTGCTGTTCTGGCATGTCATCGAAAATGCCTGCAGCACAGGTGCGAAACTTTTCGATTTTGGACTGGGTGATCAACTCTACAAACGCAGTTGGTGCCCGGTAGAAACGGTGCACTATGATCTGATGATTCCGATTTCCGGTCGGGGCCACCTGGCAGCCATCGCAAAGCAGGCGCAGATCCGTCTCAAATCGCGGCTGAAACGCAGCCAGACGATTTACCGTCTGCTTCAGCGTATCAGAGCCTCAAGAATCGCTTCGCAAGGAGACTGAAACCCGCTGGCGCTTCAAACGCCAGCGGGCTACGGTCGCATCATAGCTGGATCACAGGACTGTCAGGCCGCGTGGCGCCCACGATTTTCCGGGTTGTCGGTCACGTTCGCCGTCATCGCAAGTGCATCACCGTAACCAGCCTTTCGGAATGCCTCGAGTTGGCTTGCGATGATTTCGTCGCCTGCGCCTGCCAGCGACAGAACGATCTGCATCGGGTTGTTCTTCGTCAGCCGAGCGAGGCTGCGAGGCTCTGCCCGCCCGCATTCGACAATCACAATGTCATAGGCGCCGGTCAGGGCATCGAAAATCATTCCCAGCCTGTCAGCCCCGCGCATGGCCTGAGCGGGATCGGCGGCCCCCTGCGGTATGATGTGGGCATCGGACAGACGATCGGGATGGATGGTCTCACCAAACGGCGTCGTGCCACACAGAAGGTCCGTGATGCCGGGAAGTTGGGCATTTTGTGCCATCAGTCGCGTCGGACATGCAGAGCCGGACATATCGACGAGAACCACACTGCGACCCATTTCTGCGATCTCGCGCGCCAGAAGCACCGTCGCCGTGGAACCATCGTCGCCGGTTGGTGATACACTGATGGCTATGGGAAGCCCTGTCCGCGTCAACAAATCACGTACGTTTTCAACGCTAAGGGACAAAACCTCGACCGCCTCGTCCTGATCCCGCTCTTTTGACTCCATCGAATTCGGCACCGTCGCGGCAGCAATCGTCTCATCCCCTGCAGCTTGCAGAACCTCTCTTCTGTCACCGGCGTTTGAAGAAAGCGACTCCTTGAGCTCCCGGAAGGGATCCGTGCCCATCTCGACCGACGAAACCGCATCGGCCTCTTCAGAAACGACCTTTGTAGGTCCCGGCGTCGGCGTGGCAGTTATCTTATCATCCGTTTCCTGCCGAGTGGCAGTCGAGCGCGCACGGAGTTTGGCCAAAGCGCTGAAGGTTCGCACTGATGTATCGTCCGGCTTTGCGTCGATTGCTTCAATCTCGGTTGTCGTCTTTTTACGGATGACGAGTGGATGCTCGCCGATCTGTTCGATTGAGGGCGCTTGCGTCGAACTCAATGCTACACCGGGTAATTCAACCTTTGCAGGCGCGTCGACAGTTTTTGACGGGCGGACTAAAAATGGCTCTTCATCGCCGACAGCCGCTGGGCGAAGACCCCGCCCACTAAAGAGAGCAGCAACGACAATACCAAGCGCATACAGAATAAATGTTGCTAGTGCGACGATGATGGTAATCGGAACAACCTTGGGGAAGTAAGGTTCAGACGGTTCTACAGCTGTTGAAACCACACGGGCGTCTGCTGGCGTTGCCGCCCGGTCTGCACGTGATGCTGCTTCACGGTATCGGGAAAGATAGCTTTCAAGCAATTGGCGTTGCGAAGCAGCTTCACGCTCCAGCGCGCGCAGGCCAACCTCTTCTTCGCCTGCACGGGCAGAATCTGCTTTTATCGCCGTTAGCTGCTGATTCAGCTGAACTTCACGGGCGTTTGCAACCTGAGCTTCACTTTCAGCTGCGGCCAGAATTTTTCGGGTCTCGGTTTGGATCTGTTGGCGAATTCCAGTCAGCTGCGCCTTCAGTCCGCGCAGGCGCGGATGTCCGTCCATCATAGAGATCGAAAGATCCGCAATCTGTGCCTGAAGGTTCGCCTCCGTTTCCTTCAGGCGCTGGATCATTGGCGAGGCGATGACATCATTCAAGGTATCATAGCCCGTACCAGCATCCAGCGCTCGCTTGACGTTCTGAGCCTTGGCCTCGGCTGTTGCCTTCTCAGTCCGCACCCGTGCGAGCTCGGTAGAGATATCATTTAGCTGCCGCTCGGAGAAACTGGTGTTTTCAGAGGAGCGAAACAAGCCCGCCGATGTTCGATAATCCGCTACCTTTTTCTCGGCCTCCTGCACTTTTGTTCGCAAGGCCTGGATTTCCGGCTCCAACCAACGAGTCGTCTCGGTATGCGTATCGATCTTTGCACCGCTCTGCATGGAGAGGTAAAGATCCGCCATCCGGTTTGGTACAGTCGCCGCAAGCTTAGGATCCTGCGACGAAAACTCGATTGTAATAACGCGTGAACCCTCGACAGGGTAGACTTGCAATTTTTCCCGAAACGCTTTCAGCACCCTCTCCTCGGGCGCAGTATCCATCGGATTGGATGTCACTCCTATCGCTGCAAGCAGCCCGGAAAGCAAGGAATGGGCTTCGGGATCGAACTCCTTCAAATCTGCCAGCTTCAGATCTCTTGCCACCGCCTTGATCAGATCTGCCGACTGCAAGATCTGCGCCTGGCTGACAATGTTGTATTGATCGAGCACCGGTTCGGAGGCGCCTTGCGTTTCGCGGCCTGCAACGGAGTTTTCTCGCGTTTCGATCAGCAGCCTTGTTTCGGCCTTGTAGGCTGGTGTCATGGTGCCGGCGACCGCCAGCGCAATACCGCCGGCTAGGATCGTCGTCGCCAGAATTCGCATGCGGCGCTCCCACACCGCGCTCATCAACTGGCCGATGTCGATATCTGCGTCCTGATTTCCGCTTACGCCAGACATTGCGCACTCCACGATTTCATTTGGGCGCGAGCGTAAAGGACTATGGTAAGCGTCCGGTTAACATTTGAAATGTCCTGCGAATGGACGAATCTATGCCAAATCAAAACTGGCCGCAGGCGTTTTTACCAGACATTAACCCTAACAGTTCCATAACGGGCAATCAGTTTCTTCCAGCGGAGTTCGCGCGGATGGAGTTCGCCCGTCTTAAATCAGTTGTGGCTCTGGCGCTTGCAGCCCTTTCTGCAACCACGCTTGTTGGCTGCACCTCCTATGCACCTGCGCCCAAGGCATTCCACGAGGCAACTATCCAGCCTTATCGCCTGGATAGTGGTGACCGCCTGCGTGTGACCGTTTTTGAGCAGCCCAGCCTCTCCAATACCTACACCGTTGACCAGGCAGGGTATATTTCTTTCCCACTCGTCGGCCAGGTAACAGCACGAGGGCAGACGCTGAGCGGACTTTCTGGTGCTATCGCTGCGAAGCTCAAGCAAGGCTATCTGCGCGATCCCGATGTATCCATCGAAGTCGACCGCTATCGGCCTGTCTTCGTGATGGGCGAAGTCGGGCGTCCCGGGCAGTATTCTTATGTTCCGGGCATGACGGCACAGAACGCGATTGCGATCGCTGGCGGCTTTACTCCACGAGGTAACCAGCGCGAAATCGACGTTACTCGCAAGATCAACGGACAGATCCTGACTGGTAAAACGACAATCTCTGCGCCGATCCTGGCCGGAGACACCATCTATGTCAAAGAACGTCTCTTTTAATCTCTATGACCGCATCACCACCGCTCCGTATCATTCACTGCTTCAGGTCGCCCGTGGGCGGCATCTTTCGGCACGTGCGTGATCTGGTGGAGGCGCATTCGAAGGCTGGTCATCAGATCGGTATTCTCTGTGACAGTTCAACAGGCGGAGCACATGAGGAGGCCCTGTTCGACCGGATCAAACCGAAGCTGGAACTGGGATTGATGCGTTTGCCGATCCAGCGGTCCGTATCGCCGGGAGATCTTCTGGCACTCTACAACAGTTACAAACATATCAAGAGCTTGCAGCCGGATGTTCTGCATGGACATGGCGCCAAGGGTGGCGTACTTGCCCGTCTCATCGGCTCAGTCCTGCGGGTAAACAGGTATCGCGTAGCCCGCTTCTATTCGCCCCATGGTGGCAGTCTGCACTATGATGAGAAACGCATTTTCGGTAAGGCGGTCATGCATTTGGAGCGTGTACAGGAGCACTTTACCGATAGCGTTGTCTTTGTCTGTGACTACGAGCGACGCGTTTACGAGCAGAAAGTGGGCAGGCTCCGCGCTCCCAGCAAAGTGATCTATAACGGGATCGGCGACTCCGAGTTTGCACCGATTGCAACTGTCCCAAACGGTGCAGATTTTTTGTACATCGGGATGATGCGAGATCTCAAAGGTCCAGATGTCTTCATCAATGCGTTTGAACTCGCCGAGAAAATGCTCGGACGACACCTGTCCGCTGCAATGGTGGGCGACGGACCCGACAAAGATACTTATATCCGGGCAATCCGTGAGAGAGGGCTGTCGGACCGCATCTCGATGAACAATGCGATGCCTGCGTCATCCGCATTTTCGATGGCGGACATCGTCGTGGTGCCGTCCCGTGCGGAGGCGATGCCCTATATTGTTCTGGAGGCTCTTGCCGCAGGGAAACTTGTGCTTGCCAGTAGGGTCGGCGGCATTCCGGAAATTCTTGGCGAGCAAAGCCGCGCCCTTGCCATACCAGGAAGTGCAGAGGATCTGGCGCGCGTGATGGTTGAAGCAAGAAGCGAGGCCGGATGGCGAGAAAACGTCATGCCGCCGCCCGAACGGTTTCGCGCCCGCTTTTCAGCCGATGTGATGGCGTCTTCCATGCTTCATTTATATCAAGACACTCTAACTAAAGGTTCAAAACTTTCTTAGCATCTTGCTGCTAATGCTCGGTGATGCGCAGAATGAAACAGGCAGTGCCTGGGCGCGTTTGCGATCAATGGGATCCGAGTAATGAGCGAGCCGGCAGGAAAGCAGGAATTCGATGTCGAGGCATTGCGTCGACAGGTTTCCGAGATCCAGAGCCGATCTGAGACCGGGCAGGAAGAGCCTCCAGCCCAGCTGAACGATTTTGCACAGCAGATCGCCGAGCAGTTTCGCGACACGAATACCACTCCATCCATGCTCATCGGCAAGTTCCGACTTCTGGAAGGCATGGTCGTTGTCCTTATCAGTCTTCTCGCCAATTACCTCAGCGAAATCCGGGATCCGGAATCATTTGTCATTCAGTTCATCGCCGCCGTATTTGCGGCCGGTCTGATGATACTGAGCCTGCAAATTGCGGATGCCTATCAAATTCCATCGCTGCGAATGCCTCAACGCATGGTCATCCGCGTCGTCATTTGCTGGAGCCTTGGCTGGGGTGCCGTTTGGCTTTTGAACTGGCTTCTACTATCCTACAAGCCTAATTTGCATACGTTCACGTGGTGGGTGTTTGGCACTGCAGCCATGATTGCGGTGCGCTACTTGATGGCTATTGCGATCCGGCATTGGGCGCGTAATGGGATTATGGAGCGTCGCGCTGTTATCGTTGGCGGCGGCAAGCCGGCGAAAGATCTGGTGCGCGCGCTCGAAGCGCAACCTGAAAACGATATTCGTATCTGTGGAATTTTTGATGATCGTGGCAACGCACGTTCACCTGATCTGGTCGCTGGCTATCCAAAGCTTGGGACATTCGGTGAATTGGTGACCTTTGCCCGCCTCGCGCGGATCGACATGTTAATCATCGCGCTCCCGGCCTCGGCTGAGCAACGAATCCTCCAACTACTGAAGAAGCTCTGGGTTCTACCGGTCGATATTCGCCTTGCCGCACACGCACACCAGCTTCGTTTCCGTCCACGCGCCTACAGTCATGTCGGTGCCGTGCCCATGCTCGACATCTTCGACAAGCCGCTTCGAGACTGGGATTCGGTTTCAAAACGCGCATTCGATATCTTCTTTTCAAGCCTCGCATTATTGCTGTGCTGGCCGATCATGATCGGATGCGCCATTGCTGTTAAAGCGACCTCAAAGGGGCCTGTTCTCTTTATTCAGAAGCGGCATGGCTTCAATAACGAGATCATCAACGTGCTCAAGTTTCGCTCGATGTATACGGAACAGAGCGACCCGACGGCGAAAAAGGCAGTCACTAAGAATGACCCGCGCGTCACGCAGGTCGGCCGTTTTCTTCGTAAGTCGTCGCTGGATGAGTTGCCGCAATTGTTCAACGTGCTACGCGGTGAACTTTCCCTCGTTGGCCCGCGACCGCATGCGGTGCAGGCACAGACCGGTGACAGAAAATATGTCGATGTTGTCGAAAGCTATTTTGCGCGTCACCGGGTCAAGCCTGGCGTAACCGGTTGGGCACAGATTAACGGCCTGCGCGGGGAGCTCGACAGCGACGAAAAAATCAAGGCCCGGATCGCTTTTGATCTGGACTACATCGAGAACTGGTCGCTTTGGCTCGACCTCAAGATCCTGTTTCTAACGCCCATCAGGCTGCTGAACACGGAGAATGCGTATTGAGCATCGCGTTCGAAAGCCCAGTCTCGCAAAGGCCATTCAATCCACAAAGGGCCGCTCTGCGCATCATTGGCTCCGGCATGGTTGCCTTTGGCGTTTTTCTCTCGGGCTTCGTTATTCGAGAACCGGCTCCCTACGAAGTGATGCTGGCGGTGCAAATTGCGATCTGGTTCCTTCTCGGGCTCAAAATCTCGCGATCGGTTGCACCGCTGCTCGTGCTGATGTTATTGTTCAATATTGGCGGAATGTTTTCGCTGACAGTCATGAACAATATGACCGGGGCACCGCTTTACATGGCGGTCTCAACGTTTCTGGCTCTTACTTCGGTGTTTTATGCCGCAATCATCGAAGACGGGCACCAGCGCCTTCTGTTGATTTTCAGAGCCTGGGTGGCAGGTGCCGTCATCACTGCCCTGCTTGGCATCCTTGGTTACTTCCACGCATTTCCTGGCGCGGAAGTTTTCACACGTTATGACCGGGCAATGGGTGCCTTTCAGGATCCCAATGTCTTCGGACCCTATTTGGTGGCGCCCGCAACCTACCTGATGTATCGGTTGCTCACGACCCGCTTAAGCCGCGCTGTTTTCTATATTCCCGGCATATTGATCCTGGCGCTTGGAATCTTTCTATCCTTCTCGCGTGCGGCCTGGGGTCTATTCGCTTTTGCTGCTATTGCCTTGATCGTCGTGATGCTTCTCAAGGAACGCACAGCGGCATTTCGGATGAAAATCTTCACGCTTGGCCTGACAGCAGTTGTTATCTTGATGATGGCGGTCGCCGGTGCGATGCAATCGAAAAAGGTATCCGACCTGTTCATGAACCGCGCCAAGCTCGTTCAGGAGTACGACGGAGCACGCTTGGGTCGTTTCGAGCGTCACAAGATCGGCTTCCTCATGGCGATGGAACGGCCCCTCGGCATGGGACCCATGGTACTTGGCAAGATGTTTGGCGAAGATGAGCACAATATTTGGCTCAAGACCCTTACGACCTACGGTTGGCTGGGCTTCGTGTGCTATCTCATCCTGCTATGGTCGACACTGTACATCGGCTTTCGATCGCTTTTACGAGAACGCCCGTGGCAACCATTTCTCATGGTGGCCTGGATCGTGCTTGCAGGTCATGCGCTAATCGGAAATGTGATCGATCTCGATCACTGGCGACACGTCTACATGCTTTTCGGGATCATTTGGGGCTGTTTCGCGCTAGAAAATAATTGGCAGAAACGGATGCGGCAAAGTCCCCTTGCCAAAGCAAGAACAGCTTGAAAAGTCTCATTCCTGCCCCAGTTGATCTGATATGATTAGCATTCATCAGATGCGGGCTGCACGTGCAGCGCTAAACCTCTCCCAGGAAGACGTTTCCGGTTTTACCGGTGTGGACGCGCACAAGATCATCGCATCGGAGAGCGGCGGTGGTGAACTGGACCCGCAGGCTTCGGAGCGGGTTCGGGCGCTTCTGGAAAGCTGCGGTATTGTTTTCTTCGAGAGAAGACAGGCTGATCCGGGTATCGGACCAGGACTTCAATGGAGAGATCACACCCTTGATCAAGGTACCCGTCCGGAAAACCTGAATTCAACGAACGACGATTAGTGTTTAGGCTCGCTCCTCCCGGCCATGCTTCCTTGGAGCGGTCAAAAACTTCGCTCGGCGCATTATTACACTCATTAGTGAATTTAGACTTTATTTTTCAACCATTTGGATAGATCATTGGGAACAAGTCGAGCAAAGCATCGTTGTTGCGTCAGATTCAGATGGGGGAAGTCATGACAACGCACGTCGATCAACATCTCACCGAAACATCGGGCCTGAGAAAAGTCTGGAATGTCGCTGAATTTGCCAAACGCTATCGCCTTGATACAGAGGAGGAAAATCGCCTGCTCAAGCTGCTTGGCCCCTTTGCCAGCGAGCAGGAACTTCTGATGAATGCCAGCCGAACGCCACTTTATCGCTGAAGTGAGTATTTCGCCAGTTTAGGCTTGCGAAGCCGTCAGCAAGACAGTATGGAGATCAAGCTTCTTCGGAAGCGGGTCGGGGCGTAGCGCAGCCCGGTAGCGCACTTGACTGGGGGTCAAGGGGTCGCTGGTTCGAATCCAGTCGTCCCGACCATTTAAATCAATCACTTAGCCACCTTCCCCAGCGGTGGCTATAATTTTTTTAGCCACATTGTAGTCAACTGTTTAATCGCTAGGCGGTAGTGACGATTTAGCTATTTGAGCCAGATGGCGATGGCTGCGAGTTTGACGAATCCCATGAAGTTGGCG
>NZ_JALJQZ010000014.1 GCF_022968395.1 Affinirhizobium lemnae
TCAGCCAGGCCTCGAAATGCCTGCCTTTGAAATCATCCTTCGACCGGAGCTTCAGCTTCTCGGCAATAGCATTCAAAATCATCGGCTCGCTCCGCAACTTTCGGAGCGCCAAATTCCATGCCTATGGTCAACATACGGTTAAACCTGAAAATTTGCGACAAGCCCAGCTTCCCCTCAACATCCTAATGCCGAGGTCCTGCCCAAAGGACGCAATTTTCATTGAAGCCGAGCCGCAGACAGCAATCCAGTCTCACAAGAATAGAGAGCAGATGCGCCGTCAGCCAATTTTTGTTGACATTCATCATCCGCTTTATAAAAGAGGATATCGAATGTCATGTTTGATGGCTGAAACAGAATGCTTGTCTGTAGTTGCAATTACATTACTGATCGGGAAATCAGGGACGTGATCAACGTTCTCCTCGACGAGGACTGTTGGCAGCTCATTGTGCCTGCAAAAGTCTATCACGCCATGCAGAAGCGCGGCCGATGCTGCGGATGTTTTCCCAATGTGGTTGACCTGATTATCCGTACAACCGAAGACTATCATGCTGCTCGCCACTCGACGGAAGCAGATTTGATCGACTATATGTCTCGCTTGAAACAATTACACGAGGAAAACAGGAGAGCGGACATTGAAAGGCGACAAAAGAGTAATCGAGCAGCTTAACGAAGCACTCTTTCTCGAACTTGGTGCTGTCAATCAGTACTGGCTACATTACCGCCTCCTGGAGGATTGGGGCTATACAAAGCTTGCCAAGAAAGAACGTGCTGAGTCCATTGAAGAAATGCAGCATGCCGACAAACTGGTTGCTCGCATTATCTTTCTGGAGGGTCATCCCAATCTGCAAACACTTGCTCCGCTTCGTATCGGCCAGAACGTTCGAGAAGTTCTGGAGGCTGATCTTGCCGGTGAATACGATGCGAGGACCGCCTACAAGGCATCGCGCGATATCTGTCACGAAGCTGGCGACTATGTTTCCATGAAGCTTTTCGAAGAACTGCTGATCGATGAGGAAGGTCATATCGACTTCCTCGAAACGCAGCTTGAGCTTCTCGGCAAGATTGGCGAAGAAAAGTATGGTCTGCTGAACGCAGAATCTGCGGACGCTGCCGAATAATATTTTCAAGATTTCAAAAGCCGGGCGTCAATAAACGTCCGGCTTTTTTGATATCATAATCTGAAAACTGCTGCGCCTGTGATCACTCCCGCTTCCAGATCACGATGCGCTGCCACGGCATCCGTCAGCTCATAGGTTCGGGACGGCATATCCAGCACACCCGCCTCCATCTTTTCAAACACTGACATGACGGCCGGCCGGTAAGCCGCCTCACTAGCCGCAAAGGCCATAACGCTCGGTCGTGAAAACGCGTTCGATCGAAGAGCGCTCAACGGAACGGCAGGCGGCGCACCGGCGACTTGGCCAATATTTGCCGTCATTCCAAAGGGTCGGACAGAGGCAATGGTCTTCGCGAGAGTCGCTCCCCCGATACCGTCGATTGCCAGGTGAACGCCTTGGCCATCGGTCGATTTTCCGACTTCCACGGCAAGGTCCACATCACGTCCCACGATCACATGATCCGCGCCCGCCTGGCTTGCCAGTTGCGCCTTTTCCAATGAACTGGCTGTACCGATTACCTCGGCGCCAAGAGACTTCGCCCAGCGCACCAGGATCGTGCCGAGCCCACCTGCAGCCGCATGAACCAGTATCACCATGCCCGCAGAGACAGGGTAGACTTTGTGCAGCAGCATGAATGCGGTCAACCCCCGCAGCAATGTGCCGCCTGCCAGATCGAAATCCAGCGAGTCCGGAAGTTTGACAGCCCTCCATGCAGGCAGGAGTCGCGTCTCGGCATAGGCACCGACGACCCCAGCATAGGCAACTCGATCACCAACCTTGACGTTGGTGACACGTTCACCGACCGCTTCTACCACGCCCGCTCCCTCCACACCCGGAACGGCAGGCAAAGGCAAAGGGTAGATCCCCTGGCGATGATAGACATCCACGAAATTCAGACCAATTGCAGAATGTCGAATCCGAATTTGATCAGCCCCGGGATCTTTAGGGTCTACGCTCACTTTCTGCAGAACATCGGCTTCACCAGTCTGAGCAAACTGAATGGCATAGGACATGTCGTTTCTCCTTTGACAGGCACTATACGCGCAGTGAGCACTGTGCGAAATTCGCAAGATCGACACATAAATTGTGAGAAAATGCACAATGAATTGGGATTACCTTCGCCACTTCGCCGCTTTGTGTTCAGAGGGCAGCCTTCTGGGTGCAGCAAAAGCACTCGGCACCGAACATGCGACAGTCTCGCGCCGCATCGAAGCCCTGGAAAGGAAAACCGGTCTCAAACTGGTCGACAGACGGGGACGCCGCTTGCAACTCACCGATGACGGACAACGCATAGCGGCACTCGCACTGCGAATGCGCGATGAAGCAGATGGCATACAGCGCATATTGCGTGGCAAGCGAGATGAAATTGCAGGCGAAGTCACCATATCAGCACCGCCAGCACTTTCCGTTTGCGTGATCGCTCCTTGCCTCGCCTCGCTTGCAAACCGCTATCCGCTTTTGACAGTGCGGCTGCTGGCGGAAACCAGGCAGGCGTCTCTCAATCGTCGTGAGGCGGACATCGCTGTGAGACTTTCGCGCCCAGTTGAAGGAGATCTTGCATTGGTGAAACTGATGGAAGTGATCTTCAGGCCCTATGCCAGTATTCAACTCATAGACAAAATGAATACTCGCGACATGCCATTGATCGGATCTGATGGCGATGTGCGAGAGTCACCTCAGCAGCAGGCTCTTGAGCAAATTGCCCATGGCAGACCCTATGCTTTCCGCTCCAGCGACGTGATCGTGCAGTTCGCCCTCGCCAAGGCCGGTGCCGGTATCGCAATGCTACCGGATTTCCTCACCCCGGAGCAGCATGGGCTCGTCAGCGTTGATCCTGAAGCCAAGCCGCTCGTGCGTGAGGTTTGGCTCGTTATCCATAACGATCTTAGAAATTCAGGTCCTGTCAGAGCGGTTGTTGACCATTTGCGGCAGTCCATCGGTTGAGAATGATCAACCTTTGCTGCCTGCCAAATCGCTGAACGCGGCCACGACCTCCATGTAGGCCTTTTTCTTGAAAGAGACGATCAGTTCAGGCAAGTCGGCCATCGACTTCCATGCCCAGGCGTCGAATTCCTGATGCTGGCCCTCTGGCGGGTGCTCGATATTGATCTCAGTCTCGTCCCCTTCAAAGCGAAACGCAAACCAGCGTTGCTTTTGCCCGCGATATTTTCCCTTCAGACCAATACCGATGAGATGGCTTGGAAGATCATAATAGATCCAGTCGGGAGCCTCTCTCAGCAAAGAGACAGACCGGATGCCTGTCTCCTCGAACAATTCGCGGTAAGCTGCCTCCAGATGGTCTTCGCCCTTGTCGATACCGCCTTGCGGCATCTGCCAGAGCTGAGGCGAACCGTCGGACTCACTATTGTCTTCAGAAAGCCTGCGACCCACCCATACGAGTCCCTCGCTGTTCAGCACCATGACACCGACGCAGGGGCGGTACGGAAGCTCGTCCGCAGACACTGGCTTCTTGCTCATGATAGCTCCTTCTTATTCCGACTTATCTGACACGAGGGACGCAACCCCCACGATCTCGATACCGCGCCCTTGCGCCTCATTGGCCCATTCCGCAACTGCATCGATCGTCTCGTCGAAAGCCGAGCCCATGCCGATGGCGGTCCCCTTCCGTTGCGCGACGCGCTCCAATTCATCCAGTTTTCGGAGAATGGCTTGGCGATCCAGCTGTCCATCTATGGTGATATCGGCAAAGGCGTACGGGGCGTCCAAGGGTTTGGCCACCTTTTCCGTAACCGTGCGGGCGGAAGACCCGTCATCCAGAAACAGAAGGCCTCTCTTTGCCGTATCACGCAAAACCGGTTCCACGGCTGACGGGTTCGAGAGATAGCCGGCGCCCAGATAATTGACGATTCCCGTGTAATTGGTGATCTTGCCCATGGCTTCATGAAGCCGGTTCAGATTGGCTTTGGTGCCGTCCGCCGTGACGAGGGTCAACGGGCCGGGATCATTTGCTGGATAATCAAGGGGCTCCATCGGAATTTGGATCAGAAGCTCGTGTCCTTTGCGGCGTGCCTCCTGCATCCAGCGCTGAAGGCTATTGCCGGAAGCCGCGAATGCAAAGGTTATCTCACCCGGCAGATCTTCAATGGCGCGCTGTGTGCCCGTCTGGCTGAGCCCGAGCCCACCGATCACGATCGCAATCCGCGTGCCGCGCGCACCCGACCAGGGCCGGGCATATTGCTCCATCGGACGGAGACCATCATGGCCCTTGATTGGTAATTTCCCGAAGGGGCTATCCTCGAGCAAATCCTCATTCGGCAAGGTTGCCATGCGAGGATCCTGACCGAAGCGCTGGGCATTGATGATGAGCGGCCCCTCACCCGGCCTCGAACGTGGGGTGATCTTGGTGACGATCGAACCGTCATCCATGAGACTACGTTCGATATTTGCGCCCGCTTGCCCGTTTGTCTGAAGCTGTTTTTGATCAGGCCGCTGCGTCGGTGGGGCCGGTTCGGCAGGGGGAACCGCGACGGTTACTTCCGTGGCGGGAGCCTGCTCCAGCTTTTGCGCTCGCATGGCATAAAACGACAGACCGAGAAGTCCGCTTCCAAACACGAGAGCAGCAAACATTGCTGTCAGGCCGCCGGATCTGGAACGACCAGGCTTCTTTTTATTCTGCCCGAGAGGAGCGCGAAGATCTGTCCCCACCGGATCGTTCCGCCTTGACACTATGCTTGGAAGAAAGAGCCACCCTCCAGCGTGCCGGAGGGTGGCCTGATGCGATTAAGGCTTGGCAGGAGCCGGTGCGGGCTTGGCTTCTGCGGGTTTTGCATCCGCAGGCTTCGCCTGAGCAGCCTTCTGCTGCTGCGGCGGGAAGGATGGGTCCGACTTGTTCCCGCGCAGAAGATCGAGCGCATAGGTCAACTGCACGTCATCCTTGGCTTCCGGCGGAACGTAAGCCGCAGAACCCGAGCCCTCATCGGTCTCGTTCTGGCCCTGGATATGGCCCGGCAGGCTCGATTCACCCTCGGTGCGCAACTTGCCCTGCAGTTCCGCAGGCAGAGGCTGATCGACCTTGATGTCCGGCTGGATGCCTGTACCCTGGATCGACTTGCCCGAAGGGGTGTAATAGAGCGCTGTCGTCAAACGAAGCGCACCGGCTTCACCCATCGGAATAATCGTCTGGACAGAACCCTTGCCGAAGGACCGAGTACCGACCACCGTTGCCCGCTTCAGATCCTGAAGAGCGCCGGCCACGATTTCGGAGGCCGATGCCGAGCCGCCATTGACGAGCACGATAACCGGCTTGCCATCTGTCAAGTCGCCCGGACCAGCATTGAAGCGGCGGGTTTCCTCGGGATTGCGGCCTCGCGTGGAAACCACTTCGCCACGTTCCAGGAAGGCATCGGAAACATTGATCGCCTGATCGAGCAGACCGCCGGGATTCAAGCGAAGGTCAAGCACGTAGCCCTTCAGCTGATCGGCAGGAACCTGCGCCTTGATTTTCTTGATGGCCTTCTCGAGGTCGTCATAGGTCTTTTCGGTAAAGGAGATAACTCGCAGATAACCGACATTGCCACCTTCGATACGCGACTTGACAGCCTGTACGGCGATGATGTCACGAACGACAGTCAGTTCGATCGGCTTGTCAGCGCCCTTGCGCAGGATCGTCAGCTTGATCGGCGTATTGACCGGACCGCGCATCTTCTGCACGGCATCTTCCAGCTTCAGGCCGCGAACAGGCTTGCCGTCAATTTCGGAGATGAAGTCACCAGCCAGAACACCGGCCTTTGCGGCAGGAGTATCGTCAATCGGCGTGATCACCTTGACGAGTTCATTTTCCATCGTGACTTCGATACCAAGGCCACCGAACTCGCCCTTGGTCTGGACGCGCATATCAGCCGCATCCTTGGCGTTCATGTAGCTGGAATGCGGATCGAGCGACGACAACATTCCGTTGATCGCATTCTCCACCAGCTTCTGCTCGTCCGGCGGCGTCACATACTGAGCACGCACACGCTCGAAGACATCGCCAAAAATAGATAGCTCACGATAGGTCGAGGACCCTGCGGCCTGGGCAGGCACGCCAGCAGAGTAGACGACGCTCATGGCCGTCGCGCCGAGCAGCGCCCCGACGATGACAAGTGAAGCCCTACGAATCATTTCGTGCCCTTCCAGTTTCTTTAACGGCCCACCACGGCTTCGAATCGATCGGGTTGCCGTCCTTTCGGAATTCAATGTAAAGCGTCGGTCGATCCGTTTCCAGCGCCAACGCGATTGCGCTTGCCACTCTTTTCTCACCCATTGTGGCAATGGGCTCACCAGAGAATACGAACATTCCCGGCTGAACGTTCACTTTGTCCATTCCAGTCATGACGAGGTGGTAGCCCTCGCCCGCATTCAGGATAATCATCTGACCATAACTGCGGAAGGCTCCGGCGAAAACCACCGTTCCATCGGCTGGGGCTGTTACCACAGCACCGGCGCTGGAGGCGAGTGTCAATCCGCGGGCTGGGTGGCCCGTACCATCGGGGTCACCAAACGACCGAAGCAGATCACCCTCAACCGGATAGGCAAGTTTCACCTTGAGGCTGGCGAATGGATATGCGGGGGCAATGCGGTTTTTGTCGGGCACGCCGTTTTCAGCCAGCTGACGCGCCCTCTCTCGCTCTTCCGCCGTCAGTTGCTTTTGCCGTTCTTCCTCACGTTTTGCGCGTTCCATGGCAAGGCGAACCGAGGAAATTTCGCTCTCGAGTGATTGAATAAGCCCCTCGAGATTGGTCGCTTTTCCGGCAAGTTCCTGGGCCTTACGTCTTTCCTCGGCAAGGCTGGCAGATTTGACAGCATTCTGCTTGGCATTCTCCTCCAGCAGCAGCGCTATGCGTCGATCTTCCTCGAGCCCGGCCTGAATGGCGGCACTGGCTTTGCCACGCTCATCCGCCACATCGCGTTGAACATCGGCCAGGCCTTGCAAATCGGCCATAAGCTTTTCAGCTTGAACCCGCATGCCCGGCACGACCGCGCCGAGAAGAATAGCGCTGCGCACCGAGCCGAGGGCATCCTCGGGGGAAACGAGCAGAGCAGGGGGCGGATTGCGTCCCATGCGCTCGAGCGCGCCTAAAACTTCAGCGAGCACGCTGCGTCGCTCTCTCAGCGATGCACGGATAGTCTCCTGCTTTATCTTAAGGTCGGTCAGCTTTTTCTCGCTGGTCTGAACCTTTGCCTCATAGTCCTTGCGACGCGCAGCGGCGTCGATAAGAGCCTGCCGGAGGGACGCGCTCGTCTTGTCCAGATCGGCAATCGCAGCTTCGATCGATCGAGCCGTATCCGTCGACACTGACATGGTCTTCGACAGGGCCTCCAACTCAGCGCGGGTCTGGTCGCGCTTCGACTGAAGGACGTCAATTGGCGAGGATGAGGTAGAAGGCTCTGCGGACGGGGAAGGAGGAGCCTGCTGGGCAACGGCAATGCCCGAAGTGCCACAGGCCAACAGAATGGCTGTGCCTAGCGAAATTGCCACTCGAGATGTCGCTTGCCTGACCAGCATCTGTACCCGTCAAAAGATCAATCCGGCAAAGCTAGACTGATTTGGTAAATAGAACCAGAAACAAGATCGTGTTCTTGTTGTTCAGACACGGTGATAGGGATGGCCGGAAAGAATGGTCACGGCGCGATAGAGCTGCTCCGCCACCAGAATGCGCACCAATTGGTGCGGCCACGTCATGGTACCGAGATTGATGATTGCATCTGCACGATCGTAAAGAGCAGGATCCAGTCCATCCGCACCGCCGATTGCCAGCAGCATTTCGCGTTTTCCCTGATCCCGAAACTTCCCGAGAAGATTCGCGAACGTGGGACTGTCGAGCGATTTCCCCCGCTCATCGAGAAGGACAAGCACTGCGCCGTCGCTCAGGCTCTTTTCAAGAAGCCCGGCCTCTTCCCGCTTGCGCGTTTCAGCGCCTGATGCGCGGCTCTCGTTGACCTCTATCACACGACCGAGTTCCAGGCTGACCCCAGGACCAGCCTTGGCAAAACGGTCGAGATATCGCGCCGCAAGTTCCTTTTCAGGGCCGGACTTCAGTCGCCCGACCGCAAAGAGGCCAATCTTCATGGATTCTATCCGTTCAAGGCCGATCAATGTCCCGCCTGCCACGCTCGCGGGCGCGACAACAAGATCATTTCATCGGCAGCGACCGGATCTCAATCCATTGTCGCTTAGTGGCGTGTCTCTTCCTCGTCCGGAGCAGCCCACATCTTTTCGATGTTGTAGAACTCCCGGATTTCTGGCCGGAACACATGGACGATCACATCGCCGGTGTCAATCAACACCCAATCGCCTGCCTCAAGCCCTTCGACGCGGGCGGGGCCGAAGCCCTCGTGCTTCAGGTCGCGGAGCAAGTGGTCGGCGATTGCCGAGACATGCCGGTTCGATCGCCCGGTGACGACGACCATGTAGTCGCCAAGCGCAGACTTTCCAGCAATGTTGATGGAGACGATATCTTCCGCTTTGGAGTCCTCAACGCTGGTGAGGACCAGTTCAAGAGCGCGGGCGGCAGCATCGGCGCCACGTTCCAGGCTCTTCGGAGGAACGCGAGACGTTCTTCCCTTAGCATGTACTGTTGTCAGGGTTTTTCCTTTCCTCAATGACAGAACAGGCACATCCGCGAATCCGTTTCGAGGGTATCCGCACTATGAAGGTGGCACTGAATGGTTAATCTTTCAAGGCATCAGTTTCCTGGCGTACCTTGACGGATAGCCGTCGAACTGAGGCTTGATCGAGGCCCATGAATAAAGGTCCAGCGCGGCGGCGTTCTATGTGCCAGAATGCCTGCATCGGATTCATCGATACGCGAGTGGCTGAGCGCCCTTGCAGCGGGCGACGACAGAAAAGACAAGGTAGCACCCGGACGGTCTATGACAGCAATCGGCAGGCTTGCAGCAATGTGCCGCCACCTCTGCCATCGATGAAATGTCTTGAGACTATCTGCCCCCATGATCCAGACGAAATGAACGCCCGGATTGCGCGACAGAACGTGGTCGATGGTTTGAGCCGTGAAACCGGTCTTAAGGCGTTCCTCGAAAGCGGTAACGCGGATGCGGCGGTTTCGCGTCAGTTCCTCGCTGAGACGGATCCTGTCCTCGAGAGGCAGGAGTATCGAACGGCTCTTCAGGGGATTGCCCGGCGTGACCATCCACCAGAGTTGATCAAGCCGCAATTGCTTCAGTGCGATTTCGGCAACAAGCCTGTGGCCGTCATGCGGCGGATTGAAAGATCCCCCGAAAAGTCCCACCACCATGCCGCGCTCCACATGCGGCATGGTCAGATACGACTGAAGCGCGACCTCTACCGTCACCAGTTCAGGGCCGGATCTGGCCGGTGCCGTGCACCCGGTACTTGAAAGACGTCAACTGCTCCACCCCAACCGGACCACGGGCATGCATCTTGCCCGTGGCGATGCCGATCTCGCCGCCCATACCGAATTCGCCCCCATCGGCAAACTGGGTCGATGCATTGTGCAGGAGGATCGCGGAGTCGATCTCATTGAAGAAGCGCGCAACAACCTGCGGATCTTCAGCAATCACAGCTTCCGTATGGTTGGACGAATAGGTGTTGATGTGTTCGATCGCGCCATCGATTCCATCCACCAGCTTCACGGAGATGATGGCTTCGAGATACTCGGTCCGCCAGTCTTCCTCACTTGCAGCCTTAAGCCCCTCGATCTGGGCGCTCACCTCTTCCGAGGCCCGGACTTCGCATCCCTTCTCGATGAGAGCCGAAAGGATCGGCTGCAAATGTGTCGCGGCTACCGCACGATCGACGAGCAGGGTTTCGGCGGCACCACAGATGCCGGTACGGCGCATCTTGGCATTCACGACCACCTTGACGGCCATATCGAGGTCCGCAGAGGCGTCCACATAGATGTGGCAAAGCCCTTCAAGATGGGCGAAGACCGGTACGCGCGCTTCTGTTTGTACGCGCGCCACCAGACTTTTGCCGCCGCGCGGTACGATCACATCCACCGCGCCATTCAGACCGGAGAGCAAGGCACCAACAGCGGCACGATCGGCAATCGCCACCAACTGTATCGAATCTTCCGGCAAGCCGGCTGCGCGAAGCCCCACAGAAAGGCAGCGATGGATCGCTTGCGATGAATTAAGCGAGTCTGATCCGCCCCGTAGAATGACAGCATTGCCTGCCTTCAGGCACAATGCACCTGCGTCGGCGGTCACGTTTGGTCGGCTTTCGTATATGACGCCGATCACGCCGAGCGGCGTGCGCACGCGCTCGATTCTTAGTCCGTTGGGGCGCTCCCAAGCCGCAATCACATTGCCAACCGGATCGGGCAGAGCTGCGATAGCCCGCAGCCCCTCGGCCATTTCCGTCACACGCTTTTCATTCAATGTCAGACGATCAATGAACGACGGCTGCAAACCTTTGTCTGCCACGGCCTCCAGATCGAGGACATTGGCCTCCAGAATTGCTGATACAGATGAAAGAATCGCATCGGCAGCCGCGTTCAGCGCCTTGTTCTTCTGATCTGTCGAAGCAACGGCAAGCCTGCGAGCCGCCAATCGGGCGCGTTCGCCCATTCCCAGCATCAGCGTATCGATTTCGCTCGATTGCACCTTGTCAAGCATCGGCGACACCCTCCCGTACGGCTTCATTTTCATTGGCAATCATGCCGGTGATGACGAGATCATCCCGATGCACCATGGCTGCGCGTCCGGCATAGCCCAGGATTTGCTCGATCTCGCCGGATTTACGGCCAGCGATCTGTCGCGCCTCATCGGCATCATAGCTCACCAGTCCACGCGCTATCTCACGGCCCGACACCCCGATGACGGCAACCGTGTCCCCCCGGCTGAACTGTCCGCTGATGGACCGGACACCGGCGGGAAGCAGACTCTTGCCGGAAGCAAGCGCTTTTTCAGCACCAGCATCAACGGTAAGTTCACCGGCAGGCTGAAGCTGTCCGGCAATCCAGGTTTTTCGCGCCGTCACGGGCGTTCCGGATGGCGCAAAGAACGAGGATCGCGCGCCGCTTTCGATAGCCTTCAAAGGATGCGCAGTCTTGCCGGATGCGATGATCATGCCGCAACCGGCACCGGTCGCGATCTTGCCCGCATCGATCTTTGTACGCATTCCACCACGCGACAGTTCTGAGGCCGCGCCACCTGCCATGGCCTCGATCTCCGCTGTGATCGCGGGGATGACGGGCAGGAACTGGGCGTTCGGATCGAGATGAGGAGGAGCGGTATAAAGCCCATCGATATCGGAAAGAAGGATTAGCAGGTCCGCACCGGTCATGGTGGCCACACGCGCTGCCAGCCGGTCATTGTCGCCATAGCGGATTTCGGACGTGGCGACCGTATCGTTCTCATTGATGATCGGCACAGAGCCGAGCTTCAGCAGTTGGTTGATCGTCGCACGCGCATTCAGATAGCGGCGACGTTCTTCCGTATCGCCCAGCGTCAGGAGGATCTGCCCGGCAATGATGTCATCGCGCGACAGACTTTCCGACCACGCCCGCGCCAGTGCGATCTGACCGACTGCGGCAGCCGCCTGGCTTTCCTCCAGCTTCAAGGCCCCGCCGGGAAGCTCGAGCACCGTTCGTCCCAGTGCAATGGCGCCCGAAGATACCACGAGAACATCAATATTTTTCGCCCGCAAAGCGGCAATATCGGCGCAAACCGAATCCAGCCATTCCTTCTTGAGACCCAACTTGCGATCGACGAGCAAGGCAGAGCCAATCTTGATGACGATGCGGCGATGTTTTGCGATAGGCTTGCGCTGCAGTGCCATCTCAGGCGTCATCCTCGTCGGTATCGGCATTATCCGCATGGTGCTGACTGCGATCAGGAAGGGCTGTTTCTCCAGCCGATTCAACAATCACATCACGCAGTGCGCGTAGCGCCTCGGTCATACCCATATGGGCAGCGGCGGAGAGAAGAAGCGGAGGCTTTCCGCACGCCTTCTGTAATTCCTTCGCCTTCTTCTTGATCTCGGCCTGATCAAGAACATCGATCTGCGAGAGGGCTACGATTTCAGGCTTATCCTCCAGGCCGCCGCCATAGGCGTTCAACTCATGTTTTACGATCTTGTAGGCCTGACCGACATTTTCCTCCTGCGCCGACACCAGATGCAGAAGAACGCGCGTGCGCTCCACATGGCCGAGGAAGCGGTCACCCAGACCAACACCTTCATGGGCGCCATCGATCAAACCGGGAATGTCGGCCAGGATGAACTCACGTCCATCAATCGTCGCAACACCGAGGTTCGGGTGCAGTGTTGTGAATGGGTAATTGGCGATCTTAGGTCGGGCGCGCGTTACCGTTGCCAGGAAGGTAGACTTGCCCGCATTCGGCAGGCCGACCAGACCGGCATCCGCAATCAGCTTGAGGCGAAGCCAGATGGTCTTTTCCTGACCGGGAAGACCGGGATTTGCCCAATCGGGCGCCTGGTTGGTGGAGGATTTGAAGTAAGCATTGCCGAAACCGCCATTGCCGCCTGCAGCGAGGCGAAAGCGCTGCCCCTCCGTGACCATATCGATGATCAGGGTCTCGTTATCTTCCTCGAAGATCTGCGTTCCCACCGGAACCTTTAGGGTGACGCTCGCACCGTTTGCGCCGGTACGGTTACGACCCATGCCGTGAATGCCGGTGCCCGCCTTGTAATGCTGCTGGAAACGATAATCGATCAGCGTGTTGAGGCCGTTGACCGCCTCGACCCATACGTCGCCACCGCGACCGCCATCACCTCCGTCCGGGCCACCAAACTCGACGAACTTCTCACGCCGGAAGGAAACTGCACCTGCGCCACCATCGCCGGAGCGGATAAAGACTTTTGCTTCGTCGAGGAACTTCATGATGTTTTGAGCCGTCTTCTCGGAGTTGAATGGGTATGCGGGAAAATGTGCTGTTTTCGTTATCGCTGCTTGGCGGTGAGGTCAAAGCCTATCGCGTCGTCAGCTTGATTTGCACCCGGCGAGGCAGTTATTTTGTCTCGCCGGGGCGACTTATGGCCGATCAGGGCCTCCGAAAGTCTTCGGGACGCAACCGGGTTTCAAGATGCGGGGCCATGGCATTGCGGGCCATGCTGAAGAGATCCGAGCAGCCGAGAATGGAAAACCCCATTCTCTCCTGAATGCGAAGCGAACCGGCGTTATCAGCGAAGGCACCCGAAAAGAGTTCGGTTTGCGGCATCCGACGGAAAAAGCGGTCGAGCACTGCCGACACTGCTTCCGTCATCAGCCCCTGACCCCAATAGAACCGGTTGAGCCAGTAACCCAGATGCCAGCGCCCATGCCGAAGTTCGATGCTCACGCAACCGATATGGACACCATCGCCTTCAGTGATGGCGAAATGCCAATCGGTCGTGCCACGCACCATGTTCAGCCAGTCCTGTGCATCGCCCCTGCTATAGGGAGCGGGAACGCGCGACAACATGCGGGTGACCTGCCAGTCATCGAGCGATTGGGCAATCGCATCCGCATCAGCAGCCTGATGCGGACGCAAGACCAGTCGTCTTGTCTCCACGATAGGGCAGGGCCCAAGCTTCGGTACGACCATGCGCGGACGTTCGAGAACTGCGGCATTCATCGCATTTCCCCCCAGCTCTTCAACGACATCCAGGTCTTGCGATCCAACCGGAACCACTCGACAGGCACCATTCCACCCATGGCAAGCGAGCCAACCATGCCGGAACCTTGAAACTGGAAACCGCACTTCTGGATAACACGGCGCGATGCGATATTGGTCACCCGGCACCGTGCATCAATATGGTCGATGTCGCGTATCCGGAATGCCATATCGATCAGGGCGTGCGCCGCTTCCGTGGCATAGCCCTGATTCCAGTGGGGTTCACCAAGCCAGTAGCCAAGCTCGACTGTCTGCGGATCGCCCGGATGGGGCTCAAGACCGCAGCAGCCTAGAAACGCTCCATTATCTCCTCGCGTGATGGCATAGACACACTTGCCGATCTCGCCGAGTTTAGCGCGTTGCACGAAGTCTGCAGCGTCTTTTGCCGTATACGGGTGAGGCATACGGGCCACCATGGTGGCAATGTTGGCGTTGTTGGCGAGATGGGAAAGGGCGTCGATGTCTTCTTCATGTGGGGCGCGGAGGACAAGTCTCTGCGACAATAAGACAGGGCAATCGCTTCTTAACCGTTGCGGTCTCAACCGCTCTTCGGGCGACCGGCTTTGGCCGCTCCGTAACAATTCCGCTTGCATGGTTCAGTCCTCCTTGTGGGAAAAGAAAAAGGGAAGGTGGGTTTGGCGTCCCATCTTCCCTTTTTTCTGGTCTGAACCTTTTGCGGGTATCAGCCGGGTCGATGTGACGCCGGCTGTTTTAACGCGCTACCGGCTATTATTCCGCTGCTTCCGCTTTCGGCATCACAGACACGTACACGCGGCCATTGGCCTTCGTACGGTAGTTCACATTGCCTGCTGTAAGCGCAAAAATGGTGTGGTCCTTGCCGAGGCCAACATTGGCGCCCGGATGCCACTGCGTACCGCGCTGACGCACAATGATGTTGCCAGCGAGCACAGCTTCGCCGCCGAACTTCTTCACGCCAAGGCGCTTGGATTCAGAATCGCGACCGTTACGCGATGAACCGCCAGCTTTTTTATGTGCCATTGGAGTTCTCCTTTAAACCTTCGAAAATCCTACCGAACGATCAGGCGTTGATCGCGGTGATGCGAACAACCGTGTGATGCTGGCGATGACCGCGAATACGCTTGGAATTCTGACGGCGACGCTTCTTGAAGGACAGAACCTTCGCACCACGGTTATGCTCGACCACTTCAGCCTTGACCACAGCGCCAGCCACGAAAGGCGCGCCGATCTTAGCATCAGCGCCTTCGCCGATAACCAGGACTTCGTTGAATTCGACAACTTCGCCAGCGGCGACGTCCAGCTTTTCAATTGTAACGACATCGTTTGCCGCTATGCGGTACTGCTTACCGCCGGTCTTGATGACTGCGAACATTTTTTATCCTTTCATGTTCGATCCGGCTCTGCCCGCCAATGGCAAGCGGCCGTCTTTTTATCAGTCCACGTTTGAGCAGGATTCGAAGAAAGATCTTAGAACCGGTCTGCCGGTGAATTGAGCTTTCGCCCTATCGAAGTAAGGACCTTTTACGGGCCCATATCCAGATGCGTCGGGGGATACGTGAGCACTTGTGTACTGTCAAGGAAAAAGATTGACATTGCTGCGCTTTTGCCGTTCACGCAGCCTCTTGGACCCAAATCGCTGGCCAAGTCACTTTAAACAGAGGGACAGTTCATACCGTCTCTGACATAGGTTGCCCAACTTCCTGCCGTCTGCAAGGATTTCGAACATCATGATCCGCATTGAGAACATCTCCAAGCAGAACAGTCATCGGCTGCTTTATATCGAAGCCTCGGCAGCGCTGAATCGCGGTGAGAAAATCGGTCTTGTCGGGCCGAACGGTGCGGGCAAAACAACGCTCTTCCGCATGATCACCGGCGAGGAACAGCCGGATGAAGGCCAGGTTTCCGTCGATCGGGGGGTCACCATCGGCTACTTCGATCAGGATGTCGGCGAGATGTCGGGCCGTTCCGCCGTGGCGGAGGTGATGGCCGGGGCAGGGCCGGTCAGCGAAGTGGCCGCAGAACTGCATGATCTTGAGGCCGCCATGTCGGATCCAGACCGAATGGACGAGATGGATACGATCATCGAGCGTTATGGCGAGGTGCAGGCCCGCTATGAGGAGTTGGATGGCTACGGACTGGATGGACGCGCGCGCGAGGTTCTCGCCGGTCTCTCCTTCAGCCAGGAAATGATGGATGGTGACGTCTCGAAGCTGTCGGGTGGCTGGAAGATGCGCGTTGCGCTCGCCCGTATCCTGCTAATGCGGCCTGATGTGATGCTGCTCGACGAACCGAGTAACCACCTGGACCTTGAAAGCCTGATCTGGCTCGAAAATTTCCTGAAGACCTATGACGGAGCCTTGCTCATGACCTCGCACGACCGCGAGTTCATGAACCGCATCGTCAACAAGATCATCGAGATCGATGCGGGATCGCTGAACACCTATTCGGGCGATTACACCTTTTATGAGCGTCAGCGCGAAAAGAATGAAAAGCAGCAACAGGCCCAGTTCGAGCGTCAGCAGGCCATGCTGGCGAAAGAAATCAAATTCATCGAACGCTTCAAGGCGCGCGCGTCTCACGCAGCGCAGGTGCAAAGCCGCGTCAAGAAACTGGACAAGATCGACCGGGTTGAGCCGCCAAGACGCCGCCAAACCGTCGCCTTCGACTTTTTGCCTGCGCCCCGTTCGGGGGAAGATGTCGTGAATATCAAGGGCATTCATAAAGCCTATGGCAGCCGTGTGATCTACGACGGGCTGGATTTCATGATCCGTCGTCGCGAGCGCTGGTGCATCATGGGGGTCAACGGTGCCGGAAAATCGACCCTGCTGAAGCTGGTGACTGGCGGCACGGAGCCGGACGCAGGAACCGTGACTATCGGTGCCAGCGTCAAGCTCGGCTATTTCGCCCAGCACTCAATGGATTTGCTGGATGGTGAAAATACAGTGCTTGGATGGCTGGAAGAGCGTTTCCCAAAAGCCGGACAGGCACCTTTGCGTGCTCTATCCGGCTGCTTCGGTTTTTCGGGAGACGATGTCGAAAAGCGGTGCCGCGTTCTATCTGGCGGCGAAAAAGCACGGCTTGTTATGGCGGCCATGCTTTTTGACCCGCCGAACCTGCTGGTGCTGGACGAACCGACGAACCATCTGGACATCGATACCAAGGAAATGCTGATCAAGGCACTCTCCTCGTTCGAGGGCACCATGCTTTTTGTCAGCCACGACCGTCACTTCCTCGGTGCGCTTTCCAACCGAGTTCTGGAAGTCACTCCAGGCGGCGTGGAGCGTTATGAAGGTGGCTATGTGGAATATGTCGAGCGGACAGGACGCGAGGCTCCCGGCATCCATATCTGACAAAATTCATAGGTGATAATTCCTATTGACGCGCCTCCAAATAAAGGAATACTTTCCTTTATGCGCTCAATATTATTTCTTGTTTTGATCATATTCCTAGTATGCGCCAAAGCGGCTGCCGTAGAAGCGGGCGCTGTGGTTGAAGGTCCCGTATCCGCGGAGGTGATCCGCGTGATTGATGGCGACACCATTCTGGTGACAGCCCGACCGTGGCCTCAGCAAAGCGTGGAGGTCTATGTTCGGCTTCGAGGGATAGACACGCCGGAACTGAAGTCGAATTGCGCCCGCGGACAAGAGGCGGCTGAAGCAGCGAAACACTTTCTGGAAGAAATGGCCAGTGCCTCGTCAACCGTCAAACTGACCCGCATTTCGGCCGATAAGTATTTCGGCCGCATCGTTGCTGACGTCGCACTGCAAGATGGACGTGATCCAGCCCGTGAAATGATGGCTGCCGGTCTTGCTGCCAGCTATTCCGGCCATGGTCGGAAGACTGATTTCTGCCAACTGGCGAGCAATGAATAGGCAAGGGGCCAGCTTGCGCCGGCCCCCTCGATCAAACCTTCAACGATCGTTCAAGCGGCGGCTGGCGCCTTGTTCTGCCGGTTGGCGATCAGATCGTCGACTACACCCGGATCGGCCAGCGTGGAGGTATCGCCCAGCGCGCCGAAATCGTCTTCAGCAATCTTGCGCAGGATGCGGCGCATGATCTTGCCGGAGCGCGTCTTGGGTAGACCGGGCGCGAACTGGATCTTGTCAGGTGAGGCGATGGGACCGATTTCCTGACGCACATGCTTCACGAGCTCCTGGCGCAGCGCGTCTGTGCCCTCATTGCCCTCCATCAACGTCACATAGCAATAAATGCCCTGTCCCTTAACGTTGTGCGGATAGCCAACCACTGCCGCCTCGGAAACAAGATGATGCGAAACCAGCGCGGACTCGACTTCCGCCGTCCCGAGACGGTGACCGGAGACGTTTAGAACATCATCCACGCGACCCGTGATCCAGTAGTAACCGTCCGCGTCACGGCGGCAACCGTCACCCGTGAAGTACTTGCCCTTGTAGGTGGAGAAATAGGTCTGGATGAAACGCTCGTGATCACCATACACCGTGCGCATCTGTCCCGGCCAGCTATCGGTGATGCAGAGATTGCCGTCAGCGGCACCTTCCAGCACATTGCCTTCGTTATCAACCAGCTGCGGCTTGATGCCAAAGAAGGGCAGGGTAGCCGAACCGGGTTTCAGATCCGTCGCGCCTGGTAGCGGCGTAATCATGTGGCCGCCTGTTTCCGTCTGCCACCAGGTATCCACCACGGCGCAGCGTTTCTCACCCACCACATTGTAGTACCATTCCCAGGCTTCAGGGTTGATTGGCTCACCAACAGTCCCGAGCAGACGAAGGCTTGTGCGGTTGGACCGGGTGACGAACTCGTCGCCAGCGCCCATCAAGGAGCGTATGGCGGTCGGCGCGGTATAGAAGATGTTGACCTTGTGCTTATCGACCACTTCCCAGAAGCGGCCCTGATCCGGAAAGTTCGGCACGCCTTCGAACATAAGCGTGGTGGCGCAATTCGCCAGTGGACCATAGACGATATAGGAATGGCCCGTGACCCAGCCCACATCGGCTGTGCACCAGTAGATGTCACCGTCATGATAGTCGAAGACGTATTCATGGGTCATGGCAGCGTAAACGAGATAGCCGCCAGTCGTGTGCAGCACGCCCTTCGGCTTACCCGTGGATCCCGAGGTGTAGAGAATGAAAAGCGGATCTTCCGCCTTCATCTTGACCGGCTCACAATGGCCTTTGACGCTTGTGATTTCCTGATGATACCAAAGGTCGCGGCCGGGTGCCCAGTTGATCTTGCCGCCGGTACGGCGCACGACCAGAACGTTGGAAACTGTCACATACTGGCGCGCAGCGATATGAATGGCCTTGTCGGTGTTTTCCTTGAGCGGCACCGGCTTTCCGCCGCGAACACCTTCATCGCAGGTGATGACGAAGGTTGACTGGCAATCCACGATGCGGCCCGCCAGAGCTTCCGGCGAGAAACCGCCGAACACCACAGAGTGAACCGCACCGATGCGGGCGCAGGCCAGCATGGCATAGGCGGCCTCTGGAATCATCGGCATGTAAATGGTAACGCGGTCACCTTTCTTGACGCCATGTTTTTTCATGACGTTCGCCAGGCGGCAAACCTGATCATAGAGCTGGTTATAGGTGATCTTCTTGTCGATGTACGGATTATCGCCTTCCCAGATGATGGCGGTCCGCTCACCATGGGTTTTCAGATGACGGTCGATGCAGTTGTAGGAAACATTCGTCAGGCCGTCTTCGAACCACTTGATGGAGACCTTGCCCTTGAAGGAGGTGTTTTTCACCTTGGTGTAAGGTTTGAACCAGTCAATGCGCTTGCCATGCTTACCCCAGAACTTGTCTGGGTTCTCAACGCTTTCTTCGTACCATTTCAGGTACTTGTCCTTGTCGATCAGCGCGCGCGCCTTCACTGCCTTCTGCACAGGATAGACTTTTTCCGTCATGCTTTCCTCCTCATGCTCCCGACATCGCACGTCCGACGCGCAGATGTTCCTCTTGTCCGCATTCTTATCATTTGCAGCAATGGCGGCAATTAGACAAAGGGTCATGCCAGCGTGACAATTGCAATTTGATCGCAATCGAGTTATAGACGCGACGAATTCCCGGAAATTGTGGTTAACAGCCCACGGCCCGCGACACCGGCGCGGACGATAGAAGGATCATATCCATGGCTCAACAATTGCTTATGCCGAAGGCGACCGCAGTCTGGCTCGTCGACAACACGGCACTCTCCTTCGATCAGATTGCTCAGTTTTGCAAGCTGCATCCGCTCGAAGTGAAAGCAATTGCGGATGGTGAAGCAGCGCAGGGCATCAAGGGCCTGGACCCGATCGCGACCGGCCAGCTTTCCCGCGACGAGATCGCACGCGCCGAGAAAGACATCAACTACAAGCTGAAGCTTTCCGAGCCGAAGGTTCGCGTTCCGGAATCGAAGCGCCGCGGCCCGCGTTACACCCCGGTTTCCAAGCGTCAGGATCGTCCCAATGCCATTCTCTGGCTGGTTCGCAACCACCCGGAACTCAAGGATACGCAGATCTCGCGTTTGGTCGGGACGACAAAATCGACCATTGAGCAGATCCGCGAGCGTACCCATTGGAACGCTGCCAACCTGACGCCGATGGATCCGGTTACGCTGGGCCTTTGCAGCCAGATCGATCTCGATCTGGAAGTAGAACGCGCATCGAAAAACCGTCCGCTGCCGACAGCAGCGGAACTCGGCGCGACACTGCAGGCCGCGAACGAGACCGAAAATCTCGGTTACCGTTACGAGCGCGAAGAAGAAAAAGAACTGGATGCAGACGCTGTCTTCGCCAAGCTTTCATCGCTCAAGTCCACGCGTCGGGATGACGACGAGGAAGAAGATCGCTTCTGATCTTTGGTGGATCGTATTGAAGAAGCCGGCCTTGCGAACCGGCTTTTTTATTGGAAGAGAATCTGACTTCCTATTTTGGTTAGCCGGCTAGAGCTTTCTGGGGCTCGCAATATCCATGCTTCTGCAGAATTTCGCTGATCTCATCAAGGATAGTGGGATCATCGATGGTCGCGGGCATTTTCCAAGGTAATCCATCCGCAATCTTCTGCATGGTGCCACGCAAGATTTTGCCGGACCGTGTCTTGGGCAGACGCGTCACGACCATGACATTCTTGAAAGCGGCGACGGGACCTATTTCGTTGCGAACGAGCTCCACGATTTCCTTGGCAATCAGTTTTTCATCACGATCAACCTTGGCTTTCAGCACAAGGAAGCCGCACGGAATCTGACCTTTCAGCGCATCTGCGACGCCGATGACGGCACACTCCGCCACATCAGGATGCATGGCGCAGACTTCTTCCATGGCACCTGTCGACAGACGGTGACCGGCGCAGTTGATGATGTCGTCGGTCCGCGCCATGACGAATACGTAGCCATCTTCATCCACCAGACCGGCGTCCGCGGTTTTGTAGTAGCCTGGAAACTCCTCCAGGCAGGACGTACGGAATCGATCGTCCGCATTCCAGAAGCTGACCAGACATCCCGGCGGAAGCGGCAGTTTGAGGACGATGTTGCCAAGCGTATTGGCAGGGACCGGGTGTCCGGCATCGTCCACCACTTGGAGGTCATAACCGGGCATGGGAAGGGTAGGGGAACCATATTTGACGGGCATGAGACCGAGCCCAACAGGATTTCCGGCGACAGGCCATCCTGTTTCGGTCTGCCACCAGTGGTCGATCACCGGCACCTTCAGCATGCGTTCGGCCCACTTGATGGTCTCGGTATCGGCCCGTTCACCCGCCAGAAACAGAGCCCGCAGGCCAGACGTATCGTAGCGCGCAATATGTTCACCATCACCATCCTCCCGGCGTATGGCGCGGAAGGCCGTCGGAGCGGTGAACATGACCTTGACGTCATGATCCTGCACGATACGCCAATAGGTGCCGGCATCCGGAGTGCCGATCGGCTTGCCTTCGAAGATGACGCTGGCATTCCCCGCAATCAGCGGTCCGTAGACGATGTAGGAGTGGCCGACGACCCAGCCGATATCCGAAGCCGCCCAGAATGTTTCACCGGGTTTCACGCCAAAGAAGTTGCGCATGCTCCAGAGCAGGGCGACCATATGGCCCCCATTATCGCGTACGACGCCTTTAGGCTGGCCGGTCGTCCCGGATGTGTAGAGCACGTAAAGCGGATCCGTTGCGAGAACCGGAACGCAAGGCACCTGTGTGCCCTTGACCTTCTCCGCCTCCACCGCCTGAGCGAAATCCATGTCGCCATGCTCATACCGGAGCACCGCATGATGCTGATCTCGTTGCAGGATGATGCAGGCCTGCGGCTTGACCTTTGCCATATCAACGGCCTGGTCGAGCAATGGCTTGTAGGGAACGACGCGCCCGGGCTCCAATCCGCAGCTGGCGCTGATCACGATCTTGGCCTGCGAGTCATCCAGCCGCGTTGCCAGCTCATGGGCCGCAAAGCCCCCGAAAACCACCGAGTGGATCGCGCCGAGACGCGCGCAAGCCAGCATGGAGAACGTCGCTTCTGCCACCATCGGCATGTAGATGACGACCCGGTCGCCTTTTTCAACGCCCAGGTTTTGCAGAACAGCAGCAATAGCCTGAACTTCCGTCAGCACTTCGTTATAGGTATAGACGCGCTTCTCGCCCGTCATGGCGCTATCATAAATGAGGGCGGGCTGGGCACCTTTGCCATCTGCTACGTGCCTGTCGAGACAGTTATAGCAGGTGTTGGTTTCGCCTCCGACGAACCAGCGCCCATAGACGCCCTGTGATTCGTCGAAAATCTTGTCCGGCTGCTTGAACCAGTGAAGATTGTCCGCTTGCTTCGCCCAGAACGCTTGCGGGTTCTGTTGCCAGTCCTGATAGACCTCGCGATATCGGCTGTTTGCGTGCATCTGATCCTCCCATCGTCTGCCGCACATATTCGAGCACACAGATTAGGAGGTCAGAAGGCGCGTGGAAAGCCCGACGAAAGAGGGACGCCTCTTGCGCTTTATCAGCGATGACCAAAAATCGCGGAACCGACCCGGACGCTGGTGGCACCAAAACCAATAGCCGTTTCGAAGTCACCCGACATTCCCATGGAGAGCTTGGACACGCCCGCCTCATCCGCCAACTTGCGAAGCAATGCGAAATAGGGACCAGGATGATCTTCCGCGGGAGGGATACACATCAGGCCCTCAATCTCCAGCTTCAGTTCATCGCGACAGAAATTGACGAAAGCAACCGTCTGTTTCGGCTCGATACCGGCCTTTTGCGGCTCCATTCCGATATTGACCTGCACATAAAGCCGAACGGTCTTGCCTTGCTTTTGCATTTCTGTTGCCACCGCCCGGGCAATCTTCTCCCGGTCAATGGTTTCGATGACATCAAAAAGCGCAACTGCGTCAGCCGCCTTGTTCGATTGCAGAGGACCAATAAGGTGGAGCTCGATGCCAGGAGTTTCCGCCTTCAGCTGTGGCCACTTTCCTTCGCTTTCCTGAACACGGTTTTCACCGAACACGCGCTGACCGGCTGAAATAACGGGGCGAATCGCATCAGCATCGAAAGTTTTGGAAACGGCAACCAGCGTTACCGATGCTTCCGCGCGGCCCGCATCCCGTTCCGCCATCGAAATCTTCTGCTTAACGTCCTGAAGTCGCTCTTCGACAGTCATCGCCTTGCCTCAATTGTTCTGCTGCATCGCAGTTAGCGAGTAAGCAGGTCCATGCCAAGGGATTGATCGCGTTCTGACCCTCACGAGCCTCAAAAACTTGACGCTCAACGCCTTTCGTGATGAAGGTCACCGCAACTGTATTCATACCCGGAATTCTCTGAAATGGCGACCGAACGTTACAATCCGCGGGATGCCGAACCCCGTTGGCAGGCAAAGTGGTCCGAATCGAAAACCTTCGAGACAGACAACAGCGATACGCGCGACAAATATTACGTGCTCGAGATGTTCCCCTATCCATCGGGCCGCATACATATGGGCCACGTGCGCAACTATGCCATGGGGGATGTCGTCGCTCGCTACAAGCGTGCGCGTGGTTTCAACGTTCTGCATCCCATGGGCTGGGATGCATTTGGCATGCCAGCAGAAAACGCAGCGATGCAGAACAAGGTTCATCCGAAGGACTGGACCTACCAGAACATTGCCACCATGCGCGGCCAGCTGAAATCCATGGGCCTTTCATTGGATTGGGCGCGGGAGTTCGCAACCTGCGACGTCGCCTACTATCAGCGTCAGCAGCACCTGTTCCTCGACATGATGGAAAAGGGTCTGGTCTACCGCAAGCAGTCGAAAGTCAACTGGGATCCGGTCGATCAGACTGTTCTCGCCAATGAGCAGGTCATCGAAGGGCGCGGCTGGCGTTCCGGGGCACTTGTCGAACAGCGCGAACTGACCCAGTGGTTCTTCAAGATTACAGAGTTCGCACAAGACCTGCTTGATTCGCTGGACGGCCTCGACCAGTGGCCGGAAAAGGTGCGTCTGATGCAGAAGAACTGGATCGGTCGCTCTGAAGGCCTGACCATTCGCTGGGAACTGGCGGAAGCAAGCCGTACTGCTGCGGACTGCAGCGAAATTGAAGTCTATACGACCCGTCCTGACACTCTGTTTGGCGCATCCTTCCTCGCGATCTCGGCAGATCACCCTGTCGCCAAGGCGCTGGCGGCATCCAACAGCGAGATCCAGGATTTCTGCGAGGAATGCCGTCGTCAGGGCACATCGCTTGCCGCGCTCGAAACAGCCGAGAAGAAGGGCTACAATACAGGCCTGTTCGTCAGGCACCCGCTCGATCCAGCTTTGGAAGTTCCGGTGTACATCGCGAATTTCGTCCTGATGGATTACGGCACAGGCGCCATTTTCGGCTGCCCGTCTGGCGATCAGCGCGACCTGGATTTCGCCCGCAAGTACGATCTCTCCGTTGTTCCAGTGGTCATGCCGGAAGGTGGCGATGCAGCCAGCTTCACCGTGGGCACCGAGGCCTATGACGGTGACGGCGTGATGATCAATTCCCGATTCCTGGATGGTCTGACGACAGACGCCGCCTTCCAGAAGGTAGCCGATCTGCTGACATCCCAGCAACTTGGGAACGCTCCACAGGCTGCCCGTAAGGTGAACTTCCGCCTGCGAGATTGGGGCGTTTCTCGCCAACGCTATTGGGGTTGCCCGATCCCGGTCATTCATTGCGAAGACTGTGGCGTCGTCCCGGTGCCGAAGAAAGATCTGCCCGTTCAGCTTCCGGATGACGTGACCTTCGATGTACCCGGAAACCCGCTGGACCGTCACCCGACCTGGCGCAATGTGGCGTGCCCATGCTGTGGCAAGCCTGCTCGTCGTGAGACGGACACAATGGACACCTTTGTGGATTCCAGCTGGTACTTCGCCCGCTTCACAGCGCCTTGGGAAGACAATCCGACAGATCCGGTAGTGGCCAACCGCTGGCTTCCCGTGGACCAGTACATCGGCGGCATCGAGCATGCGATCCTGCATCTCCTTTATTCGCGCTTCTTTACGCGCGCCATGCGCGAGACGGGTCATCTCGACCTAAAGGAACCCTTCAAGGGCCTCTTTACGCAGGGCATGGTGGTTCATGAAACCTACCGCCTCGGCGAAGGCCAGAGCGGCCAGTGGGTCGCACCCGCGGATATCCGTATTGAAGAGGTTGATGGTGCCCGCAAAGCCTTCCTCTTGAGTTCCGGGGCGGAAGTGGCCATCGGCTCGATTGAAAAGATGTCGAAGTCGAAGAAGAACGTCGTGGATCCCGACGACATCATCGCTTCCTATGGTGCCGACACTGCCCGCTTCTTCGTGTTGTCCGACTCGCCTCCCGATCGCGATGTCATCTGGTCTGAGGCCGGAGTTGAGGGCTCGCACCGGTTCGTCCAGCGCGTCTGGCGCCTTGTCTCGGAAGCGGCACCTATTTTGAGCCAGGTTGCGGCGAACCCCGCCAAGGAAGGCGCTGCGCTGTCTGTTTCACAGGCCGCACACAAGACTTTGCAGGCCGTTCAACAGGACTATGACAAGCTGGCGTTCAACAAGGCCGTTGCACGCATCTACGAACTGGTGAACACTCTTGCATCTCCCCTGACGCAGGTGGCAGCAGGCACGCAGGATGATACCTATGTTGCTGCTGTCCGTGATGCTGCACATATCCTGATCCAGATCGTCGCGCCAATGACCCCCCATCTTGCGGAAGAGTGCTGGTCTGTGCTCGGCAATCAAGGTCTTGTCGCAGAAGCTACTTGGCCTGCCTTCGACCCGGCTCTGGTTGCTGATAACGAGGTCACTCTTCCGGTCCAAATTAACGGAAAGAAGCGTGCCGAATTGACAATCGCGCGTGACGCAGACCAGAATGCGGTTCAAGCTGCGGTCCTGCAGCTGGAGGCGGTTCAGGCTGCTCTTTCCGGTAGCGCACCGAAGAATATCATTATCGTCCCACAGAGGATCATCAACATTGTTGTTTGAGCGTTCTTCCGCCCTGCGGCAAATCGGTCGCGCCGTGGCATCGATTGCAATTGTGGCAGCCCTTGCGGGCTGCCAGGCTCGCCCGCTCTATTCTTCGGCCGGAGGAGTTCCGGTGAAGATGGCTGCCATCAAGATCAACCCTCTTGGTGACCGCGTCGGACAGGAGGTTCGTAATCGCCTTGTCTTCCTGACGGGTGGTGGGGCTGGCGAACCTACACTCGCTGAATATCAGCTTCAACTCTCCGTCACGTCCACCCGTGCCAATATTCTCGACGACGAGATCGCAGCGGCGGTTCTTCCGGGGCGCGTCACCGTCTCTGCTACCTATGCACTGACACGTATAAAAGATGGTCAAGTGCTGAAATCGGCTACCCGCTCGTCGACCGCACTGCTCGATCTGAGCAATCAGGAATTTGCGAAGTTGCGCGCCTATCGGGATGCCGAGAACCGGGCGGCGAACGAAGTCGCGGAATTCGTCCGGGCGGATTTGGCGATGGCGCTTTCCAAATAGACTATGGCCGAAATCAAAGCGCACGAATTTGATCGGTTGCTCTCACGAGCAACCGAACTCTATCGTATTTTCCTAGTCTATGGCCCTGATAAAGGTCTAGTGTCGGAACGTGCGAAGATGCTTGCGGAAAAAGCAGGCGTAAACGTCGATGACCCCTTTTCCTATACGCGTCTCGATCTATTGGAACTGCAGGGGGATCCTGGCCGGCTGATCGACGAAGTCAACTCACTTGGTTTGTTTGGCGGGCAAAAAGTCATTCACCTACGCGGATCGGGCTCTGAGAAGATTGTGGCTGACGCGGTTGCGACAATCGACTCAGGCCGAATTCCCGACAACATACTGATCATCGAAGGTGGCGATCTGAAGAAGGGTAGCGCTCTGCGAAAAAATGCAGAGCAAGCGAAAATGGCCGTCTCCATTCCGTGCTATTCAGACGATGTAAAGGCGCTCAATGCCTTGATCGATCAGGAATTGACACAAGCTGATCTTCGGATCACTCCCGAAGCTCGCACTACCCTGCTTGAAGCACTCGGTGGAGATCGTGTCGCATCTCGAAACGAGATACGAAAACTAGTCCTTTACTGTATGCAGCTGAAGCAAATCGAGCAGTACCACGTGACCGATATCATCGGAGACGCAAGTGCCATCTCGGCTGATGATGCAGTGGATTGTGTCCTGGCGGGTGACCTTGACGGTCTTCACCGCGCAATCCAGAAAATTGTCCAATCTAAGCAGCCGATCTTTCTTGTTTTGCAGTCCTGCTTACGAACATTCCAAATGCTCGATGCGATGAGAGCAGAAATGGAAGAGAAGCGTTTGCAGAGCGCTCAAATCATGCAAACCTCAGGTCGCCATATTCATTTCAAGCGTAAGCCTTTAATGGAGAAGGCACTGAGAAATTGGTCATCAACTTCATTGGCCCGTGAGACGCAGAGGCTGCACACCGCGATTTATCAGTCACGTCAGCAGGCACAGTTGGATGACTCGATAGCGTTTCAGACGCTCCTTGCATCGGCGCTTCAATCTCAGCGCGCAAACAGATCCTAACATGCCGGCTGTCGCTTCCCTCTATCAGCGCTGAGGCCGCATTGAAAATCTGACAGAAAGACCTCATAAGCCGGCTTAACAAGACGTTCAGCGTCGTTCCAGCAACCGGCAAACCTCTTCCAGCTGCTCCAACGTCTTATAGTTGATCTTGATATGTCCGCTACCACCCCTGTGACTGATCTTGATTTCAAGACCAAGAGAGTCGCTCAACGACCGTTCAAGAGCAAGCGTATCTGAATCTTTGTTTTGTATCGGAGCAAGCTTTGGCGGCTCTGACTGCGCCTTGATGTCATTTTGCGCGAGGCGCTCGGCATCCCGAACAGACATACCCTTATTGACAATGACCTTCGCCAATCCGGTGGGATCGGAGGTGGAGACAAGTGCACGAGCATGACCGGCTGACAGTTTGCCGCCGGCCAGCAAATCGCGAACAGGCTCCGGAAGCTTCAGCAGGCGCAAACTATTTGCAACATGGCTTCTGCTCTTACCGATGATTTCGCCAAGATCATTCTGTGTATAGCCATGCTCGGCGATCAGTTGCTCGTAGCCGAGAGCCTCTTCCAGCGGATTGAGATCGGAGCGTTGGACATTCTCAACAATTGCGATTTCCAACGCTGTACGATCATCCACATCACGCACGATAACCGGAATTTCAATAAGCCCAGCCAACTGGGCTGCACGCCATCGGCGCTCGCCAGCAATAATCTCAAAACCTGAAGGAATTGTACGCACGACAACTGGCTGCACGATCCCGTGTTGCCGCAATGACGCAGCGAGATCATGCAATTCCGCCTCATCGAACATCCGACGAGGGTTTCGAGGATTTCGGGTAATCAGCTCGATTGGAACGAGGCGATCTGGATTCACGGGTTTTGCTTGTTGTTCGCCCAAAGGGGCGACCTGATCCATTTCCCCAATGAGGGCAGCCAGGCCACGCCCAAGACGGCGCCGTGAAGGATCATCAACCACTGTACTGGTTCCTATTTTTTCCGTTCAAACGTCCTGATCAAGCCGCCTTACGACGGCGCTCTCTCTGGATAACTTCAGATGCTAACTGAAGATAGGCTTGGCTACCGGCGCATTTAAGGTCGTACAAGATAGCGGGCTTGCCATAGGATGGCGCTTCCGACACTCGAACATTCCGAGGTATCAATGTGTGATAAACCTTGTCACCCAGGTATGTTCGCACATCATTGACGACCTGCTGTGCGAGATTGTTTCTCGCATCGAACATTGTCAGAACGATTCCCTGAATATCCAGATGCGGATTCACGCTCTGCCGAACCTGATCTACAGTTTCAAGCAATTGACTCAGCCCTTCCAAGGCAAAGAACTCACATTGGAGCGGCACAAGCACCGAATGCGCGGCCGTCATTGCGTTGACAGTGAGAAGATTGAAAGATGGCGGGCAATCAAGCAGGACGTAGCTGTATCCTTGCGCATCCGGTTGGGACAGAGCTCGACGCAGACGGAATGCTCGATCGCTTTCGCGACCAATCTCCATCTCCAAGCCTAGGAGATCCATCGTAGAGGGGACGATTGAAAGATTTGGAACTGCGGTTGCCACAACTGCCTCGCTCACAGACGCATTTCCCATCATCACATCGAATGAGGACAGATGACGATTGCGCCGATCAATACCGAGGCCCGTGCTTGCATTTCCTTGCGGATCCAGATCAACGATCAAGACATGCTCACCAATTGCAGCCAGTGCTGTCGCAAGGTTGATGGCAGTCGTTGTCTTTCCCACGCCACCCTTTTGGTTCGCTATTGCAATAATGCGATTAGGTTCCTGCATTTTGACACCCGCGACCTGTTACGATGCGCGCTTGAGACCTGAGATCTGTAGCACGACTGAATCTTCTTCCACTTGGCTTGCGTGTTTTAACAGATCAAAGGTCCAACTTCTATTGGCTTTCAAAACCTCTGTTTGATAATCCCGCCCTTTGTGAAGATAAGCGGTGACACCCGACCTATTCTGCATCCATGGACTGCAGTAATCGAGCAGAAGCGGAAGTTCCGCGAGAGCCCTTGCCGAAATCGCATTGATGTCTTTTGAAATGACGGCAGGCGCGTCTTCAATCCTCACTGTATGGACGGAGCCACGAGCACCGGTTTCGCTGAGTACAGTTCGTAAGAACGAAGCCTTTTTGTGATTGCTCTCCACAAGATCTACCCAGCCAGACCCTGTTTCTGCCAAGAGAATAGCTGTGATAACTCCTGGAAAACCACCGCCAGACCCGAGATCAAGCCATTGGCAGGGTTCAGGATTGAGCTGATAGATTTGAGCGCTGTCTGCAAAATGGCGGCTCCAAAGATCGCCTTTAGTCGAGGGCGCGACTAAATTGATGGCTTTCGCCCATTTGTTAAACAGCTCGGCATACGTATTGAGTCGCTCTTCTGTTTCACGTGAAACAGCCATCCCGTTTAACTTCATCTTATGCGCTCGCTTCCAGCTCATCGGCGGGACGGTTAAATCGACGGACCAACGTCAGCAGCAACGCGAGTGCCGCTGGCGTCATACCGTCCACCTTAGATGCCTGTGCAATATTTCTCGGCTTCACCTTGGAAAGCTTTATTCGCAGCTCATTCGACAAACCTGAAATTGCACCATAATCAAAATCATCCGGAATGACTCGCTCTTCGTCCGCGCGAACCGCTTCCACGCTTTGACGCTGACGATCAAGATAGACCGCATAGCCAGCTTCAATTTCCAGGGCCTCTTTTGCCTTTGTAGAACACGCACCAAGTTCTGGCCAAATGCGCATAACGGTATCGAAAGAGATGTCTGGATAAGCGAGCAAATCATAGCCGCTTCTGCGTTGTCCATCCTGATTCAGGTGAACATCGAATGCAGCAGCCTGATTGGGTGTGATCTGACTGTTTTGCAGGACAGATCTGAAATGATAGAGTTCATTTTCAAATGACGTGAACCGCTCTTGACGGTCAAGTCCGACTAGCCCTAACGCGTTTCCGATTGGCGTCAGACGCGCATCCGCATTATCGGCTCTCAGCGTCAAGCGATACTCTGCTCGGGATGTGAACATCCGATAAGGTTCTGTGACCCCTTTGCTCGTCAGGTCATCGACCATCACACCAATATAGGAGTCGGTGCGACTGAACATGAAAGAGTCCTGCCCGCCAGCCCGCCGGGCGGCGTTCAACCCAGCAACCAACCCCTGTGCTGCAGCTTCCTCATAACCTGTCGTGCCATTGATTTGGCCAGCCAGAAACAATCCCTCCACGGTGCGAACCTGAAGATCAGCACCTAGCTCTCGAGGATCGACATGGTCATACTCGATAGCATAACCTGGCTGGAGTATATTAACCTGCTCCAAACCGGGGATCGTTCGGATGAATTCGTCCTGCACGTCGGCAGGCAAGGATGTCGATATCCCGTTCGGATAGACCGTGTCATCATCAAGTCCTTCCGGTTCCAGGAAAATCTGATGACCGTCCCGTTCACCGAATCTCACGATCTTGTCCTCGATCGACGGACAATAGCGTGGACCTACTCCACTAATTTGACCGGAATACATTGCGGACTTGTGGATATTGTCTGAAATGATTTTGTGCGTTTGATCGGTCGTCCGGGTTACACCACATTCTATCTGCCGATTCGTGATGTGGTCCGTCATAAAGGAAAATGGCACTGGCTGATCGTCGGCGGCCTGTTTACCGATGGATTGCCAATCAATTGTTCGACCGTCCAGGCGGGCTGGGGTTCCAGTTTTGAGTCGACCAAGCTTGATACCGAGATGCTCGAAAGTCCGTGATAGACCAAGAGAGGGATCCTCTCCGACGCGTCCAGCTGGTCTCGTTTCGTTTCCGATATGGATCATTCCGCGCAAGAAGGTGCCGGTTGTAACGACGACCGCCCGACAGGAGAGTTGCCTACCGTCGGCTAGAACGAGACCGGATATAAGGCGATCATTCAAGATAAGATCGAAAGCATCGCCCTCGATGACCACAAGATTGGGCGTCTCTGAAATGGCATTTTGCATTGCTTCGCGATACAGACGCCGATCAGCCTGTGTACGGGGACCACGTACGGCGGGCCCCTTCTTGCGGTTCAGCAGTCGAAACTGAATACCGGCACGATCGGCGACCCGACCCATGAGACCATCGAGCGCATCGACCTCTCTGACGAGGTGGCCTTTGCCCAAACCGCCAATGGCCGGGTTACAGGACATCACGCCGATGGTCTCTCGCTTATGCGTAACGAGCGCTGTTTTGGCACCTAGTCGAGCAGCAGCAGATGCAGCCTCACAGCCGGCGTGGCCACCGCCGATTACAATCACGTCAAATTTGGTCATAGCGTCCACTCTGCGTCTAGCAGTGTTTCACGTGAGTCACTTGCCGATACAAAACTCGGAGAAGATGACCCCAAGTAGATCTTCAACATCCACGCGACCGGTAATCCGGCCGAGCTCGTCGGAGGCCAGGCGCAAGCTCTCAGCCCTAAGCACGATATCGCTTTGCTTTAACGCGTCTTCAATGAAAATGGAAGCCTGTTGGAGATGCGAGATATGACGCAATCGTCCAACGCCGAGCGACGATATGGCTTCCCAGCTTTGCTTTAGCTCTTGCAGAATCAATGAACGGAGATGGTCGATGGTCTGTGGAAGGCTGACGCTGATGTAAGCATCATAATGCGTGTCTCCGAGAGGATGCAAATCGGCTTTGGTTCCAACACGCAACCGTTTTGCATCGGTCAAAAATGACGTTTGTTCCGCTGGTGAATCGATCTCACTGAGATCAAGAACGAGGTCTGCTGATTCAACCGCTCGCCTCGCTCGCCTGACACCCTCACGCTCAACCACGTCATCGGTCTCTCGGATTCCGGCGGTATCAACCAGTCTGACAAGGAACCCGTCCATATCCAGCTCGACCTCAATGAGGTCACGAGTCGTGCCCGCGAGCGAGGTAACAATCGCGACGTCTCGCCCAGAAAGGGCGTTAATGAGACTGGACTTTCCGGCATTGGGTGGACCGGCGATAACGACATTGAAGCCGTCCCGGACCAAACGACCGCTCTGAGTGGCGGTCACCTGCTTTAGGATCTCACGGTGGAGAAGCGTAATATCGGGCCATATCCGGTCCGAAACACTTCCCGGTACATCCTCTTCGTCAGCAAAATCGAGTTCGGCCTCGATCATGGCGCGAGCGTGGGTCAGACGGTTTGCCCAACCTTGATACAATAGGGACAATCCGCCGCTTGCCTGTTCAATGGCCAGCCTTCGCTGCATTTCCGTGTCTGCGGCGATGAGATCGCCCAGGCCCTCGACCTCGACAAGATCCATCTTCCCATTGCGAAAGGCACGTCGGGTGAATTCTCCAGCTTCGGCAGCAATGCAGCCTTGTTCCAGGAGTTCACGGCTGATTGCTGCTACAATGGCGCGACCTCCGTGAATCTGAAGTTCAACGCAGTCCTCGCCAGTGAACGAAGCTGGACCAGGGAACGTCAGAATGAGACCTTGATCGATTTTGGAATTGTTTCGATCCCGAATCGTTCTGAGGTTCATTCCTCTGATTCTGTTCAATGAACCAGCCATCCGGCCGACGATATCAAACGCAGAAGGTCCAGAGATGCGTATAACCGCAACTCCGGATGGGGCAGAGCCGGATGATAGCGCGAATATTGTAGGAACGACCATACAGCCTCACAGGCCGAATCCGGCTAATTGCTGAATTCTGCTTGAATCAGGTGTTCATCGAATCGAAGAAATCACCGTTGTTCTTGGTCTGCTTGAGTTTGTCGATGAGGAACTCGATGGCATCGGTTGTTCCCATCGGCGCAAGAATACGCCGGAGCACGAAGATCTTCTGAAGATCCTGGCGCGGAACGAGGAGGTCTTCCTTACGGGTACCTGACTTGAGAATGTCCATCGCCGGGAAGATGCGCTTGTCAGCAACCTTGCGGTCCAGAACAATTTCAGAATTGCCCGTACCCTTGAACTCTTCGAAGATCACTTCGTCCATACGGCTGCCAGTATCGATGAGAGCGGTCGCGATGATCGTCAGCGAGCCGCCTTCTTCAATGTTTCGGGCCGCACCAAAGAAACGCTTCGGGCGTTGCAAGGCGTTGGCATCAACACCACCGGTCAAGACCTTGCCGGATGACGGCACAACCGTGTTGTAGGCTCGACCAAGTCGGGTGATGGAGTCGAGCAGAATGACAACATCTCGACCGTGCTCGACAAGACGCTTCGCCTTTTCGATGACCATTTCAGCGACCTGAACGTGGCGTACTGCGGGTTCATCGAACGTGGAGGAAATAACTTCGCCGCGAACGGAACGCTGCATGTCCGTCACTTCTTCCGGACGTTCGTCGATCAGCAGAACGATAAGATAGCATTCGGGATGATTTGCAGTGATGGAATGAGCAATATTTTGTAGCAGAACCGTTTTACCGGTTCTCGGGGGTGCCACGATCAGACCGCGTTGGCCTTTACCCAATGGAGCGACCAGATCGATCACGCGTGATGACAGATCCTTCGATGTCGGGATGTCCTGCTCCATCTTGAAGCGTTCGTTCGGATAAAGCGGCGTCAGGTTATCGAAGTGAACCTTATGGCGGATTTTTTCCGGATCATCGAAATTGATCGTGTTGACCTTTAGAAGTGCGAAATAACGTTCGCCTTCCTTGGGCCCACGGATCGGTCCTTCGACAGTGTCGCCGGTCTTCAGCGAGAAACGGCGAATCTGCGAAGGGGAGATGTAGATATCATCCGGACCAGGCAGATAATTCGCATTGGCCGATCGCAAGAAGCCGAAGCCATCCTGCAGAACTTCCACAACGCCTTCACCGATGATTTCGACGTCCTGGCTCGCAAGAACTTTCAATATTGCGAACATGAGCTCTTGCTTTCGCATAGTGCTCGCGTTCTCGACCTCCAGTGATTCGGCAAAGGTCAGCAAATCAGTCGGTGATTTGCTCTTGAGTTCTTGAAGCTTCATTTCAGCCATGAAGAAGGGACCGCTTTGAATTTGAATGGGAATTTGGCGTGATGCTGAGGTGCGTCACCGCGAGCGCCGCGGAAGTCAGACTGTACAGACAAGCCATGGGGATGAGTGAAGTAGAAATAGCCGCTTCACCGGCGACCTGCAAGGGGTACGCGCTCAAATCTTAAGCGAAGGGCTTCACGATCACGAGGATTACGATCAGAATCATCAATACGGTCGGGATTTCGTTCATCATTCGCCAGTAGCGCGCAGGCTTTCTAGGCGCGTCCTTCGCAAATCGTCTTACCCAATGCGACTGATGGACATGAGCCAGGGTCAGCAGAACGACAGCCAGAATTTTGGCATGCAGCCAGCCTCCCTGAAACCGGAAGCCTTCCCAGGCAAGATACAGCCCGAAGAGCCATGAAATCATCATGGCCGGATTCATGATGACCTTGAGCAAGCGTTGCTCCATCACCTTGAACGTTTCAGACTGGACAGAGCCCTCCGGCGCATCGGTGTGATAAATGAAGAGCCTGGGCATGTAGAAAAGACCGGCCATCCACGAAATCACGGCGATGACGTGAAAGGCCTTTGCCCAAAGATAGAACTGATCTGGCACCAGGATGTAGGGTAAAGCGAGAAGCGCCAGAAACACCACGAGCGCGATGGCAGCCTTGAAACGGGCTCGACGTCCAGTCGCTTCATGCGTTTGCAGCTCGTCAGCCATTGTGAGATCCGCGAACTTGAGCAACGAGTTGTGTCACATGGTCCGGGTTAGCCTCCGGCGTGATACCATGGCCGAGATTGAAAACGAGTGGTCCGCTACCCAACACCTGGAGGATGGCATCTATACCCTCCTCCAGCGCCCGACCGCCTGCTACAACGCGCATCGGATCCAGATTGCCCTGAACAGGGCCATCCTTCTGCAGTTCTGCCGCAAAACTCAGAGGCACAGACCAGTCTAGTCCGATCATATCAGCGCCTGTCTGCTGCCCATAGTGTTTCAGGTTCATCCCGGCGCCTTTGGCAAAGGCAATGATCTTCGCTCCTGGACGACGGGCTTTCACAGACGCAATCATGCGAGCGACCGGCTTGACCGCAAATTCCTGGAACTCATCTTCACCCAGAACACCCGCCCAGGAATCAAAGATCTGCACCGCATCGGCGCCCGCATCGATCTGGGCAACCAGATAGTCGGCAGAAATATCGGCCAGAAATTCCAGAAGATACTGGAACCGTTCACGGTGACGATAGCCAAACAGCCGTGCCGGTGCTTGATCCGGTGTCCCACGGCCGGCGATCATATAGGTAGCGACGGTCCATGGTGCACCACAGAATCCCAGGAGCGTTGTCTCTTCTGGAAGACTACGGCGAATGCTGGAAACAGCCTGCATGACGGGGGTGAGATGCGACAGAACGTTCTTGCCGTCCAAAGCGGCAATGCCTGCTTCGTCGATCGGATCCATGCGAGGGCCTTCGCCCTCGACGAAACGCACGTTACGCTTCAGCGCGTCCGGTATCACGAGGATATCTGAGAACAGGATTGCAGCGTCAAACCCATAGCGACGGATGGGTTGAAGTGTCACTTCCGTGGCCAGTTCGGGAGAATAGCAAAGCTGCAGAAAGCTTCCCGCTTGCTTGCGCGTCTCTCGATATTCCGGCAGATAACGCCCAGCCTGTCTCATAAGCCAGATCGGTGGAGGCGAGACAGTCGCTCCGTCCAGAACTTCGAGAAGCTTGCGTCTCACAGCGCTCACGACCGTCTCCCTTAAAATAAAGAAATCTAGAATCTTTAGATTTTCTGATTCTTAGAGTCGGTGACTATCAGGGATAAAGTCTGTTGCACAGATCGTCCCGTTTCCTCGCTTCAGCAAAAGACAATCACGCTGGGAAGAAGCAAATGTACCCAATAGTGGGGACAACTCATTTTACGGATGAAAATCAGTCACATATCGCAACGACCAGCCCTTTCACTTTGTGGATAACTTCGGAAAAGCCATGATCTGCGCCATATTGTCCACATTTCCCACAGCGGCTGGATAAGCTATCGGTTGCCGGACCCAAATGTGGATAAGTCGGCTGTTATCCCGCTCCCGGATACCTCGGTCCCAATAACGGCCTGTCTATCCCAGGTTATGAACAGCGAAGCGAGATTAGCGTGGAGAACCGCAGAAACTTCTTCCATCTCCATCTGATATCTGACTCAACGGGAGAGACGCTGATCTCTGCGGGCAGGGCAGCATCTGCCCAGTTTCGTGGCGCCAATCCGATCGAGCATGTCTATCCACTCATTCGGAACAAGCAGCAGCTACTGCCGGTTCTGGAGCATATCGACGAAAAGCCGGGTATCGTGCTCTACACCATCGTTGACCAGTTACTTGCAGACTATGTCGATCAACGCTGCAAGGAATTGGGAGTTCCGTCGGTCAATTTGCTTGAGCCGGTGCTTGCGGTATTTCAGGCCTATCTGGGATCACGCTCACGTCGTCGCGTTGGAGCGCAGCACGTCCTGAATGCCGATTACTTTCGACGCATTGAGGCTCTGGATTTCGCCATGGATCATGACGATGGTCAGATGGCTGAAGAGTATGATGAGGCTGACGTCGTGATCGTCGGGATCAGCCGCACGTCGAAGACGCCCACCAGCATTTATCTCGCCAATCGTGGAATCAAGGTCGCGAACGTACCGCTCGTGCCGGGTACACCTTTACCGGAAAGTCTGTTGAAAGCGACCAAGCCCCTGATCGTCGGTCTGGTTGCGACGACCGATCGTATTTCACAGGTCAGGGAGAACAGGGAACTCGGCCAGACCAAGGGTTTTGACCCCAGCCCTTATACAGACCGTGCAAGTATCATTGAGGAGCTTAAGTACGCACGCGCCGTGTGCGCGCGCCACCAATGGCCCGTTATCGATGTCTCTCGTCGTTCTATTGAAGAAACGGCTGCGGCTATCGTTGCTCTACGCCCGAAGCTGCGCTAACCGAAAACGGAAGCAACGAGGTGCCGCCTTGCAACCGAAACTCATTCTGGCTTCGTCCAGTCCTTTTCGCCGCAGCTTGATGGAAAACGCCGGACTGGTGTTTGAATGGTCTGCTGCCAATATAGACGAGCGAAAAATTGAAGCTGAGCTGCAGGAAAGTGCAGCAGGCCCCAGAGAGGTAGCGCAGCATCTCTCGCGCGCAAAAGCGATGGATGTCAGCCAACGGTATCCGGATGCTTTTGTCATCGGTTCAGATCAGACCATGTCTCTCGGCGAGCACGTCTTTCACAAGCCTAAGAACCGCGAAGAGGCAAAAGCGACCTTGATCGCCCTCTCCGGCAACGTTCATTATCTGAATAGCGGAATCTCCATTGTCCGCAGCAGTCATGTTGAATGGGAAGGGGTATTCTCGGCCTCCCTCCATGTCCGCGAGCTTTCGGACAGATTTATCGAACGCTATCTTGATCGCGTTGGAGACAAGGTCATGACAAGCGTGGGAGCGTATCAGCTCGAAGGAGAGGGGATCCATCTCTTCTCACGCATTGACGGCGACTATTTCACCATCCTTGGTCTCCCCATGCTTCCTCTTTTAGAGGCCCTCCGAAATCTGGGAGTGATTGATGTCTGATTCACGTGAAACGTTAACCGCTTTCGTGGTCGGTCATCCCATCCATCATTCACGCTCGCCGATGATCCATACGCATTGGCTACATGGTTTTGGAATAGCCGGCGAATATCGAGCGATTGACGTGGCTCCGGAGCAGTTTGAGACTTTCTTCGCTGACCTTCGGACCTCGAAAAAGTTTCGTGGTGGGAACGTCACCATTCCTCATAAGGAAGTCGCATGCAAACTTGCTGACCGACCGGATGAACTTGCTCAGGAACTTGGGGCGGCCAATACCCTGTGGGTCACCGATGGTTTGGTCCACGCGACTAATACAGACGGATATGGTTTTGTTGCCAATCTCGATCAGCGAGCACCAGGCTGGGCGAAGGCCGACAAGGCCGTCATCCTTGGAGCAGGTGGCGCCAGCCGCGCTGTGATTCAGGCGGTGCGTGATCGAAAGATTGGCGAAATCCATGTCGTCAACCGTACGGTGGAAAGGGCGAGGGAACTGGCCGACCGGTTTGGCTCCCGTGTTCATGCGCATGAGATGGGTGCCTTGCGCGAGGTCATGAGCGGAGCAGGCCTCTTCATCAATACCACCTCTCTTGGCATGGACGGACAGGAGTCGATTGCAATTGATTTTACGGGCATGCAGAACGATGCGATTGTCACCGATATTGTCTACGTGCCGCTGAAGACCTCGATGCTTAAAGAGGCGGAACGGCAGGGAAAGACGACCGTGGATGGACTGGGCATGTTGCTCAATCAGGCAGTTCCCGGTTTTGAGAAATGGTTTGGCAAGCGACCGGCGGTCGATGAGCAACTGCGTCAGCTCGTCATTTCGGATATGGACAAGCACCAATGATCCGCATTGGCCTTACTGGCTCGATTGGCATGGGAAAATCCACGACTGCGAAGCTGTTTGCCGAGCAGGGCGTGCCGGTTAATGATGCCGATCAGGTTGTCCACGAACTCTATGCCGGGAGTGCCGTGGCAGCTATCGAAAATAGTTTTCCCGGTACCTCCCAAAACGGCGTGGTGAACAGAACCGAATTATCCCGCCAACTTGCACTCCACCCTGAACGCTTCAAGGAACTGGAGGCCATCATCCATCCGCTTGTGCGCGAGCGTGAGCGCGCCTTTCTTGAGCGGCAGCAATCCGTTGGCCAGAATATCGTTCTTCTGGATATTCCGCTGCTGTTTGAAACGGGCGCGGAAGACCGGGTTGACGTCATCGTTGTCGTGAGTTGCGAGGCGGACCTGCAGAGGCAGCGCGTTTTGGCGAGGCCGGGCATGACGGCAGAGAAATTCGACCTGATTCTCTCTCGTCAGATGCCGGATATTGAAAAGCGCAAACGCGCAGACTTTGTCATTGATACAGGGCAAGGCATCGAGGAAGCGCGTCGTCAGGTCATACAGGTCTTGAAGACAATTCGCTCAGCGGCGAACGAGGAAGCGGAAAATCATGCGTGAGATCATATTCGATACGGAAACCACAGGTCTTGAAACAAGAGCTGATCGTGTGATCGAAATCGGTGGCATCGAGCTCCTCAACCATTTTCCGACCGGTCGGACCTTTCATGTCTACATCAACCCAGGCGACCGCAAGGTCCATCCGGATGCTTTGGCAGTTCATGGGATCACAGACGATTTCCTCAAGGACAAGCCGGTCTTCGCCGAAATTGTTGATGATCTGAGAACCTTCTTCGACGGTGCGAAATGGATCGCTCATAACGCAACATTCGATATGGGTTTCATCAATGCCGAGTTTGACAGGCTCGGGATCCCGCCCGTTTCTCCGGAACATGTCATCGACACTTTGGCGCTGGCCCGCCGAAAGCATCCCATTGGACCAAATTCTCTGGATGCTCTCTGCCGACGTTACGGGATAGACAACTCCCATCGCACGAAACACGGGGCACTTCTCGACTCCGAGCTTCTTGCCGAAGTGTACATTGAAATGATCGGCGGAAGGCAAGCAGCTCTGGTGCTGGGTGGATCTGAAGCTGCGCGAACGATCAATGAGGCTGACGACATCGAGGTCACAATCTCCGCCCGCCCGAGACCCCTCGCGCCCCGGCTGACGCAAGTCGAAATCGAGGCGCATCAGGCCATGATCGGCAGTATTGGGGCAAAGGCCCTTTGGACCCGCTACTCCTCCTGATACCGGTTGTTGGCGCATCCGCCTCTGTCAGTGCGATCGTCACAAAAAAAGCCCGGTCGATGCCGGGCTTTTGAATGTTCGTGAATGGGAATGTCAGCTGTTCAACGAGGAACGTGACTCTTCCTGGGCAAGACGCTGTGCAAACATCTGGCCGAAATCGATCGGGTCGATCATCAGCGGTGGGAAGCCGCCATTGCGCGTGACATCAGAGATGATCTGACGCGCGAACGGGAAGAGCAGCCGCGGGCATTCGATGAAAAGCACCGGCAGCATATGTTCCTGCGGGAATCCAGTGATGCGGAAAACGCCGCCGTAAACCAGTTCCGTTGCAAAGACGACCTTATCGCCATCCTTGGCTTCCGCGCTGAGCGACAGCACGACATCGAATTCCGTATCGGACAGCGGGTTCGCGTTGACGTTCACATTGATATTGATGCCGGGAGCCTTGTCGCGTGCCTGCAGTGAACGCGGAGCGCCTGGATTTTCGAAGGACAGGTCCTTCGTGTACTGCGCAAGAATTGTGAGGGATGGGTTCTGATCGTCTTCATTGGCCATTGGCTGTTCCTCGGCTTTATCTTTAGCGCCGTCTATCACTTCAGTGTGACCCTTACAACCCGTTCGCAGGGTTGCGGACAAGGCTAGGAGCCGAGTTTCGGGTCGTTCGGATCCGGTCCCGAAGACCAGGGCGATGATGGATTCGGTTTACGTTGATACTCGTTGTCTTCGAGGTCGATAACCTGTTCGCGCATCGTTGATGAGGGGTTCGCGCCGGACGTCTGCGTAAACGAAGACCTGACGACGATCCGCTGCGCCATGCGCTTCCAGATCCAGCGACGAATGAAGGGGACGAACAGGATCAATCCCACGATATCCGTAATGAATCCCGGAATTATCAAGAGGATAGCGCCAACAACCATCATGGCTCCGTGGCCAATTGTTTCCGCTGGAACACGCCCAAGTCGACTGTCGGCCTGAACTTGCCGCAAAACTCCGAGACCCTGGACACGTAGGAGCAACGTTCCCACCAGCCCGGACAGGATGATCAGGCCAAGCGTTCCGAACACACCCAACCATTTTCCAACAATGACGAAGCCTGCGATCTCTGCCAGCGGCAAAGCAAGGAGGACCAAAGGAAAAAAAGTGTTGCGCATGGCAATGTGTCGACTCGCGTTTCAAGACGTTTGAAGTCCTCAGCACTATTTGAATGCAGGACAGTTCAGACTATATGAGGTGTACAAAGAGATATTCCAACCAACTGCGGGTGAAAATGGGCGCGAACGACTTTATAACTTTGTTCTTTCTGGTCGCCGCTGTGCTGATCTTTCTGCAGCTGAGAAGCGTCCTTGGACGCAGGACTGGCCACGAAAAACCCCCTGCCGATCCCTTCAGCGCGCGCCAATCAATCAAAACCACTGGCAGTGAGGAAGAAAAGGTCGTTACTCTGCCTCGACGGGAGACGGTTGACGAAGAGCAGCGCTGGGTGGAAGTCGATGCGATTGCGAAGCCCGGGACCGAATTGAATGAGGGTCTGCGCCATCTGATCAAGGCAGATCCCTCCTTCCGTCCCAAGGATTTTCTCAACGGTGCCAGAATGGCCTATGAGATGATCGTCATGGCTTTTGCTGATGGAGACAGGAAGACCCTGAAGGGGCTTCTTTCGAAGGAAGTCTACGACGGCTTCAATGCGGCCATCACCGAGCGCGAAGCGCGTGGTGAGGTCATCAAGTCCACGTTCGTCGGAATAGACAAGACAGACTTTCTGCAAGCGGCCATCAAGGATCAGGAAGAGCTGATCACGTTGAAAATCGTCAGCCAGCTCATTTCGGCGACCTACGACCGCGACAACAAGATTGTCGATGGTGATGCGGAAACTGTCGGCGAGGTGATCGACATCTGGACTTTCGCGCGCGACATTCGCTCGCGTGATCCAAATTGGAAACTGGTCGCGACTGAATCCGAACAATGACACATAATCTGCCGCAACTTCGTGCGATCGACTTTGCCGATGTTGAAGGCTGGAACACGGATGATCCGCGTCCCGTCTTCGAGGGTATGCGCCATTGCTTGAACTACTTGCGGCAGGGAAAGCCCTATAAGACAGGCGCGCTCGGCCTTTCCACGCAGGATTTGATTCCCTTGCTGGAGAAGGCGGAAACTCTGGGTCAACCCCAAAGCGCTGCCGGGGCGCGTACATTTTTTGAGGAAACCTGCGTTCCCTTTGCAATCTGTCCCGATGGCATCCAGACCGGCTTCGTGACCGCGTTTTACGAACCGGAAGTCGAGGTGAACGACAGGCAGGAATCCGGCTATCAATATCCGTTTTATAGTCGGCCGTCTGATCTCGTTGATGTCGATAAGACCAACCGTCCGGCAGGCATGGACCCTTACTACGCCTTTGGACGGCCAACGGCGAACGGAATTGAGCCATACCCCGATCGAAAATCCATCGATCAGGGCTATCTGGAAGGTCAGGGTCTCGAGATTGCCTGGGCGAAATCGAAGGTCGATGTCTTCTTTACGCATGTGCAGGGAGCGGCGAGGCTTCTTTATCCAGATGGCCGTGTCAAGCGGATCACTTATGCGGCAAAGGCTGGACATCCTTTTTCACCCATCGGACGTTTGCTGATCGATCGCGGTGAGATTGACGCTGCAACAGTCTCCATGCAGACGATCCGCTCATGGCTGAACGAGAATCCGACTAAACGAGACGAGGTTCTCTGGCGCAACAGGTCTTATATCTTCTTTCGGGAAGCGGACGTCAGTGACCTGGATCTCGGCCCCATTGCGGCGGCAAAAGTTCCCTTGATTGCAGGACGCTCGCTTGCTGTTGACAGACTGATCCATACATTTGGTTTTCCATTTTTTATTCGCTCGGAAAGTCTCACTCATCTTGATGATGGGCTACCCTTCGCGCGCCTAATGCTGGCCCTCGATACGGGCTCGGCGATTGTCGGTCCAACCCGCGGTGACATCTTCACAGGCTCCGGTTTCGAAGCAGGAGAGAAAGCGGGAACAGTGCGCAACAATGCGCTTTTCTTTATCTTCGTCCCGAAGCAGGCTGCGGTCAGGTTCATGCCATGAGCGGTCGCAAGCTGGATGGGGATGAGCGAATTCTGTGGGGTAAGGTCGCGCGCACCACGCGGCCTATGCCCGGGCGCCTGGAACAGCTGCTTGAATTCGAAGACGCCCTCGATGCAGAGATGCAAGAGCCTAAACAGATCTCTCCTTCGAATCCGGCTAAAAGACAGTCGGAATCTCTTGAAAGTCAGGACGGTGTTCAGAAGCCGAAAGGCCAGCATCATCCGCTGGAGCGCCCCGTCAAGCGTAAGATCGCCAGAGGTCGACTGGCACTCGAAGCGCGCATAGACCTCCATGGCATGATCCAGAGTGAGGCGCACGGCATACTTCTGGATTTCCTGTTGCGCGCCCATGAACGCGGACTGCGCCATGTGCTTGTCATTACCGGCAAAGGCAGTTCGCTTGGCAGCGAGGGTGCGCTGAAGCGGGCCGTGCCGCTGTGGTTCTCCAAGACCGAGTTTCGCTTTCTTATTTCGTCTTATGAAACGGCAGCCCGCCAGCATGGCGGTGAAGGTGCCCTGTATGTCCGCCTCAGCCGGAGAGGACAGACGTGACGCCGTTTGGCCAGGCACTGCGCGAATTACGCAGGCGCAAAGGTGTGACGCAGCAGCAGATGGCAGCGGCGCTTGGTGTGTCCTCCGCCTACCTATCTGCCTTGGAGCATGGGAGGCGCGGACGTCCCAGCTTCGATTTTCTGCAGCGCGTAGCGGGATATTTTCATATTATCTGGGATGAAGCGGAGGCACTTTTCCGCCTTGCGGAACAATCTGACCCGCGTGTGGTGATCGATACGGCAGGTCTCCCGCCCGTCTACACAGCTTTTGCCAATCATCTGGCACGGCGAATTGGCTCTCTCGAGCCAGCCGTGATAGAAGAAATGACAAAGCTGCTGGAAAATGCCGCAAATAAGGGCTAATTCGGGCTGGTTCTCCCCGGTTTTCAACGCTTGGCGCTTTGGAAACCAGGCAGGAAATTTCTATAGTCCGCGTCAGGACAACGGTGATTCGCCGCCCACCGTGCACAGCCAAAGAACAAGAAAGTTGATTGATGAGCGATACACCCGTCAGCGCGAGTGCAGAATACGGAGCCGATTCCATCAAGGTCCTCAAGGGGCTTGATGCTGTTCGGAAACGTCCGGGCATGTACATCGGCGATACGGACGATGGCTCCGGTCTGCATCACATGGTCTACGAAGTCGTGGATAATGCGATTGATGAGGCGCTCGCAGGGCACGCTGATCTGGTGACAGTGACATTGAACGCCGACGGTTCAGTCACCGTCACGGACAATGGTCGCGGTATTCCCACGGACATCCACACCGGGGAGGGCGTGTCTGCGGCCGAAGTCATCATGACGCAGCTGCATGCGGGCGGAAAATTCGACCAGAACTCCTATAAGGTCTCCGGTGGTTTGCATGGCGTGGGCGTATCGGTCGTGAACGCGCTGTCTGTAAAGCTCAGCCTGAAGATCCGTCGTAGCGGCAAAATCCATGAAATGAGCTTTACGCATGGGGTGGCGGATTCCCCCCTGGTCATCACCGGCGACTATGAAGGCCGTTCTGGTACGGAGGTCACGTTCCTGCCAAGTGCAGAAACCTTCACCAAGACCGAGTTCGACTATGGAACGCTGGAGCACCGCCTGCGGGAATTGGCATTCCTGAATTCGGGTGTTCGCATCCTTCTGACAGACAAGCGCAAGTCTGACATCCGCCAGGAAGAAATGCTTTACGACGGTGGTCTGGAAGCTTTCGTTCGCTATCTGGATCGGGCGAAGAAGCCTTTGGTTGACAAGCCGGTTGCAATTCGCGGAGAAAAGGACGGCATCACCGTCGAGGTCGCACTGTGGTGGAACGACAGCTATCATGAAAACGTGCTGTGCTTCACCAATAACATTCCGCAGCGCGATGGCGGAACGCATATGGCAGGATTCCGCGGCGCCCTGACTCGTCAGGTCACGTCTTATGCGGATTCTTCTGGCATCCTGAAAAAGGAAAAAGTCTCGCTTCAAGGGGAGGACTGCCGCGAGGGATTGACGGCCGTTCTTTCCGTAAAGGTGCCAGATCCAAAGTTCTCGTCCCAGACCAAGGACAAGCTTGTCTCATCCGAGGTGCGCCCGGTTGTTGAAAATCTGGTTAACGAGGCTCTCAGTACCTGGTTTGAAGAGCATCCGTCTGAAGCGAAAATTCTGGTCGGGAAGGTTGTCGAGGCAGCAGTTGCCCGCGAAGCTGCCCGCAAGGCGCGCGAACTGACACGTCGTAAGGGCGCGCTCGACATCGCATCGCTGCCTGGCAAGCTGGCAGACTGCTCCGAACGTGACCCGGCCAAATCGGAACTCTTTCTTGTCGAGGGTGACTCGGCTGGCGGATCCGCCAAACAGGGACGTTCACGTGAAAACCAGGCTATCCTTCCTTTGCGCGGGAAGATCCTGAATGTTGAGCGCGCGCGTTTTGATAAAATGCTGTCGAGCCAGGAAATCGGCACGCTGATCACGGCGCTTGGGACATCCATCGGCAAGGATGAATTCAATGCCGACAAGTTGCGTTATCACAAAATCATCATCATGACGGATGCTGATGTTGATGGCGCACATATTCGCACGCTGCTTTTGACCTTCTTCTTCCGCCAGATGCCGGAACTGATCGAGCGCGGTCATCTCTACATTGCCCAGCCACCACTTTATAAAGTGACACGTGGGAAATCCGTTCAGTACCTGAAGGATGAAAAGGCCCTTGAAGAGTATCTGATCGGGCAGGGTCTTGAGGATACGACCCTCACACTAGGCTCGGGGGAGGTCCGTGCTGGTGCCGATCTGCGAGACCTGATTCAGGACGCGCTTCGTCTGCGCTCTCTCCTGGATGGTCTCCATTCTCGCTACAGCCGGTCCATCGTCGAACAGGCAGCTATTGCTGGCGCTTTGAATCCGGAACTCACCGATAATCCTGCCAAGGCTCAGGAAACAGCCAATGAAGTTGCGCGCCGTCTCGATGTCATTGCAGAAGAAACCGAACGGGGCTGGTCCGGCCATGTCACGGGCGAGGGCGGAGTTCGTTTCGAACGCATGGTTCGCGGCGTCAAGGAAGTCGCCTTCATTGATGTCGCGCTCATTGGTTCGGCGGATGCGCGTCATATCGATCAGATGACCGCTCGGTTGAAGGAGATCTACGGCACGCCTCCGATCCTGACATTGAAGGACAAGACGTCGGAAATTGCCGGCCCCCGCGCCCTTTTGGACAGTATCTTCGCCGCCGGTCGCAAAGGTCTTTCCATGCAGCGGTATAAGGGCCTTGGCGAAATGAACGCTGAGCAGCTCTGGGAAACGACGCTCGATCCTAATGTGCGCTCCCTCTTGCAAGTCAAGGTGAATGACGCAACCGATGCGGATGGCCTGTTTGCGCGCCTGATGGGGGATGAGGTAGAGCCTCGGCGTGAATTCATTCAGGACAACGCGTTGAACGTCGCGAACCTCGATATCTGATCAATTTTTGTTTCACGTGAATCTTTTCTGTGGATTGATTCACGTGAAACACACTCGCCTATCCCCCAAAAGTCGCACTTTTCTCACGGAAAACGTTGCATTTTTTCTGCAGGGAACAATAGCTCTTCTGCCGACTTGATGCATTGCAGCAGGTAAAAACCAGCGCACAGCCAAGGGCCATCGCCTCTCTATGTTGCGCTGCACGCACTTCCTGTTAGTTTACTTTTCACGTGCTACTCATCTCTGATGGAATTTTCTCCTTCAGACGAAGGAAAAGAAGAAAGGTGGCGTTCGCATGTTCTACCAGCTTTATGAGTTGAACCACGCCGCGATGGCGCCCCTGCGCGCCTCGACAGAAGCCATGCGCTTCTTCTACAGCAATCCACTTAATCCGCTGTCTCAAACTCCGCTTGGCAGAAGTGTCTCGGCTTCGCTTGAAGTCTTCGAGCGCGCCACACGTCGCTATGGAAAGCCGGAATTCGGTTTGCCGACCACCACGGTCGATGGACATACCGTCAAAGTTACAGAGAAGGTGGTCTGGTCAAAGCCATTCTGCAACCTTCTCCATTTCGAGCGCGCTCTCCCAGCGTCCCGTGTGCCAGACCCCAGAATTCTGATTGTTGCGCCTATGTCCGGCCATTATGCGACGCTGCTGCGCGGCACCGTCGAAGCTCTGATGCAAGGCGCGGATGTCTACATCACAGACTGGCAGGACGCCCGCAACGTTCCGATCACGGAAGGGACGTTCGATCTCGATGATTACATCGATTACGTGATCGAAATGCTTCATCATCTGGGTCCGGATACGCATGTGGTTGCGGTTTGCCAGCCGTCCGTTCCGGTTCTTGCTGCTGTTGCAGTCATGGATGCGGCCAACGATCCATTCGTACCATCCTCCATGACGTTGATGGGCGGTCCAATCGACACGCGCATTAACCCCACGGCTGTGAACCAGTTAGCACAGGATCGCCCGCTCAAGTGGTTCAAGGACAACGTCATCATGACGGTACCATGGCCGCTCGCCGGTTTCATGCGACCTGTGTATCCAGGATTTCTACAACTTTCCGGTTTCATGTCGATGAACCTCGATCGTCACCTGATCGCCCACAAGGAATTCTACGAGCACCTGGTGAAGAACGACGGTGAGTCGGCGGAGAAGCATCGCGACTTCTACGACGAATATCTGGCGGTCATGGATCTGACAGCAGAGTTCTACCTGCAAACGGTGGACACCGTTTTCATCAAGCACGCTTTGCCGAAGGGCGAAATGATGCATCGGACCAATCCTGTCGATACGAAGGCGATCAAGAACGTCGCTCTTCTAACGATCGAGGGCGAGAACGATGACATCTCCGGCGTGGGTCAGACCCATGCTGCACAAACCATCTGCTCCAGTATTCCTGCAGAGATGCGGATGCACTACGTGCAACCTGATGTCGGCCACTACGGCGTGTTCAACGGCTCTCGCTTCCGTCGCGAAATCGCCCCACGCATTCTTTCCTTCACACGCGAACATTCAAAGGCACTGCGCAAGAACGCTCCGCCACGGGTGATCAAGGGTGGAAAGAGCGGCTGACCGGATCTTTGCTCACGTCGAATTCAGAAAATGCGACCAATGGCTTCGCCGATTGTGAAGAGCATGTTCTTGAAGCGGGTGAGCGCACTAACCACATCGAATCTCGAAAGGCCCGCATACCGCGGGCTTTTTGAGAAAAGAGGTAGTGCAACCCATGAATCAGTCAGCATTGATCCGTCCGGATTGGACTCCGGCAACCATCTCACTGATGGTTCTCGGCTTCGTCATTTTCTGGCCGCTGGGTCTAGCAATGCTCGCATACATCCTGTTCGGCGAACGACTGCGCGATTTCAAGCGAACCGCAAATGAACGAGCCGATGGGATGTTCTCGTCTTTCCGCAGATCTAGCCGTCGCTATGGCCCGTCGTACTCAACAGGCAATGTTGCGTTTGACGACTGGCGCAAGGCCGAAATGGACCGGATTGAAGAGCAACGCCGCAAGCTTGATGAAATGCGTGATGAGTTCGACAGCTATTTGCGGGAACTGCGTCGTGCAAAGGATCAGGAAGAGTTCGACCGCTTTATGCGCGAACGCTCCAACAGAGGTCCGGAAACGCATTATCCGACCGTCTAAGGAAAGGCGTTTTGCATAGCGCTTTGAACACTGTCACCGGCACCAAAGGTGCCGGTGTTTTGCAGTCAAATGCTCGCGCGAATGAGCTAAAGCGCGTCGCGATCTTTCAGATTCGCTCCTGACGCTTTAACTCGCTGTTTTGACGCATGTCGTTGTCGCAAAACCGCTTCACACTTTTGCGCGACATGCGTTAGAACAAGTCCATGTTTTCACTCCTCGGAAAACCCGCCCGAAAAAAGCCAAAGCCTCTTCGTGTTGAGGAACGTTCGCTCCAGGTTGGCGAACGGATGATGCCGCTCGTGATCAAGGAACACGCGACCGCCAGCCGGATGACATTGCGTATCGATGCGGGCGGGCGCGGTTTGAAGCTGACGATCCCGCGTGGCCTGAAAAGCAGGGAAGTTGAAGACTTTCTCGTCCGGCACGATGGCTGGTTACGAACCAAACTCGCCAAGTTCAGCGGTGATCAGACGATCCGCCCGGGCATGCGGCTGCCCTTGCGCGGAAATCTGCATCGGATTGTTCATACAGGCACGCTGCGCGGTCTGACGGAAGTCGGCATGGAAGACGGAGAGCCGGTCATTCGGGTTAGCGGCCTGGAAGATCATGTGGCTCGGAGGCTATCCGCCTTTCTGAAAAAGGAGGCGCGTTACGATCTGGAGCGCCTGGCCGCCTACCACGCAGCGAGCATCGGCAGATCGATACGCTCCATCACCATGAAAGATACGCGGAGTCGCTGGGGCTCCTGTACCTGGGACGGCAATCTTTCCTTTTCATGGCGCATCGTCATGGCACCGGATTTCGTCATAGACTATCTCGCCGCCCATGAGGTAGCGCACCTGCGCGAGATGAACCACGGTCCGGCATTCTGGGCGCTCTGCAAGTCGCTTTGTCCTCGTACGGAGGAGGCACGTCGCTGGTTGAAAACCAATGGGTCGCAACTGCACGCGCTTGACTTCGGTGAGAAGGGATAACCCTTGCCAATCCTATTTTTCTCGACTTGAACATCGATTCGTGTCACTTCGCCATCATGAAACCAGACATTAAAATTTGCGGTCTCAAAACATCTGACGCGGTCAATCTGGCCGTTGCCCGCGGCGCTACGCATATCGGCTTCATTTTCTTTGAAAAAAGCCCGCGCCATATCGATCCGCTTCTTGCCGGGACGCTTGCCGATCTTGTGCGCGGCAAGGCCAAAATCGTTGCCGTAACCGTCGATGCGGATAATGATGAACTGGAAGAAATCATCGCCTTCCTCAAGCCGGACATACTTCAGCTTCATGGTAGCGAAACTGCCGAGCGCGTCCTGAACATCAAGGCCGTGTTTGGGCTGCCGGTGATGAAGGCTTTTTCCGTGCGCACGGTCGATGATCTGCGCAAGATCGAAGCCTACGAAGGGCTCGCCGATCGTTTTCTGTTCGACGCAAAGCCGCCAACCGGTTCAGAGCTTCCGGGCGGTAACGGTGTCTCGTTTGACTGGGATATCATGGCCGCGCTTGACGAAGGCGTGGATTACATGCTTTCCGGTGGCCTCAACAAGGAGAATGTGGGAGCGGCGCTGTCCAAGACCCACGCTCCCGGCATCGATATTTCCTCCGGCGTGGAAAGCGCGCCTGGTGTGAAGGATCTGGACAAGATGAACGCCTTTTTCGATGCAATCGAAAAATGGCGACTTAATGCATCAGAGGGAGTTGCACAGTGAACCAGCCGCTCAAGCCGAATTCGTTTCGCGCCGGTCCCGATGAGGACGGTCGTTTTGGCATCTATGGCGGCCGCTTCGTCGCTGAAACCCTAATGCCTCTCATCCTTGATTTGCAGGACGAGTGGAACAAGGCGAAGACCGATGTGGAATTCCAGAAGGAACTGGCGCATCTGGGCACACATTACATCGGTCGTCCAAGCCCGCTTTATTTCGCAGAGCGTCTGACGGCCGAACTTGGTGGCGCGAAGATCTACTTCAAGCGCGATGAGCTGAACCACACAGGCAGCCACAAGATCAACAACTGTATCGGCCAGATCCTGCTTGCAAAGCGTATGGGCAAGAAGCGCATCATTGCAGAGACGGGTGCCGGTCAGCACGGCGTCGCCTCTGCAACGGTTGCTGCCCGTTTCGGTCTGCCTTGCGTCGTCTACATGGGTGCAACGGACGTCGAGCGGCAGGCGCCGAACGTTTTCCGTATGAAGCTTTTGGGCGCTGAAGTGAAGCCTGTGACATCTGGTCATGGCACGCTGAAGGACGCCATGAACGAGGCGTTGCGTGATTGGGTCACCAATGTTGATGACACATATTACATTATCGGTACGGCGGCAGGCCCGCACCCCTATCCGGAAATGGTTCGCGAATTCCAGTCGGTCATCGGCAAGGAAGCACGCGAACAGATGTTGGCAGCCGAAGGGCGCTTGCCCGATATGCTGGTCGCAGCAGTCGGCGGCGGCTCAAACGCGATCGGTCTGTTCCATCCCTTCCTGGATGATGATGCGGTCAGCATCGTTGGCGTCGAAGCAGGCGGCAAGGGTCTTGAAGGTGAGGAGCACTGCGCTTCACTCACCGCAGGCCGTCCTGGTGTCCTGCATGGGAACCGTACCTATCTGCTTCAGGATAATGACGGGCAGATCAAGGAAGGCCATTCCATCTCGGCTGGCCTTGATTATCCGGGCATCGGGCCCGAGCATTCCTGGCTGAAGGATACCGGTCGCGTCGAATATGTGCCGATCAAGGATGACGAAGCTCTGGCAGCTTTCCAGCTTCTCACGCGAACGGAAGGCATTATCCCGGCGCTGGAACCCAGCCACGCGCTGGCGGAAGTCATCAAGCGCGCGCCGAAGATGGACAAAGACCAGATCATCCTGATGAACCTCTGTGGCCGCGGCGATAAGGACATCTTTACTGTCGGCAAAATTCTTGGAATGGGTCTCTGATCATGACTGCACGTATGGACAAGCGTTTTGCTGATTTGAAGGCTGAGGGACGCCCGGGGCTCATCACATATTTCATGGGCGGAGATCCGGATTTTGAGACCTCGCTGGGTATCATGAAGGCCCTCCCGGAGGCCGGCGCGGATGTGATCGAGCTTGGCATGCCTTTCTCAGATCCGATGGCCGATGGCCCCGCCATTCAGATGGCAGGCCACCGCGCCTTGGCAAAGGGCCAGACACTGGCACGTACGCTGGACATGGCGCGTGAGTTCCGCGAGACAGATCAGAACACGCCGATTGTCCTGATGGGTTATTACAATCCCATCTACAACATGGGCGTCGAAACCTTTCTAGATGAAGCGGTTGCGGCGGGCATTGATGGCCTGATCGTTGTTGACCTGCCACCGGAAATGGATGACGAACTTTGCATCCCGGCGCTGGCGCGAGACATAAACTTCATTCGTCTCGCAACGCCGACGACCGATGATCGTCGCCTTCCCAAGGTACTCGAAAACACATCCGGTTTTGTCTACTATGTGTCGATGAACGGTATCACCGGCTCGGCTCTTCCGGATCTCTCCAAGATTGCGGGTGCCGTCCATCGTATCAAGTCCCATACGGATTTGCCGGTCTGCGTTGGCTTTGGCGTCAAGACAGCCGATCATGCCAAGGCAATCGGTGCCGCTGCGGATGGAGTTGTTGTCGGCTCCGCCATTGTTGCGCAGGTTGCAGGCAGCCTGACTGCGGATGGCGAGGCCACCGAGCATACGATTTCAGCCGTTGCGACGCTTGTTCGCGGCCTTGCGAGTGGCGTGCGGTCCGCACGTCTTGTCGCAGCCGAGTAAGATAACCACATTGACGATGGTCAATCAGGAGTTCTGCTAGTGAACTGGATCACCAACTATGTGCGCCCAAAGATCAACTCGATGCTGGGCCGCCGGGAAGTGCCGGAAAATCTATGGATCAAATGCCCGGAGACGGGTGAAATGGTGTTCCATAAGGATCTGGAAGAAAACAAGTGGGTCATCCCCGCATCTGGCTTCCACATGAAGATGCCGGCAAAGGCCCGGCTGACCGATCTTTTCGATGGCGGCGTTTATGAAAACCTGCCGCAGCCGAAGGTCGCTCAGGATCCGCTGAAGTTCCGTGATTCCAAGAAGTACAGCGACCGCCTCAAGGACAGCCGTGTGAAAACTGAGCAGGATGACACGATCCTTGCTGGTCTCGGAAAAGTGCGCGGCGTCAAGCTCGTCGCCGTGGTGCATGAGTTCAACTTCATCGGTGGGTCGCTGGGCATGGCGGCGGGCGAAGCCATCGTGAAGGCAGCCGAACGCGCTTTGGCGGAGAAGTGCCCGCTGGTCATCTTCCCGGCTTCCGGTGGTGCCCGCATGCAGGAAGGTATTCTGTCGCTGATGCAGCTTCCGCGCACAACGGTCGCCGTCAACATGGTGAAGGAGGCGGGGCTTCCGTACATCGTAGTGTTGACGAACCCGACGACCGGTGGGGTTACGGCCTCTTACGCCATGCTGGGTGACGTGCATATTGCCGAGCCAGGTGCGGAAATCGGCTTCGCCGGTAAGCGTGTGATCGAACAGACCCTGCGCGAAAAGCTGCCGGAAGGCTTCCAGACCTCTGAATATCTGCTCGAACACGGCATGGTGGATATGGTCGTCAAGCGTCATGATATTGCGCCGACGCTTGCCAGCCTTCTCAAGATCATGCTGAAGCAGCCAGCCAATAACGATCAGCCTGTTGCCCTGTCCGCCTGAGCGCGGACGGACGACAGAAGCATAAGCCTCGGGGACTTGCATGAACGACATTGCCCTTAGCGAGGCGGAACAGGTCATCAACGAGCTGATGACGCTGCATCCCAAGGGTTACGATATGACCCTTGGGAGGATGCGGCGTCTGCTCGATGTGCTGGGCAATCCGCAGAAGCGCTTGCCTCCCGTCATTCATGTGGCCGGCACGAACGGAAAGGGCTCCGTCAGTGCCTTCTGCCGTGCGCTTCTGGAAGCTGCTGGGCATGCAGTGCATGTCCATACATCACCGCATCTCGTCAATTGGCATGAGCGGTATCGTATCGGCTCGCGTCAGGGGCCGGGGCAACTGGTGGACGATGCATTATTGGCGGATGCGCTGCGTAGGGTCGCCGTTGCCAATGCCGGTGAGCCGATCACTGTTTTCGAGATCCTGACGGCTGCAGGTTTTCTGCTGTTTTCCGAACTACCTGCCGATGCGGTCATCCTGGAAGTGGGAATGGGCGGCAGGCTCGACTGCACCAACGTCATCGACCATCCTGCAGTGTCCGTCATCATGCCGATTTCTTTCGATCATCAGGCCTACCTCGGCGACAGGGTTGAGCTGATTGCCGCGGAAAAAGCCGGTATCATCAAGACAGGCTGTCCGGTCGTTATCGGACGACAGGAATTTGATGCGGCTGAAGAGGTTCTGGTGGCAACAGCCGAGCGCATGGGCTGTCCGACATCGGTCTACGGCCAGGATTATTCCGCCCACGAGGAGTTCAACAGGCTCGTCTATCAGGATGAGTTCGGCCTTGCCGACCTGCCCCTGCCGCGTCTTCCCGGTCGCCACCAGCTTTCGAATGCAGCCGCTGCTATCCGCGCAGTCAAAGCAGCCGGATTCGAGGTTACGGACGCGATGATGGAAAAAGCGATGACCTCGGTCGAATGGCCCGGACGCCTTCAGAAGCTGACGGAGGGCGAACTCGTTGCCCTAGCGCCCACAGAGGCGGAAATCTGGGTAGACGGTGGCCATAATCCAGGCGCAGGAGAGGTTATTGCGGAAGCCATGGCCTCCTTCGAGGAGCTTCGTCCCCGGCCGCTTTATCTGATTATCGGAATGCTGAACACGAAGGACCCTCTCAACTATTTTCGGGCCTTCACCGACATTGCTGAGCAGGTCTTTACAGTTCCGATCCGCGGCAGTGATGCAGGATTGGATCCTGTGGCGCTTGCAGCATCAGCCTATGATGCTGGTCTGGTTGCCGAACCCATGTCCAGCGTTTCGGATGCTCTGAAAGAAATTGCCGAGCGACAGCTTGATGACGCAGCCCCGCCACGGATACTCATTGGCGGTTCGCTCTACCTGGCCGGAAATGTGCTGGCAGATAACGGCACACCGCCCCGGTGAGGTTCAACAACAGATGAGAGCGGCATAAAAAACCCGGCGCGAGGCCGGGTTTTTCGTCGTATTCTCAATTCACTGATCAGGCCGCGCTGGAAATCCAGCTGGAAAGCGCAGTCTTTGGAGCAGCGCCAACCTTGATGTCAGCCACTTCACCGCCCTTGAACATGGCAAGCGTTGGGATTGAACGAACGCCAAACTTGGCTGCCAGATCCGGGTTTTCGTCGATGTTCAATTTGGCAATCTTGACCTTGCCGGCCAGTTCGGTGGAAATTTCCTCTAGGCTTGGGGCGATCATCTTGCATGGGCCGCACCATTCTGCCCAGAAATCAACGACAACGGGTTCGGACGATTCAAGCACTTCAGCCTGGAAATTGGCGGCATCAACTTTCACGGTAGCCATGTGGCTCTCCTTTGAAGCATTTCTATTGTGCACAATGTGATGTGTGCGGCACTGAAATTCAATCCTGATCTCTCACTTTGTTCGCAGTTCGGCAAGGGATCGATCGATCGCTTCGGTGGAAAGCGTGATGACTTTTGCTGTCTCCGTGTAGACCAATACACAGGAGATTCGATGACCTGGATACAGCGGTTTCAGAATTTCGCGGTAGATGGCGAGTTGGGCGCAATGGGCAAAAGCGACCTCTTCCTCGCTTCGCGGCACGAATCGGTTGGTCTTGTAGTCCAGAACGATCACCTCTCCGTTCGGCGTTACTGCCAAGCGGTCGATACGTCCCGAGACTGCGTAGTCCCGCCCGCTCATGGAAAGAGTCCCCATGATGGAGACTTCTGCTTGAGCCTTTTCAGAAAACAACGGTGCCAATGCTGGCGCGCGGAGAACAGCGAGCACCGAATGGTGGAGAGATTGCCGCTCGTCCCTTGACCAAAAGTAAGCCGTCCGTTCGAGATAGCGTGATGCCGCTTCATCCCAATCCTCGCGCGGAAGGTTGGGCAGCATTTGGAGCATACGATGGGTCAGCAAACCTTTTTGCAATGCCAGATTGCTCGCCTTCTTTTCTCCAAATAGCGGGGAAACGAATGGTGCATCGCCATCTTCATCTTCGATGATGATTCCCGCCCCGGAAGGGCTCAAGGGCCGGGGGAGCGGGCGGTGTGGCGGTAGTGGCTTGAAAAGCTCGGAAGGCAGGGATCTCGGACCTGAAACCTGCTCAGATTCCGATTTCATCTGTCCGGGCACGTCGAGAACCAGTCCAGACTCGCGCCAGAGATAACCGTTCCAATCTCCATCTGAACCTGAAAACGTTGTTTGTGAGCACCGTGTTTCGTCTTTGCTGAGCGCCTGCCTGACCATGGCCTGCCAGCTCTCATCATTCTCACGCTTACCTCGGTAGCCGCAGATCACCAAACGGTCGGCAGCTCGTGTCATGCCGACATAGAGTAGCCGTCGATACTCCTCTCCTGCAGCGTCCTTCAGGCGAGCATCATCCTGAACCGTCAGGGCATTTGCCAACGACTTCAGCGGAACCCAGGCGGGGACATCCTTGCCTTTGAGCTTAAGGAAGCGGAAGCGAGGGACGTGCGAGGATATGAAGGCTTTAGAACCGCTGTCCACCAGAAAGACGATTGGCGCTTCAAGCCCCTTGGAGGCATGCACCGTCATGATCCGCACTTCGTTGCGACCGCTATCCTGCTCGCGCTTGATTTCTGGAGCGTCCGCTTCGAGCGTTGAGATGAAGCTTTGCAGTCCGGGCAAGGACTTGTCCTCATGACTGAGCGCAAGGGACAGGAATTCATCGAGAACATCGCCGGCTTCGCTACCGAGCCGGGATAGAAACTGTTTGCGACCTCCATCAGCTCCGAGAATCCGGGCAAAGAAATCATGCGCCGTATGCTCGACAGCCAAAATCCGGTAGCGGGAGAGCCGTTCTCGCACGCCTGAAAGAGACAGCTCTCCGTCGTCCGCGAGATCGTTCAGATGCTTCCACACACTCTCTGTCTTACTACGAAGGGCAGCAAGCTCGAAGATCTGGTCTTCCGTCAGGTTGAAGATCGGGCTTTTGAGCGTAGCAGTCAAAGAGAGATCGTCATGCGGCTGCAAGACAAAGCGGGCGAGCGCGATCAGATCTTGTACAGCAATATGACTGGTGAGGCGCAGACGATCGGCACCGGCCACTGGAATATTCCCGCGCCGCTTGAGCGCACGCGTCAGGGCATTGACGAAAGCGTCTCTCTTTCGAACCAGCACCAGGATGTCACCCGGTTCGATGAGCCGTGTCTTGCACCCCTCAATGATCGTTTGCCGGCCAACCATATCACCTATGTGATGCGCGATGCGCCCTGCAAGTATGGCAGCAGGTGCCTGATCGGGTGTCGAATCGAACGGTGCCGTCCAGTCTTCCTCAAGGTCGCTCTGTTCGGGAATGACCGTTTCCCATAGGTCGACTGCTCCGGCATGCCCGATGCGGTTCGACCGATGGATGACCGGTTCGCCTTCGGCGCTCAGGCCTTTGGCATGAACGGGAATTGAGAACACCTGATCGACAGCGCTGAGGACATCGGCAGTGGAGCGGAAGGAGAGGGGCAAGCGGACGGAGTTAAACAGTTGCCCGCTGCGGGTGACCCGCCTTTGCGTCTGCGTTCGCTCTTCGGCGAAACGTTCCGGGCGCGCTCCCTGGAAGGAATAGATCGACTGTTTTTCATCGCCCACCGCGAAGATGGTACGCGTACCAGGTCTTGCGCTGTCGCCCGTAAAGAAATCCTCTGCCAGAGACTGGATAATGCTCCACTGTACCGGGCTCGTGTCCTGCGCCTCATCAACGAGAATGTGGTCAATTCCCTGGTCCAGCTTGTAGTGAACCCAGGCGCCCACACCTTCTCGCGCCAGAAGCTGGGCCGCACGGGTAATGAGGTCTTCGAAATCCAGAAGGCTGCGCCGACGTTTCAAGTCTTCGTAATCGTCATCGAGTCGCATCGCGAGCGTGAGTGCTGCCAACGTCGCCTTCAGCATCCGGACAAGGCTGAGACGATCTCGCAACGAAACCACATGGTCCCGCGCCTCGGCCATCCAAAGTTCCAGGCCAGGCGCCGCCGCTGTCATTTTCTTTGTGAAGAGATAGGTGTCAGCTTTTGGTAGTCCCTTTTGAGTTAGAAATGCTTGATCTAATAGCCGTGCCCGTTCTTTAGTATCGCCGAGTTCAGTAACCTGTTGCAGAAAGTAAGCGGTTTCGGCTGATCGCGCCCCGCCCTTATCGGATTGCGCCAGTTCCAGATAGGTCGTCAGCCGTCCATCCGCCAAGCTCGGAATGGGCCAATAATCAGCGAGGATGCTATCTTCCGTTTCCGAGGCGTCGAGACCGAAACCGGCTCTCAAGGCTTGTTCTATGCCTCCAGCTTTTTCTGCCTCAGCCAGGAACTGGCGCAATGCGCCACGGTTCGCGACAATATCGGAGAGAAGAGTTTCCAGCCCGCTTTCATCTCCAAGATCAAGCACATGCGTAAAGGCATCGGCCAGGTTGCTTCCCGCTTCCAAGGACGTCGCCGTCAAAAGGGATCGTTTGGCCTCTGCCAGCAAGGCCTGAGCGGATGCGTCGTCCAGCACGGAGAAGTGGCCTGCGACATTGGCCTCCAAAGGAAACTGGTGGAGAAGCGCCTCGCAAAAGGCGTGAATAGTCTGGATTTTCAGGCCGCCCGGCGTTTCCAGCGCCTTGGCAAATAGCCGCCGCGCTTCAGCCAGCTTGATCGCGTCTGGATATTCACCTTCGATCGCCTGGATACGTTGCGCCAACTCATTGTCCGTCAGCACCGCCCACTCGCCCAGACGCTGGAAGACGCGGTTGGACATCTCAGACGCAGCCGCCTTGGTATAGGTCAGGCACAGAATGGCGGATGGACGGCAGCCGGACAGAAGCAGACGAATGACACGCTGGGTCAGCACATGCGTCTTGCCGGAACCGGCATTGGCGGACACCCAGGCGGAACTGGTGGGCGATGAGGCCAGCGCCTGCTGACGCGCAGTCCAGCTCAGCCATGTCTGCGGATCAGTGTCGAGGCTCAGAAGGTCGGTCTCACTCATCCCCATCAGCCTCCTCTGCATCGGCGGTAGACCACTCGGCAACGCGCGCCAGATGATCGTATTCTCCTCCAAAATCGCCCTGCTGGAAGGGGATGAGCCGTGATGCGAATCCGACATCGCCACTGCGCAGACGGGTTACGAAGGCAGTCAGTTGAGCAATCGAATCGCTTGCAAGCTCGAAGGCTGATTTCGGCTTGGTCCTGGCCGTTTCCTTCGCACCCTCATTGTTTACCTTGTCGCACGTGAAACGTTCGCCGGGTCGAAGGCGCACATAGAGAAGATCGTCCGGCAAGACCTGACCTATAACCTTGAACGCACCGGCCTGCAAAGCTGCGGCCTCCAGAGGCAGTTGCGGATCGAGCAATGCCCTTGCCTGCGAAACAGTTGGGCTCAGACCTGTCTTGTAATCGATGAGATCGGCATGACCATTGCCCTTGATATCGATACGGTCGGCTATGCCGGTCAGGCGAATTCCAGCCTCTGGTATCTCGTAGCCTGCTGCAAGTTCCGTATAGGTACGCCTGACATCAGGCGCTCGCCGGTCGTGCCAGCGAATGAAGGCGCGAGCAACTTCGCGGAAGCGAGGTCGCCAGACCTGATCAATATGCAGTGGTAACTGGGCAGTGGCGAACTCCTCGCGGATCAGATTGTCCATCACGAATGCTGCTTCGTGACTTGCCGGTGCTGCCTTGACGAAACGCTCGATAATCCGGTGATACAGTGTTCCGCGCTCGGCGGCACCGGGCTCCTGATTGAAGCCATCAAGGGGATCCAGTCGCAGGATGCGCCGGGCGTAAATCGAATAGGGATCTCTGCGCAGCCGCCCCACTTCGCTGAACGAATACTTCGTCGGCTGAAGTTCAGCCGGTGGCTTGGGAGCAGGACGCCGCCCTAACGACTGACCTTCGCCTGCAGGTGTATCGTCAATCATCTGCGCCCAGCGGCGATAGTCTTCCCCTCGGGAGAGCATTTGTGCCTTGAGCGACTTGCCTCCCAGAGCCAGCAAACGTTGCAGCCATCGAGACGCCACGGTTGGCGCTCCTCCCTGTCGCAGCGAGCGGGTATAGATCAGATCCCGCGTTCCATTCGCCATGATGAAGTCATGCGCAAGCTGCCCCGTTCTGCGCTCGGGTGGTTCCAGACCGATATCCGCCTTCATGCTGCGGGACAAAAACGGATTGTTTGTGGATTGGCCAGGCCACGACCCCTCATTCATGCCGCCGATCACGACTGTATCGGCTCGCTGCAGGCGTGATTCCATGGTGCCGTAGATGAACACGCGCGGATGGGCGAGCGAGCGAGGCTTGACCGCCTGACTTGCCATCAACGCTGCCAGAATATCGATCCACTGTTGCCCGTCAGCTTCGATCTGACCATCGGTCGTCATGATGTCGGACAGCAGAGAGACAAGGCGTTCACCGGCCTCACCGAGCCAGAGCATGCTCAGGTCTCCGGTCTCGGACATCGCCGCTGCTTCAAGCGTCCTGCCTGTGCGTTCTGCCCAATCCGACAGCGTCAGCCGATCCGTAAATCGCCTTCCGTCCATTCGGGGTGGTTGTACTGCACTGGCAAGCGGATCGACGGCTTTATGGATTTTGTCTGCAAGAACTTTGGCGAGAGCCGCAGCGTCTTCGCTGAGCGAAAGCCGCCACTGCTTCGGATGTCGACCCTCCTTGTGCGAAGCGATCCCGGCGTCGACAAGCGCTGCAAGAGCAGTGATATCAGGTTTCTCCAGTCCTCCGCGCAGCGCAAAAAGTTCAACCGCATCTCCAGCCGTGTTTTTGGCTGCCTCCGGCATGCCGAACCGGGCCAGTGGATGCTTGAGAAGCGACGTGATCGCAACCGGATCTCCCGGCAAAAGAACGGCCTGCAGAAGCACCGACAGAAAAGTGCCCTGCGGTGTAGCTGAAAGAGGCGTACCCGCCGTATCGTCGGCGGTAATCCCGAAGCGCTGCAGTTCTGCCGTGACTCGACGTGCCAACTCTCGGTCGGGTGTAATCAGGGCCACCTGCGACTGGCCATCAAGGCCCGGCTTCTCAAGTGCAAGGCGCAATACGATCGCAATCGCGGCAGCCTCTTCCCGCTCGTTTGCCGCCTCGATAAGCGCCACGCAAGAAAAGGCGTCTTCCACCATTTCTGGCGCTGCCTCCTTGCGCCAGCGGTTCCAGCTGTCTGTTGCATCGGCGGGGGCGAGCGCTTGCGAGAGCAACAGGTTGCGGCATTCAAGCTCACGGGGTGCCTCGCCCAGTTCAATGACGTCGGAACGGTCCAGCTCCAGCTTGCGCAAGAGCCGGTGAAATCCGTATTGAGGATGGCTTCTGCTTGCAGGGTCCGGCCTTCCCGCCAGATCGCCCAGTCCCAGCATAGCCCATTGATCATCCGGCATGGATCGGTCGAGGCCCGGTAGAACGACGGCACCGTCTCGAAGTCCGGCAATGGCAGCAATGAGGTTGGCAGCGGCCGGAACAGAGCCCGTCGACCCCGCGACGATGACCGGTCCGTCATGCTGGCGCATGGCGATGCGTCTGGCTTCCGCGTTAATGATCGCAGCCTGATGGCGGGCAGGGGAAGAGCGCTTCAACTCCTCCAGTCTGGTGGGCCAGAACTGGCTGGCGATCTTCAGAAACTCAGCCGAAAGTTGCCACCACAGCGAATGCTCGGTTGTTCGCAGTTTGTCGAGATCGCTCCAGTCTCTGTCTTCCGTCTCCATCGCATCAATGAGTTCGACCAGCGAACGTGCCAGCCATATCGCATCTGCAGGGCTTGCCGGTGCCACAAGCGGGGAAGTTTGATGAACATCCATCACCGCCTGTGGAAGCGCATTGCGCCATGCCAAGATCAACCGTCCCAGTTCCAGCAGCCTTTGTGTGCCACTGATCGGCATGGCGAGATCCATCTCTTCCGGTGCCGTCAGGTCGAAGAGACCGCTATCGTCATCGGTTTCGCCCAAGGGGCGGATCACCGGCAGAATGGCTGATTGACCGCCGAGGTAATCCACGAACTCGGAACGGAGAACGCGTGCCGCGCGACGGGTCGGGACGTAAAGAGTGACCTTGGCGAGCGCAAGCGGATCGCTTGCCTCGTAGCGGAAACTGTCCAGAACGCGCCCTTCACAGAGCGCTGATGCCACCGTTTTTAGAAATGGCGCCGCCGGAGGAACGGTCAGGACCCGTTTTCTGTGCCGCGCGTCCATGGGTCAGCCTGCTCCGGACGCGATGGGCTGCCGTGTCCCGAGAAACTGTTCCGCAGCCTCCAGTCCGTCGGGAGAGCCAACCGTAATCCAGTGACCGTTCAGCATCGTGCCGAAAAGCCGACCGTTCCGTATGGCTTTGTCAAAATAGATGTTCAGGTTGAATGGTTCGTCTGGCGCATCGGCAAAGAAGGCCGTATCCACGACGAAAGCACCGGCATAGACGACCGGCGTTGGATGGCCTTCGGAATACCGCGTGAGCCGTGCTTCGGCATCCAGATTGAAGTCCTTCTTTCCATCGTGGCCGATAGCCTGCTCCAGCGTCACGCACAGCATGGCCATATCCATTCGATCGGGATCAAAGAACTGAATCAGTTCGCGCAGATTGGAAAGCTGATTTTCCGGCTCGCCAACCCAGAAGAGGTCGGCATTCATGACGAGCACCGGACCGTCCGGCAAAAGCTTCAGCCCTTTGACGAGACCGCCGCCATTGTTCATCAACCGGTCCCGCTCATCCGAGATCAGGATTTCCATGTCCATGCGCTTCGCCAGATGCGAGAGCATCATATCGGCGTGGTGGTGTATGTTGATGGCGACTTTCGTCACGCCTGCTTCCGCAAGGCTGTCCAGCACGTAATCAATCATGGGACGACCGCCCACAGGTACGAGCGGCTTTGGCAATCGGTCGGTGATCGGGCGAAGGCGAGTGCCAAGCCCGGCGGCCAGTACCATCGCGTTCTGGATAATCATAAGGATCAGGTCCGTGATTCGCTGACGTCGATCCCTGCTTGTGCCATCCATTGCCGGAGCGGCGCAAGAACGGGATGTTCAAGAACCGCAGCGAGGTAGCGAAGCGTCCGAGGCATGTGCTTCAAATATCCCGGTTTCCCGTCACGCTCCTTCAAGCGCACCCATATGCCCGCGAGCTTGCAATTGCGCTGTGCGGACATGATGGCAAAGGCCTTTAGAAAACTTGTCTCGTCGAAATTTCCCTGGGCGTGGCGAAGCCTGAGATAGTGTGCCAGCAAGGCATCGCCCAGCGTGGAAGGAATATCCACGCGTGCGTCCTGTACGAGAGACGCCACATCATAGGCGGTTGGACCGATCATCGCGTCCTGAAAATCGATGAGGCCGACCCGGCGCAATTCTTCCTCATGCGCCTGCCAGATAAGATTGGGCGAGTGATAGTCTCTCAACAGAAGATGCCGCTCGCAATCACCAAGCTCGGCGATCAATCCGTCCCAGACGCGAGAATAGCGTTCCCGTTGGATATCGGTGGCCGGTATGCCACCGTTCTTCCAGGGCAGGTACCAATCGATCAGCAAGCGCGTCTCGATCTTCATTGCAACAGGATCGAATAGCGGAACCTGATGTTGGTGCTGCGGGTCGACGGCGATGATCGTTGGCGCCGTTTGATGATGCAGATGGGCCAGACAGTCGATGGACGCCATGTAGCGTTCAGTGATCGGCTTTCCGCCATCGTCCAGAACGCCACTTTGCCCAAGATCCTCCAGCAGAAGCAGACCGCTATCGAAATCGCTGGCCACGATATCCGGCGCGCGCAGCCCGATGTCGCGCAGGTACTGTGCAATAGCGACAAAGGGCAAAACCTCTTCTGCCAGATGCGCAACTTTTGGATAGGGCTTGCCATCCAGCACAGGAGGACCATCCGGTCTGCGTGGCCAGTCCATGAGGATGTATCGTTTGCCATCCTGGCAAAGAAGCGTTTCATAGGCGCGTAGAGAGGCGTCCCCGGTCAGATACCGCCGTTGTCCGTCGGCATAGCCGTGGTTTGTCAGAAACTGCCGGATCAACAGGGCGCGGCTGATCCGCGCCATGGCAGTGGCGGAGCCGGTGATCTCGACGCGTCGTCCCGCTCCCTCATGCGTCAGGGTGACGCGGATGCGATCCTTCGGCAGTTCCGCATCGGCCATTTCCGGCCATTCGACGAGACAAATACCATCAGAGAGCGCCTCGTCGAGCCCCAGTTCGTCGAGTTCGGATCCGTCTGTCACACGATAGAGATCGAAATGCGCGATTGGAATGCGCAGGTCGTAGCTCTGGACCAGTGTGAATGTCGGGCTTGGAACCTCAAGCTCGGAATCTTCCGCCATCGCACGGATAAAGGCTCTGGCGAGCGTCGATTTACCGGCTCCGAGATCGCCGGACAGGCACAGGCAGTCACCGGACTTTAGCGCCAGCGCCAAATCTTCTCCGAGCCGGATCGTTTCCACCTCGTCGTGCAAAAGCAGAGAGATCACGGACGCACTGCTCATTCGGCCGCGACAGAACGGGCGTAGACGGCGCTCGGAATACGGCATGTGACGGTAGTGCCGACACCAGGCTTGCTGTCGATCTTCACATCGCCCTTGTGCAGATGCACGAAGCTTTCGACGATGGACAGACCAAGGCCTGCACCACTGCGTTTTCCGCCTTTGCCGCTGGAGAAGCGGTTGAACACCGTAGGCAGAACTTCTTCCGGGATACCTGGACCTTTGTCAGCCACGGAGAAATAGACATTCAGGCCTTCGCGCCAGCTGCTCAACGTTATTGTTGAGCCTTCCGGTGCAAAATTTGCGGCATTGGTGATCAGCTTGATCAGGATCTGCTTCAGGCGCTGTTGATCCGCCACGATGCTTCCCATGCCGCGTGGCGCGACAATTTCGAGCATCACGCTGTTCTCGTTCAGCCGGTCGGCGATCTGCATGGCAACGTCGTCCAGCAGGTCGTCAAGATCGACATCGCTATAGTTGAGCTCCATTATTCCGGCATCGACGGTGGCAAGATCGAGAATATCATTGACGATGGTGAGAAGTACCGACGAAGAGGTAGAAATATGATCCACATATTCGGACTGGCGTTCGTTCAAAGGCCCGATTCCCGGTGTCTTTAAAAGATCGGTGAAGCCAATGATGTTCGTCAGCGGCGAGCGTAGCTCATAAGAAACATGCTGAACGAAATCGTTTTTCAGTTCGTCGGCCTTGCGCAGTGCCTCATTCTTTTCCTTAAGTGCCCTTTCAGCCCGCGCGCTGTCCGTCATGTTGACGAAGGTCAACATGGTTTGCGCGTTAGGAAGCGGGATAACGGCATAGTCAAGAACGATTCCTGAGTTCAGTTCGAATGTGCCCTGTAGCGAGGGACGCTCATCGTCGAAATTCGTCAGCATCTGGCCGAAGAGGCGCCAGCCGTCCGGCTTTTCGTATTCCACAGCGCAGGCGGCTTCGATAGCCTTGATATGCGTGCCGGGCTTTGTCTGTTCTTCCGTGATGCCCCAAAGCGCTCGGAATGCAGGATTCGACAGGCGAATGCGACCATCCGGACCGAACACCGCGACGCCCTCGGCGAGATGATCGATTGTCTCGCCCTGTACTTTGACGAGCGTATTATAGCGGGTCTCAAGATCCACCTGCTCGGTCAAATTCTCGAAGACCCAGGTCACGCCGCCCTGGGGATGTGCGGTCGCAATGACCTGAAGCGTCTGGCCGTTTGGCAGATGCCATCTGTTCGTCTGCGTATCGAGCGCACGATAAACAGAGAGAACCTGTTCCTTCCAGTTCCGCCAGTTCAATTGCTCCGGAAGTTTGTTGCGGCTGCGCAACTTGTCGAGCAGTTCGTTATGATCCGGATGGCTTTCAAGGAAGCCGAGTTCGAGATCCCACAGGCGGACGAAAGCCTGATTATAGAACTGCAGGCGCTGCTCACGATCGAAGATGGCGACGGGCGTGGCCAGATGATCGAGCGTTTCCGCGTGGCTTGTCAGGGTCCGGGCCAGTTCCGCGCGGATGGCTTCGGCTTCCGTTACATCGATTGCTATTCCAGCGGAACCGGCAGACGCAACAACGTCCACGACTTCAAACAGTGTTCGATTGCCGCGAACGACGGTCGAAATACGATCGTGATACGGCGAGGTCGGTGTTGCGACTGCCCGAATCTGTTCGCGCGCAATCGTACCGAGAAACTCGCGGCTTTCACGCACCGCCTGCGCCGGGCTGGAAGCCTCTACAGCGTCACCATAGGCATGGTTGACCCATGCAAGTTTGCCTTCCGCGTCGCGATGCCAGACCGGCTGCTCCAGAGCATCCAGAAGCGACTGGAAGAGGTTCATGGAAGACACGAGTCGTTCCCGCTCGATCTTGAGCTCAGCAAGCTCCGCTCTGAGATTGTTCAGAGCGATGAAGCGTACGAATGCCTTGCCCCCGGAAACACGCCCCTGAACTTCCAGAATCTCGTCACGTTGCGTTTCGACCACCAGATCGAAAGTGCGGCCATCGGAACGCAAGGTCTCGATGCCCCGTTCAAGCTCGACTGCGGAGTGAGCGCGGATCCACTTGCCAAATGCCAGAAACTCACGCTCATCTGCCGGTGCGCCCGTTTCCGTTGGAAGTTGACCGAGAATTTCCGGCCGCGAAGGACCTGCCTCCCAAATGACGATACGCCGGTTCTTGTCGGCAATCAGGGCTTCATATTTCGAAATACGCTGTTGGGCGTCGGAAAGCGCGCCGCGTATCTCCTGGCTTTCCGCTTCCAGATTGCCCTTCTGGCGCATCAGCCAGATGGTTGAAAGCAGTGCCGCCGCGATGGCGCCAATGGCAAGTGACGAGAATATGACCTCCGAAGACGAGAACAGACGACCGGTGGGAAGAACGCGCTCCTGCGCAAGCGCTGCACCAGCGAAGCCGGAAAGCGCCGTGCTCGCCAGGCCAAGCCGGAATCCGTTGTAGAAGCGGCGCATGCCAGATGCGCCTGATTTCTGCCACTGTCCAGCCATGCGCTTCCATTCACCTCGAGACGTTCGCGTAACGTCATCGTTTGCGCCAACAGCCTTGCGTGAGGCTAAATTCCTCGTCTTCATTCAGGTCTGTCTCCGTCCATGTGCCGCATCGTCGACAAGACATCCCGGCCCGCGTGGGACTGGTGGTCCCCACGAATCAAGTCTCGAAACAATATCTGCTTCGGAAATTGGGGCAAAGGGCGACAGCCAAAAAAGAAGCCGCGGAATGTCAATTCCGCGGCCTTCAGGATCTTGTGGATAGATGAGGTGATATCAGTATCTGTAGTGCTCAGCCTTGAACGGGCCTTGCTGCGACACGCCGATATAGGCTGCCTGCTCTTCGGAAAGCTCCGTCAGTTTCACGCCGAGCTTCGCCAAGTGCAACCGGGCTACCTTTTCGTCCAGATGCTTCGGCAGAATATAGACGCCTGGCTTGTATTCATCGGTCTTCGTGAACAGTTCAATCTGGCCCAGGACCTGGTTGGTGAACGAAGCAGACATGACGAAGGACGGATGACCGGTCGCATTGCCAAGGTTCAGCAGACGGCCTTCCGAAAGCAGGATCATGCGGTTGCCCTTCGGGAACTCGATCATGTCAACCTGTGGCTTGATGTTGGTCCACTTGAGGTTCCGAAGCGATGCGACCTGAATCTCGTTATCGAAATGACCGATATTACCGACAATGGCCATATCCTTCATTTCGCGCATGTGTTCGATGCGGATGACATCCTTGTTGCCGGTCGTGGTGATGAAGATGTCGGCGGAGGAAACGACGTCTTCCAGTTGAACCACTTCAAAGCCATCCATAGCGGCCTGCAGCGCGCAAATCGGATCCACTTCCGTCACTTTGACGCGAGCGCCAGCGCCAACCAGCGAGGCTGCGGAACCCTTGCCAACATCGCCATAGCCGCAGACAACGGCCACCTTGCCAGCCATCATCACGTCGGTTGCGCGGCGGATTCCGTCCACCAGAGATTCCTTGCAACCGTACTTGTTGTCGAATTTCGACTTGGTGACCGAATCGTTGACGTTGATGGCCGGGAAGGGCAGGAGACCCTTCTTGGCGAGTTCATAAAGGCGGTGCACGCCTGTCGTCGTTTCTTCCGTCACGCCCTTGATGGCTTCGCGCTGCTTTGTGAACCAGCCGGGAGATGCCTTGAGACGCTTCTTAATCTGAGCGAACAGGATCTCTTCTTCTTCCGAACCCGGATTAGAAAGAACATTCTCGCCAGCTTCGGCGCGAGCACCCAAGAGGATGTACATGGTGGCATCGCCGCCATCGTCCAGGATCATGTTGGAGACGCCGCCATCGGTCCACTGGAAGATCTTGTCTGTATACTCCCAATATTCGGTCAGGGTTTCGCCCTTCACGGCGAAGACCGGAATGCCGGCAGCTGCGATCGCGGCTGCAGCGTGATCCTGGGTCGAGAAGATGTTGCAGGAGGCCCAGCGCACGTCTGCCCCGAGAACTTTCAGCGTTTCGATCAGGACAGCTGTCTGGATCGTCATGTGCAGCGATCCAGAAATCCGCGCGCCTTTGAGGGGCTTGGTTTCACCAAACTCAGCGCGGCAGGCCATCAGGCCCGGCATTTCTGTCTCGGCAATGTTCAGTTCCTTGCGGCCGAAATCGGCAAGCGCAATGTCAGCGACGATATAGTCTTTTTCAGTGCTCATTGTGGGTCTCCAGCTCTGCTTTCGGTCTGCCCCAAATCGGCGACCAGCAAGGGGTTGGGCCGACCTTCGCAAGTCGACAGTGCTGCCTGCCATGTAGCAGAGTTCCACAAAACTAGCAATAAGGATATAAAGAAGTCTTTATATGATTACATCTCTTCGCCAAAACGATCTTCGACAAGGCGTGCCAGAGCTTCGATTGCCGCCTCGGCCTGAGCTCCGCTGGCGCTGACCTCAATCGTACAGCCAGGACTTGCGGCCAGCATCATCAATCCCATGATCGAGGTACCACCGACTGTCATGCCATCTTTCGAAACTTCGATGTTGGCATCGAAACCTTCAACCATCTGGACAAACTTGGCGGAGGCCCGCGCATGCAGACCCCGCTTGTTGATGATGAGCAATTCTCGCGTAATGGACGACATGGAGCCTTTCACTTGCCGCTCAGGACACGGCTTGCCACGTTGATGTATTTGCGGCCGGCATCGGAAGCCTCCACCAGAGCCTTCTGCATGTCGTTGTCGCCACGAACGCCTGCGAGCTTGATCAGCATCGGCAAGTTCATGCCAGCAATGACTTCGGTCTTGCCACTGCTCATGACGGAGATGGACAGATTGGAAGGAGTGCCGCCGAACATATCCGTAAGGATGATGACGCCGGAACCGGTATCGACCTTCTCAACGGCGTCCATGATATCCTGACGCCTTCTGTCCATATCGTCTTCCGGACCGATACAAACGGTCTCAATGTTTTTCTGAGGACCGACGACATGCTCCAAAGCATGTCGGAATTCCTCGGCCAGCTTGCCATGGGTGACAAGCACAAGTCCGATCATGTTGAGTTCTTCCCCCACTACACAATATCGTCCATGGTTCAATTTTGCACTGCAATAGACCCAAGGCGGTGGGAAGCCATCTTGTCCATGTCACAACGAAGTGCAAGCTAAAAATCAAGCAAGGAGAGTTCGCGGAACGGGCTTTCGTGACAAAATTCAGGTCGAACTGCTGCCAAAACGATCAGCGGGGCCGGATGATCATGCCGCAGGCGCATCATCGGCAAGGATCCACGGACACCAAGATCATAGACTTCGTCTTCTGGCGGCAGACGCTCCTCGACCCGGTCTGCCAAAACGCGAATGGCAAGGTGAAGAGGGGCGCGATCTATGCTTCGTAGACGACCGATACCGGTGCCGCGAACCTCGATCAACCCTGCGATAGAAGGCGGGCGAACGGCATGAATCTGATCGGCATGCCTTTCGATCAAAACCTGATCATCGCTGATGAGAGCCGCATAAGTATTCAAGCTTGCCGCATGCTGCAGAAGCGAAAGGGCAAGACTTGTCTTTCCGCTTCCGGACGGCCCAGTCAGGAGCAGGCCACGCGTTCCGATCACGATTGCGGTAGCATGCAGGTTGAACGCATCTCGTGCTGTCACGCGGTATCTCCCATCGGCAGCGACAGCGTGAATCGGGCTCCGGTAACGGTCGTGCCATCCATCAGGTTTTCAGCCTTCAGCGTACCGCCATGGGCCTCGGCGATCTGGCGACTGATGGACAGACCGAGACCAGAATTCTGGCCAAAGCTTTCACCTTCGGGTCGGTCAGTGTAGAACCGTTCGAAAATGCGGTCGATATCCTCGGCGCGGATGCCGGGACCATTGTCGTCCACTTGGACGATGCAGCGGCTGCGGCTCTTGAACAATTTAACGGTGATCCGTCCATCCTTGTCCGGCACAAAGGAGCGCGCATTCTCGATCAGGTTCGTGATGATCTGTCCGAGGCGAAGATCGTGACCGTGGACCTTATAGACACTCTTGGCCCCCGGTTTGTGGTCGACGATGAGTTCAATGTCGACCGGCTTGCGCCCGCTACGGATCTGGCGAGAGATCTCAACGAGATTGCCAGCCAGCGCCTCCATATCCACCGGTGCCGCATCCGAACGAGCCAGTTCCGCATCAAGACGCGAAGCATCGGAGATATCGGTAATCAACCGGTCCAGACGCCTTACGTCATGAAAGATGATGTTGGTCAGGCGCTGTTTGGATTCCTCAGTCTTTGCCAGAGGCAGCGTTTCGACGGCGCTTCTGAGTGAGGTGAGAGGATTCTTTAGCTCGTGACTGACATCGGCAGCAAAGCTTTCGATGGCGTCGATGCGGTCGTAAAGCGCATTGGTCATATCGCGAAGCGCGATAGAAAGATTGCCGATCTCGTCCTGACGCGCGGAAAAATCCGGAATTTCCTCGCGCTGCTTCACCCCGCGGCGAACACGGATGGCCGCTGCCGCCAGACGGCGAAGCGGATTTGCAATCGTGGATGAGAGAAGGAGGGACAGCAGGATGTTGACGAGCGTTGCGACCCCGAAGACGCGCATGATGGCCAGACGTTCCGCATGCACGATGTTGTCGATATCACCCGCCTGTGTCGAAAGCAGCAGGACGCCAAGGACGGCCCTGAAACGCTGGACGGGTACCGCGACGGAAACGATCAACTCACCCTTGTCGGTGACGCGAACGACGGCCCCACGCACGCCGGTCAATGCATTCATAACTTCCGGATAAATGGATCCGTCACCGCCTGGAGCTTCCCGATAGGCAGGCAGATTGCCCGGCTGAAGCAGACGGTTGAACTGGCTGGTAAGCCATTCCGGCCAGGTCTGGGATTCTCCTTCGACGGGCGGAAGTTCGTACCGCAGCACCTGGCCGCGCGAGTAGAGGTGGCGTGAATCGAGCAGCAGGTTCGCATCAGCGTCAAAAAGACGGGCGCGGGTTCTCGTCGGCGAAATGAGGCGGCGCAGCACTGGCGCGACCCGCTCCGGATCGATCGGGAATTCCAGATCCTCATCATTTGGAACCGGTGTAATGCTTTGCCCAGCCTGCAACTCCAGAAGCTTTTCCGGATCGATGGTGATCGAATTCGTATCGACGGAAGCCGAGGCTGAAATGGCACCGGCGATGATTTCGCCCTGGGTCAGAAGGCTCTCGACGCGCGCATCGATCAGTCCCTCGCGGAACTGGTTCAGGTAAAGAATGCCGGCAACCAGCACCACGGTCGCCGCGATGTTAAAGAACAGAATACGACGGGTGAGGCTTGAAAAGACGGCATTGCCGAAAATACGCCGGATCAGCGTAAAGGGATGCGTCCATACCCGCCGCGCCTGACGCGGCGTCTCGCGCTCGGCCTCATCAGGCTCGCGGGTATGAAATGTCTGATCGGCCAAGGCCAGGTCCTTTCCAGAGGCCATCAACCGAAACCCTGCTTGCGCGCAGCCGTCACGGTGATTCGTGCCTTATATCCGCTCCGCGCCCGCAATGGCAGGGGCACAGGTATGGATGCGCAGGTCAGGCAGCCTCGCGGAAACGATAGCCGACACCATAGAGCGTTTCGATCATGTCGAAATCCGTATCGACCATCTTGAACTTCTTGCGAAGCCGCTTGATGTGACTGTCGATCGTGCGATCGTCTACATAGACCTGCTCGTCATAGGCCGCATCCATGAGGGCGTCGCGGCTCTTCACCACACCCGGTCTCTGGGCCAGCGAATGCAGGATCAGGAACTCCGTGACGGTCAAGGTCACAGGCTCGCCTTTCCAAGTGCAGGTATGGCGCTCCTGGTCCATCGCCAGCTGTCCACGTTCCAGCGTACGGGCTACTTGGTCTGCGGCCGATTTGGGTGTCGCACCCGCGACAGAGGCTCCTTCACGAGCGCTGGCACGACGCAGTATTGCCTTGACGCGCTCTACTAGCAGGCGCTGCGAGAAGGGCTTGGTGATGAAATCATCTGCGCCCATTTTCAGGCCAAACAATTCATCGATCTCTTCGTCCTTCGATGTGAGAAAGATCACTGGAAGGTCTGATTTCTGGCGCAGGCGACGCAGAAGCTCCATGCCGTCCATGCGGGGCATCTTGATGTCGAATATGGCCAGCTGGGGCGGCCTTGCCAGGAGACCGTCAAGCGCGGACGCACCATCAGTGTAGGTTTCAACCCGGTATCCTTCTGCTTCCAGCGCGATGGAAACTGAAGTCAGGATATTTCGGTCGTCATCTACCAGGGCTATCGTCTGCATTTTCTCTGTCTCCGCCATACTACACGCGTCTCCTGGATTGTGGCCCAGCCGAGCTTCTGCTCCGGTCAGCATGTGTTTGGGGATAAAGGTGGAACAAATTGTGGCAAAGATAAAGAGGGTTCCACACTATCAAATTTAGCCGAATTTGAAGCACGGGGTGAATCGGTAAAAGTCATACCTATTCAAACCGATTTAAAAATAGAAAAAAATCTTTAAATCGATTAAATATATGATTTTATTGATTTTTTCTAAATTCCGCCCTTGCTCTTTTTAAAAAATCGTGGCTAGCGTCATTCAAACATCAACATGGCTGAAGGAAAACGCGTCATGGAGCAGCACGGAGCTTACAATCCGTCGAATAGCATTGAAGCTCTCGGGCTGGTTGGTGCTCAGCGCGTCAACTATAACCTCAACGAGAGCGAATTGTATGAGGCAGCCCTTCGCAATGGCGAAGCTGAACTCACGATCGATGGCGCGCTGCGCGCAGTGACTGGCCAGCACACAGGCCGCTCGCCCAAGGATAAGTTCGTCGTCCGCGATGCGAATACCGAGTCCACCATCTGGTGGGACAACAACAAGCCACTGTCGCCCGAGCACTTCGAAGTGCTGCGCCAGGACATGCTCGCCCATGCACAAGGCAAGACACTTTACGTGCAGGATCTGATCGGCGGCGCTGATCACGACAATGCCCTGCCCACTCGCGTGGTGACGGAACTGGCCTGGCACGGTCTTTTCATCCGCAATTTGTTGATCCGCCCGGATCGCTCCACACTTGCAAGCTTCCAGCAGAAGCTGACGATCATCAACCTGCCAAGCTTCCGTGCAGACCCGGCGCGCCATGGCTGCCGGTCTGAAACCGTCATCGCCTGCGACCTGACAAACGGCCTCGTCCTGATCGGCGGCACGTCTTACGCCGGTGAGAACAAGAAGTCGGTCTTCACAGTCCTGAATTACCTTCTGCCGCAAAAGAACGTCATGCCGATGCACTGCTCGGCCAATGTGGGCGCAGAGGGTGACTCGGCAGTCTTCTTCGGCCTGTCGGGCACCGGCAAGACGACGCTTTCGGCTGATCCGAACCGCACGCTGATCGGCGATGATGAGCACGGCTGGGGCGAGAACGGCATCTTCAATTTTGAAGGTGGCTGCTACGCCAAGGTGATCCGTCTTTCTGCGGAGGCAGAGCCGGAAATCTACGCCGCGACCCGCCGCTTCGGCACGGTTCTGGAGAACGTTGTTCTGGATGAAAACCGCGTCCCGAACTTCGATGATGCATCGCTGACGGAAAACACCCGTAGCGCTTACCCGCTGCACTTCATTCCGAATGCCTCTGCGACGGGCATTGCTCCGCATCCGAAGACCATCATCATGCTGACAGCGGATGCCTTCGGTGTCATGCCGCCGATTGCAAGACTGACGCCAGAACAGGCCATGTACCACTTCCTGTCCGGTTACACCGCCAAGGTCGCCGGTACGGAAAAAGGCGTGACGGAACCAGAAGCAACCTTCTCCACCTGCTTCGGTGCGCCATTCATGCCGCGCCACCCGACCGAGTACGGCAACCTGCTGCGTGATCTGATCGCAAAGCATGAGGTTGATTGCTGGCTGGTCAACACCGGCTGGACCGGTGGCGCCTATGGCGTCGGTCGCCGTATGCCGATCAAGGCAACGCGCGCTCTTCTGACCGCGGCTTTGAATGGTGAGTTGAAGAAGGCCGAATTTCGCACGGACGCAAACTTCGGCTTCCAGGTTCCTGTCGAAGTCCCCGGCGTGGAAACCGCAATTCTCGATCCGCGCTCGACCTGGGCTGATGGTGCAGCCTATGACGCGCAGGCCAAGAAACTGGTGACCATGTTCATCAACAACTTCGCCAAGTTCGAAAACCATGTGGACAGCAAAGTCCGGGATGCCGCCCCGGGTGTTCTTGCCGCCGCCGAGTAAGAACAGACCTTTGGGACGGCTGGTGAAAGCCTGACGTTCAACGAACCGATGCGCTTACCCAGAACCGCCGGTGCCTCGTGCCGGCGGTTTCTTTTTGGTCGACTTTATGAAATAAAGGGGGCCGGAGACTTTCATGGCCAGCGACCCCCTCATCATCAACAGCCGCATCACGATTGCCGGATGGGAACTGACGGAGCAGTTCGTTCTGGCGGGCGGACCAGGCGGTCAAAACGTCAACAAGGTTTCGACGGCTGTTCAGCTTTTCTTTAATCTCCTGGGCTCGCCATCACTTCCAGACCCGATCAAGGAAAATGCCGCTAAGCTTGCGGGCCGTCGTCTCAGCAAAGAGGGCGTGTTGATCATCGAGGCCAACCGCTTTCGCAGTCAGGACCGCAACCGCGAAGATGCTCGCGAACGGTTGAAGGAACTTCTCCTGGAAGCAGCAAAGCCGCCGCCACCACCACGCCGGAAAACCAAGCCCAGCAAGGGTGCCATCGAGCGACGCTTGAAAGAAAAATCAGGCCGCTCCGAAGTCAAGAAGATGCGTGGGCGCCCGAACGGGGACTAATGTCACAATTAATAGGCAGCGATGGAATTTAATCGTAGCCGATGGATCGCCTACAATTTGCGAAGCGAAACCGTCTCGACAAGATGATTGCTTCCTTTGCGCAAAATCAGATCGGCCCGAGGTCGGGTCGGCAGAATGTTCTGACGCAGGTTCTTGAGATTGATGTTCTGCCAAAGACCTTCGGCAATTTCGAGCGCCGCATCCGCATCGACTGACGCATAGCGCTTGAAATAGGAACTCGGATCGCGAAACGCCGTTTCACGCAACCGCATGAAACGCTGAACATACCAATTGTGGATCAGCGATTCTTCCGCATCGATGTAGATCGAAAAATCAAAGAAGTCAGACACCATCGGCACGATTGTGCCATCCACTGGCAGGGTGCGCGATTGCAGTACGTTGATACCCTCGAAGATCAGGATATCCGGCCTATCAACAATCGTGAACTCTTCCGGCAACACGTCATAGGTCAGGTGGGAATACCGGGGTGCTGGCACATTCGGTTCACCCGCCTTGATGGCAGAGAGAAACCGAAGCAGCGCACCGATGTCATAGCTTTCCGGAAATCCCTTCCGTTCCATCAGGTCTTCACGCTTCAGTACCGCGTTCGGGAACAGAAATCCGTCCGTGGTGATCAGATCGACCTTTGGGCTGGACGGCCAGCGCTTCAGCAATTCCTGAAGAATGCGGGCCGTGGTGGATTTGCCGACAGCTACAGATCCAGCGATGCCGATCACGAAGGGCGTCTTCACCTGATCCGAGAGGCTCAGAAAGCGGTTTCGCTGCTGGAACAGGAGCTGTGAGGCTTCCACATGGGCAGATAGCAGGCGCGAAAGCGAGAGATAGATCCTGCGAACCTCGTTGAGGTCTATCGGGTCATGCAAGGAGCGCAGGCGCTGCACTTCGTCCGCGGTGAGCGTCAGTGGCGTGTCAGCCCGGAACCGCGCCCACTCCTCGGATGTAAACAGAAAGAAGGGCGAGTAATTGATATCGCGGTTGCTTTCCGGCATATCCGAACCAGTGGGCTGGGTGGCGATCGTCATGTTGGTTTCCGGCTCGCCTTTTCCTGCAGGCCCGATTGAGCCGTGCGGCGTTGCAGTTGTTCCAGTACATCCTGTAGCGGAATACCTGCAATCTTCAATACGACCAAGAGATGATAAAGAAGATCAGCGGCTTCTGATTTAAGATCCTGCCGGTTATTCTGAATGGCTGCAATGACAGTCTCGACCGCCTCTTCGCCCAGTTTCTTGGCCGCCCGCTCCTGACCGGCGGCCACGAGCTTTGCAGTCCAGGATTCCGACGGGTCAGCCTTTGCGCGTTCCGCAATAATCTGCTCGAGATCGGTCAGAGAAAATCCGCTCATACGTTCTCTCCTCAATCTAGGCGCATAGCTATACCGCGATCAGCCATGTAGCGTTTTGCCTCACTGATCGAATAAGTTCCAAAGTGAAAGATGGAAGCTGCGAGGACTGCAGTTGCGTGGCCCTCAGAAATACCTGCCACCAGATCGTCGAGATTGCCCACGCCGCCGGATGCGATGACGGGGACGCGAACTGAATCGGCAATGGTGCGCGTCAGAGCAAGATCATAGCCGCTTTTCGTCCCGTCACGATCCATGGATGTGACAAGAAGCTCGCCAGCCCCTTTCGCAACCATCGTCACAGCGAACTCGACAGCATCGATCCCCGTGCTCTGACGTCCGCCATGGGTAAAGATCTCCCACCGAGGGGCTTCGTGGGCACCGGAAACGCGCTTGGCATCGATCGAGACAACGATGCACTGGTTGCCGAACTTGTCCGCAGCCTCGGCCACGAAGTCAGGGTTCTTGACTGCGGCGGAGTTGATCGAAATCTTGTCGGCACCTGCGAGCAAAAGCTTGCGGATGTCGCCGACGGCGCGAACACCACCACCGACGGTCAGGGGCATGAAGCAATGTTCTGCCGTCTGAGCCACGACGTCAAAAATGGTATCGCGATTGTCGGAGGAAGCAGTAATGTCGAGAAAGCACAGTTCATCGGCACCGGCCGCATCATAGGCTTTCGCTGCTTCAACAGGATCGCCTGCATCGATGAGATCAACGAAGTTGACGCCCTTGACCACGCGGCCGTCTTTGACATCCAGGCAAGGAATGACACGAGCCTTCAGCGTCATGGGCGGGCCTCCTTGGCAGCGCGAATCAACGCAAGCGCTTCAGTCGGATCAATGCGGCCGTCATAAAGTGCACGGCCGGAAATCGCGCCTTCGAGTCTGGCCGCGTCTGGCTTCAGCATGCGGTGGATATCGTCCAGAGAGGCAAGGCCGCCAGATGCGATGACAGGAATGGAAACCGCCTCGGCCAGTTGCAGGGTCGATTCCCAGTTTATACCGGTCAGGATGCCATCACGATCGATGTCGGTATAAATAATGGCTGCAACACCGGCACCTTCAAACTTCTTAGCCAGCTCAATAACGCCGAGCTCGGATGCTTCTGCCCAGCCTTCCACGGCAACTTTACCGCCTTTGGCGTCTATGCCGACAGCGATCTGACCGGGGAACTTCTCGCAGGCTTCGATCACAAGGGCGGGATTGCGCACTGCTACGGTGCCCAGGATAACGCGCGTCAGGCCACGCGACAGCCACGCCTCGATGTGGTCAAGCGTGCGGATGCCACCGCCCAATTGAACCGGGTTCCTGGTTGCTTTCAGAATGGCATCGATGGCGAAACCATTGCGGCTTTCACCCGCAAATGCGCCATCCAGATCCACCACATGCAACCACTCGAATCCTTGATCTTCGAAGGCCTTTGCCTGTGCCGCAGGATCGGGATTGTAGATCGTAGCCTGGTCCATATCACCAAGCTTCAGGCGAACGCATTGGCCATCTTTCAGATCGATGGCAGGAAACAGGATCATCTCAGGGCATCCAGCGAAGGAAGTTGGAAATCAGGGCGAGACCAAGTGTCTGGCTCTTTTCAGGGTGGAATTGCGCACCGGCGGTATTTTCGCGAGCAACGAAGGCAGTCATCGGACCGCCGTAATCGGTTGTCGCCACCACATCCTCCGGCCTCGAAGCTGCAAGATGGTAGGAGTGTACGAAATAGGCATGCAAACCATCAGGTCCCGTCGCAATGCCGTCGAAGAGCGCGTGTGGTCGGTTCAGCGTCAGCGTGTTCCACCCGATCTGCGGGATCTTCAGAGCAGGATCCGACGGTGTCATTTCCGTCACGTCGCCCGCAATCCAGTTCAAGCCTTGCGTCGTTTCCTTCTCGAGGCCACGCGTTGACATCAATTGCATGCCGACACAAATGCCGAGGAAAGGATGCCCCTTGTTCTCGACAACATCCCGAAGGGCCTCTTCCATCCCAGAAACAGCGGCAAGGCCGCGCCCGCAGTCGGCATAGGCTCCGACGCCTGGAAGAACGATCCGGTCAGCACTTGCCACGACATCCGGTTTGTCCGTGAGGCATATTTCCGCATCAAGGCCCGCCTCGCGTGCGGCGCGCTCAAAGGCCTTTGTTGCCGAGCGCAGATTGCCTGAGCCATAGTCGATGATTGCAACGCGCATTAGCGTCTTCCTGTATCAAATAGTCCAAAGGACGGCCCGTACTGGGCTGCGGGAGAAGCTTCCGCGGAAAGTTTCGTCCAGTCGGTCTTTGGTGTTGTCATCTGGCGCACGTCGCCAGCAGGACCAGCGAAATAGATCTGCTCGGCTGAAGCAAGATCCGGTGCAATCACGACGGTATCGAGAACCCAGCCACGTCGCATCAGTGTCCGAACCAGCATCTGTCGTCCTTCGAGACCGGTCAGGAGGGCAATGGAGAGTTGCGCAGCCATTCCGGCGAAGAACAGACCGGGACGATCAGCAAGCCATCCCGCGGCAAACTGTGCCGTCAGAACTGCGATTCCCCAGAGCCAGCAGCGATTGAACAGGAGCCAGAGCCCGGGAAATACGAAAGCCGTCCACACCATCCGGTCAGCAATAAACCGCGTCGAACGATGGTCCGGCTCGGCTCCTCCCGGTGGAGTCAGAACGATATAGCTGATCACGAAATCTCCTGACCTTAAACGAGCGTGCCCTTAGTCGAAGGAACGCGGCCTGCCTGACGCGGATCGATCTCGGTTGCCGTCCGCAATACGCGGGCCACCGCCTTGAAGCAGGTTTCCGCGATGTGATGGCTGTTGGCACCGTAATGGTTCAGGACATGCAGAGTGATCCCGGCATTCTGCGAGAGCGCCTGGAAGAACTCGCGAACGAGTTCCGTGTCGAATGTGCCGATTTTCGGTGTCGTGAAGGTCACGTTCCAGACAAGGAAAGGACGACCGGAAAGATCGACCGCGGCCTTGGTCATGGTTTCGTCCATGGCAAGATCCAGCGATGCATACCGGGTGATCCCGCGACGATCTCCGAGTGCCTTGGAAATCGCCTGACCGATTGCGATACCGGTATCCTCCACGGAATGATGATCGTCGATGTGCAGATCGCCCTTGCAGTCGATCTCCATGTCGATCAACGAGTGTCGTGACAATTGCTCCAGCATGTGGTCGAAAAAACCAATGCCTGTCGAGATTTTCGAGGTGCCCGTTCCGTCCAGATTTACGCTGACGGAAATGGAGGTCTCGTTGGTCTTGCGCGAAATCGAAGCGCGGCGTTCGCTCATTGTACTCACCGGTTCCTGAACACGGAAAACATTGCTGCTGCTTATCAGCCGCCCGCTTCCCGTGCAAACGATTCCGAATGGACGGTCGAGGTCGAACGATTTGCAATCCGCCGCCTCACACTTACATGTGCCTCAACAGCCGGAATCAACCGGGAATGGCGTCTCCGCACAGGCGGAGCAAAAGGTGAGACATGACGACAATCATTACCGTCCGCAAGGGTGGAAAGGTGATCATGGCAGGCGACGGGCAGGTGAGTCTCGGTCAGACGGTCATGAAGGGCAATGCACGAAAGGTTCGGCGCATCGCCAAGAGCGGCGATGTCATTGCGGGCTTCGCTGGCGCGACGGCGGATGCTTTTACGTTGCTGGACAGACTGGAGCGGAAGCTCGAACAGTATCCGGGGCAATTGATGCGTGCCGCTGTGGAACTCGCGAAGGATTGGCGTACAGATAAATATCTGCGCAATCTGGAAGCAATGATGCTGGTGGCGGACAAGCAGATCACGCTTGCCATCACAGGCAATGGCGACGTGCTCGAGCCGGAGCATGGAACCATCGCCATCGGCTCGGGCGGAAATTACGCCTATGCCGCAGCGCGCGCTCTGATGGATACGGACAAGTCTGCGGAAGACATTGCCCGGCAGGCGCTCGATATCGCGGCAGATATTTGTGTCTACACGAACCACAATCTGGTCGTTGAAGCACTCGACGCCGAATAAATCCGTCAGAACTACTGTGAAGGGCTCCAAGGATCGGGCCGCAAGGCCGATCGAAATGGAGATGCCAAGAGGATAACATGACAAACTTTTCCCCACGAGAAATCGTTTCCGAGCTGGATCGGCACATTATCGGTCAACAGGATGCCAAGCGTGCCGTTGCTATTGCGCTTCGCAATCGCTGGCGCCGTCAGCAACTGGATGAAAGCCTGCGCGATGAGGTCATGCCGAAAAACATCCTGATGATTGGCCCGACCGGCGTTGGCAAGACTGAGATTTCTCGCCGTCTCGCGAAGTTGGCAGGTGCTCCTTTCATCAAGGTCGAAGCAACGAAGTTCACGGAAGTCGGTTACGTTGGGCGCGATGTCGAGCAGATCATCCGCGACCTCGTTGAAATTGGCATCGGGCTGGTGCGCGATAAGAAGCGCGCCGAGGTTCAGGCGAAGGCACATGCAAGTGCCGAAGAGCGCGTGCTCGATGCTCTTGTTGGCTCCACCGCATCTCCCGCCACCCGCGACTCATTCCGCAAGAAGCTTCGTTCCGGCGAACTGGACGATAAGGAGATCGAGATCGAGGTCGCCGATACCGGAAGCGGTGCATCGGGCTTCGAGATTCCGGGCATGCCGGGCGCCAATATTGGCGTGCTCAATCTTTCCGATATGTTCGGCAAGGCCATGGGCGGACGTACCAAGAAGGTTCGCACAACGGTTTCGAAGTCTTACGGCGATCTCATTCGAGATGAATCCGACAAGCTGATCGACAATGAAGTCATCCAGCGCGAGGCTGTTCGCTCGGTCGAAAATGATGGTATCGTCTTCCTCGATGAGATCGACAAGATCGCAGCGCGCGATGGCGGTATAGGGGCAGGGGTGTCCCGCGAAGGTGTGCAGCGTGATCTCCTGCCGCTGGTGGAAGGCACGACGGTTTCCACCAAATATGGTCCGGTCAAGACAGACCATATTCTGTTCATCGCATCTGGCGCTTTCCATGTGGCAAAGCCGTCAGACCTTCTTCCCGAACTGCAGGGTCGCTTGCCGATCCGGGTCGAACTGAAGCCGCTCTCCAAGGAGGACTTCCGGCGTATCCTGACGGAGACAGAGGCAAGCCTCATCCGCCAGTACAAGGCGCTGATGGAGACCGAGCAACTTACGCTCGACTTCACAGAAGATGCGATCGATGCGCTTGCCGATGTGGCGGTGCATCTCAATTCCTCGGTAGAAAACATTGGTGCCCGGCGTCTGCAGACGGTGATGGAGCGGGTACTGGACGAAATCTCTTTCCACGCGCCGGATCGCCCCAATACTGAAGTGACGATCGATTCGGCCTATGTGCGCCAGCATGTCGGCGATATTGCTGCCGATACCGATCTTTCCCGCTATATTCTGTAATGCCGCTTGTATGCCGAGTGGCAAGGGCGCAACGCGCCCTTGCCTTCGATCATTGTTTTGACGGGAAATTGACGCGCTCAGGCTCGCCTTGTCGCTCTACATTCAGTATGGGTTCATACCCATAAATGCCTTTTATTTCGGATTTCTGATTCGTCCGAAAGCAACGTGCTGAAGAGCCTGCATGCTCTGCTGTTCCCTGGGATATTTGTCTTGAAACGTTCTTTGCTCGCCGTCTTGATGGTTTTCGCGCTTTTCGTGCCGCAGGTTCAGGCCGGGAGCTTGACGACTGTGCCACCAGGCAACCGCAATGCCGAGCAGCCCAAGATTCCGGGGGCTTCAGTTCGGCGGACCCGCGAGGGTAGAACAACATTCGATGACAAGTTCGACAAGATTCGCGATCTTCTCGCAGGCGATCGGTCACTGATATCGAAGATCAAGCAGACGGCCCGCCAATACGACATTGATCCAATCCATATTGTCGGCGCCATTGTTGGTGAGCACACTTATAACGTTGATGCTTACGACAGGCTCCAGTCCTATTATGTCAAGGCTGCGGCCTATGCCGGTGACAACTTCCGCTTCAGCTACAAGGGCGAGTCGATCACCCAGTTCGTTACGCGTCCGCAATTCGAAAAATGCGAGCGGTTCAGCGATTCCTACAAACTCTGGTCCTGCCGCGAAAATGTCTGGGAGCAGACATTCCGGGGTGAAAAGGTCGATGGAGTTTCCTACCCCAATGACCGCTTCAGCGCTGTATTTTTCCAACCGTTCTATGCAGGTCAGACATTCGGTTTGGGCCAGCTCAACCCGTTGACCGCGCTCATGCAGTCCGACCTTGTGGCCAGCCGCTCCGGTTATGCGAAGCTTGATCCGGCCGACGCCCAGGGTGTCTACAAGGCGATCATGGATCCGGACAAGTCTCTGGCCTATATGGCCGCGACGATCCGCCGAGCGATCGATGATTATGCAGACATTGCCGGAATGGACATCTCCCGTAATCCAGGGATTACCGCCACGCTTTATAACGTCGGCAATACAGCCAGCCGTGCAGCTGCGCTTGCCGCCCGAAACCGTGGCGGCGCAGGCTCCCTGCCGGAAGAGAACTATTACGGCTGGCTGGTCAACGACAAGCTGGATGAATTGAAATCGCTCTTGTAAGTGCCGATATGAAGGCCTGTTGATCCCGTCAGGAGAACAGGTCCATGGATATGCGTCCGGAACCCTTTGAGCCACCAGCTCCCCATCCCCGAACGGCGATCCCGTCTCGGTTGGAAATCATCCGGACCGTTTTCAGGAACCCGTTGGAACTCTGGGGAGAGCCTTCCTACACACTTCCCTGGATCAACTCGAAGTTCTTTTCCGAGCGGACATTGATCGTCAACGATCCTCGTCTCATTCGCTACGTTCTCGTTGATAACGCCGCCAACTACGAAATGTCGGAAATTCGGCAGCTCATTCTGCGACCAATCCTTCGCGATGGCCTGTTGACGGCGGAAGGACCGGTCTGGAAGCGATCCCGCAAAGCCATGGCGCCTGTGTTTACCCCGCGTCACGCCAAGGGTTTCGCTGGGAAGATGCTGGCCAAGTCCGAAGAGTATCTGACCAAGTATGCAGACATTGGCTCTGAGGGGAGGGTAGAGGATATTTCTGTCGATATGACGGAACTCGCCTTTGCAATTCTGTCGGAGACGCTGTTCTCCGGTGAAATCGTCACGCAGAGTGATAACTTTGCCGATGATGTCGATTCGCTCCTGCATCGCATGGGACGGGTCGATCCCATGGACCTCTTGCGCGCGCCTTCGTGGGTGCCGCGGGTTACGCGTATCGGCGGTGCCAAGGTTCTGGGCAAGTTTCGCGAAATCGTCCGGCTGACGATGGAAAAGCGGAAGGCCCGCATGCGGAACGACCGGGATACGACGCCGGATGATTTTCTCACCCTGCTTCTGGAACTTGACGGACCGGATGGACTTACCCTGGATGAGATAGAGGACAATATCCTGACCTTCATCGGCGCTGGTCATGAAACGACGGCACGCGCTTTGGCCTGGACACTCTATTGCCTGTCTCATGCTCCGCAGTTTCGAGCCCTGATAGAAGAGGAGATCGACCGGGTCATTACAAGTGGAGCTGATCCAGTCGAGTGGCTGGATTTGATGCCGCACGTACGCGCAGCTTTCGAGGAAGGTATGCGGCTTTATCCACCCGCCCCTTCCATCAACCGTGCTGCCATCAAGGACGATACCTGGACGAGCCCGACTGGTGATGTGCTGGAGATTGCCGCAGGAACAACCGTTCTGGTAATGCCCTGGACGTTGCATCGCCACCAGCTTTACTGGGAAAAGCCGCGTGCTTTCATGCCGGAACGCTTTCTGCCCGAGAACCGCAGCCGGATTGATCGCTTTCAATATCTGCCTTTCGGTGCCGGACCACGCACCTGTATCGGAGCCACGTTTGCCATGCAGGAGGCCGTAATCGCCCTGGCTGTTCTCTTGTCGCGGTTCCGCTTCGAATCACTTCCGAACGTCAAGCCGTGGCCCGTCCAGAGGTTGACGACCCAGCCGCAGAACGGTCTTCCCATGCGCGTCATGCCGCGATCCGTATGATCCCGAACATGATCATTCAACGAATGCCGGATTGACTAAGCGGTCCCACCGCGCAAAAAACCTTGGCATGAATGTTTATGGAGAATTCCTGATGAGCCGCATCGACGTACATGGGTTGGCAATCGATACTGCACTTCACCGCTTTCTGGTGGAGGAAGCCCTGCCGGGAAGCGGCCTGGATGCGGATCGATTCTTTGCGGAGCTGTCGGCAATCGTCCATGAGCTCGCACCGAAGAACCGCGAACTTCTCGAAAAGCGCGATGCGTTTCAAAATCAGTTGGATGAGTGGTACCGCAAGAATGGATCGCCCACCGACCTCGCAGCCTATGAAGCCTTCCTGCGTGAAATAGGCTATTTGCTGCCCGAGGGCCCGGATTTCACGGTGACAACGGAAAATGTCGATGGGGAAATTGCCCGTATCGCGGGCCCCCAGCTGGTCGTTCCGGTCATGAACGCGCGCTATGCGCTGAATGCCGCCAATGCACGCTGGGGATCGCTTTACGACGCTCTCTATGGCACGGACGCAATCCCTGAAGTGGATGGAGCTGCTAAGGGCGCGGGATATAACCCGGTACGGGGTGCGAAGGTCATCGCTTGGGTGCGCGATTTTCTGAACCAGTCGGTGCCGCTATCCGAGGCGAGCTGGAGGGATGTCACGGGCTTTGAAGTCTCTGGCGGAACGATTCACGTGAAACTCGGCGATAAGGTTGCGGGTCTCGCTGAACCTGCACAGTTCGCAGGCTTCAAGGGAGAGGCCGCATCGCCCGCCGCCATCCTGGTGACACGCAACGGCCTGCACATCGAGATCCGAATCGACTCATCGACATCGATTGGTAAGGACGATCCTGCTCATATTTCGGACGTCTGGCTCGAATCGGCGATCACCACGATCATGGATTGCGAGGATTCGGTCGCGGCTGTGGATGCCGAGGATAAGGTCGTCATCTATCGCAACTGGCTCGGCCTCATGAAGGGTGACCTGAAGGAGGAAGTGTCCAAGGGCGGAAAGACCTTCATTCGTGCCCTGAATCCAGATCTGGCCTTTGAAGGCCCGGATGGGTCCGCAGTGACGGTTCCGGGTCGTTCGCTCATGCTCGTGCGAAATGTCGGTCACCTCATGACCAACCCGGCAATTCTGGATCGTGACGGGCGGGAGATCCCCGAAGGCATCATGGATGCCATGGTCACGGCGCTTATTGCTCTTTACGATATCGGACCGCAGGGACGCCGCCAGAACTCGCGCGCAGGCTCCATGTATGTGGTGAAGCCGAAGATGCATGGTCCTGAAGAGGTCGCGTTTGCCTGCGAAATCTTCTCGCGCGTCGAAAAGGCGCTCGGCATGGCATCCAATACGATCAAGATGGGCATCATGGACGAGGAGCGGCGCACCACCGTAAACCTCAAAGAATGTATCCGCCAGGCGAAGGATCGCGTCGTTTTCATCAATACGGGCTTCCTGGATCGAACGGGCGACGAAATCCACACATCGATGGAAGCCGGTCCGATGATTCGCAAGGGCGACATGAAGCAGGCAGCCTGGATTGCAGCCTACGAGAACTGGAACGTCGACATTGGCCTGTCCTGTGGTCTTTCCGGTCACGCTCAGATCGGCAAGGGCATGTGGGCCATGCCTGACCTTATGGCAGCCATGCTGGAGCAAAAGATCGCGCATCCGAAGGCCGGTGCGAATACGGCCTGGGTTCCATCGCCGACCGCAGCAACCCTGCACGCGACGCACTACCACAAGGTGAACGTCGCTGAAGTCCAGGACGGGCTGAAGTCACGCACTCGTGCCAAACTTTCCGATATTCTCTCTGTGCCCGTTTCTTCGCGACCAAACTGGACGGCTGAAGAAGTGCAGCGCGAACTCGACAACAATGCCCAAGGTATTCTGGGCTACGTTGTGCGCTGGGTCGATCAGGGTGTTGGCTGCTCGAAAGTGCCGGACATTAACAATGTGGGGCTGATGGAAGATCGTGCCACGCTGCGTATTTCTGCCCAGCACATGGCGAACTGGCTGCATCATGGCCTTGTGACGCAAGACCAGATTACTGAAACCATGAAGCGCATGGCCGCGGTCGTCGACAGCCAGAATGCCGGTGATCCAGCTTACCAGCCAATGGCCGGTCGATTCGACGATTCGGTTGCGTTTCAGGCCGCCCTTGAACTTGTATTGCAGGGCCGCGTACAGCCCAATGGCTATACCGAGCCAGTCCTGCATCGTCGTCGCCTGGAAGCGAAGGCCAAGGCTGCGGCGGTTTGACCTGAGCCGAGAGGTGAAACCAACGTTTCACCTCTCGCATTCCTGAACGCAAAACGGCACGCCTAGACGTGCCGTTTTCTATTTGGGAGAAGAGATTCGGGTTACTGAATGACGACAACCTTGGTTGCGCGACCCGGACGAACGCGGCTGTAAAGGTCGATCACGTCCTGATTCATCAACCTGATGCAGCCAGAAGACGCTGCGGTGCCGATGGACGCCCACTCCGGCGTACCGTGCAAGCGGAACAGAGTATCCTGACCCTTTTCATTGAACAGGTACATCGCGCGCGCACCGAGCGGATTGTTGATTCCCGGACCCATGCCGTCCTCAACATAGCGGGCGACATCAGGACGGCGTGCTGCCATTTCCTTCGGTGGGTGCCATGTCGGCCATTCCTGCTTCCAGGCTACATAGGCCTCGCCAGACCATGCAAAGCCCTGCTTGCCGACTCCGATACCGTAGCGAACAGCCTTACCATTTGGCAGGATGTAATAGAGGAAGCGTTCACGCGTGTTGACGATGATCGTACCAGGACGTTCCTTGGTTTCGAAATCGACAATCTGACGATGAAACTTCTTGTCTACACGATTGATCGGGATCGCCGGAAGCGAATAGCCCGCATCGGTCACCGGACCATAGGCATCTGAGAAGATCTGGTTCGTCTCGGTGCGGATGGTCGCGACCTTCGTTTCAGATGAGGTCGTGGAGCAGCCGGCCAGGGCAAGCATGGAAAGAAGGCCGGATGCGATCATGCTGTGGCGGAAGCGCATGGAATTCTCATGAAAAGGAGTGAAATCAAAGACGTGTTCGGACGCCCTTGATTTCAGGTTTATTTGTGAACCGGCGGGGCTTGGCAAGGCCGCAGAAAGATGCAGGCTTTCGCGACTGCACAATTGGAAGAGGCATTGCCTTTTTGCAACAATTCTCGATGCTGGAGTTAATCTTGTCCCCATCTTGGACGTTCGCAGACCCACCTGATTCTAGTCTATCCTCCGAAAAATCGTTGTGATTCGCGGGGACCAACCAGATTTACGGAGATTTTTTACGTTGACACTTCTTAGACTGGGCGCCGTGAGCCCATTGATTGATGGTCGCCAGTCACAAAGAGCCATGATGGTGCGCCGCGGCGTACAGATCCTGCTCAGTGACATGCGCCATTCCGTTTTGCCCGAACTGACGCTCGCCATTGGCAGGCGCGTCGACCTGATCAGCCTTTCACCGAAGGGCGAAATCTGGATCGTTGAAATCAAGACCTCGATCGAGGATTTTCGGGTAGACCAGAAGTGGCCGGATTATCGGGATTTCAGCGATCGCCTTTTCTTTGCGACCTATAAAGACGTGCCACTCGATATCTTCCCGGAGGACTGCGGCCTTATTCTGTCGGACGGCTATGGCGCGCATCTGCTGCGAGATGCGCCTGAGCACCGACTTTCTGCCAGTAGCCGCAAGGCACTCACGCTGAGCTTTGCGCGTACAGCGGCGCAACGCCTGCTCGCCGCCGAATGGGCGACCGGCCAAAGCTTCGAGGATGCAGAAACGACTGAAAACTGATCAGCGCGGTGCGCGTTTCGCCAGAATGCGCTGCAAGGTTCTGCGATGCATGTTCAGCCGACGCGCCGTCTCCGAGACATTGCGTTCGCACATCTCGTAAACGCGCTGAATATGTTCCCAGCGTACGCGATCGGCAGACATGGGATTTTCCGGTACATCTGCCTTCTCGCCTGACCGCTGCGTCAGCGCTGCATAGACATCATCGGCATCCGCGGGTTTGGAGAGATAATCGACTGCACCGAGTTTTACGGCCGTGACGGCGGTTGCGATGTTTCCATAGCCCGTGAGAACGATGACACGCGTGTCTTCCCGTCCCTTGCGAATGGCTTCGATGACATCCAGCCCATTGCCGTCGCCCAGCCGCAAATCCACAACGGCAAACTTCGGCGGATGTGCTCTGGCCTTCGCGATACCCTCTGCAACGGATTCGGCGATCTCCACCTTGAAGCCTCGGCTTTCCATGGCACGCGCCAGTCGGCGCAGAAAGGGCGCATCGTCATCCACGAGCAACAGCGATGGATCCGGTCCAAGATACACCTGGGATTCGGTAGCCGTCGAGGACTCCATCTGCTCCAATTCCATCTTTTTCTCCTTCGTCTGCTTCCTCGCATGGATTCTACGTCAAGGAAAGCAATCTAGCTCATATGGCCCGGTCACTATTGATATCCATCAAGGATCGAGGCCATACGACCCGAATTTGTGCCCCGCTCGCACCGGTTGCCCGGTTGGTGAACGTCAATTTTGCGCCAGAACGTTCCAGCAGCGTCTTGGCGATGAACAGACCTAGCCCCAGGCCGCCCGCACGCTCGTCCTGCCTTGAGCGCGACGACATGTAAGGCTCTCCGATATGGGTCAAAACATCAGGGGCAAAACCGGTTCCATCATCTTCGATCGTGATGGCGACAATGTCTACATTGTGCTCCACAGTGATCGTGACGCGGGAGCGCGCGAAGTCGACGGCATTTTCGATCAGGTTGCCAAGGCCATACATGATCGCTGCATTGCGGGCTCCGACCGGTTCACTTTCGCGCTCGCCCTTTTCTACCAGCGCAATCTCGACCTCGAACTGTCGATGGGGGGCAATGACTTCTTCGACAAGCGAGGAGAGCGGAAGCCTACGAAGATGGTCTTCGCTTTCCGCCGAAAGCGAGGTCAGGCGACGAAGGATGTCACGACAGCGCTCGCTCTGGCTTCTCAGCAAGGCAACATCTTCTCCAAACTTTTCATCGTTCTTGAGTTCTCGCTCCATTTCCTTGGCCACCACACTGATTGTCGCAAGCGGTGTGCCCAGTTCATGCGCGGCGGCCGCTGCAAGGCCATCCAGTTGCGACAGGTGCTTTTCTCGTTCCAGTACCAGTTCGGTTGCGGCCAGCGCATCGGCAAGCAGAGTGGCTTCCATGGAGACGCGATAGGCATAGAAGGCCGCGAAGGCCATCATCGAAACGATTGCCGCCCAGAAGGCCAGAAGCAGCAGCGGATGAACGACCAGGATCTCGTCTCCTTGCCACGGCACAGGATAGGGCGTCAGGGCCAGAAGTGTTGCGCAACTCATCGCAAATGCCAGAAGACAGAGCGAGTGGCGAAGCGGCAGCGACGCGAAGGAGATGATGACCGGGACGCAGAGGAGGGATGCAAACGGGTTGGCAAGCCCGCCTGTAATGAAGAGAAGCCCGCCCATTTGCAAAAGGTCGAAACCTAGAAGAACAAGGGCCGCTCCCGGCTGAAGCCTGTGTGTTGGAGGATATCTTAAAGCCAGGGTCAGATTGACCAGACCGAGTGCTCCAATCAGCAAAATCGCTTCCAGGAGCGGCAGATCAAAGTGAAGGACCACGGCAACGACGAATACGGTGAGCGCCTGCCCGGCGACAGCCAGCCAGCGAAGCCAGATCAGTGTTTGGAGGCGGAGGCTGCGACTGCTGCGCCCGAACTGCAAATGGCGGATCGACTGGCTTTCCATCTCAGGTTCCTTTGTGCTTCGCCCGATGCGTAGCTTGCGCATGTGCAGGATCTTCCGGCCATGGATGCTTGGGATATCGCCCGCGCATATCAGCACGAACATCTTTCCAGGAGCCAGACCAGAAGCCAGGAAGATCTCGCGTGGTCTGGATCGGACGATGGGCCGGAGAAGTCAACTCAAGCAGCAGCGGCAGTTTGCCGCCCGCGACAGCCGGATGTGCTTTGAGACCAAACAGTTCCTGCACCCGGATGGCAAGAACCGGTTCCTCTCCATCATAGCGGATCGGATGGCGTTGACCTGTGGGCGCTTCAAAATGGGTTGGAGCGAGGCGAGCAAGATCCTGCCGAAGCTCGAATGGAACGAGGGATCTCAGCCCCTCCATCAAACTCCCGGCATCCACGGCGTCCAGTCGAGTCCGGCCACTTTGGAAGGGTACGAACCATTCATCAAGTCGCTCGAGCAGGCGTTCCTCCGCCATATCGGGCCAAGGGCTGCCAATCGTACGGTGAAGAAAGCCGATCCTGTCCCGCATCTGCTCTGCTTCTTTCGAAAACGGCAAGCACTGCAGGCCAACTTGCCGCACCCCATCGGCAAGACCACGCGCCGCAGTCTCCCCGACTGGGCGGGGTAAGGGAGATTCCTCTAGCACGAGTGCACCCAGGCGAACGACGCGGCGAGCGCGGACCTGTTTCGATACGGTATCAAAGAAGGCTTCTTCCCCAGAGATAATCGAATGCTGGAGTTCGTCCTCAATATCGCTGCGTCGAACCTCTGTGGCCGCCAAAATTCGTACCTGAGCAGCCCGCCCTGTCAGGTCGGCAATTACAAGATACTTGCAACCGGAAAGTCTTTCGGTCTCGGGAAGTTCTGCGCCACGGCCATTTGCCATGACAAATCGGCCGCGTGCACCGCGTTGGATGGCCACACGGTCCGGAAAGGCGTGCAGAAGCAGCTGGCCTGCCGAGAGATCTTCCGCCTGTCCCGTGGCCTTTGGCAGCGATTTAGCGAGTTTGTCAGCCAGACCGCGTGCCGCCTCAGCACGCTCACCGCGTTCACTGCCAAACTGGCGCAGTCGAGAGTCGAGGTCGACGTCTTGTCCGCCCAGACCTTGTTCCGTCAACAGTATGGCTAGTCGAGCCGCCTTGCGAGCTGCACCGCGTTCGGCGCCTGCAATCACCATCGCGGCCAACCGAGGGGGAAGAGAAAGCTCCCGCATCAGTTTCCCACGAACGGTCAGCGCGTCGTTGTTGTCCAGCGCTTCCATCATCCGCAAAAGATTGCGTGCTTCTGTCAATGCAGCGAGCGGGGGTTGATCGAGAAAGGAGAGGGTGGCTGGATCCTTCACACCCCAGTGGGCGAGATCCAGTGCCAGTGCAGCCAGATCACTCGCCAGAATCTGCGGCGGTGTGAAAGCGGGCAGCGCCGCGGTTTGCCCAGCATGCCAAAGGCGAATCGCGATGCCAGGCTCCGTTCTTCCAGCTCGGCCTGCTCTCTGGTCTGCCGATGCTCGGGAAACACGGACCGTTTCAAGCCTGGTAATCCCCGTTGACGGTTCATACACGGGTAATCGTTGCAGTCCGCTGTCAATGACGATTCGCACCCCATCAATCGTAATGGAGGTCTCTGCGATCGATGTCGAAAGAACCACTTTCCGCTGGCCGACAGGGCTGGGCTTGATGGCCAGATCCTGATCCCGTTGCGACATGGCACCATAGAGAGGTGCCAGAACAGTCGCTTCCGGCAATTTGCCAATCAGCCGCTCCTGCACGCGCTTGATTTCGGCTTGCCCGGGCAGGAATGCGAGGATCGAGCCATTTTCCCGATCGTGTGCCGAAAGGATCGCGCGCGTAACGCTGTCCTCGATCCTTTCGCTGGCGTCGCGGTCAACGTGCCGGATCTCGATTGGGAAGGTTCGTCCCTCGCTTTTCACCCAGGGGGGACTATCGAGAAGTGCGCAGACTCGATCGACATCCAGTGTCGCCGACATGACAATGAGGCGGAGGTCTTCGCGCAAAGCTCCCTGCGAATCCAAGGCAAGCGCCAATCCGAAATCGGCGTCCAGTGACCTCTCGTGAAACTCATCGAACAGAACGGCAGATACGCCCGTGAGCTTAGGATCTTCCAGGATCATCCGGGTGAACACGCCTTCCGTCACCACCTCAATGCGAGTCGCCTTCGAAATGCGATTGTCGAGGCGCATTCTGTAACCGACGGTCTGACCAGCCTGTTCGTTGAGGATCGTCGCCATGCGTGAGGCTGCTGCACGCGCTGCCAGACGGCGAGGTTCCAGGAGAATGATTCGCCCGGTGCACCATTCTTGATCCAGAAGATGAAGCGGCACAGTCGTGGTCTTGCCAGCGCCAGGTGGCGCTGAAAGCACAAGTCGGTTTCCGGCCGCAAGCGACTGGCCGATTTCGGAGAGTACGGATGTGATGGGAAGTTCAGGTAGGGAAATTCGGGATGATATCATCGGTTATCAGTTGCCCGAAGCGCGGTTTCATAGGCGAGAATAGCGCCTGCCAGATCCTCAAGCGCCGCACCCACCGATTTGAACAGAGTGATCTCGGCTTGCGATGTCCTGCCCGGGGGTTTGCCGGTTACGAGTTCGCGCATGTCTCCGCGGATATCCTCCAGCTTCAGAACACCTGTTTTCAGCGGAATGGCAATGTCGCCGCCCTCGTGCGTAGCACCCTCATAGGTATCAACAAACACGCTGCAACGCTGAATGGCAGTGTCATCGCTTTCACGCATGGTGGGTTTGAATGCGCCTACCAGATCGACGTGACATCCGGGCTTCAGCCATTCGCCACGGATCAGCGGCTCATTTGAAAGCGTGGCGCAGGAGATGATGTCTGCTTGGCGCGCCGCATCCTCCAGACTGGGAGCCGCCTCAGCCGGGATGCCCAACTTTAGGGCCTCTTCAGCAAGGAGAGACGACTTACGCAAATCACGTCCCCAGATCCGTACACGCTCAATAGGGCGAACCCTGCAATGCGCCTCCATGAGATTGAGCGAGAGGCGGCCGGTCCCCACCATCACCAAATCCCTCGAATCTTCTCGGGAGAGAAGGCGAGAGGCGAGCGCGGATGTCGCAGCGGTACGCCGCGCGGTCAATTCACCGCCTTCGATCAATGCCAGCATTTCACCTGTGCGTCCTGATGAGAGCAGATACCGCCCCACAATCGTTGGAAGCGACCGCATGTGATTGTCCGGGAAAAGGTTCAATAGCTTCACGCCACTATAGTGACCCGGCACCCAGGCAGGCATTAGCAGAAGAGTGGCATCCGCTTCACCGGGCACCGACATAGTATGGTGATGTCGAAGCGGCGTAACGCAGTCGCCCGCGAACATTTTCGCTATCGCATCAATCAAACCATCGAATGGCAAAGCGGCGCGGGTTTCATTCTCATCAAGAACTTGCATCTAAATCTCCCGGTAATCCGAGGAAACCATAGCCTTGGAGTACAAGTGAGGGGAGGCCCCGTGAAAAAAATGACAGATTTCTGACATTGGCAGTTGACGGATAAAATTGGTTTGCCTATAAGCCGTGTCACTGACGAGGGCAGCGGCGCTGCTGGCGACGGTGTTTTTCGTTCTTGAGGAAGTCTGGTTTTGGCTGGATTGTTTCTCGAGGGGTTGATGATCATTGAGATTGGCGAATGCTGATTTTGGCCGGATTTTGGTTTGGCTGATGGATGGTTGTCTTCTGAGATTTGACTGCTTTAGTGGTCTGTTATTTGACAATTGAATA